>NZ_SCOG01000001.1:0-572392 GCF_005502545.1 Microbacterium sp. Beta
GGCTATCGGAGTGCTGGGTGTTGTTCGCGTGGGTGTTCGAGGTTGGGTTTTGGTGTGTTGGCTCGTGCCGCTGCGGCCTGGGCTTGGGTCTCTCTGTTGTGGTGCCAGTGGCAGAGTGTGCGGACCATGTGCACTGTGGTCTGCTCGCCCTCGTGCCATTGGCCGATGTGTGCGGCTTCGAGGCGTGTGGTTTCGGGGCATCGTTGCCCGTTGCGCTGGGTCTGTGTGCATTGGTTGCCGTCGCGGGTGAGGCATGCTTCCCGTACGGCGGTGGGTACGTGGGTGGGGCGGTTGTTCTCCCAGGCCATCGCTCCCCCTTAGTCGTCGTCCCACTGTGCGACAGGGCGCATGACTCGGGGCGTGACGTGGTTCTTACGGGCCGCGATGTTCTCGGCATGGCATTCCTGCTCACACGCCATCATGGCGGTGTAGCTACCCCGGTCGGTTCCGCAGAGCTCGCACACATACCCGGTCATGGTTCGTCCCCGTACGCGTCGATGCGGGCTGTGAGGTTGAGCTGTGGCTGGCGTGGCTGGGATCGAACCAGCGCATTCTCGATTAACAGTCGAGGGCTCTGCCTGCTGAGCTACACGCCAATGTCCCGTATGCGGCTCCGGGAGAACGAGCACTGATTCAGTTGGTGAGCTCCCGTCGTGGGGTGCTCTATGTGCCGCGTGTCATTGCGGCGTCCTGCGACCGAGCTAACCGCGACGCTGGGTCAACGATCTGCCGGGAGGAATGAAGAAAGCCGCCCTCGTGGTGAGTGGCGGCTTGGGGGGCTGGGAACATAGTTCTTGAGCCTCGCGGCTACTGTAGCAGGTTTTGCAGATTACTTCCGTGGGCGTCCCGGTGTTTTCTTGGATGCGTTCCGGAGGTCTCGGATGTTGTACCAGATCACGTCACCGGGCCTCACGGTGCGGACGGTTCCTTCTCTGGCCCACCGGTAGATGGTGTGGGTGGATCTGCCAGTGATTGTGGTGGCTTCGTCAAGCTGCACCCAGTCGTCTAGTGCGCCCAATGGCTTCCTCCGTTCGCTTGATCTCGGCGTTGACGAGTTCGACGAGGGTCTTGAACTCGTCCTCGGTGTAGGCGCGTGAGCATTCGGTGCACGCGATCTTGACGGGCTGCCAGATGCCTACGGGTGGTGTGTAGCGGATGGTCTCGCCGGCGCAGCCTTGGCAGCGAACGTGGCGGACCTTGCGGGGCTTGTCCTCGATCGGCCAGCGTGCCATCGCGGTTTCGACCTCGCGGGTGAAGTCTCGTGCGGTCATGGCGCCGATGTCGTCGTTGGCGATGTCTTCGAGGTTGGCCCAGTATCGGAGCTCGCGGGAGAGCCTGGTGATTTCTTCGGCCGCGAGCCACGTCGGCGGAATGCCGACCGGGTGGTTCGACGACGGGGCGCGCACTTCCTCGACTCCGCCCTTGATGTACCCGGCGACGCGGAACCACGGGACGACCTTCTGTGAGTTGTGCACGGCTTTCTGGAACCGGTCGAACTCTTCCCATGTGAGGTAGCCGACATTCGCGTGATCGCTCACGTGTCCTCCTTCGTGTCGTGGCATGCGCATTCACAGGCGCATGGTTGGTCGGTGATGTTGTTCCATGCGTCGCCCGTACAGGCGGCGCACTTCCCGTCCCTGCAGTCGGGGCTGAGGATGTCAGGCATCGTCGGCCCCTTCCTGCTGAACGGGCACCATCCGGACGATGCCGGCGCTGCACGACTTTGGGAACCGGCAGCACCGCGGGTCGAACTCCATTGACGCGCAGCCCGGCCACGCCTTCACGCACTCCGGGTCACGCTCGTCGACGAGGGGCACGGCTTCCGGTTCCTTGAGGGTCTGCGCCTGTCTCGCCAAAACGGGACTGCATGAACCGCAGGGAGTCGGTGTGCTCGGTGATCGCCTCATCACACACCCCCAGCAGGATCGATCCGGGTGATGAGCGAGGAGACCTTCTCAGCGCCGACCGCTCCGCTCGGGTAGCTCTCGACCAGGCGCGGGTCTTCTTGCTCGATGCGGCCCCGCGTGAGTTCCTGGATGATGCGCCGCGCCTCCCGCTTGCTCGGAGCCTTCACGACGTGGATCATCTCGAAGTCCTGTGTTACGCCTACCTTGTACAGCCGTTCCGATGTCATCGCACACCCCCAGCAGCACGCAGAGCGGCCCAGCGCAGAGCCTTCGCGGTCAGCGCGTGAAACGCCGGGACCGTCTGACTCATCTGGTTCGGGTGTTCTACGAGACGTTCGTGTTCGCGAGCGAGGTCTTCAAGCGTGAAGGGTTCGCCCGGGATGCGGTTGCTGTCTCGTTGCTCACGGTCGGTCAGGCATCCCTCGCAGTAACCCGCATCACCACTCGCATGCCCCGGCCCGGTGTGTGCCACCGTGCGCGACCGCGCGTCGGACGGTTCACCCTGCGCCGATTCCCGCCCCTCAGCGAACGCGCACCGGTCGCAAACCACGATGTCGCTGTTGATCTCGTCGCCGCCGACGACCGGGAATAGTCCGCACCGCGCGCACATGACGATGACCCGATTGGACGGTTCGGACTGCGGCTCCGGAACCACGGAATGACGGAGAGCGTTCGCGATCTCAGCATCGGTGTACGTGCGCCCCCACGGAGACTCCTCGAAGTTGTGATCTCGAAGCAGGAACGCGATCAGATCTCGCCGCTCGTCGTCGGTAGGGGTGTGCGCCTTCTCGAACACGGCCAGAGCAGCGGCGGCGAAGTCTCCATACGTAGACTCCTCCACATGCGCCTTGCAGATCGCCTTCGCGGCTCCCTCGATGAGTGTGTCTCGATCAATCATGGGTCTCTCCTTCGCGGTCTTTGACAGACCAGCGGCTCGGGTCAAGCACCTGGTCAAGGTCCGAAAGGGTGTGGGTGCCCCGCTCGATACCGAACCAGACCCTGTGGGCCTCGGTCAGAATCGCTCGAACCTGCGCGGAACGACGGAAGCCGAACCCCGCAGCGAGAACGGCATCGGTAATCGAGTCGGTTATGGGGGAGATGTCGGCTCCGAGGATGTGCGGCTGGGCCTTTCGCGGATAGTTCGATGCATTCCATGTCACAGACTGGACAGCTCGACGCAGTGCCTCCCGCTCCTCGATGGCCCGGTTCCCCTGCTCGGCGTCATCGATCAGCTTCTTGTTGTCGGTCACTGTTCGTCCTCCTGGTCTTCTTCGTGGATGCCGAACCGGGTAACCTCAGCCAGTTCAGACGGGGTGAGGTCAGTGGTGGGTGTGCTCATGTGAGTCTTTCCTTCGTGAGTTCGTCGACCCTTTCGGGCCGGTGGGTGATATCAGTGACGATCAGCTCGAAGTGGGCTGTGTCGGTGTCGCGTTTCTCGATGCGGGGTGCGATCTTCACGCACCATTCGGGGCTGTCATCCGGGACCAGGTGTGCAGACACTCCCCTGTCGGATGCGAGACCATCAGCGGCGGCTTTTAGGAGCGGGAACACGTTGTCGGCGTCCCGTTTCCGGCTATCTGTGACGGCCCACACCAGTTCCACCTGCATGCGCCCCATGGTCGGGATGCGGGCGTTGCGGGCAAGGGTGACGACGAGCGCGCGTACCTCTGCGGTGGACTTCGCTTTCGGTGCCCAGTGGCCTCGATAGTTGGCTGACAGCCCCTTGGGTGGGCGGGGGTAGGGGAGCTCAAGAATCCAGGTCATCCGGATACCTCCGCGAATACTTGATCCCATGCGTCTCGTTCTCCCGCGGGCGCGAGGAGGGCAGACAGCACAGCTTGGGCGAGCAGTGGCGGGACCGCGTTGCCGATGGCGAGGAATCTCTCCCCTTGGTTGCCAGGCCACGCCATGTCAGTCGGGAACGACTGCAGGGCGGCAGCCTCGAGGTATGTCAGTCGGAGTGACGTTCCCGACTGCTCGCCGTGGCGTTCTACTCTCCCGGCGCCCATTGCCTTGCGCGCAACCCACTTCATCCGGTCGGCCTTGCTCGTCAGAGTCGGCGCAGGTTCAACTCCGTCACGCTCGCCCAGCTCGCCTGTCGATCCATCCGAGTAGTTCGAACGCAGCACGCGCCCCTCGCCCTCGAACCCGAGCGCTTCCGCCATTGACACCCACTTCTTGACGCCAGGGTCGAGAAGTGTCGGGTCGATGGAGTAGTACCGGGAATGGGTAGGGGTCGGCGGTGAAACCTTCCCATCGAGTCGAGCCATGAGGATGGCCCGCTTGCGGGTCTGCGGCACGCCGTACTGTTCGGCGCGGAGGATGCCTGCCCACACCGAGTAGCCGAACCTTCGGAGGACTCGGGCTATGGCATGCCATACCGGCAGCACCTCGGGCACCTGCTCCAACGCGACGAGTTCGGGGCGGTGTCCCCAGATGTGCGCGAGCGGCGTCAGCACTAGCGCGGTGCGTGGGTCCATGTGTTCCGTGAGTCCGTGGAGGCTGGCTGCGTCCTTCCACCGCTCTTCGTCGATCGCGGTCAGCACGTCATCCAGGGCTGCCCGCCCCTCACCGTTCCCGGCCATGCTGAACGTCTGGCACGGCGGGGAGGCAATGTAGAGCCGGTGGGCGGGCACAAGCGACGGGTGAAACAGTCCTGACCAGACGTCCCGGTAGATGGTGCGCATGCCGTTTGCCGACCGGATACGGATCAGGCTTGACGCGTTGTCGACCCCGTACTCCCGGATGTCGAGACGATGCGCAGCGATACCCCACCCGACGCCAGCGAAATGATCGACAGCGATGGTCTTCGCGGCCCCTACATGCGCTTCGTGCCCGAACAGAGTGGCCAGACCACAGGCCTCGCAGTGCTTCCGCGTCGCTGGGTGGCGGTATCCGCACTGGTCGCAGTCGATGACCGGAATGCCGGTCTGCGTAGTCTCCCCTTTCATGAAGCAGCCCCCGTGGTTGCGGGGGCTGGGGTGGGCGTGGGGCGCCGGTTCCGGTCGGGGTTGCGTTCATACCCGGCGTTGTTTCTGGAGCCGGTGACTTGGCGGCGGTTGAGGCCGAGCTTGGTCGCGATTTCCCGGTCGGTGAGTCCCTGGTTGAGCAGTTCGCGGAGTGTGTGGCGTGGGATGAGTGCGAGCCCGTCGCCGCGTGCCTTGTTTGCGGCTGCACGGCGGTCTCCTTGGGATGCCCCGGCGCGTACCCCCGTGCGGGCTCGTTTGGCTCTCAGATCGGCTTGTGCGGCTTCCTGTGCCTGCTTCTGTTCGGCGGCGACGATCTCGGTCGGTGTCATGCCGGCTTTCATTTGCCGGTTGAATGCCCAGTCACCGTTGAAACGGGTGAAGACCGTTTTGCATGAGACATCGGCAGGGCAGTGGGCGGTATTGCAACCGTCCTGGAAGCCCTCGATCGTGCCGTGCGGGTAGGTGGTGTCGGTGATGATGTCGGCGTTCATGCTGTCTCCTCGAAAACGAAGGTCTGTTGTGCGAGACGTTCAGCGGCCTTGCGGGCGTAGTCCTCACGGATCTCGAACGCGACACATCGTCTGCCCATCTGGCGGGCGACGATCGCTGTGGTAGCTGACCCCGCGAAGAGATCCACGACAAGCCCGCCAGGCGGAACGCTGTACTCGATCAGCGGAGCGACGATTCCTTCAGGCTTCTGCGTGGGATGGATCGCGCGACCGTGCTCTGATCGGACGTACTGCACGGATCGCATGAGACGCGGCCCACCATCCTCAGACCGGTAGGCGGATTCCTCGATGTTGCCGGTGTGCGTTGGTCGTGTCTTGCGGCGAACGGTTCGCGGTGTCGCATCGGCCGTCGTGGGCGTCTCGTGCCTGAGGTCGGCCCAGTCCCCGCGATACCAGAGGACGGCGAGTTCGTGGACGCGTTTGAACCTGTCGGCGTGGAACCCGGAGCCGTTGTGCTTCTCCCAGATGATCTCCTGCGAGAGATTCCAGGTCGCGAATTCAGCGGCGTTGTCGTGGAACATTCGAAACGACCCGAAGCACCAGAGTGCATCCGTGATCTGTGCGGCCTGCTCGGGCCAGCCTTTCGGCCAGCGGTCCCACTCGAGCGACGTTTCCCCGTACGGCGGATCGGTCACGATGGCATCGACGTGCTCACCGAAGTCGGCGTCTCGCCAGTCGCCATGATGGAGTGTCACCCACTCGTCCTCGTACATGATCGTCATGCGATGTCCTTCTCTCGTTCGCCGGCGAGGTACCGCCGTAGCTGTTCGGTCTTCTCCTGGAAGGCGACAGCGAGTGATTCCTTCACCGGAAGAGCGATGATGCTCTCCCGGCGGAGTCGTCGCCGCCGCGTGGGTGAGTTCTGCAGGTCGTTGATGAAGTCGGTGAACCATTCGTCTGAGAGTCCCCAGTCGGTTGGTCGCCCTGGTGTGGGGGTCATGCTTGCTCCGTCAATGGGAAAGGGGCCACTACCCGTGTTGCTGGGAGGTAGTGGCCTGTGGATAACTGTTCGCTCCGCAGAGCGCATCTTCGATAGAAGATGTAGCTGTAGGTGTAGATGTAGATGTAGATGTAGTAGCGCCGGTCTAAGGCTCGACCGAGCTTTGGGTCAAACGTTGCTCGTAGCGTTGGTCGTAGACATGTCGGCGAATGGCAGGAACCCTGGGAAGTCCCACGTGAGTTCCGTCTTCGTCTCACGCACGGCCACAGCCGGTTGCTTGAGGACCGTCATCACCTGCGGCTTCTCCCACGCCGGGAGATCCTTGTTCGCCTTCTTGTAGCGCTGCAGCTCGTGGACGACGACGGCCCGGATTTTGTTCGACGCAATCGCCCCGTACGCCTTCGCCATGGACACAGCGAGGCGGGGTTGTCTCATCAGCCCGTCGTGCCTCACCCATGATCGGACCAACACTTCGTCGGTGGTCTGATCGAAGACGCAGAACCACTTGTCGGCGAGCTCCTGAGCAGCGACCATAACGTCACCCGATGTCATCTCTCGGGACATCGCGGCGAGGCGGCCAGGGTGGAACTCGACGCACCCGCAGTAGTCGAGCTTCGGGTGAGACACGAGCTTGAAGTACAGCGCCTGTGCCTGGGGTGTCAGGTCGCGGAAGTCAGCATCCGACCAAATGTCGATGCTGATGTTCGCTCTATCCCGTGCCATTACCCCTCCTAGTGATGAGCTCCGCGCTGAACAAGGGTTCGGATGGTGGAGCGTCCCGCGCCATCGCCAAGTGAGCGCGCTCAGGTTTGCGGTTGAAGATGGGGCGATGCTCACTGATGAGCATCGCCTCCACCTTCAATGCATCCATGCGCGTCGGGTATCCGCTGACGATCACACAGAATGGCTCCATTCGTTCGAACCACCATGAGCGGGCACGGTGCTCTCCCCACCTCGCTGGGAAGCTCCGAGAGATGCCGACATAGACGGGTTGAGATGCGGCGTAGTGACTCCGCTTGTCCTTCTCGAAGATCTCGTACACGAAACACTCCGTGTCGCTAACATCACCGATTAGCCATGCCGTTTCGAACGCCCGCCCAGGACGATAGCTGTCCGGATCGCCCTCCCATGAGGGTCTGAATTCAGCCGAGACCAAGAGAGTCATCGCGCTTTCCTTTCAGTCGAGGCATCGGCATGGCCTGATGCAGAAGCAGTCGGGGCAGACGACCTCACGGGGTCCGATATCGAACTTGGACCGCTTCGGGGTGCACTGGTCGTGCCTGAGTTCGTCGTCATCGTCGTACCTCACCGGGTCTCCGGGATGGATGCGGTGACCGCATTCCGCGGCACAGGTGCCGTCGTAGCGGGCCGGGAACACATGACCGGGAGTCATGACTGATCCCGGTTCGCGATCTCGAGCAGCACGTCGGCGTGGCATGGCTGATCGAGCGGACACCAGCACGCGAGGTTCTTCCCGGCCAACTGGGCGAGTGCCATGTCTCTGGAGGCGCGGGCGTTCTCACTGTCGCCATAGGTGAACCACTCTCGGAAGAAGCGCACTGCGGTCTCGCGATCTTGGACGATTCCCCCGAACCGGCCGTTGAGTGTTTCGAACCATGCGAGACCCCCGACCGCGAATGGGTTCCCCCACCTGGACGGGCGTGCAACGACGACCGTGTTCTCCGGCTTGCGCCACCCCTTCTTCCGGGACAGCTGGATTCGTTCAGGCATGGTCAGTCCTTCAGGTAGATGAGTCCCCAGTGGTGCAGGAACAGTTCTTCGGCGGGGTCGCAACGCCCAGATGGGAGCGACCACCCTTGAGGTGGGTTGGGTCCGTGTGCGAGGCCGTGACAGCCGGTGTGGTTCCCCCACCCGCACAGCGCGACGAGGTTCGAGGCTGTGTGCTTCCCTCCACGGGACCGGTACTTCCGGTGATGCAGTTCGAGGGGTGCGATCTTGCCGCACCCCTCGCATCTGCCCTGCGCCCGCTCGTGCACTGCTGCACGGATCTTCGCGGGGATCGCACTCACGTCCGGAACCTGATGAGCTCGGCCAGGTGGTCGGCTTCACTGAGCCGCAACGGGCGTTCGCCCTTCTCGATCTGGGAGACGGTGGCCTGAGCCCATTTGAACCCGCGATCCGTCACCGCAGCTGCGAGCTCCTTCTGCGACAGCCCTGCACGTTCGCGTGCGGTGGCGACGTCGGCCCCGATCTGTTCCTCGGTCTGAGGAGTGCGGATCTTGGCCGGCTTGGCGCCGTCGAGGATGCCGAGGTTGCGGAGCGCCCGCGACCTTGCGATGGTGTCGGCTGATTCGAGGGGCGACCCAGCGATGATCGCGTTGTCGTCCTTCGTGGACCCTTGCGCCCACGCGGTCGCATCCGGCCGTGACACCATCCCGAATCCGGGGCGTTGGAGGTAGGCGGCGGCGTTCATCACGTAGGTGACGTGACCATCTGGGTGCTCAATGACCCGGTCGATCGTCGCCTCCACGTACCCGTTCGGGTGTGCCTCGCGGAATGCGGCGAACCGTTCCGCTGCGGTCACGAACTCTTCATCCATGACCTGTGCGTGAGGTTTCGGGAGACGGGATCTCCTTGTGTCTTCGGGGATGTCGATGTCGTCAGTCATGTCGGCTCTCTCCTACTTCGACTCTCTGCCTACGCGGACGGGCTTTGCCCCCTCGATCGATGACCTGCTGACGCTGCCGGAGTGCTGAGCAGATGCGACAGCGCCGCGCCATCCCGTACTGGATCCTGATCATCTGAGTGTTCTCAGGCGTGAACTCGTGCCCCCTCTTGCAGTGCGTCTTGCCCGCGTTGAGCGCTGATGGACCCGAACTCCTGAGGATGTTGCTCTTGCCTGGAATGCAGGCGAGATGGGCGGGGTTCACGCACAGGCGATGCGGGCACTCGATCCCCCCCTGGCAAGTTGATGGGTCATGGCACGTGTGATCGACGTGATGCCCGTCCGGGATCTGCCCGTGAATGAGCTTCCAGACGACGCGGTGGGCTCCCGCGGTCCTCATGCGGGTCGGGTCGTAGGCCTGGCCGTACCCTGCAGGGCCGGCGTTCCCTCGCCACGGCCAACACTCGTCGTCGGGGAGATCGGGAACTCTGTCTCCGAGCCTCTCAAGCTGCGGGTACTTCATGCGGAACTCCCCTCGAACTCATCCAGATAGGCGTTGATGTTCCAGACGGGTGCCTGGAGGATGCCGATCGGCCCACCGGAGCGGGTCTTGTACCCGGGCCACTCCCCCGTCTCGAGGGCACGGGCATACCGTTCCCGGGCCTCACGGGCGCGTCTGCGGGCCATGAGGAGTTCGTCGGCTCCGAGGATGTGCACCGCTGTGAGGTAGGGCGCGTGCGCCTCGACCACGGCGAACAGGTACGGTCTCGTCTCACCCGTGATCAGGTTGTAGGCGTGCTCGTAGTGGGCCTGTTGGATGTCGTACCCGAACCGGAACGCGTGGATCGCGAACTCCGACTCAGACGCATCCCCGGCGGTGGTCTTCATGTCCACGATCCGCGGTCCCAGCCAGTCCAGCCGCCCCCGCAGCGCCACCCCTGTGTCGGGGTCGGTGGCGAACATCGACACCTCCGGGTCACCCGATGAGAGCAACGCCTTCACGGTCGGATTCGACAGCACCGATTCGGCCATGATGTCCACCACCCGGGCCGTGACCCGCTTCACGGGGATCAGCCCACGGTCGCGGGCGTCCGCTTCGAACGCCTTCGCAGCCTTGGTGGAGATAGCCCCGTTGGACGCGAGCACGTTATCCAGTTCGGTCCCGTCGTACTCGAACCGTTCCGGGCCGTTCCCGTCCGGGTAGACCGCGATCTGTGCCCCCACACCGAGCACCTTCGAGTGGACCGCTGAACCAAGGTCAAACTCGGCCTTCGATTCCTGCGGCTTCTCGAGGTAGTGCTTCAGGTGAGCCGGCGACTGGAGGATCTTCTTCGCCCCGGTCGAACTCAAGCCCGGCTGCCGGTGGTAAATCTGCTCGTCGAGTCCGTAGACCAAGCCGTTGTAGTCCGTCACGATGCGTCCTCCGGGGTGCGTCGGACGCCTGTGACAGTGCCGGAGAACTTCTCGAACCCGGCGTCGACGAGTGCCGCCATCGGGTTCTCGGCGGCCTTGATGCCGTCTCCCTTGGGGGTGATGATGTCCCAGGTTCCGTCTCCTGCGACCCATCCGAGTGCCTCTTCCGTGTCGTCGGTGGTAGTCCAGACCCAGACGTCCTTGTAGGTTGCGTCTTCCCAGGGCTTCCGCTCGGGGTGAGCCTCGATGTACTCGTAGGCCAGTGCCTGCAGATCCGAGGACCACGATTTGATCGAGGCTTCAAGCTTGGGCACGAAGTGGAATGACCGTTCGTGATCCTCGTTCTGGAAGTAGATGCAGGTGTTGCGGCGCACAGCTGTCCACGTCGGGTCAGCCGCCGAACGCCACAGTCCGCGGGTTTCGTCACGCTCATGCTGGAAGAACTCACGAAGAGCGACGATGCCTTCCGGTCCGCCTGTGGCGTGAGTGTCGAGATACTGTCCCTCGTCTCCGCGTGCTCGTCGGCCGACGAGATAGACCTTGCCTTCGCGGTCAGGATCCATCGTGACCTCGATCCCGTTGCTCGCGGTGAATGTGTCGGTCATGTCTGGTCCTTCCAGTACGTGTGGGGGCAGTCCATCCACACGGTCGGGTTATGGGTGATGACCACTTCTCCGTGGTCAAGGCAGAGGGGGCACGTCATGAGCAGATCTCGAGACTGACGATCGAGAGGTTCTGGTAGATCGCTTCCCTGAGCGCTTCTGCGTACGCGAACCGCCACATATGTGCCGGGTAGATATCGACGACGTACGTACCCCGCATGACCTTCCAGCACCCAGACTCGGTGTGCTCCACACGGATTCGGTCGTTCACAGCTCGCCCTGCCGCAGCCGCTCGAGGGTGAGCGCTTCCTGTGCGCAGCGTTCCCGGAACTCGTGGAGCTTCACAGATCGTTCCGCGTCGGCTCTGGCTTCCTGTGCGAGCTGCAGTCTGTGTTCGAGCTCAGCGATCGATGTCATGTCTGGTTCCTTTCACCCAAAGCAGGCCGTGCAGGCGCAATGGGGGACGATGATGGGCCGACGTGTGCACGCCGGCGTGGGGGTGTGTGGTGGCTGCCCTGGTGTCGGGTGAGCGCACTTCGGGCAGTCGGGGTCACCCATTGAGAATCACGAGCCCGTAGACGAACCACCCACCAGCGAGGGCACCCGCGACCCCGGAGGACACGGCGGTGAACGTTGCCCACGCCCGGGTGTCGCGGAGGGGTACGAGGCGGGCGCGCCCATGGTCGTCCCACACATCCCCGATGAACGTGGCTTCCTCGTCGACGGCAAACAGGTAGCGGCCGTTGACGAGGCCGACGATCGTGTACGGTGCGTGCCCTCCGGGATGGAACATCGAAACCGCGTAAGGCGGCTCGCCCACGTCGCCCATGAGCGCTTCGGCGTCGTCGATGAACGCCCACGCCCGCTTCACCGGATCGCCCCACGTCGCAGGCCCACCGGGAAGGCCAATGGACAGCGCCTCGGCCAGCGTCCAGGTCTTCTCATCGTGCCAGCACTCGTCGGCCATGTTGCTATCCCGGCACCCCGGGCAGACGTACTCAGACATCGCTCTGCCTCTCAATCTCGACTTCAGTGACGACGTGGCCGTTTTCATCCGCAGCGCACACGTTCACCCAGTGAGTGAGGCGATGATCACGGTAGTCGCACCACTCGCCGCACCAGTCGATAACATCTCGTCCGCATTTCGCACACACAGCGGTGCGTGACACCGCGCCGTCAGCCTGTGTCTCAGTCATTGCTCTGGCTCCGAATCTCGACATCTGCCGGGCGGTCGCTCACGTATCCGTCGAGATACACGAGACCTTCCTCGGTCGGGTGAATGATCGACGTGAAGTTGTCCCCGTCGAAGCGAACGCGCAACCTGTGGTCAGCGCTCGTGATGCGCCCCTCGCGGCCGAGGTACGATACCCGTCGCCCTCGAATCGCCGGGACGCCGTAATAGCGGCGGACGTAGGCCATGCTCATGACTGTCTCCGAATCTCGTGTTTGGTGGTCTTTCGCCCGCTGCCGTGGCAACTCAGGCATTCGTGCGTGTCTTCCCGGTCATCGGCGCCGGGATGGATGATGTGACCGCCCCAACCGGAACAGTCCGAACAACGGGTGTCGGCCGGGATGGCCGCGTTCGGTCTTCGGTTCACTTCAGATCCCGTGGGTTGAATCCGTTCGCCTCGCTGAGCGCCTGCACTCGTTCCTGTGGGCGGTTGAGGTATTGACCGTCGAAGTAGCGGCCAAGAGCGGCCATGAGTGCGGGCCGGTCGCCATCCTCGAAGTCACTGAGGTTGTAGAAGTCATCCGCGAACGAGTTGCACGAGCAACCGGACCCAGAGCCCCAGAAATAGCGGCGCACCGACGGCGAGTACCACGCATGAAACTCGTCCCAGTCGTAGCCCCCGCCGAGATAGACGGATGTGACAGGAACCCAATCGAGTCCGTCAAGCCAGTCGCGGTTGCCGTAGAAAACGTCGGCGATCTGTGTCCCGCTCATGTGCTGCTGCTCCTTCGATTCGTCGTCGTATGGGTGAGGGCCGGGCTGATCCCCAGATCGCCCGGCCCTGCACTGGTCCGGCACCCCCAGAGCGCCGGTAGCGGAATTCCCCAGTCCGCCGCCTAGGAAGCGCGTCGCCTCTTGCGAGCTCGGTAAGCCCGCTTGAGATCGGCCTTGCAGGCTCTGCATACGCGCTTAAAGCTGCCCCCGCTGATGGTGTTGAGGGTGTTGAGTTCCGTGAACTCATGGCCGTTCTTGCAGTGCGTCTTGAGCGTGCGCGTACCCTTCCTCTCCACGGGGCGCTGGAGGCTCCATGGAATGCCCGTATTCCGGACGTAGTCGGCCGCGTTGTCCGCAGCCGTCCCCCACCGCAAGTTGCTGATGTGGTTGTTGGTCGGCACGTCGTCGTAGTGCAACCCCAGCGCGCCCTCGAACGGCGGCCCCACGAAGGCCTCAAGGACTAGGCGATGGGAGAAAACCTTCCGTTGAGTTCCCCGTCGCTTGATGCTGTAGAGGATGTAGCCGCCTCTGTTGACAGAGAAAGGCAGCAGGGCTCCGTTCACCCTGCGCACCTGTCCGTACTCAGATACCTCGTAGACGGACTCTGCATCGAGAACCGGTCTCCATTCCATGACAACCACTCCTTCCATGTGGTGGGAAGAGAAAGGGGCTGGTGTGTGATGCACCAGCCCCTGGGGGTCTCTCGGGAGTCGCACGCGGATTCCAGCCCGCGTGACCACTCAGAACCGATCCCCCACGTGTCGCCGCTCGGTCATACTCCGAGTCCACCGATCTCAGGCTCGGCGACGGCCACTAACCCTGTGGCTCTGGTTCCGGGCGACCAAACCCCGGCCAAGTCGACGCATCACCCTGCGTCTTGGTTCCGCCCGTACAGCTGTGGCGGCGAACTGTCGATATTCCTTCGACTCCACCCGGTTGCGTTCCTGAGGGGCCTGGGCTGCCTGCCCTACGGTCCATTCGTCCTCGTGCACCACAGGTTCACCGGTCCCCCACACGTCTTGTCGTGGGTTCTCCCTGATCCCGTAGCCCCCATCTGGGGGTGTCCGACACCATTGGCGTGGTGCCGGCATATCTTCACCGGTTGTGTTTGTTGAGTTGTCAGAGACCTGCGCGAGCGCACGCCGAGTAGCGCTACCCCCAGCGACGGGAGTAGAGCCGGATCAGATGACGGGGATCAGCCGGAGAAAGCCGCCAGACGAGTCAGAACACGGATCGCATGGACGATCTGCTCTTGTGCGATACGCCCGTACTTCCGAGGTACCCCGCTCAAGAACAGGTCACCGTCGCGGCCGAAGATCTCAGAGAGATACAGGTCTGCGTCGATTGGAGTTCCGCCCATGTCTCGGAAGTCGAGCAGGATCGGGTTGGTGGGGTTGGTCTGCGGGTACAGGGTGGAAGCGAACTCAGTCATCACACACGCTCCTCAGCGCCCGGGAAGCACTTCGGGCAGTGCTCGTTGTTCGAGCGACGCCACCAACGAGTCCCGCACAATGAACAGCGGACGAGCGAGAGGTAGATCATGGCGCCTCCTCGATAACATGCGCAGAGCAGGGAGCTTCAAGCTCGGAAGGCCATGCATAGCGCGCTACCCACTGCGACCAGTGGCGATTGCACAGCGGGATGTTCTCGGATCGTTTGACCTTGCGATCGCCACTCTCGGCGACCTCACACAGCCGGCAAGTCTCGCTCATCGCACACCTCCGACGCTCTTACATGCGTACGGACGACTATCGCGACGGACACCAGACCCAGTAACCACGACCGGATCGGCCGCGTCACGCTCAGCCCAATACCGGGCCGACGCGCGGAACTCCAGGACGAGCCACCCGTACACGGCGGCGATCGCACCACCGGCGGCGAACCAGAGAGGCAGGGTGTCGTTCACGACGCCACCTCCAGCGCGACGATGCGGCCGAGACGCCCTCGGAGCCGCTCGAGACCACGAACGGTCACACGAACCTGGGGCGGGTCCAACACGAGTTCCCCGGTGCGCGGGTGGTGGTGGGACTGTGGCTTCTCCGCCAGATACCCGGCATCCACCGCAGACTGGCGAGCCTTCCACTTCCCAGACGGGGCACGATAGATCCAGCCCAAACCGCTCAGCTGCCCGAACAGTCGCTGACGCCCGGTCTCGACGCCGGCGCGGGCGAGCATCTTCGCCGCGTCCGCGACTTCGTAGTCACCAGTGGCGGATGCGAGCTCATCCCATGCCTCAGCGCGGGGCGTGAGCTCGGCGACCTGACGTGCAGACGCTTCCAGCATCTGCTGCGCCTCGATCACCGCGAGAGCGAGAAGGTTCGCGCCCGTGGGCGCAACCTGCTTCCCGATCTCGAAGAACGCCTTCACGAGCGCCTTCTTGAACGCCCGCACCTGATCCGTGTTCCGCTGGAACGTCATCAGCAGGGTTGCCTGCTGCTCATTCAGGAGAGCAACGCGCACCTGGGAGTTGTTGTAGCCAGCCCGCATTTCAAATGCGACCTGCCCGAACTCCTCGAAGTCGGCGATGTTGTTGCCGATGAGCTGCAGCACCGCGCGGCGCTCGACGCCGGCGCCGTTCGCGATCGTCTCAGACGTGACTACGAACTCGCCGTCGTGCTGGATGATGTCGAGGGCGGTCATGACGACACCTCCTGCACACCCTTGAGTGTGACAACCCGTGTACTCCCAGGCAGCTTGCGTCTAGCAATCTGCTCTCTGTAGTGAACGGCTACCGCGGCCGCCTTGTCTGCCTTGCGCTGCATCTCGTCAGCCTGCGACTGCGCATAGTCGGCGTAGGCAGCGACGTGATCTACGGTCGCGATCTGCCACGGGATGTGAAGGAACTCCCCGTCCGCCATGAAGGTCACCCTGGTGTAGGGATAGTCCTCGCCGAGTGTGGTCTTACGCATTGCCCCGCGCGCAACTTCAGAGATCATCTGGCTGAAGGCCGGGTCGCTCGAGAACTCGCATTCCTCTTCGAGGCCCCAGTGCTGCACCTTCGATGCAACCTCATTGGCGAGTTCGCGAGTAGTGAAGGGCCGGTCAGACATGTCCAGCTCCACGAGGAGCGACGACGTGAGTTCTGAAACGCGTTGACGAGTCCTGGACTCCTCCACCTCGCGTTCATCTGCCTGACGTTTGGCGTTGTAGGCCTCGTGGAACTCCTGGTCGTCGGTCATCTTCTTCCAGAAGTCGCGTCGGTACTGAGCCGCGCGCTCCTGCGCCTCGGCCTCTCGAGCGAGCGCTTCTGGCGTCTGCGCGCGGTAGGCGCGGAAAGCCACGATGGGCGAAGTGCGGCCGTCTACGAAGTCGGTGACGCGCTCGAATTCTTCGTCCGACATAGAGACGAGATCGCGGCACATGGCGCGCTTCTGGGTGGCGAAGAGGTGCCCGCCGCCGAGCTGCCCGATGCGACGGATCAGCGCTAGTTCGAGCCGAACGGCTGCGATTCGCTGGTCTTCGGCATCCTTGAGCTTCTTGAACGCTTCCCGCAGTGCTTCAATCTGCGTAAGAACGTTCGCGCCCTGCTCGGGCGTCTCGATGAGGCGGATGTTCGCCCGCATCGTATCCATGGAAGTGGGCGGTTGCTGAATGTCCAGCTTCGCAAGGGCGCTCATGACACTCTCCTTGCCCGAGCGCGGGAAGGCTGAGCCCATGCGTCCTGCTGAGGCGGAGAGATTCTCGACGCCTCGAAAGTCTGCGGCTGGCTAACTGCCCTGTCTCGCAGTCGCGCCGATTCGTGGAGATACTCGACTGAGACGCCGAGGAAGTCGGCGATCTTGGCGATCTCGTCGAGCGTGAAGGGCTTGTGTCCGTTGAGTCTGCCGGAGACTGTGGGCCAGCTTAGGCCCAGCGGGGCGACAAGCTCGTTGAGCTTTCTCTTCTGGCTCCCCATCTCCGCTCTGACCGCGTCAACGATCGAGGAGGAGTAGGTGTCGGTGTTGGTTGGCATGACTCCATCATTGTCCGTAGTTACGGACAGCGCAAGTAGGGACTACAGATTCGTCCGTAATTGAGTACGCTTCTCACATGGGACGTAAGCCAACAGTCGGCGGCAAGGCCGAGCACTCACAGTTCGCGAAGGACATCACGGCGTACGTTGACAGCGTTCGCGAGGCCACCGGGCTGTCGATCCGCCAGCTCGCAGATCTCACGGAAGGCCAGCGAGGAAAGAGCTGGTGGGCAGACATACTCAACGGCAAAAACATCCTCACAACGAACGATGTTCACTACATCGCCACACTCCTCGGCATCAGCCCGTACGAGATGATCAACGAAGCCCGCCGGCTCGCCAAAGGACCGCTCAGCGCTGTACGGACGTTCAATGTCGATGGCATCACGGAAGATGACTACCAGCAGGAACCTTCGGCAGATCAAGTCATTCCCACTCGCAAAGCAGCGAAGCGGGGGGCACCGAAGGTACGAAAGGCGTTCGAGGGGGACGATGAGGGAGCTTCTGGCGATGGCGGCGAGAGCGGGGCTTGAAGTACACGCCATCGAGATGCCCGAGGGAGACCTCGGCTACTACGCGCACGACGAGCGGCGGATCTACTTCAACCTGCTGTGCACGCCGAACGAGCGGAGATGCGTGATTGCCCACGAGTTGGGACATCACCACTTCGGGCACGAGTGCGAGGATGACCCCGCTTCTGAGCGTCAAGCCGACACTTACGCGGCCACACTCCTCATAGACCCAGATCGCTACGCCGAGCTCGAGAAGACCAGCCACCACTCAGAGTGGATCGCTGACGAGATGAGCGTCACTTCCGAGCTGATCGAAGACTATCGCCGGCTGTGCCTTCAGCGGCTCGGGAACGTGACCTACGTGCGCCCACGTATGGGCGTCGGGCAGTGGGCTTACCGCTGGGCAAGCCCGTAGGCGTGCCTACAATGGGCCATTGCGATCCCCGGATTTGCCGTTAGACTGTACTTACGGACGCTGGCCCGAGCCCCGCGTCAGAACAACAAAAATCCCGCGTGATTCCGCGGCGAAACAGGCATTCGGTGGGTGTGGGCGTAACAGTTTCGAGTCCCGTTACTCACCCTCCAGAAGAAGGCCCGAATCGCAAGGTTCGGGCCTTCTTCGCATCTGTGCCTCAAATGATGCGCCCCCGCGAAGCCCTAGACTGACGACGTGTCGCTCGCGGTCTGGTTCTCGTTGCTGACCGCTTCCGTCGTCATCAGCTTCACGCCGGGGGCCGGCGCGATCAACACGATGTCGAATGCGATGAATCAGGGATGGCGTCGTTCCATCTGGGGCATCGTCGGGCAGCAGATCGCCCTGATCGTCCATGTGGCGGTCGTCGCCGCGGGAGTCGGGCTCCTCGTGTCCCGTTCGGAGCTTCTCTTCAACGGGATCCGCTACGCCGGAGCGGCCTACCTCGTGTTTCTCGGCGTCCGGCTGATCCTGACGAAGCCGACCGTGGCGGTCGAGGACGCACCCGTTCCGGTCGACTCCCGTGAGAGTCCGTGGTCGATGATCCGCCGCGGCTTCTGGGTGAACCTGCTCAATCCCAAGGCGATCGTGTTCTTCCTGGCGTTCATCCCCCAATTCGTCAGACTGGATCAGCCCCCGCTCCCCCAGTACCTCACGCTCATCGCGACCGTGATCGTGGTGGACGTGATCGTGATGTGGGGGTTCTTCGCGGCAGCCGCGCGTCCGTTCCGTCGCCTCACGCGAACCGCGCGCGGACAGCGAGTGCTCAACACGGTCTTCGGCACGCTCTTCATAGCGGTCGCCGCGATTCTCGTTCTCCTCCACTGAGGGCTGTCGCCCCTAGGCTGGAGGGGATGGACATGGATGCGGCCGCCTTCGAAGAGCTCGTGATCGACGAGCTCGATCTGCTCCCCGACGACATGGTCGAAGGGCTCGACAACGTGGTGTTCGTGGTGGAGGACCGCCCGGAGGACGGCAGCCTCGATCTGCTCGGTCTCTATGACGGACTGGCGCTGACGGAGCGGACGCAGTACGGGATGGGCGAACTCCCCGATCGCATCGTCGTCTACCGCGAACCGCATCTTGCGCAGTGCGAGACGGAGCAAGAACTCCGCGACGAGATCCACACGACGTTGGTGCATGAGATCGCGCACTTCTACGGGATCGATGATGCGCAGCTGCACGAGTTGGGCTGGGCATGACGATGCCCACGGCAGTCCCCGATCTCGAGGAGACGATCGAACTCAGTGCCGCACCTCTGGAGCCGTGGCAGGTCGTCGTCTGGAATGATCCGGTGAACCTCATGAGCTACGTCGTCCGCGTCTTCCGGAAATACTTCGGCTACTCGCTCGACCACGCGACAGCGCTCATGCTCGCGGTGCACAACGACGGGCACGCGATCGTGGCCACGGGTCCCCGGGAGACCATGGAGGTCCACGCGCAGGCGATGCACGACTACGGCCTCTGGGCGACGGTCAGAAGGGCCTCCCCATGACTTCAGACCGCATCACCGTCACGATCAGCGCCATCGAGGAGCATCACCTGGCGATGCTGCTCGACGACTTCATCGAGCTCATCGGTGAATCGCGGAACGGCGAGGACCCGGCCGTCGACCGCCTGACGCCCAACCCGTATCCCGATGACCCCGACGCCGCTGCCGATTTCGCCGGGAGCACGCGGAAGGATCTGCTCGATCGGCGCCTCGCGGACGCGCGTCGCATGCGTGCTGCGCTTGAAGACGTCTCTGCCCCCAATGCGGGCCTCACGGATGCAGACGCGGTTCGCACTCGTGACCTCTCCATCACCCTGGGCGATCTGGAATCGTGGCTCCGCACCGTGACGGCCCTCCGGCTCGTGATCGCTGATCGTCTGGGGATCACGACGGACGAGCACGCGATGTCGGACAGCCGTCACGACGTGTACGACTGGCTGGGCTATCGTCTGGAGCTTCTCATCCAGGCAGCAGACGAAGCCGAGTCGGGCGCGTAGTCAGGGAACCTCGACGATACGCGTCGCCAGGGAGCGAGGATCATCCCGCTCGATGTGACGGCGTTCCTGCGCGGCCCAGCGGTCCCAGTGCGGGCGATAGGTGTCCCCGTCGCGAGCGAGGGCGCGCGCCTTCCGCGAGGCTTCGGCCGACTCCACCCAGATTCTGACGTCGGCGAGACCCGCCGTGGAGGGGCGAAGGATGCCGCTCCCCTCGACGATCACTCCGAGGGAGGGGTCGACGGCATGACTCTCCGCCTCGGACTGCTCTTCCCAATCCCAGCGGCGCCAGATGCCGATGTAGCCGCGCCCGTGCGGACCGAGGATCCACTCGCGGGCGCGCTCCGCGCCGCCGTCGAGTCCGTCCCAGCCCGGATAGAGGGAATCCAGGGCGATGAGCTGCACATGCCCGACCACGGGCCAACGTCTCACCAGCAATGCCGCGAGAGAGGACTTGCCGGCCCCGCTGCCGCCGTCGATGAGGACGACCGGATTCGCCGCGGCCACGGCACGGACGTCCTGCTCGATCAGCGCCGCGGCGTGCTCCAGTGCAGCCGCGACCGGATCGTCACTTCTTGAGGGCACGGATGATGCGAGTGAGCGCCCGTCCGGCGACCCAGACGAAGGGGACAGCGACCACGAGCAGCGTGATGATGTTGGGCTCGAAGCGCAGACCCTCCTCGCGACGCACGTACACGCCGACCGGGACCGAGACGCCACCGCCGCCGCCACCCTCGCCGCCGTCTCCGCTGCCGCCGCCGAATCCGGAGTACGTGAACGCCACCGGGGTGATGCTCACCCCACCGACGTCCTGTGGTTCTCCGTATGCGCTCTTCACGCCGAAGGACGCAGCCTGCTTTCCGAGTTCCAGTGCAATGTTCGGCATACCCCCACGCTAGCCCAGGAACCGCGCCTGCGCGTGATCAATCCACGCCGTGGGCCTTCGGATGCTGAGCGGCTCCCCGACCGTCGCCGCGACCTATGTGCCGCGCACGACTGATCGTCGCCGTGCCGAACCGAGCGACGGCCTCGTCGACGGCCCCCTCGACTTTGCGCCAGTCCTCATCTTCGTCCCAGAGAGCCAGACCCCCGCCGCCGGCAGGACGCAGGTTCTCGGCGCGAACACCGACGAGCCGGACGGGGTCTCGCCGATCGATCAGCTCGAACAGCGACTGCGCGGCCTCGCCGATGCGTTGCCCCACCGCGGTGGGTTCGCTCAAGGTCTGGGAGCGGTTCACCGTGCGGAAGTCGTCGAAGCGGATCTTGACGGCGACGGTCGAGGTCTCCCACTCCGCGCGCCGGAGCCGAGCCGCGACCCGGTCGGCCAGCCGCAGCAGTTCGGCTCGCAAGAACGGACGGTCGAGGATGTCGTGGTCGAACGTCTCCTCGTGGCCGATGCTCTTCTCCACCCGCTCCGTGTGCACCGCCCGCGGGTCTTCCCCCCTCGCGAGTTCTCCGAGACGCATGCTGAGGGCCGTGCCCACGGCGCGTTCGACCATTCCGGGGCGCGCATCGCGGACGTCCTGCACCGTGCGGATACCACGCGCCTCCAGAGCCTCCGCGGCTTTCGGACCGACGCCCCACATGGCCCGGACCGATCTCGGCGCCAGGAAGTCGAGGGTGTCCCTCGCAGCGACCACGAGCATCCCGTCGGGCTTGGCGATCGTCGAGGCCATCTTCGCGACGTGCTTGGTCGCCGCCACTCCCACGCTGCAGGTGATTCCCACCTCGTCGAGGACTCGTTGTCGGATGAGGTCGGCGATGCGTGCAGGGCTCCCCCAGAGTCGACGCACACCCTGCACATCGAGGAACGCCTCATCGACGGACAGCGGCTCGACCAGCGGGGTGAACGACTCGAAGATCGCCATGACCTGCCGGGAGACCTCCTGGTAGCGGTGGAAGTGCGGCGGGACGATGCGCGCGGTCGGGCACAGTCGAAGGGCCTGCGACACCGGCATCGCCGCCCGGACGCCGTAGCGTCTCGCCTCGTACGATGCGCTCGACACCACGGAACGCCCATCGGGAGCTCCGATGATCAGAGGCAATCCGCGGAGGGAAGGATCGTCGAGCACCTCCACGGCGGCGTAGAACGCGTCCATGTCGACATGGAGAATCCGCGTGCCGGAGTCGTCGGCGTCGGGGGCGGATACGATCCGCCCCCGTCCGTCACCGTGTCCCATACGACCATTCTCCCCCGGGCCTCCGACACGAGGCCCGGGACGGCGCGCTACTGCGCAGCGCGCTCGAGAATGAGCTCACGGACACGGGCGGCGTCCGCCTGGCCCTTCATCGCCTTCATGACGGCCCCGATCACGGCGCCGGCGGCCTGCACCTTGCCGTCCTTGATCTTGGCCATCACATCGGGCTGCGCTGCGAGGGCCTCATCGATGGCGGCGATCAGCGCTCCGTCGTCGGAGACCACCGCGAGCCCACGCGAGTCGACCACTTCCTGCGGCGAACCCTCCCCGGCGATGACGCCCTCGAGCACCTGACGCGCGAGCTTGTCGGTCAGGGTTCCCGCATCGACGAGCTGCTGCAGAGCAGCCACGCTCTCCGGGCTGATCAGCTCGGTCGCGTCCTTCTCCTGGGAGTTCGCGATACGGGTGATCTCACCGGTCCACCACTTGCGCGCGGTCGCGGGGGTCGCCCCGGCGGCGATGGTCGCCTCTACGACCTCGAGCAGACCGCCGTTGCGGACATCCTGGAACTCCAGGTCGGTGAATCCCCATTCGGTCATGAGGCGGCGGCGGCGAGCCACCGGCTGCTCCGGAAGCGCCTCGCGCAGTTCCTCGACCAGCTCGGCTGACGGCTCCACGGGCAGCAGATCCGGTTCCGGGAAGTAGCGGTAATCGTCGGCATCCGACTTGGGCCGTCCCGGCGAGGTCGTGCCGGTGTCCTCGTGCCAGTGCCGGGTCTCCTGCGTGATGGTGCCGCCGTCCGCGAGGATCTGCGCCTGACGCTGGATCTCGTATCGCACGGCCCGCTCGACGGAGCGCATCGAGTTGACGTTCTTCGTCTCGGTGCGGGTGCCGAGCTTCTCCTGTCCGCGCGGACGCAGGGAGACGTTGGCGTCGCAGCGCAGGTTGCCGCGCTCCAGACGCGCTTCGGAGATACCGAGTCCCCGCACGATGTCGCGGATGGCCTGCACATAGGCCTTCGCGACCTCCGGCGCACGGTGGTCGGTGCCGAAGATCGTCTTCGTCACGATCTCGACCAGGGGCACGCCGGCGCGGTTGTAGTCGACGAGCGAGTACTCGGCGCCCTGGATGCGCCCGGTCGCACCGCCCATGTGGGTCAGCTTCCCGGCGTCCTCTTCCATGTGCGCGCGCTCGATGGGGATCGTGATGAGCGTCCCGTCCTCGAGCTCGACCTCCACCGAACCCTCGTACGCGATCGGCTCGTCGTACTGCGAGATCTGGTAGTTCTTGCCCAGGTCGGGGTAGAAGTAGTTCTTCCGCGCGAACCGGCTCGATTCGGCGATCGAGCAGCCGAGAGCCAGACCGAGACTGATCGAGGAGCGGATTGCCGTCTCGTTCACGACCGGAAGCGAGCCCGGGAGCCCGAGGTCGACCGGCGCGATGAGCGTGTTCGGCTCGGCGGCATGGAAGGCCTCGTTCGCCGGGTTCGGTGCATCAGAGAACATCTTGGTGTTGGTGTTCAGCTCGACGTGCACCTCGAATCCGAGGACCGGCTCGAACAGCTCGAGCGCCTTGTCGAAGTCCATGAGCTTGGCGGCGGCCATCAGCGCTTCCCTCCTGCGAGCTGCGGTGCACGGGTGAGCAACGGCGCACCCCACGAATCGACGAGGAGCGTCTCGAGCGCTGCGCCGACCTTGTAGAGACGAGCATCCTCGCGCGCCGGAGCGATGAACTGGATGCCCACGGGGAGGCCGTCTTCGTCCGACAGACCACTGGGGATGGAGATCCCCGGGACACCGGCCAGGTTCACCGGGATGGTGGTGATGTCGTTGAGGTACATCTGCAGCGGGTCGTCGATCTTCTCGCCGAGCTTGAACGCCGTGGTCGGCGCGGAGGGCGTCGCGATCACGTCGACCTCGGCGAACGCGTTCGCGAAGTCCTGCTGGATGAGCGTACGAACCTTCTGGGCGCTGCCGTAGTAGGCATCGTAGTAACCCGCCGAGAGCGCGTACGTGCCGAGGATGATCCGGCGCTTGACCTCGTCGCCGAATCCGGCATCGCGCGTCGCGGACATGACGTCCTCGACCGTCGGGTTGCCGTCGGGGGTTACCCGCAGGCCGAAACGGACCGAGTCGAACTTCGCGAGGTTGCTCGACGCCTCCGCCGGGAGGATCAGGTAGTAGGCGGCGACGCCGTACTCGAAGTGCGGCGCGCCGATCTCGACGATCTCCGCGCCCTGGGCCTCCATCAGCGCGAGAGCGCTGCGGAAGGACCCGGCGACGCCGGGCTGGAAGCCGCTGTCGGGAAGCTCGCGGATCACGCCGACCTTGAGCCCCTTGAGCACGTCACCGCGCGCGCCCTCACGGGCAGCCTCGGCGAACGAGGGCCACGCATCGCGCAGGGAGGTCGAGTCCTTGGGATCGTGGCCGCCGATCGCGTCGTGCAGCAGTCCGGAGTCGAGCACGGTGCGGGAGACCGGGCCGACCTGGTCGAGGCTCGAGGCGAGGGCGATCGCGCCGTAGCGGCTCACACCGCCGTAGGTGGGCTTGACGCCGACCGTGCCGGTCACGTGCGCGGGCTGACGGATCGAGCCGCCCGTGTCGGAACCGAGCGCGAGCGGCGCTTCGAACGCGGCGACGGCCGCAGCCGAGCCACCACCGGAACCGCCCGGAATGCGATCGAGGTCCCAGGGGTTGTGCGTGGGGCCGTATGCCGAGTGCTCGGTGGACGACCCCATCGCGAACTCGTCCATGTTGGTCTTGCCGAGCGGGATCAGTCCCGCGGCGCGAGAGCGTGCGACCACCGTCGCGTCATACGGCGAACGGTAGCCCTCCAGGATGCGCGAGCCACTCGTGGTGGGCTGGTCCGTCGTGACGAGGACGTCCTTGATCGCGAGAGGGACTCCCGCGAGCGGGCCCAGCTCTTCACCCGCCGCACGACGGGCATCGATGGCTGCAGCCGCCTCGATCGCCCCTTCGTTGACGTGCAGGAACGCGTGGACGTCGCCGTCCACCGCGGCGATGCGGTCGAGATGAGCGCGGGTGGCCTCGACACTGGAGATCTCGCCGGAAGCGAGCTTCGCGGCCAGATCCGCCGCGTCCAGACGGATGATGTCGGTCACTGCTCTTCTCCCAGGATCGCGGTCACACGGAATCGGCCGTCGGCGGCATCCGGGGCGTTCTGAAGCACCTGCTCGTGCGTGAGCGTCTGCCCGACCACGTCGGGGCGGAAGACGTTGCTCAACGGGATGGGGTGGCTCGTCGCTGCCACGTCGGCGGTCGCGACCTCCGACACCTTGGCGATGTTGTCGACGATCGCGTCGAGCTGGCCCGTGAGCCGCGACACCTCGTCGTCGTTCAGCTGGATGCGTGCGAGCACACCGAGGTGGCGCACGAGTTCAGGGGTGATTTCAGACACTCCCCCAGTCTAGTTGGAGCACCCGTCACTCCTCTTCCCTGCACGGCCGTCGACATATGCTGGGCGGGTGAGCACGTTCCAGCCCCCGCGCCCGTGGACCGCCAGCTACGCCGCGGGCGTCCCGGAAGACCTGCCTCCCGTCGACGGATCGCTCGTCGACATCGTCGCCGCCTCGGCACGCGACTATCCGGATGCCCCCGCCCTGCAGTTCTTCGGCCGCGAGACGACGTACGCCGAGCTGCAGGCCGCCATCGACCGGGCGGCGACGGGCCTGCGAGACCTGGGCGTCCGCGCCGGCGACCCGGTGGCCATCGTGCTCCCCAACTGTCCGCAGCACATCGTGGCGTTCTACGCGGTGCTCCGACTCGGCGCGGTCGTGGTCGAGCACAACCCGCTGTACACGCCGCGCGAGCTCCGCAAGCAGTTCGAGGACCACGGCGCGAAGCATGCGATCGTGTGGAACAAGGTCGTCTCCACGGTGCAGGAGTTCCCCGCCGACCTGGCGGTGACGAACCTCGTCTCCGTCGACGTGACCCGCGCGATGCCCTTCCTCACCCGCTTTGCCCTGCGTCTGCCCGTCGCCAAGGCCAGGGAGTCCCGCGCAGCGCTCACCGAGAAGGTCCGCGGCACGGTGCTCTGGGACTCGCTGATCGCCACAGACCCGATTCCGTCCTCGCACCCGACGCCCGCAGCCGACGACCTGGCGATCATCCAGTACACCTCAGGCACCACCGGGACGCCGAAGGGTGCCGCGCTCACGCACCGCAACCTCCTCGCCAATGCTGCGCAGTCGCAGGCCTGGGTGCCGTCGATCCAGCGCGGCAAGGGATGCGTCGTGTACGCGGTGCTGCCGATGTTCCACGCATACGGCCTCACGCTCTGTCTGACGTTCGCGATGTCGATGGGCGCGCGACTCGTGCTCTTCCCGAAGTTCGATCCCGATCTGGTTCTCGACGTCGTGAAGAAGCATCCCGCGACGTTCCTCCCGCTCGTGCCACCGATCGCCGACCGCCTTCTGAGCGCTGCCAAGGCCAAAGGTGTGTCGCTCGACGGCATCGAGGTCGCGATCTCCGGGGCCATGGCACTGCCCCACGAGCTGGTGGTGCCCTTCGAGGAGGCGACCAACGGCTACCTCGTCGAGGGCTACGGCCTGAGCGAGTGCTCGCCCGTACTCATGGCGAACCCCGTCGCCGACAACCGCGTGTCCGGCACCGTCGGACTTCCGCTGCCCGGAACCGAATGCCGGGTGGTCGACCCGGAGAACCCCACGGAGGACGTGCCTGCAGGAGCGGCGGGAGAACTCGTGGTTCGCGGACCGCAGGTCTTCTCCGGGTACTACGGCAAGCCGGAGGAGACGGAGGCCGTGTTCGTCGACGGGTGGTACCGCACGGGCGACATCGTCACGATCGACGAAGCCGGCTTCGTGCGCATCGTCGACCGCATCAAGGAGCTCATCATCACCGGCGGCTTCAACGTTGCCCCCACCGAGGTCGAGAATGCGCTGCGCCAGCACCCGCAGGTGGTCGACGCTGCGGTCATCGGACTTCCGAGCGAGCACTCGGGCGAGGAGGTCGTGGCCGCGATCGTCGTCGATCCGGAGACCGAGGTCGACGTGGAGGCCATCCGCGAGTTCGCGCGCAGCATCCTGACGCCCTACAAGGTCCCCAGGAGGATCTTCGTGGTCGACGAACTCCCGAAGTCGCTCATCGGCAAGGTGCTCCGTCGGCAGGTCAAGGAGAAGCTGGTCGCCCTGAACACCGGCTCCTGAGGACGCCCTCACAGGCGGCGAGACGTTCGGCGCGCTACCCTTGGGAAGTGACCCCTGAAGATGCAGTGCTGACCGACGCCCCCGAGGACTCCCCCGCGACCCCCGGATTCGAGGAACTCGGAATCACCGGGCCCGTCCTCAAAGCCATCAAGGACCTCGGCTACGAGACCCCGTCGCCCATCCAGGCGGCCACTATCCCTACCCTCCTCGCCGGGCGCGACGTCGTCGGCATGGCGCAGACCGGAACCGGCAAGACCGCGGCATTCGCGCTGCCCGTGCTCGAGCGTCTCGATGTCGCGCAGAAGACGCCGCAGGCGCTCGTGCTGGCTCCGACCCGTGAGCTCGCCCTCCAGGTGTGCGAGGCGTTCGAGTCGTACGCGTCCAAGATGAAGGGTGTTCACGTCCTCCCCGTCTACGGCGGACAGGGCTACGGCGTGCAGCTCTCGGCTCTGCGCCGCGGGGTGCATGTCATCGTCGGGACACCGGGCCGCATCATGGATCACCTCGCCAAGGGCACACTCGACCTGTCGCAGCTGCAGTACCTCGTGCTCGACGAGGCCGACGAGATGCTGAAGATGGGCTTCGCGGAGGATGTGGAGCAGATCCTCGCGCAGACACCCGAGGAGAAGCAGGTCGCGCTGTTCTCCGCCACGATGCCGCCGCAGATCCGCCGCCTCGCGCAGAAGTACCTGCGCGAGCCGGAAGAGATCAGCATCAAGTCGAAGACCGCGACGGGCACGAACATCACTCAGCGGTACCTCGTGGTCTCGTACGCGCAGAAGGTCGACGCGCTGACCCGCATCCTCGAAGTCGAGAACTTCGACGGCATGATCGTCTTCGTCCGCACCAAGAACGAGACCGAGACGCTCGCCGAGAAGCTCCGCGCCCGCGGCTACTCAGCCGCAGCCATCAACGGCGACGTGCCTCAGGTGCAGCGCGAGCGCAGCGTCAACCAGCTCAAGGACGGAAAGCTCGACATCCTCGTCGCGACCGACGTGGCCGCGCGCGGGCTCGACGTCGAGCGCATCAGCCACGTCGTGAACTTCGACATCCCCACGGACACCGAGTCCTACGTGCACCGCATCGGTCGCACCGGGCGCGCGGGACGAACGGGCGACGCGATCAGCTTCATCACCCCGCGCGAGCGCTACCTGCTCAAGCACATCGAGAAGGCGACCCGACAGCAGCCCACTCAGATGCAGCTGCCGAGCACGGAGGACGTTAACACCACCCGGTTGACCCGGTTCGACGATGCCATCACCACCGCTCTCTCGGAGACCGGGCGCATCGACGCGTTCCGCGACATCATCGCGCACTACGTCCGTCATCATGATGTGCCGGAGAGCGACGTCGCCGCGGCGCTGGCCGTGGTCGCGCAGGGAGACAAGCCTCTGCTCCTCGATCCCGCCAACGATGCGCTCACCAGGGCCGTCGAGGCGGACAATCGGCCGCAGCGGGAGCGCCCCACTCGTGACGCGCGCGAGCCTCGGGGCGAACGCCGCAGCCGTGGCGACTACACCGCCTATCGCATCGAGGTCGGCAGGCGTCACCGTGTCGAGCCGCGCCAGATCGTCGGCGCCCTCGCCAACGAGGGCGGCCTGGGCCGTGACGACTTCGGGGCGATCAACATCCGCCCCGACTTCTCGACCGTCGAGCTCCCGTCGAACATGGATCCCGCCGTGCTCGACAAGCTCCGCGACACCCGCATCTCGGGCCGCCTCATTGAGATCAAGCCCGACCGCGGTCCTGGCGCTCGACGTAGCGGCCCTCGCGAGGATCGTCCCTCCGGCGGTCGCGGTGACCGTTTCGATCGTCGTGACCGTGACGAGCGCCCTGCGCGCGAAAGCCGGGACGAGAAGCCCTTCCGCAAGCCGCGCCACAAGAGCTGACGGCGGGTCGCGCGCGGCGGTGTCTAGTCGCTTCCGCGCGCGAGCCGTGCGGCGACGGCGATCAGCGGCTCTGGATGTGCCAGAAGGGCCCGTTGCTCCGGGTGCGAGATCAGGTGAGCGATCAGTCGGTGCGCTCCCGTGACGGTCGGGGTCCAGTAACCTCCGACGTGATGACGGCTCAGCGGGACGGTGCGCGTCTCTCCTTCGACGACGAGCTTCGCGGAACCGTCATCGGGATCGATCCCGGGATCGCTCAGCATCAGGGCGGTCAACGCTCCGAGCAGCACAGTGCCCGTGAGACCGGGGAGGCGGAAGTTCGTCGTCGGAACGTCGAGTTCGATCTGCTCGAGTCCCGTCCACGGCACTATTCCGCGATTCTCGACTCCGTCGCGGATGATCACGGCCTCGGGCATCAGCCGCAGGTGGTTCCGACCGGGATCACCGACAGCCAACGCCTCGGGGACGACGATCAGCGGACCGAAGCGTCTCACGCCCCTTCGCCCGCGGGAGGGAGCGCGTCCGGCCCCTCCGTCACCAGGATGTGGAACTGCGCCGCATCGAGGATCCGGAGACCGAGCTCCTCCGCCTTGCCGAGCTTGGACCCCGCGCCGGGGCCGGCGGCCACGAAGTCCGTCTTCTTCGACACGCTCGACGCCGCCTTTCCTCCCGCGTTGATGATGGCTTCCTGCGCACCCTCACGCGTGTAGCCGTCGAGCGAGCCGGTGGCGACCACCGTCAGTCCTTCGAGCACTCCCCCTGCGGCGACGGCAGCGCCGGGACCGGGGTGACCTGGTGTCTTCCACTGCACCCCCGCATCCGCCCACTGCTCCACGATCTCTTTGTGCCAGTCGACCTCGAACCAGGCGAGGAGCGAGTCGGCGATGATGCCGCCCACGCCCTCCACGGCAGCCAGCTCGTCGCGCGTAGCCGTGCGGATCGCGTCGAGTGAGCCGAACCACTGTGCGAGCGCCCTCGCAGCGACAGGTCCGACGTGGCGGATGTTCAAGGACACGAGCAGACGCCACAGGTCCTTCTTCTTCGCCTTCTCGAGCTCGGCGAGAAGAGTGAGCGCCTGGGACGAGGGCTGCGGACCCTCGAGGCCGGACTTCTTCTCGGCCGCAGTCGGGTTCCGTCGGAACGGGGCGCGCGTCTTGACGATCCCGTCCTCGTCCTCCTTGGGAAGCCCCGTCTCCGCATCGCGGACCACCAGCTCGATGGGGACGAGCTGGTCGAGCGTGAGGGCGAAGAGGCCTGCCTCGGTCTCGAGCGGCGGCACCGCGGGAGACGTCGGCTGTGTCAGAGCGGCGGCGGTGACCTCGCCGAGGGCCTCGACATCGAGGGCACCGCGGGAGCCGATGTGCTCGACACGTCCGCGCACCTGCGCCGGACACGAACGCGCGTTCGGACACCGCAGATCGATGTCGCCCTCCTTCATCGCCCGAAGCGGAGTGCCGCACTCCGGGCACTCCAGGGGCATCACGAACTCGCGTTCCGTGCCGTCGCGCTTCTCGACGACCGGACCGAGGACCTCGGGGATGACGTCGCCGGCTTTGCGCAGCACGACGGTGTCTCCGATCAGCACGCCCTTCGCCTTCACGACGTCCTTGTTGTGCAGAGTCGCCTGCCGGACGACGGACCCCGCGACCTGCGCAGGAGCCATCACCGCGAAGGGCGTCGCGCGGCCGGTGCGGCCGACCGACACCACGATGTCGAGGAGCTTCGTCTGCACCTCTTCCGGCGGATACTTGTACGCGATCGCCCAGCGCGGAGCCCGGCTGGTCGCGCCGAGCTCGTCATGAAGCTCGAGCTCGTCGACCTTCACCACGATGCCGTCAAGCTCGTGCTCGATGTCGTGGCGGTGTTCGCCGAAGTACTCCACGAACGTGACAACCTCATCGATCGTGTGGCACACCCTGGTGTGCGGGCTCGTCGGCAGCCCCCACTCGGCCAGCAGATCGTAGACCTCGCTCTGCGCCGCGACGGGAGGGTTCGACCATGCGCCGACGCCGTGCACGTAGAGCGCGAGCGACTCGATGCGCAGCAGGCCGGCTTCGAGTTCGAGGCCGTTCTTCTTGTCGATCTGCTGACGCAGGCCGCCGCTCGCCGCGTTGCGGGGATTGGCGAACGCGGGGAATCGGCGCGCGGCGGCGGTGCGAGCCTTCTCCTCGTCGAAGGGCTTCTTCGCTCCGCCCCGCGCCTCCCAGCGCTCGAGCGCATCGGCGTAGGCGCGATCGCGGAACGCCGCCTGGGCCGCGTTGAGCCGTTCGAACGCGGCGACCGGGATGAAGACCTCCCCGCGCACCTCCACGATGGCCGGGTGGCCCTCACCGCTCAGTCGATACGGGATCTCGGGCAGCCGAAGCGCGTTCTCCGTGACGATCTCCCCCACGCGTCCGTCGCCCCTGGTCGCAGCAGAAGTGAGCACGCCTTTCTCATAGCGGAGATTGATGGCGAGGCCGTCGATCTTCAGCTCGGTGAGCCAGGCGACATCGCGCCCGGCGGCGGCCTTCGTCTTCGCGGCCCATTCCCGCAGCTCGTCGATGGAGAAGACGTTGTCGAGGCTGAGCATGCGCTCCGCGTGCTCGATGGTCGCGAGACCCGTCGCCTCAGCCGCCCCCACCATCTGTGTGGGCGAGTCCTGCCCCTGCAACTCGGGATGCAGACGCTCGAGCTCTTCGAGTCGGCGCATCCAGCCGTCGTAGGTGGAATCGTCGACGATCGAGGTGTCGCGGCCGTAGTAGGCCTCCTTCGCATCGAGGATGCGCGTGGTCAGCTCCTCGGCTTCGGTTCGGGCGTCTTCCAACGAGATGTTCTCCGGCACCCCGTCAGTCTACGAGCGGGTGCGGACACCGGAGGAGGCTACGCGCCGACAGGGACCGCGGACACCGTGGTGTCGATCGTGAACTGTCCGAGCACCCGCGTCCCGATGTAGAGCACGGCGGTCTGTCCCGGTGCGACGCCGTCCAACGCGACCTGGGGCGTCACGCGCACGCCGCCTTCGGAGATCTCGGCCCTCGCAGGGACCGGCTCGGCGTGCGCTCGGATCTGCACGTGGCACTCGAACGAGGACTCCGTGGGTGCGGCACCGGCCCAGCTGAACCGCTCTCCGGCGATCTCGGCGATCGCGAGGGCCTCCTTGGGGCCGACGACCACCGTGTTCGAGACCGGTCGCACCTCGAGGACGAAGCGCGGCTTGCCGTCTGCCGCGGGAACGCCGAGCTTGAGCCCGCGTCGCTGTCCGACGGTGAAGGCATGCGCGCCCTCGTGCGATCCGACGACCTCGCCCGTACGATCGACGATCTCGCCGGTGGCCGTGCCGACCTTGTCGGCGAGCCAGCCGCGCGTGTCCCCATCGGGAATGAAGCAGATGTCGTGGCTGTCCGGCTTCTGCGCGACGCTCAGGCCGCGTGCTTCGGCCTCTGCGCGGACGATGGCCTTCGTGGGCGTCGTGCCGAGCGGGAAGTAGGTGTGCGCCAGCTGTTCGGCCGTGAGGACGCCGAGCACATAGGACTGGTCCTTGGCGTTGTCCGACGCCCGGTGCAGCTCGAGGCCGTCCTCGCCGTCGACCAGAGTGGCGTAATGCCCCGTGCACACCGCGTCGAAGCCCAACTCGATTGCACGCTCCAGAAGGGCGGCGAACTTGATCTTCTCGTTGCAGCGCATGCAGGGATTCGGGGTGCGGCCTGCCTGGTACTCCGAGATGAAGTCCTCGATCACATCGTCTCGGAACCGCTCGGAGAAATCCCAGACGTAGAACGGGATGCCGAGCACGTCGGCTGCACGACGCGCGTCGAGGGCATCCTCGATCGTGCAGCATCCTCGACTGCCGGTGCGCAGTGTTCCGCCCGCCCGGGAGAGCGCGAGATGCACGCCGACCACGTCGTGCCCCGCCTCCACGGCCCTGGCTGCCGCGACGGCGGAGTCGACTCCACCGCTCATCGCCGCAAGGATCCGCATACGACCAGTCTACGAGCGTGCGGCTGTGCCGGCGCCGGATGCGCGCGTGTACGCCTCGGCGATCGCACCGAGCACGGCATCGACATCGCTCTCGGTCGATGTCCGCCCGAGCGAGAAGCGCAGCACGCTGCGGGCGTCCCGCTCCGGGCGTCCCATCGCCATCACGACATGCGAAGGTTCGGCCACGCCCGCCTGGCAGGCTGATCCCGTCGACGCCGCCACGCCTGCGACGTCGAGCAGGAACAGCAGGCTCTCCCCCACCGCACCCGGGAACAGCATGTGCGCGTTGCCGGGAAGACGGTCGGTCGGGTCGCCCAGGAGCTCGGCCGTCGGCACCGCGGCAACGATCCCGGCCACGAGGCGGTCGCGCAGCGCACTGAGACGCGCAGCCTCGCCCTGTCGTTCATGCTCCGCGAGTTCGAGAGCCACGGCGAGGGCGGCGGCTCCGGCGACATCCTGTGTGCCGGCGCGCAGGCCTCGTTGCTGGGCTCCCCCGCGTAGCAACGCCGTGAGCCGGGCGGAGCGGGCGGTGACGAGCACCCCGACCCCCACCGGTGCGCCGATCTTGTGACCGGCGAGGCTCATCGCGACGAGCCCGACCCCGCTGTCCGCCTCTCCTCGAAGGCCTCGGAACGACAAGGGCACGTGGCCGAGCGCAGCGACCGCGTCGAGGTGGAGGGGAACTCCGGCGCCGGCGGACCCTGCCGCAAGCGACCGTGCGTCGTTGATCGTCCCGGCCTCGTTGTTCGCCACCAGCGCCGTGGCGAGGGCAGCTCCGGGAAGAGCCTCGGCGAAGCGCTCCGGGACGATGCGCGCCGAGGGCGAGACCGGCACCTGTCGCACCTCCGCCCCCTCATCGAGGAGCGCTGCGACGGTGTCCGTGGTCGCGTGGTGCTCGGCGTCGGGCATCACGATCGCCGACGTCCCCGTGGGCCGGGCGCGCCACAAACCCTGCAACGCCAGGTTTATCGATTCGGTGCCGCCTGAGGTGAACACGATCTCGATCGGGTCGGCCTCCAGCACCGCCGCCACGCGCTCACGGGACTCCTCGAGAAGCCGCCGTGCGTCCTGGCCGGCGCCATGAGTCGAGGAGGCGTTGCCCACCGTCTCCGACGCTGCCAGCCACGCCTCACGCGCTTCGGGGCGCAGGGGCGTGGTCGCCGCGTGGTCGAGATAGTGCCGCATCCTTCGATTCTCTCGCGAAACCGTCGGGAGAGGGCCTTCGCGCCTGGGACCGGGTCCTCCTTGTCATGAGACGGCAACACATCACGCCTAATGTGTACTCATGCCCGCGTCCCGAGACCTCACCGCGCCCGGCGGCCCCGTCCTCGACAACCTCGGCGTCCGTCTGCACGACGGTGTCGGCACACTGCGTGTCTGGTCGCAGAACGCCTCATCCGTCGAACTGGTCGTCTTCGACGCGACCGATCTCGACTGGGCGACCGATCAAGTGGCGCTCGAGCGGCTGCCAGGGGGGATCTGGGAAGTCACGACGGAGATGCTCCAGCCGGGGGTTCGCTACGCGATCCGCGTCAGCGGCCCACACGGCCCGGGCAACACCTTCAACCCGGAGACCCTGCTGCTGGACCCCTACGCTCGCGGCCTCGCGCAAGGAGACGGGTACGAGGAATGGCGCTCGGTCGTCATCGTCGACGGTTTCGACTGGGGCGACTCGCAGAAGCCGCGCGTGCCCCTGGACCGCACCGTGATCTACGAAGGTCACGTCAAGGGGCTCACGAAGCGTCACCCGGACGTCCCACCCGCGCTGCACGGCACCTACGCCGGTCTCGCGCACCCCGCGATGATCGAGTACTTCCACGAGCTGGGCATCACTTCGATCGAGCTGCTGCCTGTGCACGCCTTCGTGCCGGAACCACGACTCCTCGAACGCGGACTCACGAACTACTGGGGCTACAACACCCTGAACTTCTTCACTCCGCACACCGCCTACGCGACGGAGGAGGCTCGGAAGGCGGGCCCCGAAGCCGTACTGGCCGAGTTCAAGGGCATGGTGCGGCTGCTGCACGAGGCGGGGCTCGAAGTGATCCTCGACGTCGTGTACAACCACACCTCGGAGGAGGGTATCGGCGGCCCCAGATCGAGCCTGCGGGGCATCGACAACGCGAGCTACTACCGTCAGGACGAGTCCGGGATCTACATCGACACCACGGGCTGCGGCAACACCCTCAACACATCGACCGCTGCGGGCGCGAGACTCGTGCTGGACTCGCTGCGCTACTGGGCGCAGGAGATGCAGATCGACGGGTTCCGCTTCGACCTCGCCACCGCCATCGCGCGAGACGAGACGCACGCCTACTCGCCGGAGCACCCGCTCCTCGCCGCCATCGCGGATGATCCCGTCCTCGCAGACGCCAAGCTCATCGCCGAACCGTGGGATGTGGGCCTCGGTGGCTGGCAGACGGGGAACTTCCCCGCCGGCTGGCATGAATGGAACGACCGCTATCGCGACAGGGTGCGCAACTTCTGGTTGAGTGACATCGACTACGCGCGCCGCGCGTCCGCCCCGGTCGGCATCGGCGGGTTCGCGACCCGCCTCGCCGGATCCTCCAACACGTTCAGCGAAGACCGCGGCCCGCTCGCCAGCGTGAACTTCGTGACCGCCCACGATGGATTCACCCTGCATGATCTCGTCTCCTACGACGTGAAGCACAACGAGGCGAACGGCGAGCACAACCGCGACGGCGCCGATATGAACCGCGCCTTCAACCACGGCGTCGAGGGCCCCACCGACGACCCGGCGATCCTCGCCGCCCGCCGCAAGGCGATGCGGAACCTCTTGGGGACCCTTCTGCTCTCTGCAGGTATCCCGATGCTCACTGCCGGCGATGAAGTGGGCCGCACCCAGCGAGGCAACAACAACGCCTACGCTCAGGACTCCGTGCTCACCTGGCTCGGCTGGGAGTTCGAGCCGTGGCAAGAGGACCTGCGCGCCCACGTCTCGCGCCTGATCCGCCTTCGTCAGGAGAACCCCGCACTGCGCCCCAGCCGCTACGCGCGACTCGGCGAGCACATTCCCAATGCCTCGGTGATGGACTGGTATGACCAGAACGGCGAGACGATGGAACAGGAGCAGTGGGCCGACCCCGGCAACAGAACGCTGCAGTACGTCGCCGCCTCCACGCCTGATACCGAGGCGCACAACCGCATCCTGCTCATCGTGCACGGAACCGAGTCCCCCGTAGATGTCCGTCTCCCCGAGGAGATCGATGGAGCGACGCGCTTCGTCTCGCTGTGGTCGAGCGCGCAGGAACGTCCCTCTGACGACGCCGAGGTCTTCGCACCCGGCGATGTCCTTCCGGTGTCCGGCACGTCGATGAGGCTTTTCCGCGTGGAATGAGTCCGGCGGCCGACGCACCATCCTGCGCGCTACCCGCCGCCACGTCCGCGCGGTACATTCGGGAGGTGGCTGCTCGTGCTGGTACTCGGTCCTCGGCTCTTCGGAGCCGCGCTCAGATCCCGGCGCGCGCCGCGGACGGAGCAGATGCTCCCGGCTCGTTGCGGACGACGCGTATCCCGCTCCTGGAGCCTGCGCCCACCGTCCCTGGCGGGTTCACTCCGAAGGCCTTCGTCGGCGAGGTCGTCCCGTTCCGGGTGGTCGCGTTCCGAGAGGGGCACGACATCATCGGCGTGCATGTCCGCCTCACATCGCCCTCCGGCGAAGAGAGCCTGCATCGCCTCACGCCGCGCGATGACGGCACCGACACGTGGGTGGCGGAGATCGCGCTCGACGAGCAGGGCTCCTGGAGCTACCGGTTCGAAGCCTTCTCCGACGACTTCGCGACCTGGGCCCACGCCGCCGCGCTGAAGGTGGCGGCCGGCGTCGACGTCCCGGTCATGGCGGCGCTCGGCGCCGATCTCCTCACCACCGCCGCCGCCGAGAAGGATCGTCCTGCAGCGCAGCGGAGACGACTGGCCGCTGATGCCCTCTCGCTCCGCAACGGAGATGCCGCGACGACCATCGCCCTTTCGACGGATGCAGAGCTCGCACAGATCTTCCGAGAGCGTCCTGTCACGTCGCTGCGCTCCGTCACACTCCCCCAGATGCTGGACGTCGACCGGCGCGCCGCGGGTGTCGGCGCCTGGTACGAGTTCTTCCCGCGCTCCGAGGGCGCCAGACGCCTCAAGGACGGCACCGTCAGGAGCGGTACGTTCCGTACGGCGACACGACGGCTGCCCGAGGTCGCAGCCATGGGGTTCGACGTCGTCTACCTGGTCCCCATCCATCCGATCGGCACGACCAACCGCAAGGGCCGCAACAACACCCTCACGGCCGAACCGGGAGACCCGGGCTCCCCGTACGCGATCGGCGCAGCGGAGGGCGGACACGACGCCATCCATCCGGACCTCGGCTCGGCCCAGGATTTCCGCGCCTTCGTGCGTGCAGCCCGGAAGGAGGGCCTGGAAGTCGCTCTCGACCTCGCGCTGCAAGCCTCTCCCGACCACCCGTGGGTGCAGGAGCATCCTGAGTGGTTCACGACCCTCCCCGACGGGACGATCGCCTACGCCGAGAACCCGCCGAAGAAGTACCAGGACATCTACCCGCTCAACTTCGACAATGATCCCGCGGGCATCTACGCCGAGATGCTGCGCGTCGTGCAGCACTGGGTTGCGCAGGGCGTGAAGATCTTCCGCGTCGACAACCCGCACACCAAGCCGCTCCAGTTCTGGGAGTGGCTCATCGCCGAGGTGAATGCGGCCGACCCCGACGTCATCTTCCTGGCTGAGGCGTTCACACGCCCGGCGGTCATGCGCGCGCTCGCCGCCGTGGGCTTCCAGCAGAGCTACAGCTACTTCACGTGGCGCAACACGAAGGCGGAGCTCGAGGAGTTCCTGACGTCGGTGTCGCAGGAGACCTCCGACTACATGCGCCCGAACCTGTTCGTGAACACGCATGACATCCTCACCGAGTACCTGCAGTTCGGCGGCAGGGCGGCCTACCGTATCCGGGCCTGCATCGCGGCGACGGCCGGCCCCGTCTACGGCGTGTACGCCGGATACGAGCTGTTCGAGAACGTCGCCAGGCCCGGCTCGGAAGAGAACATCGACAACGAGAAGTACGAGTTCAAGTTCCGCGACTGGGCGGGAGCCGAAGCCAGAGGCGAATCGCTCGCTCCCCTCCTGCGCAGACTCAACGCTATCCGGGAGGCACACCCGGCGCTGCAGCAGCTTCGCAACTTCCGGGTGCACTGGAGCGACGACGATGCCGTCCTCGTCTACAGCAAGCACCTTGCTGCCGAGTTCACCGGTACCGGACGCTCGGACACCATCATCGTGGTCGCCAACGTCGATCCGCACTCGGTACGCGAGACGACCGTGCACCTCGACACGACGCAATGGGGAATCCCGCTGGGGGAAGCCTTCGAGGTGGAGGATCTCCTCACCGGAGCGATCTGGACCTGGAGCGACCACAACTACGTACGACTCGACGCGTTCGCCGAGCCGGTGCACATCCTGAAGGTGAGGGAGCGATCATGAGCTACACCGAAGACGTCGCGGCATCCACCGAGTGGGAGGCGATCTCAGCGGCCACGCATCACGATCCGCACGCGGTTCTCGGAGCGCACGCGCACAAGGATGCCGCTGATCGCACCGTCACCGTCATCCGGGCGAGACGCCCCCTCGCGGGTGCGGTCGCTGCCGTGTTCGCCGACGGGAGCAGGCTCGAACTCGCCCATGTGGCGCACGGCATCTGGGAAGCTCAGCACGACGGCCCTCCACTCCCGTATCGGATCGCGACGCGGTACGGCGATCACGAGGAGACGGTCGTCGGCGACCCCTACCGCCATCCCCCGACTCTGGGCGACCTCGACCTCCACCTCATCGCCGAGGGGCGTCACGAACGTCTCTGGGAGGTGCTGGGAGCACACGTGCGCACCTTCGACGGAGAGATCGGCGTCTCATTCGCCGTCTGGGCCCCGAATGCCTCAGCCGTGCGCGTGGTCGGTGACCACAACGGCTGGAACGGCGAGTCGCACGCCATGCGCTCGATGGGAGTCAGCGGCGTCTGGGAGCTCTTCGTCCCCGGGATCCCGATCGGCACCAGGTACAAGTATCAGATCCGTACCCGCGACGGCGCGTGGATCCTCAAGGCCGATCCGATGGCGCTCGCGGCGGAGGTGCCGCCGGACACAGCGTCCGTCGTGACCACCTCCTCCCACTCCTGGTCCGATGGCGCCTGGATGACCAGGAGGGCGGCCACCCATGCCGTCGCGCAACCGCTGTCGGTCTACGAGGTCCACGTCGGATCGTGGCGAGGTGGACTTGGCTATCGCGAGATCGCGGATCCGCTCATCCAGCACGTGACGGACGCGGGATTCACCCATGTCGAGTTCATGCCGCTCGCGGAGCACCCCTTCGGCGGATCCTGGGGATACCAGGTGAGCGGGTACTACGCCCCGACCAGTCGTTTCGGCAGCCCCGACGACCTCCGCTACCTCATCGACCGGCTGCACCAGGCAGGCATCGGCGTCATCATGGACTGGGTGCCTGGTCACTTCCCCAAGGACGCCTTCGCCCTCGCCCGCTTCGACGGACAGCCGCTCTACGAGCACCCCGATCCGCGACGGGGAGAGCACCAGGACTGGGGGACGCTGATCTTCGACTACGGCAGGCCGGAGGTACGGGGATTCCTCGTCGCCAACGCGCTCTACTGGCTCGAGGAGTTCCACGTCGACGGCCTTCGCGTTGACGCGGTCGCCTCCATGCTCTATCTCGACTACTCGCGCGAACCCGGCCAATGGGAGCCGAACATCCACGGCGGACGCGAGAACCTCGAGGCGATCCGCTTCCTGCAGGAGGTCAACGCCACCTCGTACCGGCTACACCCGGGAATCGTGATGATCGCGGAGGAGTCGACCAGCTTCCCCGGGGTCACTGCTCCGACCGATCACGCGGGTCTGGGGTTCGGCTTCAAATGGAACATGGGGTGGATGAACGACTCGCTCCAGTACATCGCCCGCGACCCGATGTACCGCGGTCACCATGAAGGCGAGATGACCTTCTCCTTCGTGTACGCCTTCGGAGAGAACTACCTGCTTCCCATCAGTCACGACGAAGTCGTGCACGGCAAGGGCAGTCTGCTCGCCAAGATGCCGGGCGATCACTGGCACAAGCTCGCGAACGTCCGCGCGTATCTCGCCTACATGTGGGGTCATCCCGGCAAGAAGCTGCTCTTCATGGGGCAGGAATTCGGTCAGCTCGCCGAGTGGTCGGAGGGTCGGGAGCTGGACTGGTGGCTTCTCGACCAGCCCTCACACGCGCAGCTGCAGGACTTCGTCGGGGCGATGAACCGCTCCTACCGGGCGCAGGCGCCGCTGTGGGAGCGTGACAACGACGGCTCGTCGTTCAGCCGTCGCGGAGCGCCGAGCTGGGATCCCACGGTGATCGCCTTCGAACGACGTGACGCCCACGGGGGGCGCCTGGTCGTCGTCAGCAACTTCGCCGGCGTGGAACGCACGGGCTACCAGCTCAACCTGCCCCGCGAGGGCGTGTGGCAGGAGGTGCTCAACACGGATGCCGCCGACTACGGGGGCCGCGGATCGGGGAACCTCGGCCTGGTGTACGCGAAGCCGGCAGAAGGCGGCGCTCCTGGCGCGAGCCTGACGCTGCCTGCGCTGTCCACTCTGTGGCTGCGGTACCAGTCCGACCCACACGTGCCGACCGTCAACCACGGCTGAGACGCCCTGGCGCGTACGCGCTCCAGGGCCGAGAACGGTACCGGAGAACGTCCCCCTAGAAGAGCAGCGACGACAGTCGGTTGCGCGCCGACACCACTCGCGGATCCTCCGCGCCGATGAGACCGAAGAGCTCGACAAGACGCTCCCTCACCGGAGTGCGCTGATCCGCCGGGAGCTGCGCGAACAGGTCGAGCAGCCTGCCGAAGGCGTCTTCCACGTGTCCCCCGGCGAGATCGAGGTCGGCCACGTCGAACTGCGCCTGGACATCGAGCGGGCCATCCGCTGCCGCAGCGCGCGCCGCCTGCAGATCGAGGCCCTGCACGCGGCCGAGGAGGCGCACCTGGCCGAGCCCCGCGATCGCGTCCGCGTCACGGGGGTTCTCCGCGAGCGCCTTCTCATAGGCCGTGATGGCCGCCGCGTAGTCCCCGAGCTCGATCGCTGCGAACGCCTCAGCGTGCAGCGGTGGAAGCTCCGGCTCTGCGGGGGGCGCCGGCTCTGCACCCTCCTCGGACACCGAGAGCGACCCGGTGACACCGTTCTGGGCCGCCACCTGGAGCAGCTGGGCGAACACATCGCGCACCTGCTGCTCGGGCACGGCACCCGTGAACATGGGCACGGGCTGCCCGGCGATCAGCGCCACCACCATCGGGATCGACTGCGCGCGGAAGCTCTGGGCGAGCTGGGGATTCGCATCGACGTCGACCTTGGCGAGCAGCACTCGTCCCCCGAGTTCGCGCGTCACCTTCTCGATGATCGGGCTCAGCTGCTTGCACGGACCACACCACTCCGCCCAGAGGTCGACGACCACGGGGACGGTCCGCGAGAGCTCGAGGATCTGTCCGAACGTCTCGTCGGTCGCATCGACGACGACATCGGCGACAGGCGGTGCGGAGGTCGCCTCGGTCGGAGTTGCCGGGCGGTTGCGGAGGCTCGACAGGTCCACGGCGCCACGCAGGGCGGCGGGAGAGATCTCACTCATTTGATCACCTTCACGGACAGGAGGTCCTGGTGGGCTGCCAGGAGCCGGATCTGCTCCGTCGATCCCTTGGCAGGGACCGAGAAGAACAGCTGGAACTCGTAGGTCGTCTCGACGCCCTTCGCCGACTCGGTCGCGTCGGTGAGCGCCTTCGCCTGCGCGTTGTCACCGAAGCGGATGGAGACGTCCTCGCCGGTCGGCGTCACTGTTTCCGTATCGGTGACCCGGGAATCGTGATGATCGCGGAGGAGTCGACCAGCTTCCCCGGGGTCACTGCTCCGACCGATCACGCGGGTCTGGGGTTCGGCTTCAAATGGAACATGGGGTGGATGAACGACTCGCTCCAGTACATCGCCCGCGACCCGATGTACCGCGGTCACCATGAAGGCGAGATGACCTTCTCCTTCGTGTACGCCTTCGGAGAGAACTACCTGCTTCCCATCAGTCACGACGAAGTCGTGCACGGCAAGGGCAGTCTGCTCGCCAAGATGCCGGGCGATCACTGGCACAAGCTCGCGAACGTCCGCGCGTATCTCGCCTACATGTGGGGTCATCCCGGCAAGAAGCTGCTCTTCATGGGGCAGGAATTCGGTCAGCTCGCCGAGTGGTCGGAGGGTCGGGAGCTGGACTGGTGGCTTCTCGACCAGCCCTCACACGCGCAGCTGCAGGACTTCGTCGGGGCGATGAACCGCTCCTACCGGGCGCAGGCGCCGCTGTGGGAGCGTGACAACGACGGCTCGTCGTTCAGCCGTCTCGGAGCGCCGAGCTGGGATCCCACGGTGATCGCCTTCGAACGACGTGACGCCCACGGGGGGCGCCTGGTCGTCGTCAGCAACTTCGCCGGCGTGGAACGCACGGGCTACCAGCTCAACCTGCCCCGCGAGGGCGTGTGGCAGGAGGTGCGCAACACGGATGCGGCCGACTACGGGGGCCGCGGATCGGGGAACCTCGGCCTGGTGTACGCGAAGCCGGCAGAAGGCGGCGCTCCTGGCGCGAGCCTGACGCTGCCTGCGCTGTCCACTCTGTGGCTGCGGTACCAGTCCGACCCACACGTGCCGACCGTCAACCACGGCTGAGACGCCCTGGCGCGTACGCGCGCTAGGGCCGAGAACGGTACCGGAGAACGTCCCCCTAGAAGAGCAGCGACGACAGTCGGTTGCGCGCCGACACCACTCGCGGATCCTCCGCGTCGATGAGACCGAAGAGCTCGACAAGACGCTCCCTCACCGGAGTGCGCTGATCCGCCGGGAGCTGCGCGAACAGGTCGAGCAGCCTGCCGAAGGCGTCTTCCACGTGTCCCCCGGCGAGATCGAGGTCGGCCACGTCGAACTGCGCCTGGACATCGAGCGGGCCATCCGCTGCCGCAGCGCGCGCCGCCTGCAGATCGAGGCCCTGCACGCGGCCGAGGAGGCGCACCTGGCCGAGCCCCGCGATCGCGTCCGCGTCACGGGGGTTCTCCGCGAGCGCCTTCTCATAGGCCGTGATGGCCGCCGCGTAGTCCCCGAGCTCGATCGCTGCGAACGCCTCAGCGTGCAGCGGTGGAAGCTCCGGCTCTGCGGGGGGCGCCGGCTCTGCACCCTCCTCGGACACCGAGAGCGACCCGGTGACACCGTTCTGGGCCGCCACCTGGAGCAGCTGGGCGAACACATCGCGCACCTGCTGCTCGGGCACGGCACCCGTGAACATGGGCACGGGCTGCCCGGCGATCAGCGCCACCACCATCGGGATCGACTGCGCGCGGAAGCTCTGGGCGAGCTGGGGATTCGCATCGACGTCGACCTTGGCGAGCAGCACTCGTCCCCCGAGTTCGCGCGTCACCTTCTCGATGATCGGGCTCAGCTGCTTGCACGGACCACACCACTCCGCCCAGAGGTCGACGACCACGGGGACGGTCCGCGAGAGCTCGAGGATCTGTCCGAACGTCTCGTCGGTCGCATCGACGACGACATCGGCGACAGGCGGTGCGGAGGTCGCCTCGGTCGGAGTTGCCGGGCGGTTGCGGAGGCTCGACAGGTCCACGGCGCCACGCAGGGCGGCGGGAGAGATCTCACTCATTTGATCACCTTCACGGACAGGAGGTCCTGGTGGGCTGCCAGGAGCCGGATCTGCTCCGTCGATCCCTTGGCAGGGACCGAGAAGAACAGCTGGAACTCGTAGGTCGTCTCGACGCCCTTCGCCGACTCGGTCGCGTCGGTGAGCGCCTTCGCCTGCGCGTTGTCACCGAAGCGGATGGAGACGTCCTCGCCGGTCGGCGTCACTGTTTCCGTATCGGTGAGGGTGACGGCGACGATGGCACCGCTGTCGAGAGTCGTCATCGAGATGGGGGCATCCTGCGTCGCGGCCATATCGAAGGCCGCCTTCGAGGTTTCGGCGGCGCCCTTGTCCGCGAGCGCCTGGACCACGGCCTGACGGCTGTCAGTGATCGACTTCGCGTAGGTGAGGGCGAGATCGTCGAACTTCCCGTACGACGCGCTCTGTTCCCCCTGATCGACGACGTCGGCGAACGTCGTGGCCAGATCGGCAGGAGGGATAGTGAGGAAGGCCGAGTCGGACGGCACGAGAGACGTGCCGAGCCAGGATGCAGCGACTTCCGGGAAGGCGGCGTCCGCAGACATCTCCGCCATGTGCGAGACCTTGTAGTTCGACCACGGGTCGGCCTGCGTCATCGTGAGCACGACGGGCGGCACGGTGTCGTCTCCGGTCTTCGACAGCATCAGGACGGTGCGAGGCCACTGGTCGGTCGCCTCGGGAAGCACGACCTCCACGTCGTCGGTCGGGATGGCGGCGGGCGGCACCGTCTCCGGGATCTTCGTCCGCAACGCGTACTCCGTCGTCCTGGTCGCGAGTGCGGGTCCTTCGAAGCGCGTCGCCAGCAGATCGAGATCGAGGGCTGCGTCGGCCTCACTCACGGTGCCGGCGAGAGACTTGAGGATGCGCTTGGCCTGAGCTTCGGTGACCGCCGGCGGCTTCTGGTTCTCCGGTGCGACCACCGTGGGGCTCGGCGACGGAGTCGGCGAGGCGTCGCCCAGCTGCGGCCAGGAGTCGGACGAGCAACCGGCTGCGAGTATGGCTGTGAGTCCGAGCGCGGGGATCACGAGAAGACGGCGCCGACGACGAACGGTCGCGGCTCGCATCGATGTCTTGGAGCCGGGGTCTTTACCCTCGTCCACGATCTCGGCCTCCTCCGCATCGTCGTCCTGCCGTGGACTCGAATCCGCGGGGGCCGTCGCCGTGGCGGACTCGCTGTCTTCGATCGCCGCGCGCTCCGCGGGCGGAAGCGTGGCGAGGTCGATGGGCTCGGTGATCGGTAGCGGACCGGGTCCCTTGCGACGCGGACCTCGGCCCCGACGCTGATGCCGGATGGCCAGGACGTAGAGGATGAGGCCGAGCAGCAGCATGACCCCACCCGCGACCATGAGCGGTCCGGCCCACGGGGTCGAGTTGTCGAGCGGCCAGGACACCACGATGTCATCGGGAGCGTCGGCGGTCCCGTCATAGGCGACGAGCAGACTCGTGCCTTCGGGAAGCTGCATGTTCTCCGCGGAGAGGCGATCCTCTTTGACGAAGGAGTCGAGCCAGAGGTCGGAGCCGCGCGGGTCACGGCCCGTCGGAGCGCCTTCTGACGGATCGGCCTGTCCGTCGCTCGGAGCATCGGTGGACGTGTCGGTCTCGGAGTCGGAGGCGGCGATGTGCTTGACGGCCAGATCGCCGTCCTTCTTCATCGTGACCTGGTTGTAGTCGGAGTCCGCGAGCCAGGCCTCCATGTCGGCCGTGCGACCGTAGCTGCCGAAGATCTCGCCCTGCCCACGGACGATCAGTGTCTGGGCACCGGGATTCGCTCGAAGGACATCGCCGTCGATGAGAACGAACGGTGCCGGTTCACTGATCTCGACCTGGGTCTTCTGAGTGGAGGGGCCCATGAAGATGGTGCGCTGAGCAATCCCTGCACCGATCAGTACGGCAGCCAGCACGAAGGCCACCACGGCCCATACGAAACGCACGAATAGTCTCCTCACGCATCACGGACCTCTGTCCGCGACGCAACACTCGACATTTCAGACTAGCGAAATCAGCTGTGTGTTGCCCACGAGCAGACGCAGTGACCGCTGGACCGGCACGTCGTCCGCGCCGACGAAGCGCGTCTGGATAATCTTGCGGGAGCCGTCCCGAGGAGTCTCCGATGAAGATCCACAATCCCTTCCGCACCGCCCTGGTGGCGACGCTCGGCGTGGGGTTGGGGATCCTGCTGATCAACAGCGTGCAGAATCTCTCCACCGTGCTGCTCTATCTCGGCACCGCCCTGTTCCTGAGTCTCGGACTCGACCCGCTCGTCTCGTTCCTCGAACGCCGACGGCTCCCCCGCTGGGCGGCCGTGTTGGTGACGATCCTCGCGGTGCTCGGCGTCTTCGTGAGCATCGTGCTCATCGTCCTCCCGGTCCTGGTGGACCAGATCTCCCAGCTGGTCGCCCAGATCTCGGCGATCGTCCAGCGCGGGAATCTGATCCCCGACCTCAAAGAGTGGATACAGGACGCCTTCCCGAACCTTCTCGTCGACGATGTGTTCACGTACGTCACCAACTGGTTGACGAGCAACCTCGCCGAGATCGGCGGATCCATCGGTCAGGGCGTGCTCGTTGCCAGCGGCGCTGTGCTGGGCGGTCTGTTCGGAGCGTTCATCGTCCTGATCCTGACGATCTACCTGACGGCATCGACGCCGTCGCTCAAGCGCGCTGTCTACCAGCTCGCGCCCGCGTCGAAGCGCGATCGATTCATCGACCTGTCGGAGCAGATCACCGACTCGGTCGGCTATTACGTCATGGGCCAGGTATCGCAGGGTGTGCTCAACGGTGTGCTCAGCGCGATCTACCTCTCGATCATCGATGCGCCCTTCCCCGCCGTCCTGGCCGTGATCGCCTTCTTCTTCTCGCTGATCCCGCTCGTCGGCACGCTCACCGGCTCGACGATCATCGTGCTGGTATGTCTCATCCCCGGACTCGGCTCCCCGGCGACCGCCATCGCCGCCGCGATCTACTACCTGATCTACATGCAGATCGAGGCGTACATCATCTCGCCTCGCATCATGAGCCGCGCCGTCTCGGTGCCCGGTGCCGTGGTCGTGGTGGCGGCCCTCGCCGGAGGAAGCCTGCTCGGCCTCCTCGGCGCTCTGATCGCGATCCCCGTGGCCGCGAGCATCCTGATCATCTACCGTCAGGTGCTCATCCCTCGGATGAACGAGCTCTGACGTCGAGGCCGTCGGCCTCTCAGTCGTCGGCGGGCCAGTGGGTGGCGAGAGGCAATGCGGAGGGGTTGACCGCCGCGACGATCTCGGTGAGCACGCGCCGCGTCTGCGTCTCGCCCACCCAGAGATGCTTGCCGCCCTCCACCGCGATGAGCGTGGCGTGCGGAATCGAGGCGAAGCGGTCCTTTGCCTCGGCCGGACGCAAATAGTCGTCGAGCTCCGGCACCAGGACCACGACGGTGCGGTCGGTCGACGCCCAGGCGGCGACCTCTTCCGGCGTGGCGCGGTGCAGCGGCGGCGAGAGAAGGATGATGCCTTCGATGTCGTGCTCCCGGCCGTACTTCAGAGCGAGCTCCGTGCCGAAGGACCATCCGAGCAGCCAGGGGCGCGGTAGAGCGCGCTCGCGGACGAAGTCCATCGCGGCGGCCACGTCGAACTGTTCAGCGGCTCCCCCGTCGAAACTCCCGTCGCTGGTGCCTCGTGGGGATGTGGTGCCTCGCGTGTTGAACCTCAGGACGGCCAGGTCTGCGAGGGCGGGCAGCCGTGCGGCCGCCTTCCGGATGATGTGCGAGTCCATGAAGCCGCCGGCGGTCGGCAGGGGATGCAACGTCACGAGCGTCGCGACCGGTGGTGCGTCCTCGGGCTGAGAGAGCTCCCCGACGAGGGTGAGGCCGTCCGCCGTGATCAGTTCGATGTCCTCGCGTCGTGCGGGCAACTCCAGCGGTCCACGGATCTCGATGGTCATGCAAGCCTCCAACAGTGCGTGTGCCAGTGCCGACGGGCCGCCAGGTCAGCGGCGTCCCCGAGTACCCCGTCCGCACGCCAGGCGACGAGATGAGCTGTCCCGGCGACGATGCCACGGCCACAGCCGGGGCACACGTACTCCTTCTGCGCCTGCGCGGCCGACACCGGTTGAACGGTCCACTCGCTGCCACGTCGAGTCTCGGTGCGCTTCCAGCCGGCGAGGAGACGATCGAATGAGTCCTCGGATTCAGGGCGCGCCGAAGGGCGTCTGCGGGAGCGGGGCATCGTGCCTGCTCACCACCAGTGGTTGTTGACCCAGAAGTTGTAGGCGCCGGCCCAGCTGCCGTAGCGGCCGGTCGCGTAGCCCGTCGCCCAGCGGAGGTTGTCGACCGGGTTGTAGCCGTTGCCGGGAACCTTGCTGCAGGGCAGAGCCTGCACCAGTCCACATGCCCCTGACGACTTGTTCGTGGCGTTGGGGTTCCAGCCGCTCTCACGCGATACGACGTAGTCGACGTACTGCCAGTCGCTCTGCGCGATACCGGCGGCGGCCATCCACTCCGCAGGAGCCCCACCACCCGTGTACGGAGGAAGCGCGCCGCGGGATGAACCGCCGGATGACCCGGTCTTGGGCGCTGCAGCAACCGTGGGGACGGGGGCCGGTTTCGGCTTCACGTACACTTCGAAGCCTCCGCGCACGACGGGCGCGATCTCGGCACCTTCGACGGTGACGGTGAGGTTCTGCGTGTCAGCGAGCGCGAGCGAATACGCCGAGTCCGGCGACTCCTCCGGTGCCGGCGCGGCCAGTGCCACCCCGGTCGGAGCGACGAGCGCTCCGGCGAAGCCGACGACCGCGAGGGCGCTGAAGACGCCGACGACGCCGCGGCTCCGAGACCAGCGACGGGTGCCCGTGCGCGCCGAACCGGCCTTCGCTGCGGGCACAGGCGAACGGTCGTTTCTGTCGAGAGTCATGTCGTTTCGGGAGTTCACGATGAGGGACAGTCTACGCAAGGTCGCCTGAATCGACCATCAGGAACCTCAACGAACCGCGAGGATGACGTCGATCGTGGCGTCGAGAAGGGCATCCACCTGCTCCTCGCGGTATCCGCCGCGCTGCATCCGGAAGGCTGCGGACCGCAGCTGCTCGGCGGTCAGGGCGTCCCCGTCACGCAGGTAACGAACGATGCGGGTCGACACGTGGTCGACCTCGTCGAGACGATAGCCGAAAGTGAGCACCCCGGTGCGGGCGAAACGATGCCGACGGGGGCGAGCCAGGTGATCCAAGATGACCTGTGCGTCCTCCCGTGCCCGCTCGACCCAGGCTCCGGCACCCTGTGCGCGCACCACTCGCTCGCGTTCCCGCGCGGCGAAGGCATCTTCGACGCGTCCGAGTGCAGCATCGACATCGGCGACCACGTAGCCGTTCTTGACCAGAGGGAACGAGGCCGTCCGCACATCCGTCGCGCTGAGGTCAGCGCCGCCCTCTTCGAAGGCGCGGCGGGCCGAGGCGAGGAACGTGTCGACGGCTGCACGGTGGTATCCGCGCACACGTCCGGAGGTGAGGGCGAACGCCGCGGGCGCCTGCGTGGGCTGTTCGTCCAACTGATCTTCGGTCATCACAGAGCCACCCAAGGAGAGAAGAGGAAGTAGAGACACAGAGCGGGGATGGTGGAGGGAAGGATGCTGTCGAGTCGATCGAGCAGCCCGCCGTGACCCGGCAACCAGGAACTCATGTCCTTGATGCCGAGGTCGCGCTTCAGCATGGATTCACCCAGGTCGCCGAGCGTCGCTGAGAGCAGGATCGAGACACCGAACACGAGGCCGCACCACCACGGCAGCTCCAGGAGGAAGATCGCCAGCAGCACGCCAGCGGCGATGGACGCGGCGACCGCACCTCCGAACCCTTCCCAGGTCTTCTTCGGACTGATCTTCGGCGCCATGGGGTGTCGGCCGAAGGCCAGACCGGCGGCGTAGGCACCCGTGTCGGCTGCGACGGCGATCGCGATGAAGCTGAGCACCCACCACTCACCGCCCTCCTGCTTGAGCAGGATTAGCGCGATACCCGCGAGGAAGGGGACGTACACCTGGACGAAGCCGCTGATCACGGCGTCTGCGAGCACGTCGCCGTAAGTCCGTCCGTCCTTCTCCACCATCTGCGCGATGAGTCGCCAGACGATCACGAAGGCAACGGACACGAAGAGCATCACCCAGCAGAGCCACGGCTCCGCGAAGTATGCCGAAAGCACCAGGAAAGTGGCTGCGATCAGTTGGGGCACCACGTCGACTCGCCGCCCGGAACCCCGCAGGGCTCTCGAGAGCTCGTACACGCCCAGCAACGCGGCCGCGAGGGCGAACGGGACGAAAAGCACCTTGAGGAAGAGCAGGGAGCCGAGCAGCGCAGCTCCGAACGCGAGGCCGATCACCGTGGCGAGGATGAGATCCCGGCCGGTGCGCTCCTTGATGCGTTCGTTCGCCTGGTCGAGCTGGTCACGTGCGTGGGAGACGTGGCTGCCGAGCTCATCCCTCGCCGCCCGCCACTGCTCGCGGATGGCGTTGTGATCTGCCGTGTCCAGGGAGCTGATGTCCCCGACTGCGACGCGGTCCGCGGGGGTTGGAAGTGGCGGCCGAGGGGGTACCTCGGCACTGTCGAACGTGGGGAACGCCGCATCGACGAGCGGGACGCCTTCGGACGGGGTACCGTGATGCGCGTCTCGACGCGCGAACGGCTTGTCGTCGTCGGCATCTCGCGTTTCGTCAGACATCCCGACTACACCTCGAGGAGTTCTGCCTCTTTGCGCTTCAGCGCGTCATCGATGAGATCGACATGCTGGCGCGTCAGAACATCGAGCTCCTTCTCACCGCGAGCGATCTCATCCTCACCGAGCTCGCTCTTGAGCGCGTCCAGCTCATCCTTGGCCTTGCGGCGGATGCCACGGACGTGGACCTTCGCGTCCTCTGCCTTGGTCTTGACGAGCTTGACGTACTCCTTGCGCCGCTCGGCGGTGAGCTCCGGCATTGTCACACGCACCAGGTTGCCGTCGTTCGTGGGATTCGCACCGAGGTTCGGCATGTCGCGGATGGCCTGCTCGATCGCCTTCAGGGCGGACTTGTCGTACGGCGTGATGATGAGCGTCCGCGCCTCCTGGTTCGCCAGGGACGCGAGCTGCGCGATCGGCGTGGGAGTGCCGTAGTAGTCCACGAGGACCTTCTGGAACATCTGCGGGTTCGCACGACCGGTGCGCACCGTGGAGAAGTCCTCCTTGGCAGCTTCGACCGCCCGGTTCATGCGAGTGGTGGTTTCAGCGAGGACGTCCGCGATCACGGTGACTCCTATCGTCGGGGTGTTCTGCAAATTCTATCGGGCGAAGTCGTCTCCGCCCGTCGCACACTCAGGTGGTGACCAGCGTGCCGATCGGGTCTCCGAGCAGAGCGCGGGTGACGTTGCCCGCCGGCTCCATGCCGAAGACCCGCATGTTCATGTTGTTGTCCATGCAGAGACTGAACGCTGTCGAATCGACCACCTTCAGGCCCCGCTGCAGTGCGTCGCTGTAGGTGACCCGCTCGATGCGCTCGGCATCGGCGTGCTTGTTCGGATCCGCGGTGTAGATGGCATCGACGCCGTTCTTGGCGACGAGGACCTCCTCCGCACCGATCTCCAGCGCACGCTGAGCCGCGACCGTATCGGTCGAGAAGTACGGAAGACCCGCGCCGGCTCCGAAGATCACGACGCGCCCCTTCTCGAGGTGACGCTCAGCCCGACGCGGGATGTAGGGCTCCGCGACCTGAGTCATCGAGATCGCCGACTGCACGCGCGTGGCGGCACCGGCCTGCTCGAGGAAGTCCTGCAACGCAAGTGCGTTCATGACCGTGCCGAGCATTCCCATGTAATCGGCGCGTCCACGGTCCATGCCGCGCTGGCTCAGCTCGGCTCCGCGGAAGAAGTTCCCTCCCCCGACGACGATCGCCACCTCGACGCGGTCGACGGCAGCGGCGATGTCGCGCGCGATCTGGCTGACGACATCCGGGTTGACGCCCAGCTGTCCAGCGCCGAAGGCCTCTCCGGAGAGCTTGAGAAGGACGCGGCGGCGTCCGGTGCGTTCAGTCATGGGTGGGTGTCCTCTCGTCCCGATTCAAGATAGTGCCTCGTGGGCATGAAGAAGGGGTTCGGATCATGACGATCCGAACCCCTTCGACGTTGCTACGCGCCGACCTTGAAGCGCGCGAAGTCCGTGACGGTGATACCGGCGTCCTTCGCCACCTGGGCGACAGAGAGCTTGTTGTCCTTGGCGTAGTCCTGCTCGAGCAGGGCGACCTGCTTGATGAACGCGGAGACGCGGCCTTCGACGATCTTCGGGAGAGCCGCTTCCGGCTTGCCCTCGTTGCGGGAGATCTCGGTGACGATCTCGCGCTCCTTCTCGACAGCGTCCGCCGGGACGTCCTCGCGGGACAGGTACGACGGGTTGGCGAACGAGATGTGCTGAGCGATGCTGCGCGCAGTCTCGGCGTCGTCACCCGTGTAGGCGACGACGACGCCGATCTGCGGCGGCAGGTCCTTGCTCGTGCGGTGCAGGTAGACCTCGACCTTGTCGCCGGAGATCGTGCGCACTCGACGCAGCTCGACCTTCTCGCCGATGATCGCAGCCTCTTCGGAGATGACCTGCTCGACGCTCTTGTCGCCGGCGGATGCAGCCAGGGCGGCGTCGACCGAGTCGGCCTTCACCGCGGCAGCGGCGTCGGCGACCTTGTCGGCCAGCGCGATGAAGCGCTCGTTCTTCGCGACGAAGTCCGTCTCGCACGCGAGCTCGATGAGCGTCACGGCGCCATCCTGCTCGCGAGCGACGATGAGTCCCTCGCTGGTCGAACGGTCAGCGCGCTTCGCGTTGCCCTTCGCACCCTTGAGACGCAGGATCTCGGTGGCCTTCGCGACGTCTCCGTCGGCCTCCTCGAGCGCCTTCTTGGTGTCGACCATTCCGGTGCCGAGCTGCTCGCGCAGCGCCTTCAGGTCAGCGATGGTGAAGTTGGCCATGTGTGGTGGCTCCTTGCTTCGTTAGGTGTGTGTACGAGGGATTACTTGGCGTCAGCGGCTTCGGCGGCGGCGACCTCAGCGGTCTCCTCACCGGAAGCGGCGGCGATCGCCTCGTCGTGTGCCTCTGCACCGGCCTCGTCGGCGGCGGTCTCGTCGGCAGCGGGGGTCTCGACGACCGCGGCAGCGTCATCCGCGGTGGTGACCTCGGCGGCGTCAGCGGACTCCTGGACCTCCTGTGCGGGGGCCTCGAGGAGCTCCTTCTCCCAGTCGGCGAGAGGCTCGGCGTCACCGGTCTCCGGGTTGTGCTTCTGCTGCAGACCCTCGGCCGCAGCGTCCGCGATGATGCGGGTGAGCAGCGACACCGAACGGATGGCGTCGTCGTTGCCGGGGATCGGGTACTGGAAGTCGTCCGGGTCGGCGTTCGTGTCGAGGATGCCGATCACGGGGATGCCGAGCTTCTTGGCCTCGTCGATAGCGAGGTGCTCGCGCTTGGCGTCGACGACCCAGATGGCAGACGGCGTCTTCGTGAGGTTGCGGATACCACCGAGCGACTTGTGCAGCTTGTCGAGCTCGCGCTTCTTGAGGAGCAGCTCCTTCTTCGTGAAGCCGCTGTTCGCCGGGGTCTCGTAGTCGAGCTCCTCGAGCTCCTTCATACGAGCCAGACGCTTCGAGATCGTCTGGAAGTTGGTGAGGAGACCGCCGAGCCAGCGCTGGTTCACGAACGGCTGGCCGACACGCGTCGCCTGCTCCGCCAGGATCTCCTGCGCCTGCTTCTTGGTGCCGACGAAGAGGATGGTGCCGCCGTGGGCGACCGTCTCCTTGACGAAGTCGTACGCCTTGTCGATGTAGCCGAGCGACTGCTGAAGGTCGATGATGTGGATGCCGCTGCGCTCGGTGAGGATGAAGCGCTTGACCTTCGGGTTCCACCGACGGGTCTGGTGTCCGAAGTGCACGCCGCTGTCGAGCAGCTGGCGGATGGTGACCACAGCCATGGTCGTCTCCTGGTTCTGGCGCGATTCTGCGCCGTTGAGGTTGCAAGCCGACCGGATGATCGGACTCCCTGGTGCCCGGCTCACACCCGCCTGTCGGAGGACAGGACCTGTGGGAGTGGATGCCGCGAAACGAGTCGCTCTGGGCACGCGTAGTCACCTCGATCTCGAGGTGCTCCTCCAGCATACAGGATCAGACGGCCGGCTCCCCTGCACCGTGGCTTCCCCTGCACAGTGGCGTCGTGTCACGTCTTACTCCCCGGATGTGTACGCCGTACTGCGCACAGTGCACCGCGGCAGTGTCGAGCCATCAGGATGCCTTCATGCGCTTGAGATCCAGAACACGAGCCCTGCTCACCGCGACTCTTCTCGTCGTCTCGACGGTCGTCTTCGCAGTGATGCTCTCCCCCGGCGCGGCAGCGTGGTCCGACGAGCCTGACGTACCCGCCTGGAGCTGGCCGGTCACCGGACCACGCTCGGTCGTCGCGCCCTACCGCGCTCCGGCTCATCGATACGGCGCCGGGCATCGTGGCGTCGATCTCAGCGCCGCGATGGGGACGACGGTCTCGGCTCCTGCTGACGGAGTCGTCGCTTTCCGCGGGACGGTCGTGGATCGGCAGCTCATCACCATCGAGCACGCCGGCGGGCTGGTGTCGACATTCGAACCGTTGCGATCCGATCTCGTGGTCGGCGACCTCGTTGCGGAGGGTCAGGAGATCGGAGTGGTCGATGGTGGCGGGCACACACCGCCCGGCGCGATCCATCTCGGCGTGCGTCTCGACGGGGACTACATCAACCCGATGCTGCTCTTCGGCGATGTTCCGCGCGCAGTGCTCCTCCCCTGCTGCGAAGCCCCGTGATCGAGCTTCTGAGTCGTCGGAGTCAGGCGCGGGGATGGGCGAGCCGGTAGGTGGCCGTCAGGCGCTCGGTCGAGACGTGCGTGTAGATCTGCGTGGTGCCGAGGCTGGCATGCCCGAGTATCTCCTGCACCGCCCGCAGGTCCGCTCCGCCGTCGAGGAGGTGGGTGGCGGCGGTATGACGGAGCGCGTGCGGACCGATCGTCTCCGCGCCGACGATCGGCGCCAGGACACGCGCGACGAGTTCGTACACCGTTCGCGGGCCCACTCGCCCTCCTCTGCTTCCGAGCATCACGGCGGGGGTGAAGGTCCGTGATCTGGCGATGAGGACCGGCCTTCCTCTTCGCAGGTACGCGGAGAGCGCATCTCGTGCCGGCGCCCCGTAGGGGACGACGCGTTCCTTGTCTCCCTTGCCGACCACTCGGGCTGTGCCGCGCTCGAGGTCGAGATCGTCGACGTCCAGACCGCAGAGCTCGGAGACGCGGATACCGGACCCGTAGAGCAGCTCGAGGACGGCATGGTCTCGCAGCGCCAGCGGGTCACCCTCCGACGCTGTGGCGCGATGCGCGTCGAGGAGCTCGGACATCGCATCGCGCGAGGCGACCGTCGGCAACGTCCTCCCCTTCTTCGGCGCGACCAATCTCAGGCTCGGGTCATGCGCGGCGATCCCCTGTTCAGTTGCCCAGCCGAAGAAGGACCGTGCGGTCGCGGCGCGGCGCGCGAGAGTGGACCGCGCGTCTCCACGCTGCGTGGCGTTCCAGAGCCAGTCCCGGAGGACTTCCAGGTCGACGTCCTCGACGGCGACTCCCCCTGCAGAAGCGGCGAGGTCGCGAAGGTCGGAGCGATAGGCCTTCACCGTCGCCGACGACAGCCGACGCACCCGCAGCAGGTGGTCGGCGAATGCGTCTGCGGCCGCCGCGATCTCCATGACCCCAGCTTGCCGCGATCGAGCTTCCTGACCGGCAGCCTCGCCGTCGGATCGGTTACCGTCTGGGCGGCGCAGCCCGGTGCCACCCCGCGCTGTCGAGTGCGACATCTCCTTCCAGGTGCAGTAGTCCGAGCACTGATCGAACGCGATCAGGGGAGAGCCCCGACCGGCGGGCGACCTCGTCGACGGAGAGGCGTGCCCGAACGGTCATGACCTCCAGGATGCGAGCGTGGTGAGGATCCCGCTCCCCCGGGCTCGTGTCGGGTCGATGACCTATCGCGCCGAACAGCTCGCGCACCTCCTGCGCCGATGTGACACACTGCGCGTCGTACTCGCGCAGCAACCGGTGGCATCCCGCTGAGGACGCGGAGGTCACCGCTCCGGGGACGGCACCGAGTGGACGCCCGAGCGTCGCAGCGTGACCGGCGGTGTTCAGCGATCCACTCCTCCAGCCCGCTTCCACGACGACGGTCGCGTGTCCCAGTGCGGCGATCAGACGATTCCTCGCCAGGAACCTCCACTTCGTGGGCGCCGTGCCGCAGGGTGGCTCGCTCACCAGTGCCCCCTCTTCGGCGATCCGCCTCAGGAGCGCCTGGTGCCCCGCCGGATAAGCACGGTCGACCCCGCCGGCGAGGAAGGCCACCGTCGCGCCCTCCACTCCGAGGGCAGCTCTGTGGGCGGCTCCGTCGATCCCGTACGCACCGCCCGAAACGATCACCACGCCTGTGGCTGCCAGATCTCCCGCGATCTCGGAGGCCACGTGCTCGCCGTACCCCGAGGAGGCGCGCGCACCGACGATGGACACGCGAGGCTGATGGTCGAGCAGCTCCACACGACCCCGCACCCACAGTGCGGCGGGGACATGCGGTCCGAGATCGTCGAGGGCGGCGGGCCACGCCGCGTCGCCGGGAATCAGCAGCCGGACACCAGCGGCAGCGGCTCCGTGGAGCGCTGCCAGCACGGCTCGTGGTGCTGCCCGCGGGGTCCAACGTGCACGCCCGTCGGCGAGCATCCGGGATGCCGCCGCGTTCGCGCTCCCGGGAGACAGCAGCGATGACGAGTGCCCCACGGCCACGGCGAGTGCTTCCGCAGCACCGAGCTCCGCGATCAGAGCGCCGGCGACGGCATCGCCCGGCTCCGCGATCACGGTCCATGCGGCGCGTGCCATGCACTCGTCCATACTCCCACCCGGGTGGATCTGTTCCGTGAGGGCCACAGCTTCGGCGTCGGCCAGGAGCTCGTCGATCATCGCGGCAACCCCCGTCGAAGGTGCAGCGCGCGGCCGATCTCATCGGTTCCCGGCCTGTCCAGCGCAGCCAGGTCCGCCATCGTCCATGCGACCCGGAGAACGCGGTCGTAGCCGCGAAGTGTCAGCGCTCCACGCTCCAGGGCGCGATCGAGCGGCGATCGCGTCGAAGCGGGCAGCCGGAGCGCTCCCTGCCGCAGCCAGGTGCCCGGCACATCCGCATTACGACGCCATCGGGTGCTCCGCCAACGCGACGCTGCTCTCGCCCGCGCGTCCGCGACACGGTCCCGCGCCCGCTCGGTTGTCAGCTCCGCACTCGCGTCACCCGTCGCCCGCGATGCGGCGACCCTCGTCACCTGGAGATCGATGTCGATGCGATCGCGGAGCGGTCCGGACAGACGGGTGGCGTAGCGTCTGATCGCCATCGGCGGGCACACGCATTCCGCACCGCGCACCCCATGATTTCCGCAGGGACAGGGATTCATCGCGAGCACGAGCTGGAATTTCGCGGGGAAGGTCGCGGTGAATCCGGCCCGATGCACAGCGATCACCCCCGACTCCAACGGCTGGCGCAGGGCATCCAGCGCGACGCGTGAGAACTCGGCCGCTTCATCGAGGAACAACACGCCGCGGTGCGCACGCGCTATCGCTCCCGATCTCGCGGCACGGGACCCGCCACCGACCAGTGCCGCGACCGACGCGCTGTGGTGCGGGGCCTCCAGCGGAGGGAGAGAATCCAGCGCGGACACCGCTTCTCCGCTGAGCGAGCGAACGGATGCGACCTCGAGTGCCTCCTCTTCATCGAGTGCGGGCATGATGCCGGGGAGACGCCGAGCGAGCATCGTCTTTCCGGCGCCGGGAGGACCGCTCAAGAGCAAGTGGTGCCCACCGGCAGCGGCGACGACGAGAGCTTCGACGGCCTCCTCCTGCCCGATCACGTCGGCGAGATCGAGGGCCTCGCGCGAGCTCCGCGTGTCGGATGCGACCTCCACGAATTCGACATCGGGCACCTCCACGTCGGCGCCGTGCCAGACGGCGACCTCCGCCAGAGACCCGGCTGCGCGTACGTCGATACCGGGCACCAGCCTCGCCTCTGCCTCGTTCCCGTATGGCACGATCGCCGTCTCGAATCCCGCTCGTGCCGCCGCGAAGACCGCAGGGAGGACACCGGGCACCGGTCGGATCCTGCCGTCGAGACCGAGTTCACCGATATGGACCGTCCGGGCGATGGAACGCGACTCGACGGCTCCGCCCGCCGCCAGACACGCCACGGCCACGCCCAGGTCGAACCCGGCGCCATGCTTCGGAAGGCTTGCGGGCGAGAGATTGACGGTGAGCCGTCGACGTGGCAGATCCAAACCGGCGTTCTTGCAGGCGTTGTGCACGCGCTGGACGGCTTCGCCCAATGACTTGTCAGGAAGACCGATGATCCGGAACTCGGGCGTCTGGCTCGACATGTCGGCCTCGACCTCGACAAGGTGTCCGTCCACGCCGGTCAGTGCGACGGCCCAGGTGCGCGCGGTGCTCACGCGATGTCCACGAGATGCTCGAGCACACCGGTGGTCGGATCGGCTCCGATGATGCCGATCGCCTCGAGGCGCACGTCTCGCCCTCGCGCGACTCCCGGATGCTCTGCGATCCACGCCTGCGCCAGTTGCCAGAGCCGCCGGCGCTTGCGCGCGTCGATCGCCTCGAACGGGTGCCCGAATGCGTCCGTCCTCCGTGTCTTGACCTCCACCACGGCGAGATGATCGCCGCATACGGCGACGATGTCGATCTCACCCTGTGCGCACCGCCAGTTCCTCGCGAGCACGGTGTACCCGCTGCTCCTCAGATGTTGCGCGGCGCGGTCTTCTCCGGCTCTTCCGAGTTCATCCTTCGCTGCCATCTGCCCAGCATCACGTGGACACGCTTCCCGGGGTCGGGGCACGGCTGCAGATTCACGGCGTCTGGGGAGAAGTCAGCTCTTCAGCGCAGTGTGGAGTGGGTCCGGGCGCATCGGCGCGAGAGCCTTCGTCACTCGCCGTCGAGCGAGAGCTCCTGCGGGAGTTCGAACTCCCTGCGCTGCAGCTCCTCGACGTTGACGTCCTTGAACGTGAGCACGCGCACAGCCTTCACGAAGCGATCGGCACGGTAGATGTCCCACACCCAGACGTCCGTCATCGAGATCTCGAAATAGAAGTCGTGCTCGGTGTCCCGGCGGACGACGTTCACGTCATTGGCCAGGTAGAACCGGCGCTCGGTCTCCACGACGTACTGGAACTGCGACACCACATCCCGATACTCCCGGAACAGTGCCAGCTCGAGTTCGCGGTCGTAGTCGTCGAAGGCTTCCTCATCCATGATGTGTCCATCCTAGAGTCGCGGGCACCGGCGAGCGTCATCGGCTACCGGGGCGCGTCCTCGGTGCCTCTGTCAGAACAGCGTGGGAGCGTCAGCTATGGCCCACGACGCCCTGTGGTGCGGCGACAGCCCGATCGTCCGGATCGCATCGCGGTGCTCAATGCTGGCATAGCCCTTGTTGCGGTTCCACTGATACGCGGGATGCGTCTCATGAAGCTCCGCCATGTAGCCGTCCCGCGCGACCTTCGCGATGACGGAGGCCGCCGATACCGAAGCACAATCACGGTCCGCCTTGACCACTGGACGCACATTCAGCGGAGTCGGGTGCACCTTCGACACGTAGTCGTGGTTCCCGTCGAGCAGGATAAGGGCTCCGTCGAGCACGGCCCCCTGCGCAGCGACGGCCGAGACCGCGCGGGACGCGGCGAGTCCGAGCGCCCTCATGATGCCGACCTCGTCGACCTCCGCCGCACTCGCCCAACCGACCGCTGACGCCTGCACCCACGCGGCGGCACGGGCGGCCACCTCCGGCCTGCGCTTCTCCGTCACGAGCTTCGAATCACGCAATCCTTCGGGCACACGACGGCGGGCACCGGTCGCATCCATCACGGCAGCACCCACCGCGACCGGCCCCGCGAGCGCACCACGACCGACCTCGTCCAGGGAGATGATCAGTTCGCATTCACCGAGGAGCCGACGTTCCAGGGTGAGCTTCGGCGCGATGACGGTCATTCCGGATCCGGAACGCCGTTGAAGATCTCGTGGTGGCCGTCGATCGGTCCCAGCCGGTTCAACGGCCAGGTCGTGAGGAACGCCTTGCCCACGATGTTCTCCATCGGGACGAAGCCTCCGCTGGGCAGGTCCTGGTGCGCGCGGGCGTCGCGCGAGCGGTCCCTGTTGTCGCCCAGCAGCCACACGGAATCCTCCGGGACCACGACATCGAACGGCTCGTTCGACGCGGCAGTGTCGCCCTGAGGGAGATTCAGGTAGCTGAGCTCGTCGATGGGCGCACCGTTGATCGTGATCTGTCCGAGCGCATTGCAGCAGACCACGTGGTCGCCAGGAAGACCGATCACCCGTTTGACGAGATGATCCTGGGAGTCGGTGGCGGAGATGCCCACGAAGTTCAGTACCCAGTCGACGGCCTCGACCAGAGGCGGCTGTGCGGGCGTCTGCGGCTGTCCGTCCAGCCAGCCTCCCGGGTCCTTGAAGACGACGACGTCTCCGCGCGCGTAGTCGGTCCAGCGCGGAGTGAGCTCGTCGACGAGGATGCGGTCATTGACCAGGAGGGTGCGCTCCATCGACGCGGAGGGGATGTAGAACGAACGGACCACGAAGGTCTTCACGACGAAGGAGACCAACGCGGCGATCACCACGATCACCAGCACGTCTCGAAGGAAGACCAGGAACCCGCGGCGTCGTCTGGACGGGGGCGCGGATGGGGATTCAGTCATCTGGTTCCTTCACGATCATGCGCCGGCGCGCGGCGACGATATCTAGGGTCGCACACCGGACGGAGAACAAAGCACCCCGGGACATCGTGTCCCGGGGTGCTTCGGAGATGCGTCGACTCAGCGGTCGCGCTTCTCCTTGATCTTCGCCTTCTTGCCACGCAGCTGGCGGAGGTAGTAGAGCTTCGCGCGACGCACGTCACCACGGGTGACGACCTCGATGTGGTCGATCACCGGGGAGTGCACCGGGAAGGTACGCTCGACGCCGACCTGGAAGCTGATCTTGCGCACGGTGAACGTCTCGCGCACGCTGTCACCCTGGCGACCGATGACGACGCCCTGGAAGACCTGGATACGAGAGCGGTTGCCCTCGGTGATGTTGACGTGCACCTTGACGGTGTCACCGGGGAAGAAGTCCGGGATGTCCGAACGGAGGGAAGCCGCGTCGACGGCGTCGAGGATCTGCATGATCGTCTCTCTCTGCACCCGCCACAGGTCGCATGCATGTATTCAAAGGAACAAGAAAAGGGTTGAGCTGTACGGAGCTGACGCGTCCGCGGGCTCCCCTGTGGCAGAGCCGGTCACAGCACAAACATTCATTCTGCCACGAATGCGGTGACGGGCCAAAACGCGGTGTCAGTCCCGGATGTCCGTCTCCCGCACCACGATGACCTCGTGCGCACGCGTCGGCACGGTCGGCTCATCGACGGTGGGCATCGTGGACCAGGAGATGGTCTCGCGCAACCGCGCCCCACTTCCCCTCGCTTCGTTCCACAACTGCCACAACTGCAGCCAGATCAGCGCGATCCCCGCGACGATAGCCCCCGTGAGCAACCACGGGAATGCGCCGTCGATGAAGAACCCGACCGCGATCGTGAGGCCGTTCCAGATCGTGAACCCGGCGACGTCCCACCACGAGACCGCTCGCTCGATGCGGACGGACGGACGGGACCGCGTCAGAAGGGTGAGGAGAAGCTGCCCGAGGAACACGGAGGGCATGGCGACGAGCAGCACCCACAGGATCGACCAGCCGCCCTGGAAGACACCCCACCCGATCAGCAGCCACAGGGGCAGCAGGAAGGCCGCCGGGAGAAGCCATCGGAAGTAGGCCTGTCGCAACCACATGCTGAGATCGTACGACGACGATCCGACGCGCGCTCCTGTGTTCGCTGAGAGCGCTCGGCCTTCCTCGGCCTCACGATCAGGGAGAATGGGAGGGACGAGAGGACAACCGATGATCGAACTGCGCACCCCCGCCGAGATCGAAGAGATGCGCGCCGCAGGGCGGTTCGTCGCCGAAACCCTGGCGACGTTGCGTGACGAGACCAAGGTCGGAACCAACCTGCTCTCGATCGATCGTCGCGCACACGACATGATCCGTCGCGCCGGCGCCGAGTCGTGCTACATCGACTATCACCCCTCGTTCGGAGCGAGTCCGTTCGGGAAGGTCATCTGCACCTCCGTCAACGACGCCGTGCTGCACGGCCTCCCCCATGACTACGTGCTCCGCGATGGCGACCTCGTCACCCTCGACTTCGCTGTCGCAGTCGACGGCTGGGTCGCCGATTCCGCCGTCTCGTTCGTCGTCGGAACAGCCAGCGACGAAGATCTCCGACTCATCGACACGACCGAGCGCGCCCTGACCGCGGCGATCGACGCCGCCTCCGTCGGGAACCGCATCGGCGACATCTCCGCAGCGGTCGCCACGATCGCACACGGTGAGGGTTACTCGATCAACACCGACTTCGGCGGCCACGGCGTCGGCCGGACGATGCACGGCGATCCCCACGTCCCCAACGACGGCCGCCCCGGTCGTGGCTTCCCCCTGCGCGCCGGCCTCGTCCTCGCCCTGGAGCCCTGGCTTCTCGCCACGACCGACGAGCTCGTCACAGACCCCGACGGGTGGACGCTGCGCAGCGCAGACGGGTCCCGCGGCGCGCACTCCGAGCACACGATCGCGATCACCGAGCAGGGCCCGATCATCCTGACCGACCGGTCGTTCCTCGGCGTCGACTGACCTGCCACGGTACTGATCGTCGTATCGGGTCGTGCAGACGTAGCACTCAGGCGCGGTCGGCGCTCCGGTGTGCCATCCTGAGTCCATGATTCCGCAGGATCGTCATGTGCCGAAGCGAGTGCTCCTCGCGCGTCACGGGCAGACCCAGTGGAACAGAGAGCATCGCCTGCAGGGGCGGCTCGATTCGCCCCTCACTCCCGAGGGAGTCGAACAAGCGCATGCGATCGCGGATCGGTTGACGGACGTCGACGTGCGCACGGTGTGCTCCAGTCCGCTCGGCAGGGCGGTACACACGTCGACGATCGTCGCAGAGCGCCTCGGTGCCGACGTGGTCGAGGTGCCCGAGCTCGCTGAGCTCGACCATGGCGAGCTCAGCGGCCTGACATGGGAGGAGATCGACGCGGAGTATCCGACCGCAAGGGAAGAGCGGGCGGCCAACCGCTACGGGTGGGCGTTTCCCGGCGGGGAGAGCTACGCGCAGGCCAGAGCGCGCGCACGCAAGGCGCTCAGCAGCTGCGGATGGGTGTCACAAGGCATCCCCCTTCTCATCAGTCACGAGATGATCGGGCGCATGTTGCGTGCGGAACTGCGGGGGTTGGATGCCTCGACCGCACTCGGGCTGAGGCACCCACACGGGGTCGTGTTCGAGATCGACGGCGCCTCCGAGCGCATGCTCTGAGAGACACGTTCCCGGTTCGAGGCCTCGGTCAGGAAGACGGCGACGTGTCGTCGAGGAGATCGGGACGGCGCGACCGTGTTCGCTCGATCTGCTGCTCGTGGCGCCACGCGGCGATCGCCGCATGGTTTCCGCTCAGCAACACGTCGGGCACCGATCGTCCCCGCCACGATGCGGGCTTGGTGTACGACGGATACTCGAGCAGACCGTCCTCGTGGGATTCCTCGACGAGGCTCTCGGGATTGCCGACGACACCAGGGATCAGCCGGCCGATGGCCTCGATCATCGCCATCGTGGCGACCTCTCCCCCGTTGAGGACGTAGTCGCCGAGACTGATCAGCCGGACATCGCCCCGCTCGGCGGCGTACTCGAACACGCGCTCGTCGATGCCCTCGTAGCGGCCGCAGCCGAAGATGAGATGCTCGCGAGTCGCCAGATCACGCGCGGTCTTCTGGGTGAACACCTCTCCGGCGGGCGACGGGAAGATGATGGTGGGACGTTCAGCGACCGTGGCGGCAGCTGCTTCGCTGATGTCATCGAGGGCGAGTCCCCAGGGCTCCGGCTTCATCACCATGCCCGCTCCGCCGCCGTAGGGGGTGTCGTCAACGGTGCGATGACGGTCCGATGTCCAGTCGCGAAGGTCTCGGATGCGGAGATCGATGATCCCGGTCGCCTGAGCCTTTCCGAGCAGCGAGAGGGTCAGACCGTCGAAGTAGGACGGAAAGATCGAGAGGACGTCGATGCGCACGGGGACCCGTATCAGCGATCACTCGGACGCGTCGGCGTCCGCGCCTGCCTGCGGCTCGGCGTCAGTGGACTCCGGGAGCTCCTCGAAGAGGCCGGGCGGCGGGGTGACGATCACGCGACCGGCCTGCACATCGACGGTGGGGACGATGGCGGAGACGAAGGGCACCATCACCTCGTCCTCGCCTGCCTTGACGATGAGGAGGTCCTGTGCGGGGAAATGCTCCACCCGAACGACCCGACCGATCACGGTGTCATCGCGGACCACCTCGAGGCCGACGAGCTGGTGATCGAACCACGCATCGTCTTCGGCCTCGTCGACATCCTGATCGATCCAGAGGATGGCACGGACGAGGCTGTCAGCCGCGTCGCGGTCCTCGACATCCTGGAAGAACACGACGGGGTTGCCGTTCATCACCCGGTACTCGCGCACCGTGATCTCCTTGCCGTGCCACGGAGATGCCTCGGGCACCTGCAACGTGAAGCCGGCTCCGGGGACGAAGCGCCCCTCGGGGTTGTCAGTGTACAGCTCGAGCTTGAGTCCGCCCTTGAGCCCATGCGCCTTGACGAGACGCCCGACTCGCAGCTGGTTCTTGCCCTGGTTGCGGTCCTTCGCCACCACGTCAGTCATCCGCGACATCGACGCGGACCCGCCGCCCGTCAGCGAGTGCGCTGACGAGGGTGCGAAGGGCCTTCGCGGTGCGGCCGCCGCGCCCGATCACGCGTCCACGGTCATCGGGGTGCACACGCACCTCGAGGAGGTCGCCTCGCGGCGATGTGGATTCGTTGATGCGGACATCTTCCGGGTGATCGACGATCCCCTTGACGATGTGTTCGAGCGCGGCGGCGAGCACGGCGGATTACTCTGCGTCTGCTGCGGGAGCCTCAGCGGCCTCCGCGTCGGCCGCGGCGGGAGCCTCCTCAGCAGGAGCCTCCGCCTTCTTCTCGGCCTTGGGCTTGACGACGGACTTCTTGGACGCGTCGATCTCGAAGGGGGCCTTCGGCTCGGCGACCTTGAGCGTGGACTTCGCGTCCTTGTCGCCCTTGAACTTGCCCCAGTCACCCGTGATCTTGAGGATGGCAGCGACCTGCTCGGTCGGCTGTGCGCCGACGGAGAGCCAGTACTGCGCACGCTCGGAGTCGACCTCGATGAACGAGGGCTCCTCGGTGGGGTGGTACTTGCCGATCTCCTCAATCACGCGACCATCGCGCTTGGTCTTCGAGTCGGCGACGACGATGCGGTAGTACGGCGCGCGGATCTTGCCCAGGCGCTTGAGACGAATCTTGACAGCCACGATTCTCCTGAATTGTGTGGAAGGAAACGAACCGGTCGCCTGGAGAGTGGGGTGCACACCCGGCGGAAGCTCTAATGAGTGTGGACTCCTGCTGGATAGAGGGTCGAGCAGGTCGTCCGACCCTCTATTCTGCCAGATCCGAGGGCCGGGCGCGAAACGTGGCGAAACCCCCGTTGCCGTGTCGCGCCTGCTGCGTGCCAGACTGTGCGGGTGAAACTCGAGTTCGCCTCTTCGGCCCGGTCCACCGTCGGTCTCGAATGGGAGATCATGCTCGCCGATCCGGTGAGCGGTGACCTCGTCGGGCGCGCACCCGAACTGCTCGCCGCGCTCGAAGCCGAGAGTGCGGACGAGCGACACACCGTCACGGGCGAGCTGCTCACCAACACGATCGAGGTGACGAGCGGCATCGGCGACTCCGTCGCGCACGCGGTCGACGACATCGGGAACGCCATCGCGGCGGTCCGCGCGGCGACGGATCCCGCTGGCATCGAGTTGCTGTCGGCGGGAAGTCACCCGTTCGCACAGTGGTACGACCAGCAGGTGACCGACAAGTCGCGCTACCACACGCTGGTCGAGCGCACCCAGTGGTGGGGGCGCAACATGATGATCTGGGGCATCCACGTGCACATCGGCGTCGAGGATCAGCGCAAGGTCTTCCCCATCATCAACGCCCTCGCGGGCTACCTCCCTCATCTGCAGTCGCTCGCCGCGTCGAGTCCCTACTGGGCGGGAGAGCGGACCGGCTACGCATCGAACCGCGCGCTCGTGTTCCAGCAGCTTCCCACCGCCGGGCTCCCCTGGCCCCTGCACGACTGGGCGCAATACGAATCGTATCTCGACGACATGGTGCGCACCGGGGTGATGGCCGATGCCACGGAGGTGCGTTGGGACATCCGTCCCGCTCCGCGCTGGGGGACCATCGAGGTGCGCGCCTGCGACGGGCTGTCGACGTTGCCCGAGCTCGCCTCGGTCGCCGCGCTCGTGCAGGTCCTGGTCGAGGACTTCTCACGTCAGCTCGACGAAGGGAGGACCCTCCCCGAGCTTCCCGCCTGGTTCCACCGCGAGAACAAGTGGAGGGCGGCACGCTACGGGCTCGACGCCCGTGTGATCGTGGATGCGACAGGCACACAGCGCCCCGTTCGCGAGCATCTGTCCGAAGCTCTCGAATCACTGGCACCGACCGCTGTCGAACTCGGATGCGGCCGGGAGTTCGGCGGCATCGCCACGATCCTCGACGGCGGTGCCAGCTACGCGCGTCAGCTCGCCGTCGCCGACGCCGCGGACGGCGACCTCGCAGCGGTCGTGCATCATCTGATCAGGGAGTTCCGTTCCGGACCCGAGTCGTCGACCGAAGAACCGTAGCTCCCGGCACGCCTGACGGCGGACGCCGCTGTTCAGTCCTCGACGAGGCGCCTCGCGAGTCCCTCGTCCAGGACCACATCGGTGATGAGTCCGGCCGCCAGGGCGGCGCGGAGGCTCACCAGCTTCGGGATGCCGGATACGACGCACACGCGGCGTGGAACCCGACGGAGTCGATCCAGGCCGGGGCCCGTGGCGCGCGCGTTCACCCGGATGTCCCGCCACGACCCGTCGGAGCGGAAGAAGACGGTGGCGACATCGCCGATCGCATGGTCCTCGCGGAGGCTGCGATAGTCATCACGTCCGAGGTACCCGCCCACATAGACACGGCTCGGCACCTCGGCAGCGGGCGAACCGAGGCTGAACACGGCGACATCCATCTTCGCCTGCAGATCGAGCACACGTCGCGTGCTGCGTTCACGCCACATCGCCTCGCGCGTCGCAGGATCGTCGAAGAACGCGGGCACCGGGAACTGCTGGACCTGCGCGCCGAACGCACTGCCGAATCGCTGCAGGATGTCGCTGGAGTACTCGACGCCCGTGGTCTGGGTGTTGCCTGCGCCGTTGAGCTGCACGAAGGTCGTGTTGTGGGTCTCCTTCTGGGTGAGTCCACGACTCACAGCGCTGATCGTCGACCCCCACGCGACGCCGATGACCATGTTCGAATCGACGAATTGCGACAGCAGACGCCCTGCCGTCAGAGCCACACGCTCAAGGCGCTCGACCTCGCTGAGGATCTCCGGCATCGGCACGACGTGCGCGGCCACTCGATGCCGATCCCGGATCCGGTGTTCGAGCATCCCGAGACGCTCGAGCGGCGAGTTGATCCTGATGTCGACCAGTCCGCTCTCCCGCGCGAAGCTCAGCAGACGTGAGACCGATGATCTCGACGTGCCGAGTTCCTTCGCGATGACCTCCATGGTCTTGTCCTGCATGTAGTAGAGCTGCGCCGCTGTGAGCGCCGCGATCAGCTTGCTGTCGCGAGATTCCGCGCTTGCACCGGCCATGACGTCCTCCTCAGCTTCGATCCTTGCACATATGTGCAGTGGGCTTGCGCGGGATGTCACACAGGTCGATGCTGGTGGCAAGCAAGGAAGAGAGGGTCGACGATGATCGATTCGACACACTCGTCGGCGGAGCGCGCGGAGATTCGCGCTGTCCGCGAATCCGGGCGCACGAGCGTCCTCGTCATCGGCGGCGGGATCAACGGAATCTCCACGTTCCGCGACCTGGCGCTGCAGGGAGTCGACGTCGTGCTCGTCGAACGAGGGGACTTCGCCTCCGGCGCCTCCTCCGCGTCGAGCCACATGATCCACGGCGGCATCCGCTACCTCGAGAACGGCGAGTTCCGACTCGTCCGCGAATCCGTGGAGGAGCGCAACGGTCTTCTGAAGATCGCCCCTCACTACGTGAAGCCACTCGAGACGACCATCCCGATCTACTCGACCTTCTCGGGCATCCTCTCCGCGCCGTTGCGCTTCCTCACGCACAAGAGCGGCAAGCCGCAGGAGCGCGGAGCCTTCCTCATCAAGATCGGGCTGACGATCTACGACACCTTCTCGCGCGATGGTGGCACCGTTCCGCGACACCGTTTCCTCGGCCGCAAGAAGTCGCTCGCCGAGCTGCCTTCTCTCGACCCCAAGATCAAGTACACCGCGACCTACTACGACGCCTCGATGCACGACCCCGAGCGCCTGGCTCTGGACGTGCTCCAGGACGGACGATCCGCCCACCCGAGCGCGCACGCGCTGAACTACGTCGAAGCCGTCTCTCGTGACGGCGACAAGGTCGTGCTCCGCGACCGTGAGAGCGGCACGGAGTTCTCCGTGCAGGCCGATGTCGTCGTGAACGCATCGGGTCCCTGGACCGACCTCACGAATGATGCCCTCGGCACCGAGACGAGGTTCATGGGAGGAACCAAGGGCTCGCACATCGTGCTCGACCACCCCGAACTGCTCGAGGCGACCCGCGGACGCGAGATCTTCTTCGAGCACTCCGACGGTCGCATCGTCCTCATCTACCCCCTCAAGGGACGCGTTCTCGTCGGCACCACTGACATCGATGCCGATCCACGCGAAGTGGCCGTGTGCACCGAGGAGGAGGTCGACTACTTCTTCGATCTCATCCACCACGTGTTCCCCACCATTCCGGTGTCGCGCGAGCAGATCGTCTACAAGTTCTCGGGAATCCGTCCCCTGCCTCGTCACGAGGACACGGCCCCCGGGTTCGTCTCCCGCGACTACCGCGTCGAGGTCGACCAGAAGGGCGCCGTGCCGCTTGTGAGCCTCGTCGGCGGCAAGTGGACCACGTTCCGCGCACTCGGCGAGTCCCTCTCCGACACGGTGCTCGGCCTGATCGATCGCACCAGGACGGTCTCGACGGCAGGGCGCGCGATCGGCGGTGGACGCGAGTTCCCCCGCACCGAGAAGGCCAAGCGCATCTGGTTCCAGGAGAACCTTCCCGGCGCCGGCGCACGTGCCGATCAGCTGCTGGCCCGATACGGTACCCGCGCGGCACAGGTCTGGGAGTTCGTCGAGCAGGGTGCGGACGCGCCACTCGCCGGCGGTGACCTCTCCACGCGTGAACTCGAGTGGATGGTGCAGAACGAGCTGGTGACCCGCCTGGAGGATGTCATCCTGCGTCGCACCAGCATCGCGTTCACCGGCGGGGCGACCGCCGAGGTTCTTGACGAGATCGCCGATGCCCTCGCGCCGATGCTCGGCTGGGACCGAGCGCGCCACGATGCCGAGGTCGAGCAGACCCGCGAACTGTTGAACGAACGTCACGGACTCGATATCCCGTCCCGCGCCCGCGGCTGACGGGGTCTCGGACTGCCGCCCTCCTCGCGGTGCAACTCCCATAAAGTGTCGGGGCAGAGGGGCCCCGACACACAAGAAAGGTCAAAGAAGACATGGCTGATGTGAATCTCGGTCTCTACTTCCTCTCCGAACTGGTAGGAACAGCGATGCTGGTCCTGCTCGGATGTGGTGTCGTCGCCAACGTCGCGCTCGCGAAGAACAAGGGCTTCGGCGGCGGCTTCCTGATGGTCAACTGGGGATGGGGTCTGGCGGTCTTCGCCGGTGTGCTCGTCTCCGCGTACTCCGGTGCCATCCTCAACCCGGCCGTCGGCATCGGACTGCTGATCTCCGGCACGATCGACTTCCCGATGTTCCTCGTCGCCACCGCGGCGGAGCTCGTCGGTGCGATCATCGGTGCGATCGTCGTGTGGCTCGCCTACAAGCAGCACTTCGACGAGGAGCCGGAGGCCGCCAACAAGCTGGGCGTCTTCTCCACCGGCCCCGCGATCCGCTCCTACGGATGGAACCTGGTCACCGAGATCATCGGCACCTTCGTTCTGGTCTTCGTGATCCTCGCGTTCGCGGACTACGGCGACATCGAGGTGGGAACCCCCGGAGGCCTCGGACCGCTCACGGCCCTCCCCGTCGCTCTGCTCGTCGTCGCTATCGGTGCCTCGCTCGGTGGCCCGACCGGTTACGCGATCAACCCTGCCCGCGACCTCGGTCCGCGTATCGCGCACGCGATCCTCCCGATCAAGGGCAAGGGTTCCAGCGACTGGTCCTACTCCTGGGTCCCGGTGGTCGGTCCGCTGATCGGTGGCGCGATCGCCGCCGCCGCAGCGCCCGTCCTGCTGCACCTCGCCTGAACGACCTGAATTCAAAGGAGAACAACATGGCTGACTACATCCTCGCCATCGACCAGGGAACGACTTCGAGCCGCGCGATCATCTTCGACAAGAAGGGCAGCATCATCGCGACGGGCCAGAAGGAGCACGAGCAGATCCTGCCGAAGGCCGGCTGGGTCGAGCACGACGCCTCGGAGATCTGGCGCAACGTCCAGGAGGTCATCGGACTCGCCCTGAGCCGCGCCGACCTGACGCGCCACGACATCGCGGCCGTCGGCATCACCAACCAGCGCGAGACCGCGGTGGTCTGGGACAAGACCACCGGCAAGCCCGCCTACAACGCGATCGTGTGGCAGGACACCCGCACGCAGGCGATCGTCGATCGTCTCGCGGCAGACGGCGGCGTGGAGCGGTTCAAGCCCGTCGTCGGACTCCCCCTGGCGACCTACTTCTCGGGAACCAAGATCGCCTGGATCCTCGAGAATGTCGACGGCGCTCGCGAGAAGGCGGAGGCCGGCGACCTGATCTTCGGAACGACCGACAGCTGGGTCCTCTGGAACCTGACCGGCGGCGTCGACGGCGGTGTGCACGTCACGGACGTGACGAACGCGTCGCGCACGATGTTCATGGATCTCGAGACGCTCGAGTGGCGCGACGACATCCTCGAGGCGTTCGGCGTGCCGCGCTCGATGATGCCCGAGATCCGCTCCTCTTCCGAGGTCTACGGTGCGGCGGAGGACTCTTCGCTGCTTCGCGAGACCCCGATCGCCGGCATCCTGGGCGACCAGCAGGCCGCGACGTTCGGGCAGGCCGCCTTCCAGAAGGGCGAGAGCAAGAACACCTACGGCACGGGCTGCTTCCTCATCTTCAACACGGGCGAGGAGATCGTCCACTCGAAGAACGGGCTGCTCACGACCGTCGGCTACAAGCTCGGCGACCAGCCGACGCACTATGCGCTGGAGGGCTCCATCGCCGTCACCGGATCCCTGATCCAGTGGCTGCGCGACCAGCTCGGCATCATCTCCTCTGCCCCTGAGGTGGAAGAGCTGGCCGACAAGGTCGAGGACAACGGCGGCGTGTACATCGTGCCCGCCTTCTCCGGTCTGTTCGCACCGTACTGGCGTCCTGACGCCCGAGGCGCGATCGTCGGGCTCACCCGTTACGCGAACAAGAACCACATCGCTCGCGCAGCGCTCGAGGCCGTCGCCTTCCAGACGCGCGACGTGCTCGACGCCGTGAATGCGGACGCCGGTGTGGACCTCACCGAGCTCAAGGTCGACGGCGGCATGGTCGCGAATGACGCGCTCATGCAGTTCCAGGCGGATGTCCTCGGCGTGCCGGTGGTGCGTCCGGTCGTCGCGGAGACCACGGCCCTCGGTGCCGCTTATGCGGCAGGCCTCGCAGTCGGGTTCTGGAACGGGCTCGACGACCTCTCCGCCAACTGGCAGGAAGACAAGCGCTGGGAGCCGTCGATGGACGAAGCAGAGCGCGACCGTCAGCTGCGGCTGTGGCGCAAGGCCGTCACGAAGTCGATGGACTGGGTCGACGACGACGTGAAGTGATCTGACACCAAGGCGAAGCGGGTTCGGAGCTCATGCTCCGGACCCGCTTCTCCATGCGCTGTCCGAACTCTCCCAGCTCGACGTGACGGCTTCCACGACACCGAGGAACGCGCGAGCGACGTTCCTCGGTGCCGCCGTATCCCAGGCGAGATACTCGACCCGCACCGGGCCACCGCGCACTGTCGAGATGGACACGTCGAACGCGGAGCGCTGGACGGTTCCCGGCGCCAGCAAGGTCACCGCCAATCCCGCCTCCACCAAGCCGAGGATGAGGGTCGCGGAGTCGGCTTCGAAAGCCACATCGCGCGTGAGATCGGCCGCGTGGAATGCCGCGTCACTCTGGGCTCGTCCCGAAGTCGCGACGGGGAAGTCCGCGAACGTCATCCCCGCGAGGTCCTCCAGTGCGATGTCGCTCCTGTGCGCGAGCTCGTGCCCTCGAGGGAAGACGGCGACGAGCCGCTCACGAGAGAGAACACGGGACGCCACTCCCAGAGGTTCAACGCCTTCGCGCAGGCCCAGCAGGGCGACATCGAGCTCATCGTGCCGGAGCCTGCGCATCAGGACATCACTGTTCCCGACCTGCAGTTCCACCCGCACGTCCGGGTACGCCGCACGGTAGGCGACGAGCACGGCCGGCACGTCGACGGCGGTCACCGTAGGGATGACACCGACCCGAAGCGTCCCCTCGACGACACCGTCTACCGCGGCCGCATCCTCTCTGGCTCTTTCAGCAGCTCGGAGGGCAGCGCGCGCATGACCGAGGAATGCCTCGCCCGCCTCGCTCAGGCGCACCTGGCGACTGGAGCGAACGAACAAGCGCCGGCCGAGTTCGCGTTCGAGTGAGGCGACCTGATGGCTCAGCGCGGACTGCGTCACGAAGCATCGCTCGGCGGCGCGGGTGAAGCTCAGGGTGTCGGCGACTTCCACGACGTACCGCAGTTGTTGGAGTTCCACGATTCATGATCTCTCTTCATGCGTGATGGTGCAATTATGCGTTGGACTCATCGGTTCCATGGTCGCAGGCTGAAGGCATGAACCGCATGACGCTCGTGCTGACCACTGCTCTTGCTCCCGTCGCCTGGGGCACCACCTACCTCGTGACCACCGAACTGCTTCCGGCCGGGCACCCACTGTTCGCGGGTCTGCTCCGCTCACTCCCTGCGGGTCTTCTCGCAGTCGCCATCAGTCGGCGGTTTCCGTCAGGGTCGTGGTGGTGGAAGTCCTTCGCCCTCGGCGCGCTCAACATCGGCGCCTTCTTCCCTCTGCTGTTCCTGGCCGCGGAGCGGCTTCCCGGCGGCGTCGCCGCCGCCGTCGCCGGAGCGCAGCCACTCATCGTCCTGGCCCTCGGAGCGCTCGTCCTGCACGAGCGCATCCGGCCGATCACGGCCGCAGCGGCTCTCGTGGGCGCGGGAGGCGTCGCTCTGGTCGTGCTCGGCCCGGCCGCCGAACTCGATCTCTGGGGCGTTCTCGCTGCGCTCGGCGGTGTCACAGCGACGGGTGTGGGCATGATCCTCACCAAACGCTGGGGTCGCCCCGTCGGGGTGGGGCCCGTGTCCTACGCGGGCTGGCAGCTCAGCGCGGGCGGCATGCTGCTGCTACCGGTCACTCTGATGGTCGAGGGCGTGCCTCGGGAGATCGACGGCAATGCCGCTCTCGGCTACCTGTGGCTCGCCACCGCCGGGGGAATCATCGCGTACACGCTCTGGTTCCGAGGCGTCCAGGAGCTGCCGGTCGTCGCGCCGGGGCTCCTTGCACTCCTGTCCCCCATCGTCGCGACACTTCTGGGGTTGGTGGTCGCCGGCGAGCGTTTCACCGCGCCTCAGGCGATCGGATTCGTGCTCACGCTCGGCGCGCTCGCCCTGGGGCAGGTCGTCACACGTCCGAAGCCGAGCTCAGACCGACGTGCCGAGGAGGCACTCGGCGAAGCGCTCTCGGCGCCGCGCTGAGTGCACTCAGTTCTTGCCGAAGAGCTTCTGGATCTCGGCGAGGTCGGCCTCGCTCGGAGCCTGGGCAGCACCGCCGCCGATCCCGAATCCCGATCCGGTGGGCGTGGTCGTGGAGGACGCGATGCCCGCGTTCTCCGCTGCACGCTTCGCAGGGTTTCCCGAGCGGGACTTGCCGGACGAGGACTTGCTCTTCTTCCCTCGCTTGGACGACGCGCCGGGTCGTCCCATACCAGGCACGGGTCCCATGCCGGGGATGTTGGGGGTACCCCCACGAGCGACGGTCTTCATCATCTTCGCGGCCTGCTCGAAGCGCTGCACGAGCTGGTTCACATCCGTGACGGTCATGCCGGAACCGCGGGCGATACGCAGCCGACGCGAGCCGTTGAGAACCTTCGGGTTGCGTCGCTCGCCCGGAGTCATCGAGCGGATGATCGCCTCGGTGCGGTCGATCTCGCGCTCGTCGAAGTCGTCGAGCTGCTGCTTCATCTGCCCCATGCCCGGGAGCATCCCGAGCATCTTCTTCATGGAGCCCATCTTCTTCATCTGCTGAAGCTGCTCGAGGAAGTCCTCGAGGGTGAAGGCCTCGGTTGCGAGCTTCTCGGCCATCTTCATGGCCTCTTCCTCATCGAAGGCCTGCTGGGCCTGCTCGATGAGGGTCAGGATGTCGCCGAGGTCGAGGATGCGGCTCGCCATGCGGTCGGGGTGGAACGGTTCGAGGTCCTCGAGACGCTCACCGGTCGAGGCGAAGATGATCGGGCGTCCGGTCACGGAGGCCACCGAGAGCGCAGCGCCACCACGGGCGTCACCATCGAGCTTCGACAGGACGACGCCGGTGAAATCGACACCCTCCTGGAAGGCCTTGGCGGTGTTCACCGCATCCTGACCGATCATCGCGTCGATGACGAACAGCACTTCGTCGGGGCTCACGGCCTTGCGGATGTCCGCAGCCTGCTTCATGAGCTCGGCATCGACGCCGAGGCGTCCGGCGGTGTCGATGATGACGACGTCGTGCTGCTGACGACGGGCATACTCGACACCGTCGCGCGACACCTTCACCGGGTCGCCGACGCCGTTGCCGGGCCCCGGAGCGAACACGGTCGCGCCCGCCTGCTCCGCTACCACCTGCAGCTGGTTGACGGCATTCGGACGCTGGAGGTCTGCGGCCACGAGCAGAGGCGTGTGCCCCTCGCCCTCGAGCTGCTTGGCCAGCTTGCCGGCGAAGGTCGTCTTACCCGAGCCCTGGAGTCCCGCGAGCATGATCACGGTCGGTGCCGTCTTCGCGAACTGCAGGCGGCGCTGTTCGCCGCCGAGGATCTGCACGAGCTCCTCGTTGACGATCTGCACCACCTGCTGCGCCGGGTTCAGCGCCTTGTTGACCTCGTCGCCGAGGGCACGCTCGCGCACCTTCGCCGTGAAGTCCTTGACCACCACGAGCGCGACGTCGGCGTCGAGCAGAGCGCGACGGATCTCGCGCACGGTGCCGTCGACATCGGCGGCGGTGAGCTTTCCCTTCGTGCGCAGATTGCGGAAGGTGTCGGTGAGCCGATCGGAGAGCGTGCCAAAGGTAGCCATGGTGCCTACGATTCTACGCGAGTGAAGCGGCGCCGCTCAGCGCCGTGCGGGCTCAGGACCAGGGCAGGTCGTGAATCATCGCCAGCGCTTCCCGCAACACGGTCTCCGGCGTTCCGCGCCCCGCGCCCTGCTCTGCCCACACGCGCAGCGACGAGAGCACCGCAGCCGCGTGCGCCGCCCCGAGGATGTCGGCCCGGATCACGTCCACGCCCGCCGAGGACGCCGCGAGCGACACGGCAGCGGACAAGCGTGCCATTCGCAGGCCGGTGTCGCGCACGAGCTCGTCCTCCAACCCCATCGCCCCCGCGTTGCGAAGGGCGAGAGCAAGCGGATCCGGTGCGAAGTCGTGGACGACCCGCAGCAGGATCTCCCGCACCGACTCCCCCGTCGCGACCCGGCCCAGGCCCCGGAGAGACTCGACAGCCTCACCGACCCGTTCGTCGATTCCTGACCACAGCACGTCGCTCTTCGAAGCGAAGTAGTTGAAGAAACTCGAACGGCTCACCCCGGCGCGCTGCGTGATCTCCGCCACCGAAGTGGCAGCGTAACCGCGTTCCAAGAAGAGCTCGCACGCAGCCTCGGCGAGCGTCTCCCGTGACGATGCCTTCGGGCGCCCGGCTTTCCCCGTCGAACTCATGCACTCACGCTACCGCGCGGCGCGGATCGAGAACGCCGTCCTCGACCCGAAGGAGTATTGTTGCTCTCAGTCCATTTACACCGAAGGCGGTTCTGTGATGCTCGAAATCCTCACGCCCGGGTTCGTTCCTACGCCGGTGCCGTACCTCGACGGGTGGGAGCTTCAGCGCCGAGTCCATGCCGACGTGGTCGCAGGCACTCGGCAGGACACCCTCATCCTGCTCGAGCACGAAGCCGTGTACACGGCGGGCAAGCGCACGGAACCGCATGAGCGTCCGCAGGACGGCACGCCGGTGATCGACGTCGATCGCGGCGGCAAGATCACCTGGCACGGCCCAGGACAGCTGGTCGGCTATCCGATCGTCCGCCTCGGCGAGCCCATCGACGTGGTCGCCCACGTACGTCGACTGGAGCGTCTGCTCATCGAGGTGCTGCGCCCGCTCGGAGTCGACGGCTATCAGGTGGAGGGCCGCAGCGGCGTCTGGGTGCGCCGCCCGCTCTCCGAGGACAAGGTAGCCGCGATCGGGGTACGGGTGCAGCAAGGAGTCACGATGCACGGCTTCGCCATCAACTGCGACAACTCCCTGGCCGGTTTCCGCGGCATCATCCCGTGCGGCATCACCGACGCGGGTGTCACGACCGTGAGCGAGGTCACGGGATCCTCCGTCTCGCCCCGTGACCTCGTCGATGCCGTGACCCGTGCGTTTCTCGCCGAATACTCGACCCCCGAACTGTCAGGAGCCCACGCATGACCGCCGCACCCGAGGGCCGGAAGCTCCTCCGCCTGGAGATCCGCAACGCCGAGACACCGATCGAGCGCAAGCCCGAGTGGATCAAGACCAAGGCGAAGATGGGTCCGGAGTACACGGCGTTGCACTCGCTCGTGAAGAGCGAAGACCTGCACACCGTGTGCCAGGAGGCCGGCTGTCCGAACATCTACGAGTGCTGGGAGGATCGCGAAGCGACGTTCCTCATCGGCGGGTCGCAATGCACGCGTCGCTGCGACTTCTGCCAGATCGACACCGGCAAGCCGGCTGACTACGACACCGACGAGCCCCGCCGCGTCGCCGAGAGTGTGCAGCGGATGAACCTCCGATACGCGACCGTGACCAGCGTGGCCCGTGACGACCTGCCCGACACGGGTGCCTGGCTCAACGCGGAGACCGTCAGGAAGATCCACGAGCTCAACCCGAACACCGGGGTGGAGCTGCTCGCGAACGAGCACAACGCCGATCCGGCTTTCCTCAACCAGATCTTCGACGCCCGACCAGAGGTGTTCGCGCACAACGTGGAGACCGTTCCCCGCATCTTCAAGCGCATCCGACCCGCTTTCCGCTACGAGCGCTCGCTGAACGTGCTCACTCAAGCCCGCGACGCCGGGCTCATCACGAAGTCCAACCTCATCCTGGGCATGGGCGAGGAGCCGGAGGAGGTCGTGCAGGCGCTCAACGATCTGCACGATGCCGGCTGCGACATCATCACGATCACGCAGTATCTCCGCCCGACACCGCGGCACCACCCGGTCTCTCGTTGGGTGAAGCCCGCGGAGTTCGTGGAGTTCAAGGAGGAAGCCGAGCGCATCGGTTTCCTCGGCGTCCTCGCCGGTCCGCTCGTGCGCTCCTCCTACCGGGCGGGGCGCCTGTGGGCGCAGTCGATGACGTCCAAGGGCCGCGAGATCCCCGCGCACCTCTCCCACATCGCAGCGAGCGCCGATCTCGGATTCGCCCAGGCCGTCTGACCTCGTCGCTGCCCGGGGTAGCCGCTCGTGCGGCTAGTCCGCGCTCATCACCGACTGCACGCTGCCGTCCGAGCCGAGGTTGACGAGCAGGACGTCATCTGACGAGCTGTCGTCGAGCGCGTACTCGAGCACCGCGAACGGTTCCGAGCCCCCATGCTCGTCGGCGAGGATCGTCATGCTCATGAGCCGGAGCGAGCGGATGATGTCGACGGCGGCGTCTCCCGACACGTCGACGAGCACGTCGGGCAGGTCATCGCCGTACGCCTCCTGCTGCTGAAGGATGTACTCGGTGACCTCGCTGGTGCGGTCGTCCACCTCTGCGAGCATGCCTCGACGCGCCGTGTCGTCGACGCTCTCCAGGCCCGCGATGAGCGAGGCGGCGATATCGAGCGCATCGGACGAGACGTCGTCCTGGTCCGGAGCGGTCAGGTCCACGGTCACACTCTGATCACCGAGCTCCACGGTCTCCGACCAGAAGATCGATCCGTCCGGGCCCGAGGACAGGAGTCCGAAGTAGTCGTGTTCGATCGCCATAACGCTATGAAACCAGCCTCGTGCTCACTGCGGTAGTCCCGTCGTCAACCGACCAGCGACTGGACGAAGACATGAGGGGTGAAACCGGTGAGGTCATCGATCCCCTCGCCCTGTCCGAGCAGCTTGACCGGGATGCCCGTGCGCTCCTGCACGGCCAGCACGAAGCCCCCCTTGGCCGACCCGTCCAGCTTGGTGAGGACGAGTCCGGTGACGCCGGCGTGTTCGAGGAATGCCTCCGCCTGCATCACGCCGTTCTGTCCGGTGGTGGCGTCGAGCACGAGCAGCACCTCGCTGATGGGCGCCTGCTTCTCGATCACGCGCCGGACCTTCGAGAGCTCGTCCATGAGGCCGCCCTTCGTGTGCAGGCGGCCCGCCGTGTCGATGATCGCGATCTCGATGCCTTCGCGCTTCGCATACTCGACCGTCTGAAATGCCACTGAGGCAGGGTCCTGACCCTCCTGCTGCGGACGGACGATCGCCGCCCCACCGCGCTGCGCCCAGGTCGCGAGCTGATCGACCGCTGCTGCGCGGAACGTGTCGGCGGCACCGACCACCACACTGCGCTGGTATCCCCGGAGGAACTTGGTGAACTTCCCGATGGTTGTGGTCTTGCCGACGCCGTTGACGCCGACGACGAGGACCACAGCGGGACGCTCGGTGAGCTTCAGCGTCGTGTCGAACTTCGCGAAGTGCTCTTCGAGCGTCTCCCGCAACATGCGCTGGAGGTCTTTGGGGTCGGTCGTCCGGTAACGGTCTACCTTCTGGCGCAGCTCGTCGACGACGCGCTCGCTGATGTCAGGGCCGAAATCAGCCGTGATGAGCGCTGTCTCGAGATCCTCCCAGGTCGTCTCATCGATGGTGGGCTTGACGAACATGCCGCGCAGTGCACGACCAAGAGACCAGGACTTCTCCGCCATCCCACCAGCCTACGGGGTGCTCAGCGGATGGAAGGCGTGCGCGCCGATGGTCTCGGTCAGACCGCGGCCGCAGCTCGGTCGCCGACCCGCTGTCCTACGACCGCCGAGACGCCGTCCTGCCTCATCGAGACGCCGTACAGCGCATCGGCGATCTCCATCGTGCGCTTCTGATGCGTGATGACGAGGAGTTGCGAACTCTCCCGCAGCTGCTCGAACACGGTCAGCAGACGACCGAGGTTCGCGTCGTCCAGAGCTGCCTCCACCTCGTCGAGGATGTAGAACGGGCTCGGCCGAGCCTTGAAGATCGCGACCAGCAGAGCCACAGCCGCGAGCGACCTCTCGCCACCCGACAGCAGCGACAGGCGCTCGATCTTCTTTCCCACAGGACGGACCGACACCTCGATGCCGGTGGTCAGCATGTTGTCGGGATCTGTGAGCGAGATGCTGCCCGTTCCCCCCGGGAACAGCAGCGGGAACACCTGGCCGAAGGCCTCCTTCGTGTCCTCGAAGGCGCTCGCGAAGATGGTCTGCATCCGCTCGTCGAGGTCGGCGATGATCGTCAGCAGGTCCTGTCGCGTCTGAGTGAGGTCGGCCAGCTGCTCGGTGAGGAAGGCGTGGCGCTGCTCCAGCGCGGCGAACTCCTCGAGGGCCAGCGGGTTGACGCGTCCGAGCTGCGCCAGCTTGCGCTCCGCCTCTGCGAGACGGCGCTGCTGGATGCGGCGATCGAAAGGAATCGCCGCGGCGCCGTCTCCGGCGTCTCGGTCCGCCGCTGTCGTCGTGGTGGGATCGCGCGGGACGAGCTGGTCAGGACCATATTCCGCGATGAGAATATCTTCCTCCAGGGCCAGTTCAGAGGAGACCCGCTCCAGCAGGCTGTTCAGGTGCAGCTTCTTCTCGTGTATCTGCAGCTCGAGCCCGTGCACGCTCTCCGTGAGCCCGGTCAGACGTTCGCGCAGCGATGCCTCCTGAGCCCTGAGACCGACGAGTTCCTGGTTCTGGGCCGACCGAGCGGCCTCGGCCTCTTTGAGCGCGAGGCGTGCCTCGGTTACGGAACGATCGAGCGAATCGAGGATGCGCGGCAACTCGTCCGCAACGCCTGAGGCCGACTCCCGCTGCGCGCGGCGGATGACCGCGCGTCGGGCCGCCTCAGCCGCAGCGTCACGTTCCTGCTCGCGCTGCCGTTCCAGGCTCGCGACCCGGGACTGCGCGGCGCGGACGCGCTCGCGCAGGGTCTCGATCTCGAGTCGAGCCCGCACCTCGCCCTCACGTGCCAGCTCGAGAGCTTCGAGGAGCCCGTCCCGTGCGGATGCATCCAGAACCGGCCGCGGCGCTGCGATCGCTTCGTCCAATGCCGCTTTCGCCGCCTCCGCCTTCTCCTCCGCCTCGGAGACGGTGGACTGCGCCTGCGCGAGCCCGGTCTCCAGCCTCTCGCACTCCGCGACGGCGGATTCGTGTCGCACGGTGATCCGGTTGACCTGCTCCGCGTGCGTGGCGAGGGCAGCGTCGTGTTCGCGGAGCGCTCGAAGAGCCTCCTTGGCCTGCCGTCTCGTGGTCTCGACCGCCTCGTCGGCATCCCGACGCGCTTCACGGAGCGAGTCCGCCACGATCCGGATCTCCGCCAAGCGTTCGGCTGCGGCATCGCGTTCAGCCGCGAGCTCGAGACGCGAGCGCTCACCGCCCGAGCCGGTGCGAAGGGTCTGAGCCGTGATCACGTCTCCGCCGAGGGTGACGATGGTGGTCCCGGTGTCCCCCTTCGCATCGAGTGCAGACCGCGCCGCTCTGGCCGAGTCGAGGTCATCCGCTATCAGCACATGCGACAGGATGCCCAGCACTCCCTCGGGGGCGGTAACGACGTCGACGGCGGGCACGACGCCTGCCAGGGACGGCAACGCCGCGTGCGGTCGCGGCGAGTCGGCGATGACGAAGTCCACCACTCCCCTGCGCTGTTGCGCCGATTCGACGGCCATCGCGAAGGCGTCAGACGCCGTGTCGATGAGCACGCCCTCCGCAAGCGGCCCGAGGACCGCGGACACCGCCGCCTCATAGCCGGCACGTACCTGCACGGCATCGCCGACCAGGCCGCGGACGCCACGTCCTCCGGCGCTGACGATCTCCGCCGCACCGCCGGAGAGCGCCAGAGCGCTGCTCAGCGCGGATGTCTTGGCGGTCAAGGAGTCGACTTCACGCTCAGCCGAGTGCAGACGCTCCCGGAGCGACTCGCGCTCGGTCTCCGCCGCCGTGGCGGCCCGCTGCGCGCTCTCGTATGCCGCCGCATGCTCGACGGCCGTACCCTCCGGTGCCTCGGCGTCGTCGATGGACTCCAGTGCCTCAGCCGCTTCCCGCCGACGAGCGTTCGCGGCCTCGAGGGCGTTCTCCTGGCGGAGAACCGCCCCTCGGACCGCGGCGAGAGCTGACGCCGCAGCCTCGGCGGATCCCCGCAAGGCAGACAGTCGCATGTCGTACTGGGAGACGAGCGCGCTCTGCTCGGCGATGTCGACATCGAGGGTGTCGAGTTCCGCGCGCGCGTGCACGACCTCTCGGCTCGCGGCGGCTGCCGCGTCCTGCGCGTCACCCAGTCCCGCAGAGATCGTGTCGATCTCTTCTCTCGCCTCGTCGATCGTGGCCTGTGTCACGGTGATCGCGGTGACCGCGGCATCGTCGTCGTCCGTGCCGAGCAGCGCGAGGCGCTGATTCGCGAGCGTGTAGAGCCCGCGCATCCGCTCCTGCACCTGCTCGAGACCGAACGCCACGCTGCGCGCCTCGTCCACGGCGACGGAATTCTGATCCTGTTCGAGCCGCGCGATGCTCGCGCGAACCGTCTCCGCCTGGTCGGACAGAACGAGACGCTCGGTGTGGCGCTCGTGCTCGGTCCGAGTGTGGTCAGCGAGAGCGGCACGCAGAGAAACCACGTCGTCCGCGAAGAGGCGCGCCTTGGCATCACGCACCACGGCGGCGATGGTCTGCGCCTCGCGCGCGATCTCGGCCTGTCTTCCCAGAGGCTTGAGCTGCCGCCGGATCTCGCCCGCGAGATCGCTCAATCGGGTGAGATTCGTCTCCATCGCATCGAGCTTGCGGAGCGTCTTCTCCTTGCGACGTCGATGCTTGAGGATTCCCGCCGCTTCCTCGATGAATCCTCGGCGGTCCTCGGGCGACGCCTGCAGCACGGTGTCGAGACGTCCCTGGCCGACGATGACGTGCATCTCGCGTCCGAGTCCCGAGTCGCTCAGAAGCTCTTGAACGTCGAGGAGACGACAGCCCTCGCCATTGATGGCGTACTCGCTCGAACCGTTGCGGAACAGGGTGCGACTGATCGTCACCTCTGCGAACTCGATCGGCAGCGCCCCATCGGAGTTGTCGATCGTCAGCTGCACCTCGGCCCGACCGAGAGGACCGCGTGTCGACGTGCCGGCGAAGATGACGTCTTCCATCTTCCCGCCGCGGAGAGTCTTCGCACCCTGTTCGCCCATCACCCAGGCGAGCGCGTCGACGACGTTCGACTTTCCGGAACCGTTCGGCCCGACGATGCAGGTGACCCCGGGCTCGAAGACGAAGCTCGTCGGTTGCGCGAACGACTTGAACCCTTTGAGCGTCAGGCTCTTCAGATGCATACGGGCACCGCTCGTCCGGGGAGAATCACGCGGCTACGCTACCGGAATTCCGGGCCTGGAGCCTCATCCCGCGCGGGTCGACGGCGAACTCGAGAGGCCGGCGACACGCCGAGCGGAACAGTATGTGCTTGACGTGGCTCTCGCGGGTTCGCTACGGTGGCCTCCGGATCGCCACACGAAAGGAGGTTACCGATGATTACGACTCAGCTCAACGCACAGGCCACTGGCCTCGCCGCGCCCGCGCACTTTGCGCCGCGCCCTGCGTTCTCGGTAACCGCCGGCGTCCGCATGAGCGCTCTCTCGTAGAACCGCAACCCGACTCTCCAGACCTCCCGTAGGTCCAGTCCGGCCGTTTCTCTCGCGCCCCCTCCGAGATCTGCCCCGCAGATCTCGGCACTTCCCGCATCCGCTGACCGCCTCTTCGGCCTCCGTCGACGCCTGCTCTCCCGCACCGTTCGCAGCTGCATCCGCAGCCGACGTGCGGTGCTTCCGCACCCATCATCACCATCACTTCCGAAGGAACCACCGTGAACACCACGTTGCACCGCAGCGATATCCACCCGCCCGATATCGAGGACCACGAGGTCCTCCAGATTCCCCGCCCCGATGAACTGCGTCGCCTTTCGATGGCAGATCGTCTCTCCCTCAGGATCGGCCTCTGGCTCTTCCAGAGGGCACAGCGTCCGCGGCACGCCCGTCGCGGCCTGCGCATCGATCCGGCCGACCTGTTCCTCCTCGGCGAGCAGCGTCATCGCTCCGCCGCCGAGTCGTACGCCCTGCTCACGTACGACATGCAGCGCGGCATGCGCTGAGGCCGTCGAGTCCATGACGGGCATCTCTGCGACGGCGCCCGCTCGCCTCACCCGCGAGCGGGCGCCGTCCCATCACAATCCCCTCCACACACCCCGCACGGAAGAACAGACATGAAGACCATGGAAACCACGATCACGCCGCTGATCGTCCCGGTCAACCTGCAGAGCGAGGATGCCGCCGAGTTCCTCGCCTTCGGCGAGCTCAACAGGCTCGTCTGCGATGAGCAGGTGGGCCTCCCGGACCTCGCGCCTGACGCCGCTCAGATGCTGCCGAACTGGCAGGATGACACGGACGCACTCGACGTGGGCTTCGTCGCCCGTATCGACGGCGGCATCGTCGGCATGGTGACGATCTCCTTCGCCCAGGAAGCCGATGCTCACGCCGCGGAGATCGACCTGCTGGTTCCGTCGGCCCACTGGGGCCGTGGCGTCGAAGAGGCGCTCCTCGACACAGCGGAGGCGGAAGCGCGCGCGCACGGTCGGAGTGTCCTGCAGATCTGGAGCCTGCACCGTCCCGAGGAGAGCGAACGGATGCTGATTCCCCGCACGGGCTGGGGACGCGTACCGGCGACGCCGCTCTCCGACCTCCTGGAGGCACGCGGTTTCGTCCTCGAACAGGTGGAGCGCAACAGTGAGTACGACCTCCGAGGCGACTCGGACCTGCTTCGCACGGCTCTGAGCGACGCTATCGCTCTGGCGGGCGAAGACTACGCGCTGCTCGAATGGGACATGCCCACGCCTCCGGAGCTGAGGGCAGGGTTCGCCGCTGTGCTCGCCCGGCTGTCCACGGACGCACCCAGCGGCGACATGGACTTCGTCGAAGAGGTCTGGGACGCCGAGCGGGTGGTGCGGCGTGAGGCGCGACTGCTCGGCGCGGGGCAGGCTGTCTCCGTGGCGGCAGTGCGTCATGTCCCGTCCGGGACCATCGTCGCGTACAACGAACTCCTCATCGCCGCCGATCGCACGGGTGTGACGCACCAGTTCGGAACGCTGGTGAGCAAGGACCACCGTGGCCATCGTCTGGGAACCATCGTGAAATGCGCCAACCTGCTCCGCTGGCGCGAGCTGATGCCTGAGTCGACCGTCGTCTCCACTTTCAACGCCGAGGAGAACCGGCCGATGCTGAACATCAACGAGGCCATCGGCTTCGTGCCGGTCTCTTACGCCGGGGCATGGCAGAAGAAGCTCTGACGAGGGTGCGGGCCCGATCTCATTCTCCGGGATGACGTCGAGCCCGCACCGTCATCCGCCCGGGCGACGACCGAGCCGGGCGGGACGGCGAGGCTGGAATCATGAACATCCCCGTGATCGAAGCCCACGCCCTCAGCAAGAACTTCGGGTCGACACGCGCCCTCGCCGGCGTCGACCTCGCCATCCATCGCGGTGAGTCCGTCGCCATCATGGGAGCCTCCGGTTCCGGGAAGACCACTCTCCTCCACGTCTTGGCGGGGATCACCGCACCTGACGCTGGCGGAGTCGTCTTCCGCCCTGCCGAGGGATCCGCCATCGAGGTCACCGCGCTCGGAGAGTCAGCGCGGTCACGACTGCGACGCGAGAAGTTCGGGTTCGTCTTTCAGCAGGGCCTTCTCATCCCCGAGCTGACCGCGGTGGAGAACGTGGCCCTCGCCTCGATGATCAACGGCATCCGACGTCAGGACGCCGTGCAGCACGCGGCATCCTGGCTGGCGGCTCTCGGACTCGCCGGGATGGAGGACCGCCGGATCGGCGAGCTGTCGGGTGGGCAGGCACAGCGCGTCGCCATCGCACGCGCCCAAGCCACCGGCGCGGAGGTCGTCTTCGCTGACGAGCCCACCGGAGCGCTGGACTCCACCACGTCCTCGGAGGTCATGGACGCGCTCCTGTGGTCCACGACCGGACAGGGCCGCACCCTCGTCGTCGTCACGCATGACGCCGAGGTCGCCGCTCGGTGCACGCGAACGATCGCAGTGCGCGACGGACGGATCATCTCGTCGGCGGTGACCGCATGAACCGCAATGTGCTCGCCCTCCTGCTTCGCCCCGCTCCCGGTCAGGGCAGCGTTATCGCTCTGCCGGTCGTCGCATTCGCCGTGGTCACGACGCTGGTTCTCACCGTCATCGGCGGGGCGCAGTCGTTCTGGGGATGGACCGACGAGTTCGCTCCTCTGTATCAAGCCCTTGCGGCCATCGCCCTCGTGCTGCTGGTCGTCCCGCTGATGTCCGTCGGCGGAGCGGCAGCTCGACTCTCCGCGCGTCGACGCGACGAGCGTCTCTCCACGCTCCGTCTGCTCGGTGTGTCGCCGGCGGGCGTGACCGTCGCCACCGTGGCGGAATCCGTGCTCGTCGCCGCGGCCGGTGCCCTGGTCGGTGTCGTCGCGCACGTCGCCCTCAGCCCCCTCATCGGACTCATCCCGTTCCGCGGCGAAGCCCTCGGATTCGGTGCCGTCGTCCTCCCGCCGGCGCAGACGGCCCTCGTGGTGGCGGCCGTGCTCGCCCTCGCGTCGACGAGTGCGATCATCGGTCTGCGTCGTGTCGTCATCTCACCGCTCGGCGTGCGCACACGCACCGATGTTCCCAAGGTGCACTGGATCCGGGCGGTGTTCGCCGTCTGTGCGATCGCCGTCGCGTTCGTGCTGATCAAGGTCTTCCCTTCCGTGGGCGGACTCGTCCTCACGATCGTCGTACTCGCCGGCCTCTTCGGCGCCGTGCTGGCAGTGCTGAACCTCGTCGGGCCGTGGGTGCTCAAGGTGGTCGCCTCAGGGCAACTCCGTCGAGCCGAGCGACCGGAGCGACTGCTCGCAGCCCGCATCGTGCTGGACTCGCCGAAAGCGGCTTGGCGGCAGGTCGGTGGTATCGCCATGGCGAGCTTCATGGCCGTCTTCGCCGGTACCGGAGTCGCGCTCTTGAGCATGATGAGCACCTCCGATGCCGCTGCCGCCGACATCGCGCTCGCCGATGACATCCGGACCGGTCTCATCATCACGCTCATCGGCTCCTTCCTGATGGTCGCGGCGTCGGTCGGGGTCAACCAGGCCTCAGACGTCCTCGACCAGCGCGAGCTGCACCGCAGTCTGCATCACCTCGGCATGCCTCTCGAGACCGTGGACAGGGCGCGACGGCGGGCGATCATGTCACCGCTGCTCGTGACCGCGATCGGCTCCGCGCTCGTGGCCGCGATCCTCGTGTTCCCGTTGGTCGGCATCGCGCTGATCACGGCACCAGAGTCGCTGCTGACCATCGCGCTCGTGGTGTCCGTCGGGATCGGTGTCGTCTGGGCGACGACGTGGGCGACCCGTCCGCTCCTGCAGCGTTCCTTCGTGTCTGCGTGAGCGCAAACCGTCCGGAGCAGCTATCTCGGCAGCCGCTGGCAGCGCGGGCAGAAGTGAGAGCCCCGGTTCATGAAGCTCTCGCGCACGATGGGCGTTCCGCACCGCGGGCAGGGCTTGCCCTGCTGCCCGTAGGCGTTGAGCGAGTGCGCGAAATAGCCGGCTTGGCCGTTGACGTTGACGTACTGCGCATCGAAGCTGGTTCCGCCCTCGGCGAGGGCTTTCGCGAGCACGAGCCGGACCTCGGCGAGCAGCCTGCGGACGGCCTGCGTCGACAGACGATCGGCCGGCGTCTCGGGGTGTATCCGCGCTGCCCACAGCGACTCGTCTGCGTAGATGTTGCCGATCCCGCTCACGACACCCTGATCGAGGAGAACACGCTTGATCGCACTCCCCCGTCGCCCCAGAGTTGCTCGAAAGCCACGGTCGTCGAATGCCGGATCCAGGGGGTCACGAGCGATGTGCGCCACCTGAGTCGGGATCCGCGATCCGCCGTCGTCGATCAGCGCATCGACGGCGAGGGATCCGAAGGTCCGCTGATCGGCGAAGACGATCGCGAGCTCGCCGTGCCGGGGATGCTCGATTCCGATCCGCACCCGCTCATGTCGTTCGGCCCCCGCGTCGGGCGCGCGCAACAGCATCTGACCGCTCATTCCGAGATGCCCGATCAGCGCAGAATCCTCGTCATCGAGCGGCAGCCACAGGAACTTCCCGCGGCGCGATGCGTCGGTGAAAATGCGTCCCTCGAGGCGAGCGACGAAGTCAGCGGCACCGGCCACGTGACGAGTGAGGGCGCGCTCGTCGAACACGCTCACCGCGGTGATGGTCGATCCGATCACGGCCGGTGCGAGGCCTGCGCGGACGACCTCGACCTCGGGAAGCTCAGGCACGCTCGCTGAGGGTACGCCACACGCTGAGGGCTGCTGCCATCTCGGCGGTCTTCTTGCTGCTGCCGGCACCCGTCATGCTCACGTCGCCCACGCTGACCGTGGCCAGGAAACGACGGTCGTGGTCTGGTCCGCTCGCCTCGACCGAGTAGCGAGGCGGGGTGGCGCCGAGCCGGGCGGCGAGCTCCTGCAGGCTGGTCTTCGGATCCATGGCCGCACCGTAGCGCTCCGGGTCAGCCAGCAGGGGCTCCGTCAGTCGGAGCACCAGTTCCGTGGCAGCGTCAGGACCTGCCGAGAGGTAGGTCGCGCCGATGACGGCTTCCATGGTGTCGGCCAGGATGGAGTCCTTGTCCCGCCCGCCGGTCTGCTCCTCGCCGCGGCCGAGCAGCAGATGGCTGCCGAGGTCGATGCCCCGAGCCACCTCGGCGAGGGCGACGGTCGACACGACGCTGGCTCGTCGCTTCGCCAGCTCGCCCTCATCGAGATCAGGATGCGTGGTGAAGAGCATGACGGTCACCGCCTGCCCGAGCACCGAGTCACCGAGGAACTCGAGCCGCTCGTTGTGCGGGATGCCGCCGTGCTCGTACGCGTAGGAGCGGTGGGTGAGGGCCAACTCCAGAAGCTCCGCGTCGATATCGACGCGGAGCTTTTCTGGGAGAGGTCTCGTCCCCCCGGGGACCTCCGTCACGGTACGCGACTCAGACGTCGGCGACCTTGCGGCCCTTGTACTCCAGGAAGAGCTCGGTGCCCTGCGAGTCGGTGACGACCTTGGCCTGGTGAGGACGGCTGTAGACGACCTGGCCGTTCTCGATGGTCTTGACGAGCGCGACGGGCGCCGCCTTCCACTGCGCGCGACGCGAGCGGGTGTTCGAACGGGATACCTTGCGCTTCGGGGGGTTACCAGCCATGACTAGCTCTCTTCTTTCTCGGCGGCACGAGATTCTTCCGTGCCGTCTTGGTCTGTGATGTTCTGGAGCGCACTCCACCGAGGATCGATGGGAGCGGCCTGCTCCGTTCCGGCGCTCACGGTCAGTCGTTCACCCGTTTTCGGGTCGAGACCCGGGCAATCCGGCTGACACACCGGCTGAAAAGGAAGTGCCAGTACGGCCGCATCCCTGACGAGAGTTTCAAGATCCACGTGGTCGTCTTGAACCTCGAAGTCAGTTTCTTCCTCACCAGGATACGCGAAAAGCTCCTGGAACTCGACTTCGACGGGCCGAGTGATGTCCATCAGGCATCTTCCGCACACGCCGGCGTACTCGGCCTCGGCGATTCCCGACACGAGGATGCCCTCGTGCACCGACTCGAGGCGGACATCGAGATCGAGCTCGGAGCCGGCCTCGTACGACACGATCCCCTCACCCCATGACTCGGCGAGGGCGACGGTGAACTCGTGTTCCCGCATCTCCCCCGGACGCCGGACGATGTCACGGACGGGGAGCACGAAAGGGCCGTTCATTCGAGAGCGCACACTCCCATGCTACCGGCCGCTGCACGCTGTCGTCCTGAATCCGCGTCCAGGCGAGAGGTTCAGATCCCTCGGGATCCCGTGTCCAGGAATGCAGCGACCGCGGGCGGAACGAAGGGACTCACATCGCCACCGAGAGACGCGACCTGGCGGACGAGGGAACTCGAGACCATGGCGTGCGAGGGGTCGGGAAGGAGGAAAACCGTCTCGATGCCGGCGAGGTGTCTGTTGACGATCGCCATCGGCGACTCGTACGCGACATCGATCTGCGAGCGGATGCCCTTCACGAGCACTCCCGCGTTGACGTCACGGGCGTAGTCGACCAAGAGCCCCATGCTCCACGAACCGATCACGATCTCGCCCTGCATGCCGTCGTCGGCGATCGACCTCTCCAGCAACGAGAGCCGCTGCGCGATGGGGAGCATCGCCTCTTTGCCCGGATTGTGCACGACCAGCACGTGCAGCTCGTCGTAGAGGGCCGCGGCGCGCCGGATCACATCGAGGTGACCCAGGGTAGGCGGATCGAAGGAACCCGGGACGACGGCGATCCGGCTGCTCATGGTTCCAGCCTAGGGCACGCCGGTTCCCCGTCAGTTCTTCGCCAGCGCCGCCCGATCCTCGTCGCTCACCCGGCGCCCGATGGCCTCGCGGAGACCCGGGTGATCAGCCAGCTGCGGGTCGGCGGCGAGGATACCTTCCGCGACCTCGCGTGCGCGGGTGATCAGCCCTGCGTCCTTCACCACCCTGAGCAGCTTCAGAGAGGAGCGAACGCCCGCCTGGGCGGCGCCCAGCACGTCGCCTTCGCCGCGCAGCTCGAGATCGACCTCCGCCAGGGCGAACCCGTCGAGAGTCGCCGCCACCGCGTCGACGCGCTCACGGGCCAGCGTGCCCGCCTCAGCCTCGGTCACGAGCAGGCAGAGCCCTGGCACGCCGCCTCGACCGACCCGGCCGCGGAGCTGATGCAGTTGAGAGACCCCGAACCGGTCCGCGTCGAGGACGATCATCGTCGACGCGTTCGGCACGTCGACGCCCACCTCGATCACGGTCGTGGCCAGGAGCAGATCGATGTCACCGCGTGCGAACGACTGCATCACGGCATCCTTCTCATCCGCTGGCATACGACCGTGGAGCACGGCACGCCGCAGTCCACCCAGCGTCGGATGGGTCGCCAACGCCTCATCGAGCTGCACCACGCCCCAGCGCGGCCCTGACGCTCCCTCCGGAGCGAGTGCCTGCTGCTCCCCCGCCTCCGTCGTCTTCTTGGCCGTGTCGATCGCGGCGCACACCGCGAAGACCTGCCGTCCCTGGGCTATCTCCTCGGCGGCGCGCTCCCACACACGGTTGAACCACCCCGGGTGCTCTGCGAGCGGGGCGACGAAGGACTCGATGCCGGCACGCCCGGCCGGCATCGTGCGGATCACGGAGGTGTCGAGGTCGCCGAAGACGGTCATCGCGACCGTCCTCGGGATCGGAGTCGCGGTCAGCACCAGCGCGTGCGGACTCGATCCCTTCGCGCGCAGCGCCTCGCGCTGCTCGACGCCGAACCGATGCTGTTCGTCGACGACGACCAGACCGAGATCGGCGAAGGTGGTCTTCTCGCCCAGCAGCGCATGAGTACCCACGACGATCAGTGCCTGACCCGAAGCGACCCGCAGGGCTGCCTTGCGGCGATCGGCCGCCGGCATCTGACCGGTCAGGAGTGTCGGCATCAACAGCGGCGCGAGATCGGGACCGAGCATCTTGGTGATCGAGCGAAGGTGCTGCCCCGCGAGCACCTCCGTCGGCGCGATCAAGGCGGCCTGGCCGCCGCTCTCCGCCACCTGCAGCATCGCCCGCAGAGCGACCAGGGTCTTGCCGGAGCCGACTTCTCCCTGGACCAGACGGTTCATGGGCCAGGCGCCCACGAGGTCCGCGGCGATCTGTCGTCCCACCGTCTCCTGGTCGGCGGTGAGCGTGTACGGGAGGCTTGCATCGAAACGTTCGAGCAACCCGCCGGGCATCGAGGGGCGAGACGTGGCGGCCAGCGCCCGGATCGCGTCGCGCTGCTGCAGGAGCGCCGTCTGCAGGGTGAGGGCCTCATGCATTCGCAGCGTCCGCACGGCCGGATCGATGTCGTTCCGTGTCCGCGGTCGATGCACGAGCTCCAGCGCCTCGCGCGCGGTGAGCAGTTCTTCGCGCTCCCTGATCTCCGCGGTCAGGGGATCGGGCGCGTCCACCAGGTCGTCGAGAACCCGACCGACCAGTCGGGCGATCTGCCATGTCTGGATCGCGGACGTGGCGGGGTAGATGGGGATCGGCACGGTGGCGCGCGCGTCGGCGCTGCGACGGGCGGCGTCCTCATCATCGAACAGCTCGTACTCGGGGTGGGCGAACTGCGTCACGCCGTTGAACTCCCCGACCTTGCCGGAGAACACACCGCGACGACCGACTGCGAGATCCTTCGAGCGCCACTCCGCCGCGCCGACGTTCTTCGCGAAGAACGTGAGAGACATGCGTCCGATGCCGTCGCCGATCACGACGTCGACCATCGCACCGGGACGGTTCCGCATCCGTCGGAAGCTCGAGGAGAGCACCTCGGCCACGATGGTGACTGTCTCGCCGAGCGGGAGGTCACGGATGGGCGTCAGCTCTCCCGGATCGGCGTAGCGGCGAGGGTAGTGGGACAGGAGGTCGCCGACGCTCTTCATGCCGAAGGCCCGACCGAGCGTCTTGGACGACGCCGCACCGATGGCGTCCTCCAACGAGGAATCGAGCGTGAGCGACATGCTCCGAGTCTAGGGAACACGACGGACACGGCAGGCACTCGAGCTGTCGTATCGTGAACGGGTGACGAGGATCATCGCAGGCAGCGCCAGAGGGGCCCGGCTCGAGGTTCCGGGCTCGGGAACCCGACCCACGAGCGACCGTGTACGCGAATCGCTGTTCGGCGCGCTGGAGTCCCTGAGCGCCATCGCCGGCGCACGGGTCCTCGACCTGTACGCCGGTTCGGGCGCCCTCGGACTCGAGTCGCTCAGCCGTGGAGCAGCGAGCGTCGAGTTCGTGGAACGCGGCCGCCAGGCCGCAGCCATCGTCCGACGCAACGCGGAAGTCGTCGCGAAGGCGGGGAGCCTCCCGCTCGGGCGCGTTCACGAGAGCACGGCGCATGCCTTCCTGCATCGCGCCGTCGGACCCTACGACCTCGTGTTCAGCGATCCGCCCTACGACCTCGACGACGCGGCCATGACGGCAGACCTCGTCGCGCTCGCACCGCTGCTGTCCTCGGACGCCGTGGTGGTGGTGGAACGAGCTCGTCGGTCCACGCCTCCGGACTTCGGCGCCGCGAACCTGGAGCAGTTCCGCGAGAAGTCGTACGGCGACACGAACCTGTGGTGGGCCGAGCCGGCGACGGAGGACGAGGACCCTGGCCCCATGGGTCAGCCCGCGGCCGAGTCCCAGTCCCGATAGGGATCCCAACCGCTGAGGTCGACCGGCTGCTCATCGCACAGCAGGTCCTCATCGCCGGCGGCGCGCACCCTGCCGATGGCTCGGAACGCCGGCGGCAGGAGCCCCTCGGGAAAGGTGGCGAGCAGCGCGTGATCCTCTCCCCCGGCGAGAGCTCGCGCCGGATCGGTGCCGAGAAGCGCACTGTCGAGGGCGATCGTCACGCCGGACGCGGCAGCCATCCGTCGCGCATCGAGAGCCAGCCCGTCGGAGATGTCCATCATGGCGGTCGCGCCGGCCGTCGCCGCCACCGCGCCGAGACCGATCGGGGGCGACGGGCGCAACTGCGCCTTCACGGCTTCGCTCTCGCCTGCTGCGAGAGCGCCAGGGTCGACGGGCACCGGCACATCCCCATCCCGGAACCTCCCGAACAGAACGGCGAGACCGCGTGCCGCGTGACCTAGCTCCCCGGCGACGGCGACCACGTCACCAGGACGTGCGCCGCTCCGCGTCACCGCTGCGCGTCCCTCCAGGTCGCCCAGGGCCGTGACCGCGACGGTCAACGTGTCGGAGACGGTGAGATCACCACCGACGACCGCACAGCCCGGCGCGAGCGCGGCACAGGCATCCCGGAAGCCGTCGGCGAGTCGCTCGACGAAGGAGACTCGTAGTTCGCGCGGCACCGCGAGTGCGACCAGGAGCGCCGTCGGGCGCGCGCCCATGGCAGCGACGTCCGCGAGATTCACCGCCGCAGACTTCCAGCCGAGGTCGTATCCGCTGGACCAGGCGAGGCGGAAGTCGGGGCCGTGCACCAGCGTGTCGGTCGTCGCCACCACGGAGCCCGACGGGGTCGCTATCACTGCGGCGTCATCGCCCGGCCCGATGATCGCGTGCGAGGCGGCCGGCGTGCGTGACAGTATCGCGCGGAGGATGCGCCCTTCGGGCACATCTCCCAGGCGTGGATCGTCGGCGTCGGGTCGGGAGGGCATGCTGTCAAAGGTAGCCTGGAAGCATGCCCCGTTCCCGTCGCCTCGCTGCCCTCGCCGGAGCAGCGGCACTCAGCGCTGTGCTCGCCGGCTGTGCGACCACCGTGCATCTCGAGCCCGCAGCGGATGCGAACAACCCCGCATGCGCGAACGTGTCTGTACTGCTCCCGGAGAGCGTCGGCGGTCTCGATCGCGTCTTCACCGATGCGCAGGCGACAGGTGCGTGGGGAGACCCCACGGTCGTTCTGCGCTGCGGCGTAGAACCCCCTGCTCCGTCCGCGCTGGTGTGCACGACCATCGGAGGAGTCGACTGGCTGGTCCTCGACCAGGAGGAGGAGCGTCAGCGCCTCGTCACGTTCGGTCGCGACCCTGCGGTGGAGGTCACGATCAAGCGCGGCGAGCAGATCGACTTCCAGACCATCGTCGACAAGATCTCGGCCAGCATCCAGTCGGGGCTTCAGCCTGCCACCGGGCAGTGCACTGATCGCGTCGAGTTCCCCGCGGGCTGATCCCCCGGGGAACCGGACGCTCAGCGGCGAAGGCCGGCTTCGACGAGCTCGGTGATGAGATCGCCGTAGCTCAGACCCGACGCGACCCAGCACTTGGGGAACATCGAGATGGGCGTGAACCCCGGCATCGTGTTGAGCTCGTTCACCACGAGTTCGCCGGAGGGTGTCAGGAACATGTCGACACGCGCGAGCCCGCGCCCGTCCACCGCCTCGAAGGCCTGGACGCCGATCTCCTGGATGGCGGTGCGCTCCGCCTCAGTGAGGTCCGCAGGACACACGACGTCCACACCGTCCCCACCGAGGTACTTGCCCTCGAAGTCGTAGAAACCCCGCGACGTCAGCACGATCTCCCCGGGGAGCGATGCACGGACGCCGTCGACGCCCTCGAGCACGGCGACCTCGATCTCGCGGCCGCTCACGCCGGTCTCGATCAGCACCTTGTCGTCCTCGGCGAACGCCACGGCCAGCGCCGCATCGAGCTCGTCGGCATTCTCGACCTTGGAGACGCCGACACTCGAGCCCGCCCGCGCGGGCTTCACGAACACAGGAAGACCGAGGCCTGCGGCCCGCGTGCGCACGTCGGAGGCGTCACGGTCCCAGTCCTTTCGCCGCACCGTCACCCAGGGCGCGACCGGGATCCCGGCCGCCTCCAGGGCGATCTTCATGAAGTGCTTGTCCATGCACAGTGCGGAATCGAGCACGCCACCACCGGCGTAGGGAACCTCGAGCGTGTCGAAGTATCCCTGGATCGTCCCGTCCTCGCCGTGCGGTCCGTGCAGGATCGGGAGCACGACATCGATCTCACCGAGGCCCGCGACGGAGCCGTCGGTCTGCACCACACGGAGTGTGCGATCGCCTCCCGGCTCGGGCCACAGGACGCGCGTGCCGTTGTCGACGACCTCCGGGAGGTGCTCCGCGTCCAGGGGGAACTTCGCCGGGTCGTCGTCCTCGAGCACGAAAGCGCCCTCGCGAGTGATCCCGACGGGGATCACGTCGTATCGGTCGCGATCAATCGCCCCCAGAACGCCCCCCGCCGTTGCGGAACTGATCGAATGCTCGCTGGAGCGCCCGCCGAAGAGCACCACCACCGTCTGCTTGTCCATGGTTGGTCCTCTCACCCTGCGGGGTGTCGTCGTCCGTCGTCAGGTGGGGTGCGATGTCCCGCGGATCCATCTTGCCGTCGAGCACCATCTTCACCTGCTCGACGATGGGCATGTCGATCTCCGCCTCGCGCGCCAGCTGGAGGATCGGCGCGACGGACGCGAGCCCCTCTGCGGTCTGCTGCATCTGCTTCACCACGTCCTGGAAGCTGTACCCCTGTCCGAGCAGACGCCCGGCGGTGTTGTTGCGACTCAACGGGGACTGGCATGTGGCGATGAGATCGCCGAGACCCGCGAGACCCTGGAGAGTCTCCGGATGCGCGCCGTTCGCCACGGCGAAGTCGGTCATCTCCACCAGTCCGCGGGTGATGATCGACGCCTTGGTGTTCTCGCCATAGCCCACGCCGTCGACGATCCCGATCGCGACCGCGATCAGGTTCTTCAGGACGCCGCCGAACTCGGTTCCGATCACGTCGGTGTTCACGAAGGTGCGGAAGTAGCTGTTCCGTGCTGCGCGTGCGACGATCTCCGCCGTCTCCTGGCTCCGCGAGGAGATGACGGCTGCGGTCGGCTGCTCACGGGCGATCTCGAGCGCGAGGTTCGGCCCGGACGCCACGGCCACGCGATCGGGGTCGCAGCGCAGCTCCTGCTGGATGACCTGACTCATCCGCAGCCCGGTGCCGCGCTCGACACCCTTCATGAGGCTGATGATCTTCGTGTCGCTGTCGGCGATCAGCGGCCGCAGCGCCTTCAGGTTCTCCCGCAACGACTGGCTCGGCACGGAAAGATAGACCTGGTCGACGCCGTCGAGCGCGGTCGCGAGCTCATGCGTCGCAGCCATGGTGCGCGGAAGGTTGATCCCTGGCAGGTAGCGGGAGTTCCGCTTGCCCTCGTTGATCTCCTGCGCGAGCTCGGCTCGGCGCGCCCACATCGTCACCTGCGCGCCGCCGTCGGCGAGGATCTTCCCGAAGGTCGTGCCCCAGCTGCCCGCGCCGATCACGGCGACTCGTGGACCGACCGGCGCGGTTCTCTTAGGAGTCAAGGCGTCCCGTCTCCTTCTGGCCGTGGGTTGCGGGATTCCAACGTTCGGCCGGTGCCTTCTCGTCGCGGATTTCCTCGAGGAGCGCCGTGATCGCGTTCATAAGCCGAGTGGTCGCTTCGTTGAGGGCTGCCGGCTCCCCGGCGCGCCCTCGCAGATCGGACACGTCGACCGGGTCGCCGATGAGCACCGTCACGGGCTTGCGCAGCGGCCAGAGGCTCAGACCCTTCTGGTAGCGCCCCATGATCTCCTGCGTGCCCCACTGTGCCATCGGGATCAGCGGGATGCCGTCGGCGAGTGCCAGTCGCACCGCGCCCGACTTGCCGCGCATCGGCCACAGGTCGGGATCCCGCGTCAGCGTGCCTTCCGGATAGACGATCACGCCGCGGCCGTGCTCCACGAGCTCTTCCGACTGCTTCATCGTCTGACGCGCGGACGCCGCAGAAGACGTCCGGGCGACGGGGATCATGCCCGTGCGGTGCAGGAACCAGCCGAGAACGGGAACCTTGAACAGGCTCTCCTTGGCCATGAACCGCGGCGCACGACCGGCACGCCACACGGCGACCGCGACGATCAGCGGATCGAACTCCGAGTAGTGGTTGGGCGCCAGGATGTAGGAACCCTGCTGCGGCAGCTTCTCGGCCCCGCGGATCCGGATCTTCGCGATCAGCGACACCGGGGGGATGACGAGCGCCGCGAGCGGCCAGAAGATGCTCGGACGCTTCGTCTCCGATGAACGGGACGTCACGGCGGTCACCGGATGACGTCGAAGTCGGCGCCGAGCGCGTCGAGCTTGGCGAGGAACTTCTCATACCCCCGGCTCAAGATGTCGACACCCGACACCTTCGATTCGCCCGTGGCCGTCAGGGCTGCGATCACATGGCTGTATCCCCCGCGAAGGTCGGGGACCACGATGTCGGCACCGTGCAGCGGTGTGGGGCCGGTGATGACGGCGGCCTGTTCGAGGTCGCGACGAGGAACGCGCCGCGGTCCGTCCTGCAGACCCCGGGGGTGCACGACGATGTCGGCACCCATCTTCACGAGCGCGTCGGTGAAGCCCATGCGGTTCTCATACACCGTTTCGTGCACGACCGAGCGACCGTGCGCCTGGGTCAGTGCGACCACGAGCGGCTGCTGCCAGTCGGTCATGAAGCCGGGGTGCACATCCGTCTCGATCACGACCGGCTTGATGTCGCCGTCGCGACGGAACAGGATGCCGTCCTCCTGGATGTCGAACCAGCCGCCAGCCTTGCGGAAGACGTTGAGGAAGGTCAGCATCTCCTGCTGCTTGGCGCCGCCGACGAAGATCTCACCGTCGGTGGCCAGCGCTGCGGATGCCCACGATGCGGCTTCGTTGCGGTCGAAGATCGAGCGGTGGTCGTAGCCGCGGAGCTTCTCCACGCCTTCGATCACGATGACCCGGTTCGGCTCGTAGGAGATGATCGCGCCCATCTTCTGCAGCACGGCGATCAGGTCCATGATCTCGGGCTCGATGGCCGCGTTGCGCAGCTCGGTGACGCCTTCGGCGCGGACTGCGGTCAGCAGCACCTGCTCGGTCGCGCCGACGCTCGGGTACGGGAGGTGGATGTTCGCGCCGTGCAGGCGGGTTCCCCCGGTCGAGAGGCGGATGCCGCTGGGGAGCTTCTCGACGATGGCGCCGAACTTGCGCAGTGCGTCCAGGTGGAAGTCGATCGGACGGTCGCCGATGCGGCAGCCGCCGAGGTCGGGGATGAACGCCTGGCCGAGCCGGTGCAGCAGCGGGCCGCAGAACAGGATCGGGATGCGCGATGCCCCCGCGTGCGCGTCGATCTCCTCGAAGTGCGCGGACTCGACATCGCTCGGGTCGAACACGAGCGAACCGGGCTCATCGCCCTCTGAGACGCGGACGCCGTGGACTTCGAGCAACGAGCGGACGACGGCCACATCGCTGATCGCCGGCACATCGCGCAGGGTGCTCACGGTCTCGCCGAGGAGCGAGGCGACCATGGCTTTGGTGGCCAGGTTCTTCGCGCCCTTGACGTCGACGCGTCCCCGGAGCGGGCGTCCGCCGCGAATGGCGAGGACGTCTCCGGTGAGTGCAGGGACTCCGTCCGGAAGAGCGTCGCGCACAGGTGTCGTCATTCGGAGCCTCACTTCATCTACGGATTTCGGGGGCGGGTTGCCCCTGGCTCCCCCGCCCCCACCGTCTACTGAACGGGAAGGGTTCGGGGCCGCCACGACTCGCGACGGGCCTCGAACTGCGCGATCTTGTCTTCGTTGCGCAGCGTGAGCCCGATGTCATCGAGCCCTTCGAGGAGCCGCCATCTAGTGTAATCGTCGATCCCGACCTCGGCCTGGACGTCACCGATCGACGCGGTGCGCGCCTCGAGGTCGACGGTCATCTGCGCACCGGGATTCCGGTCGATCTCGGCCCAGAAACGCTCGAGATCCTCTTCCGAGATCGTCGCGGCGAGCAGGCCCTGCTTGCCCGCATTGCCGCGGAAGATGTCGGCGAAACGCGGGCTGAGCACGACCTTGAAGCCGAAGTCGCGCAACGCCCACACGGCGTGCTCACGGCTGGAACCGGTGCCGAAATCAGGACCGGCGACAAGCACGGAGGCACCCTGGAAAGAGGGCTGGTTGAGCACGAACTCGGGGTCCTGCCGCCAGCCGTGGAACAGTGCGTCTTCGAAGCCGGTCTTCGTGACGCGCTTCAGGAACACCGCAGGGATGATCTGGTCGGTGTCGACGTTCGAACGCTTCAGCGGAGCGGCGATGCCGGTGTGGGTGGTGAACTTCTCCATGGGTCAGAACCCTTCCGTCAGGTCGCTCGGGCTGGACAGGGTGCCGCGGATCGCCGTCGCAGCGGCGACGAGGGGCGACACGAGGTGAGTGCGCCCTCCCTTGCCCTGACGACCCTCGAAGTTGCGGTTCGATGTCGATGCGCAGCGCTCCCCCGGGGCCAGCTGATCGGGGTTCATGCCCAGGCACATCGAACAGCCGGCGAAGCGCCACTCCGCACCGAAGTCCTTGATCACCTTGTCCAGGCCCTCGGCCTCGGCCTCCAGGCGCACTCTGGCGGATCCGGGCACCACCATGACGCGGACGCCATCGGCCTTCTTCTTGCCCTGGATGATCGATGCGAACGCGCGCAGATCCTCGATGCGACTGTTGGTGCACGAGCCCATGAAGACCGCGTCGACCGGCACCTCCTTGAGAGGAGTGCCCGGAATCAGATCCATGTACTCCAGGGCGCGCTCGGCGGCCGCGCGCTCGTTCGGGTCGTCGATCTCGGCGGGATTCGGAACCGCGGCGGAGAGCGAGCTCCCCTGTCCGGGGTTGGTACCCCACGTCACGAAGGGCTCCAGCTCGTCGGCGTCGATGAAGACCTCCGCGTCGAACGTCGCCCCGTCGTCGGTCGGGAGCGTGCGCCAGTAAGCGACGGCATCGTCCCAGTCCTGGCCCTTCGGGGCGTGCGGGCGGCCCTCGAGGTAGACGAAGGTCGTCTCGTCCGGCGCCACCATCCCGGCGCGGGCACCGGCCTCGATCGACATGTTGCAGATCGTCATGCGACCCTCCATGGAGAGCGCTCGGATCGCACTGCCGCGGTACTCGAGGACGTAGCCCTGACCGCCTCCGGTCCCGATCTTCGCGATCACGGCCAGGATGATGTCCTTCGCCGTGACGCCGGCACGCAGAGTGCCCTCGACGTTGATGGCCATCGTCTTGAAGGGCTTGAGCGGAAGCGTCTGGGTCGCCATGACGTGCTCGACCTCGCTGGTGCCGATGCCGAACGCCATCGCACCGAACGCGCCGTGGGTGGACGTGTGCGAGTCACCGCAGACCACGGTGATCCCGGGCATCGTCAATCCGAGCTGAGGACCGACGACGTGCACGATCCCCTGCTCCGCATCGCCGAGCGAATGCAGACGCACACCGAACTCGGCCGCGTTGCGCCGGAGCGTCTCGATCTGCGTCCGGCTGGTCAGGTCTGCGATCGGCTTGTCGATCTCCCACGTCGGGGTGTTGTGGTCCTCGGTCGCGATCGTCAGGTCAAGGCGCCGCAGTGGACGCCCCTCGCTGCGCAGGCCGTCGAACGCCTGCGGGCTGGTGACCTCGTGCACGAGGTGGAGGTCGATGTAGATGAGGTCGGGCTCCCCGTCCTCGCCCTTCACGACGAGGTGGTCGTCCCAGACCTTCTCGGCGAGTGTCCTGGGGCGTGCGGAATCCGCACCGGCGGTGGTGGTCATGGCGTGTCTCCTGTGGCTGGCGGTTCGGCCCACGATGGACTCCGCGACGAGGAGGGGCTCAGAACGAGGTCTCGTCGCGGCGCCTAAGAAGAAGGAGCACGGTCCGCATGACGTCAGATTACCACCGCTCCGACATGCCCCGACCCGTCATGACACTCTGAGGACACCCGCACCAGCTGCGCATCGACCGACCGAGAGGCACCGCATGACCGTCGACACCGCCCGCTTCGCCACCCGCGCGGTCCATGCGGCGAGAAGCAGAGAGACGGCCGCCTCGCGGGCCACGCCGATCTACCTCACTGCGGGCTTCGAGTTCGATGACTTCGACCACGCGGCGGATCATTTCAGCACCGGTACCGGATTCGGGTACACCCGAACGGGGAACCCCACGGTGCGCGCGGTGGAGCGCCAGCTCGCCGCTCTCGAGTCGGGGGCGGACGCGGTTCTGGTCGCGAGCGGGCAGGCCGCCGTGGCGACGGCTCTGCTCACCGTCGCGGGTGCCGGCGATCACATCGTCTCCTCCACGCACATCTACGAAGGCACGAGGGGTCTCTTCCTCGACAACCTGGCCCGACTCGACATCGAGACCACGTTCATCGACGACATCTCCGACCCGGAGGCCTGGCGTGCCGCGATCCGCCCGAACACGCGGGCACTGTTCGCGGAGTCGCTCGCGAACGCCCGCAACGACGTTCTCGATGTGCGCGGCGTCAGCGACATCGGCGACGAGCACGCGATCCCGCTGATCGTCGACAACACGCTGGCGACGCCGGCGCTGCTGCGTCCGATCGAGCATGGTGCGGCCATCGTGGTGCACTCCGCTTCGAAGTTCCTCGCCGGGCACGGATCCGTCCTCGGCGGTGTGATCGTCGACGACGGCCGTTTCGACGCAGACCTCGCCGGCCACAATGCACCCCACCTGGTCCTTCCCGGTCGTGGTGACACGCCCAGCGTCTTCGCCCGCCACGGCGGACGCGCACGGATCGGGTACGCGCGAGAGTCCGTGGCCCCGCGATTCGGCGCTTCCCCCTCGCCTCTCAACGCCTTCCTGATCGGGCAGGGCGTGGAGACCCTGGGGCTGCGTGTGGAGAGGCAGTCACGGAATGCACTGCAGATCGCGCAGTGGCTGGAGCAGCACGCCGAAGTCGAGAGCGTGGACTACGTCGGGCTCCCCTCCCACCCGGATCACGAACTCGGGCGACGGTATCTCGATGGTGGCTCCGGCTCGATCTTCACGTTCACGTTGCGAGGGGGGCTTCCGGCGGCTCGAAGATTCGTCGAGCACGTGCAGGTTTTCACGCACATGACCCACATCGGCGACGTGCGCTCTCTGGTGCTGCACCCAGGAACGACGAGTCATGCCCAGCGGACCGAAGAGGAGCGCGAGGTCCTCGGCGTCCGTCCGGGAACTCTGCGACTCTCGATCGGCATCGAGGACGTGGACGATCTCATCTCCGACCTGTCCCACGTGCTGCAGCACGTGCGGGAGACGGTGGCATGAGCCGCCCACAGCACTTCGGCTGGTTCCTCGCGCGCGGCTTCGGGCCGCAGGGGTGGGGCTACCCCGCGCTCGATTGGGACTACGACTGGACGCGCCCCGACGTCTATCAGCACGCCGCACGCACGCTCGAACAGGCGGGGTTCGATCTCGTCATCATCGAGGATGCGCCGTCGCTGGGATCGCCCTCGACGATCGACCTGCGCGTGCGGCATGCGTTCGGCGGCCCCAAACACGACCCTCTTCTCCTCGCGCCCTACCTCTTCCAGGCCACCAGGCACCTCGGCGTGGTGCCCACCGTCAACCCGGCGGCCTACCTCCCGTACACCGCGGCGCGGCAGTTCGCGACGCTGCAGCACCTGAGCGGACACCGGCTGGGCCTCAACGTCGTCACCGACACGGGCAGCGCACGGCACTTCTCCGACGCGGCGCAGCTCGGCCACGACGAGGCATACGACCGGGCAGAGGAATGGCTCTCCGGTATCCGCGCCCTGTGGCGCAGCTGGGATGACGGCGCATTGCTCGCCGACCGTGAGACCGGTGTCTTCGCGGACGGCAGCCGGCTGCGGGCCACCGAGCATCGCGGCGAGTACTTCGCCTTCGACGGGCCGCTGAACGCCGTGCCCTTCACCGACGGGGATCCCGCGATCGTCTCACCCGGCGGTTCCGGCCGCGGGCTCGGCTTCGCAGGCGCCAACTCCGATGTGCAGCTCGCGCTCGCTCCGTTGCACGAGAAATCCGTGCGAGAGTATCGCGCCAAGGTGCACGATGCCGCGCTCGCGAAGGGAAGGCGACCCGAGGACATCAAGATCCTCTTCGCCATCCAGCCCGTGATCACGTCGTCGAGCGAGGAGGCCGATCGGATCGTCGCGGCGTCGGCGCAGCCCGACGATTCCGCCCTCGTCCAGATCGCGCGCAAGCAGTCGAGCGACCTCGAGACCGATCTGACCTCCCTCGACCTCGACGAGCCACTCGACATCTCCATCTTCGGAGCGCACGTCTCCCGTGGGAGCATCCAGCGTCTGGTCGGCGATCGCGACCAGGATGCCCCGTTGCGCGCTCACCTCACAGCCCTCGCCCGCACCGGCAGGATCACGGACCGTACGGGGTTCGTCGGGACCGCGCACGAGTTCGCCGATCTGATCGAGGAGCTCGGCGAATGGGGCAACGACGGCGTGCTGCTCTGGGGCGACTTCCATCCGGTGACCCTCCACCGAACGCTCGACGAGCTCGTCCCCGTCCTGCGTCGACGCGGCATCCTCCGGCGCGAGTACGCGGAGGGCGGCCTGCAGGCGAACCTCCACCAGTTCTGACCGATTCCGACCGAGCCTCACCAACCCCGCGAGCCGGGAACGCCCTTGAAGGGGCCGACGACCCACGAGGTGACCCAGCCGCCGTAGAACCCGCCCGGCTGCGGAGAAGCGACCTCGTCGCCGACGGTGCACTCATCCATCTGCCCCGCGTACACGGCGACCCGATCGGACAGGATCTCGAACCCGCGAGCCGGCTGCGGGTAGGTCCAGGCGGCTCCTGGGCGCACCGTGTCGCCGGCGCGCACATCGAAGTATCGTGCGGAGCCCTTGAACTCGCAGAACGACGAGCCGGCGGCGTCGACGAGAGCACCGGGGACGAAGTCCGCGATCGGAAGATAGTAGACCGGAGGATGACTCGTCTCCAGCACGCGGACGGCGTCCACCGTGTCGGCGATCAGCTGGCCGCCGAGCCGGATCGTGATGCGCTCCACGACTGCCTCGACACGCGGTGGCCTCGGGTAGTCCCAGACGGATTCCTGCCCAGCGGCGGGGGCGATGGGGCGCGGCGTGTGCATCTGCTCACCCTACGTCTGCTCGCGATATGTCGCGCGATACCGTGCCACGTCATTCGACGGGGGTCGTGGTCCTCGCCGCCCGCTTCTCACGCGCGGAGGCGATGAGGCTCGCGACCGTGGCGATGGTCATCGACGCCAGGATCACGCCGAGCGAGACCATGTTGCTGATGTCGGGGACCCATTCCACGTGCTCCCCGCCGTTGATGAACGGCAGTTCGTTGACATGCAGGGCGTGCAGGATCAGCTTCACGCCGATGAAGCCGAGGATGACGGCGATGCCGTAATGGAGGTAGCGCAGGCGATCGAGCAGATCGCCGAGCAGGAAGTACAGCTGACGCAGACCCATGAGCGCGAAGATGTTCGCCGAGAAGACGAGGAAGCCGTTCGTCGTGATCTCGAAGATCGCGGGGATCGAGTCGATCGCGAAGATCAGGTCGGTCACACCGATCGTGATGAAGACGATCACCATGGGCGTCCACATCCGCTTGCCGTCGACCGTCGTGCGGATCTTCGAGCCGTCATAGGTCTCGCTGATGTCGACTCGACGACGCAGCAGACGGACGATGAAGTTCTCGCGCTGCACCTCTCCCTCGTGGTCACCCTCCGGCATCGCCTGACGGATCGCGGTCCAGATGAGGAACGCGCCGAAGATGTAGAAGATCGGCGAGAAGTTCTCGACGATCGCGACACCGGCCAGGATGAAGAGCCCGCGCAGCACCAGCGCGATGATGATGCCGATCATGAGCACCTGCTGCTGCAGGCGCCGCGGTACGGCGAACTGCGCCATGATCAGCACGAACACGAACAGGTTGTCGATCGAGAGGCTGTACTCCAGTGCCCACCCGGTGATGAAATCGCCCGCGTTCTGCCAGCCGCCGACGTTGCCGAGGATCACCGCGAACAGCAGCGCGAGGCCGACGTAGAACACGACCCAGAGGGTGGACTCCTTCGTCGACGGGATGTGCGGCCGAAGCCGGATGAGCAGCAGGTCACCGATCAGGATGATCGTGAGGACGACCATCGAGGTGATCTCGAACCAGACGGGGATTTCCAAGGGCGCACTGGACCTTTCGCGGAGGGGTCGGGAAGGAGTCGAAAGTCTCTCCCCCGCACGGATGTGCGTCGCGCGCCCGGAGCAACGATGACGGTGCTCGTGATGACGGACGCGCGTTTGCGGGATACTCCCTCTCGCCCGGGCAATGCTACCCGAGGCACGGGGCGAGCGGGAACGGATTGCATTCGAATCTCATCCGCCCGCTCGGCATGGACCACCGATCTGAGACGATGGGGCGGCGATCGACACTCTCCTCGTGAGAGACACCGAACGGAACCAGGATGCCCCTGCACACAGATGATCAGAGATGGGCGGCGCAGGCCGCGGGCGGCGACGAGAGCGCCTTCCGCGAGCTGTACCGCGCTCACGTGCGACCCGTGTACTGGATCGCTCAGGGAATCCTCGCCTCGTCGGCGGATGCCGAGGACGTGACACAGGAGACGTTCGTCGTCGCCTGGCGGAAGCTGCCCGACCTCGAACTCCGGGGCGAGTCGATCCTTCCGTGGCTCGCCACGATCTGCCGGTTCCAGGCGGCGAATCGGCTCCGGCAGCGTCGGCGAGACCAGGCGCACACCGCCGAGGCCGTCGACGAGACACTGCTGGCGGACACGGTGAGCGTCGAGGAACAGGTCATCACCGCGGAGCTCGCGGCGCGGATCACCCGCGAGGTGGGCACGCTCAGCGAGTTGGATCGTGAGGTCTTCCGTCTGTGCGCCACGGAGGGATACGCCTACCAGGTCGCTGCGGATGAGCTCGGGGTGACGCACGCCGTCGTCCGGAACCGTCTCTCACGAGTGCGCACGCAGCTGCGAGGCGCCGTGACCGAAGCGAGGGACGCATGAACGACCAGACCACCAGCGGCGACCTGCCAGAGCTCTCGGACGAGACCATCGCCCGCATCGAAGATGCCGTGTTCACAGAGATCGCCGCAGAGCGGGCGCGGGCACCGCGCACCGCGAAAGAGACGCGGTCGCGGCGACGCGGCTGGCTCACGGCAGGCGGTATCGCTGCAGCCTTCGCTGTCGGAGTTCTCGTGACCCCGCCCATCCTCAGCGCGGTCGGCGGGGCGAGCTCCGTCACCGCCGACGGCGTCAGCATGTCCGAAGACTCCGCCACGGATGCCGCACCGTCGGGTCCCGAGCGGATCACGGGTCTGACCGCCGAGTCGGCACCGGACGGCGCTCTGAGCCCGGACGCGAGCGCGGGTGCGCTTCCCGGCGTTGCGGCGAACGACAGCGGTCGCGAGATCATCGCCACGGCGCAGGCGACCGTTCAGGTGAAGGACATCTCCGAAGCAGCAGCTGAGATCGCCGCTCTCGCCGAGGAGCACGGCGGCTACGTCGAGAGCACCGAGATCGGGAAGTCGGTCGCCGTCGACGGCTCGTCCGAGCCCGTTCCAGATCCCGCAGACTCGGCATACGGCTGGATCAGCATCCGAGTGCCATCCGCCGACCTCCCGAAGGCGATCGCCGCACTCGACGACACCGGCGAAGTACTCTCCTCTTCCACCTCGAAGCAGGATGTGACCTCCGTCGCGATCGACCTGCAGGCCAGGGTCGACTCCACCAAGGCGTCCGTCGAGCGGCTCACGCAGCTGATGGCGCAGTCGGGCAGCGTCTCCGAGCTGATCGAGGCCGAGGTGGCGCTCACCGACCGTCAGGCGCAGCTCGAATCGTACGAACAGCAACTCGCCGCGCTCGACGACCAGGTCGCCATGTCGTCGCTGCAGGTGCAGCTGACGAAGGCGACCGCACCGACGACTGCCGACCCTGCGGGCTTCGGGGACGGTCTGATGGCGGGATGGAACGGACTCGTCGTGTCGCTGAATGCTCTGGTGATCGCGGTCGGCTTCCTCCTCCCCTGGCTCGCGATCGCGGGCGCCGTCGTGCTGCTCGTCTGGCTCATCCGCCGCGCCCGGCGGCGCCGGCGTCGTCGCGACCAGCAGGTCCCGTCCCAGCCCGAGGCCGCCGAAGGCAACTGATCGCCCGAAGTGAAATGGGCCGGTTCTCCTGACGTGAGGAACCGGCCTGTTCCTTGATTTTCCGCGGTATACAAGAACACTTGTGCGTTTGACGCCGTGAGCCTAGCGTCGTCTTCCGTGGAAGACATCTCCGTTATCACCGCTGTGCACCATCCGCTGCGCCGCCGCATCTACGACTATCTGCTCCTGTACGGAACGGCACAGGTCACGGCGATCGCCCGCGCGCTGGACAGTCAGGTCGGCAGCATCAGCCATCACCTTCGCATGTTGGAGCGCGCCGGCGTCGTCGAACGCGCCCCTGATCCCGACGGAGACAAGCGCACGAGCTGGTGGAGAGTGGCACGTCGGGGTCTCACCTGGTCGACAGACGATTACGCGGACTCGCCCGCCGATGCCCTCCTCGCCCGTGAGGCGCAGCGTCAGGGTATCCGTATGCAGATCGACCGGCTCCAGCGCTGGCATCGCCATCGCCATGACCCCGCATACGCCGAGTACGACGGATCCAACACGGAGACCACGGCGTGGGCCTCACCCGACGAGCTACGGGATCTCTCCGCGCGGCTGCTCGAGACGATCAGGGAGTGGCAGGACGGCATCGATCTCGACGACGGCCGAGGCCGTGCTCCCGTCTTCGTGTTCGCGCACGCGTTCCCGACGGAGCCCTGATGTCCGCCGTCACCGACCCGGAGGAGATCGTCGCCCCTCCCCCTTTCCGTCGCGATCGTCTCGTGCACGCCTGGATCGGAGTGAAGGCGCTGTCGGATGCCGGCGATGCGCTGTGGACCATCGCGCTCGCCTGGACGGCCGTCCAGGTGGCCTCCCCCGCTGTCGCCGGTCTGATCGTCGCTGCCGGTACCGTGCCGCGTGCCGTGATCCTGCTGTTCGGAGGGGTGATCGCCGACCGCGCGGACCCGCGCCGCATCATGCTCGTGTTCAACGTGCTGCGCGTGGGCGTGCTCGTCGCCGTGGCGCTGTGGGTACTCGCCACCCCGCCCACCGTCTCGGTTCTGCTGTTCGCGGCGATCGCGTTCGGGGTGTGCGACGCGTTCTACGAGCCGTCCGCCGGGACGATCGCCCGTCAGCTCGTGCGAGCCGTCGACCTTCCCTCCTACGGCGCAGCAGCTCAGACGGCCTCGCGGCTGGGGACCATGGGAGGGGCGGCGATAGGCGGATTCATCGTGGCCCATGCCGGCCTTGCGGGAAGCGCGTCCGTGAACGCCCTGACCTTCACACTGGTCGTCGCCTTCATCGCGATCTGGCTCCGCCCGCGCTTCCGCCTCACCAGAGCGGAGAAGGAGTCGGCACTGCGCGGGATCGCACGCGGGTTCGCGCACCTCGCCGAGAATCCCACGACCCGCACGCTCGTGATCGCCCTCTCCGGGCTCAATCTGGCGGTCGGCCCGGCGATCGGAATCGGACTCGCCCTCCGCGCCCATGCGGAGGGGTGGGGCGCGCAAGCCGTCGGACTCTTCGAAGCGCTGCTCGGGCTCGGTGCAGCGCTCGGCGCGATCTCCGTCGCGAAGTGGCGTCCGAGCCACGAGGCCCGCGGCGGGTTCCGGGCGCTGGTGCTTCAAGGCGCCGGGATCATCGCGCTCGGAATCGGGCCGGCGTGGAGCGTCGCCGTGGCGGCCTTCGTCATCGGCGCGACGGCTGGTTACGCATCGGTGCTGTTGAGCGCGACGTTCTCGGCCACCGTCGACACCGCCTACCTCGGCCGGATGAGTTCGCTCACGCGCCTCGGCGACGACTGTCTGATGCCGCTGGCGATGGCCGGATTCGGTGCTCTCGCGTCGTCGACGGCGCTCTGGGTGCCGTTCGCACTCTTCGGAGGAGCCATGATGGCGCTGATGATCCTGCCCCTGAGCAACCGTGCATTCCGGTCGTTGTCGTTGAGGCCCGCTGTATGAGCGACGACCACCCTGGGCAACGAGAAAGCCTCCGGCGAACCGGAGGCTTTCTCTGTTGTGTGACCCCAGCGGGATTCGAACCCGCGTTACCGCCGTGAGAGGGCAGCGTACTAGGCCGCTATACGATGGGGCCGTCTGGCGGAATGTTTCCGTTCCGCGACAACCGTTCAAGTATGCCACGGCGATTCTCACTGCGCCAAATCGACGCCTCCCCGTCTGGAATCCCGGGCGTGGCGCACCGGATCCGTTTGCCGTGCGCGTTCCGAAGGAGTTGACTCTTCCCATGCGCGTCACCAAGTTCGAACATGCCGCCCTCCGTATCGATGCGAACGATGAGACCCTCCTGGTCGATCCCGGGTCGTTCACCGCTCCGCTGAACGACCTCACCGATCTGGTGGCCATCGTGATCACCCACGAGCACCCGGACCACTGGACATCCGAGCACTTCGACCGCCTCCTGCGCGACGCACCGGGGACGCCGATCTTCGCGCCGCCCGGTGTCGCCCGCGCCGCCGAGGGCTACGACATCACGGTCGTCAACCCCGGGGACTCGGTGGAGGTCGGCAGCTTCTCACTGCGGTTCTTCGGCGGCACCCACGAGGTCATCCACTCCTCGCTTCCGACGGTCGAGAACGTCGGCGTGCTGATCAACGACGAGCTCTACTACCCCGGCGACTCGTACGCGGTCCCTGAGGGCGTCTCCGTCGGCACCCTCGCCGCTCCCCTCGGCGCACCCTGGCTGAAGATCGGCGAGGCCATGGACTATGTGCTGGCTGTCGCGCCGCGCCGGGCGTTCGGAACCCACGACATGACGCTTTCCGTGATCGGCAAGAACATGCATCGTCAGCGGCTGCAGTGGGCGACCGAACAGGGCGGCGGCGAGTTCTTCGTGCTGGAACCCGGCGACTCCCTCGACCTCTGAAACATGGTCGACTCCCCCGCCGCTGAGCTCACCCTGGACGAGCACGGCGTGAGACGGCTCGTTCGGACGGTGGCTCCCGAGCTCGGCGACCTCCCGCTGACGCGCTTCGCGGAGGGCTGGGACAACGTCACCTGGCGTCTCGGATCGGACCTCGCCGTGCGCATGCCCCGTCGGCTCAGGGCAGCGCCGCTCATCCGTCACGAGCAGCACGCACTCCCCCTCTTCGCGATGCATCTCGCAGCGGTGAACATCCACACGCCTCTACCGGTGTTCGCGGGCGTCCCGACGCCGGAGTTCCCCTGGCCCTGGTCGATCGTGCCCTGGCTGCCGGGGAGGCAGGCGCTCGGGCTCCCCCGCCGCGACAACACCTCGTGGGCCTCCCAACTCGCGACAGCCCTCCTCCTGCTCCACCGCGAAGCGCCCGCCGACGCACCCGTGAACCCTGTTCGCGGCGTCCCGCTGGCGGCACGCGACCAGAGCATCAGAGATCGACTCGCCGAACTGACCGCAGCGATCGCCACGCCTCTCGGGGAACTCTGGTCAGCGGGACTCGAGGCCGAGCCCGGCACGGAGCCCGTCTGGATCCACGGCGACCTGCATCCCGGAAACATCCTGATCGACGGCGACAGGCTGTCCGCCGTGATCGACTTCGGCGATGTAACCTCCGGCGACCCCGCCTACGACCTCGCAGCAGGGTGGCTCGCCTTCGACGCCGAAGGTCGACATGTCTTCCGCCGAGCCACCGGCGGAAGGTACGACGACGCGACCTGGGTCAGGGCACGAGCCTGGGCTGCGGCCATGGCCGCGATCCTCTGCCACTCGAGCGATGATCGCGCGGATCTGCGCGCGCTCGGTCATCAGACGGCCGCCGAACTGATCAGCTGACCGAAGCTGCACGCACACGGAGATCGCGCGCGAGATGGTCCCGCTGCTCCATCACGAGCCGCCGGAGGGCGGCAGGCGCTGCCGGATTCGCGGCCAGCCACGCATCCACCGGCTCCACCGACTCCGACGCGGGGAAGAGCCCGATGACCAGGCGCCGCGCGATCTCGATGCTGCGCTCTGACCAGGCTCGGCCGATCCGCAAGAAATACTCGTCGTCGAACTCGGAGATGAGATCACGGCGTCCCCCTGCACGGAAGCCGCCGATCACCGCATCGAGATGATCATTGCTGAGCGAGAGGTCGTTCCACGCGGAGTCCCATGCGTCGCGCCGCACATCCGCGTCGGGCCGTGAGGCACGGGCGCGCCGTGCAGCCGTGCGTCCGTCGCCGGTGTCGTCCCGCTCCTGCTCCGCCGTCACGTCTTCGTCATCAGCCTGCCCCACGGTCACGAGCGCGGTGAGGAGCTGCCAGCGCAGGTCGGGGTCGATCACGAGCCCCTCCGGGACATTCCCCTCCAGCAGCGCGCGCACCTCTTCGTGACGATGATCGTCGAAAGCGGACGCGGTCGCGAACGCTCGGGCCCAGGAGAGCTGCGCGTCGCTGCCGGCATCGGCGGCCTCCAGTGCGCTCCACACCGTTTCGGTCCAGCGGCGCTGCTCCTCGTCGCGACTCGCGTCCGGCAGGAAGTGACGGATCGTGTAGATCGCGTTCGGCAGCACGCCCGTCAACAGCCCGATGTTGGACTCGTCCGCCGCATGGCTGCGCACGATTCGGAGGTAGCGCAGCGCGTCGAGCTCGCCGTCGCGGGTCGCGTTCCACAGCGAGGACCACACGAGGGCACGTGCCAGCGGATCATCGATCGCGGACAGGGACTCCTCGACCGTGCGGAGGGAGCGTGCGTCCAGACGCGCCTTCACATAAGTGAGGTCGTCGTCGTTGAGCAGCACCAGATCGGCGTCGGGCAGCTCGATCGCGGTGCGCTCACCGATCACGTCGAGCTCCTGCTGCTCGCGACGGAGCACACGACCGTCGAGACGTTCGTACATGCCGATGCGGAGCCGGTGGGGCCTCGGGTCCGTCTGCACCAGGACGGAGCGTCCCTCCTCGTCCGTCTCCGTCGACAGCGTCGACACTCCGGAGGTCTGCAGCCATGCCGCCGACCAGTCGCTCATGTCGCGGCCCGAGACCGCGCTCAGCTGCACCAGGAAGTCGTTCAGCGTCGTGTTGCCGAACGCGTTGGCGGCGAAGTACCGGCGGGCGCCCTCGAAGAACGCGTCATCGCCGACGAATGCCACGAGCTGCTTCAGAACAGCCGCACCCTTGGCGTAGGTGATCCCGTCGAAGTTCAGCTTCGCCGCCTCGAGATCGGTGATGTCCGCGACGATCGGGTGGGTCGTGGGCAGCTGATCCTGCTGATAGGCCCAGGCCTTCCGTCGCGCGGCGAACGTCACCCAGGCGTCCTGGTAGCGCGTCGCCACCGCCGACGCGTGCGCGCCCATGTAGTCGGCGAACGACTCCTTCAGCCAGAGGTCGTCCCACCAGGTCATGGTGACCAGGTCTCCGAACCACATGTGCGCCATCTCGTGCAGGATCGTGTTCGCCCGCGCAGCGCGCTGTGCATCCGTGGCCGCCCCGCGGGAGAGATACGCCTCCGTGAAGGTCACGAGACCCGGATTCTCCATCGCGCCCAGGTTGTACTCCGGCACGAAGATCTGGTCGTACTTACCCCACGGGTACGGGTAGGCGAACGCCTCCGTGAAGAAGTCCAGCCCTTGCCTGGTGACCTCGAGGATCTCGTCCGCGTCGAGGTGCGAGGCGAGCGAACGCCGGACGAGCACGCCGAGGGCGATGTGCTGCTCATCGCGCCGCCACTCGCCGTCGACGCGCGAGTACGGACCGGCAGCGACCGCTGTGATGTAGCTCGAGATCGGTAGAGTCGGGGCGAACTCCACACGCTGCACGCCGACACCCAGGTCGGTGTGCGCAGGCGACTGATTCGAGAGCACCTGCCACCCGGTGGGGGCGTCCACGACGAACGTGTACTCGGCCTTCATGTCCGGCTGCTCGAAGCATGCCATCACCCTGCGCGCGTCCGCCGGCTCGTACTGCGTGTAGAGATAGGTCTCGTCGTCCACAGGGTCATGGAAACGGTGCAGTCCCTCACCGGATCGGCTGTACGCCGCGACCGCCTCGACCCGCACGACGTTGGCGGCCGCGAGACCGGAGAGCGAGATGCGCGCGCCGTCGTAGACGACCTCCTGATCGACGCCGTTCACCGAGACACTCCGGACCTCTTCGCCGATGAAGTCGAGCCAGGTGCTCTCCCCCGTCGCATCGAACTCGAGGGTCGTCACCGTCGGGAACCCGGTACGGGCGCGCTCCGGCGCACCGGTCAGGTCGAGCTCGACGCGGATGCGATGCACGGTGACGGCGGCGGATCGCGCGGCCGTCTCCTCGCGGGTGAGGTTGGCTGTGTCCATGCACCCATCCTGTCACCCGGATGCCCGACGGATCGTCCTCACGCTCACGTCGGTCGGAGCCGGTGTCCGATCGCCGAGTACACCTGTGCGGACGCGTGCGACCGGGCCGCTGCTGCGTCGTCGTCGTGACGTGCGAACGCGATGCGCGACAGGATCGCGTCGCTGCGTGCGACTTCGGCGCGGTCTCCGGTCGCCTCCGCGACGCTCCGCGCCTCTTCTGCGTGCCGCTCGGCCTCGGCGAGGAGATGCGGGGACGCGGAGTCGCTCGCCGCAGCGAGGACCAGGATCTCGGCGAGCGAATTCGCAGCCTCGGTGGCGATCAAGGGCGACCCCGCGCGCTCCGCCTCCCGGAGGATCCGCTGCGCCGTCGTCCGCGCGCGGTCGGACTGGCCGTTCCGCCCGTCGATCCGGGCGCCGAGGAGTTCGAGATCGGCCGATGTCGCGAACTCTCCTGCGGACTGCAGGGCGCCCATCGCGTCGGCGCACAGTCCACGGGCCCGCAGGTCGTCACCCCGTGCTTCCGCGATGAGCGCACGCGTCCGGCGGACGAACGGCAGCGGTTCACCGTTCGATTCGTCCATCAGCTCCTGCAGTTCCTCGTCTGCAGCATCGAGGTGTCCGATCGCGAGGAACAGCAGCGGGCGATTGCCGCGCACGACAGCCACGTTCAGCTCGTCCCTCTCCGCCTTCGCCATGCTCAGCGCAGCGGTGTAGCCCTGCAGCGCCTCCGGGTAGCGGGCGAGGATGCGAAGGGTGTCCGCATGGTTGCCGGTTGCCCGCCCTTCGACGACCCTGTCCCCCGCGTCGCGCGCGTGTGCGATCGCCCGTTCATAGGAGACCAGCGCCTGCTCGAGATGACTCATCCAGCGCTGAACGTTGCCGATCTGGTTCCAGGTGCGGGCGAGAGCCGCGCCCGAAGCGATACGACGCACGCGGTGCAGGATGATGAGCGCTTCGTCCAGCCGCCCGAGCTTCTCCGCGCAGTGCGCCACGCCGAGAGCGATGTCGGGCACCAGGTCGAGGCCGTCTCCGCGGGCTGCCAGATCGTGCAGCTGCAGCGATTCGCTCCAGAGCGACCAGCGGGACAGCACCGGGTGCGATGCGATCGCCAGCCGTTCCACTTCGGAATCGAGACCGTGCTCGCGAGCCGCCGACGCCACCGCGAGCACCGTCCCCACCTCACGCGCGGCGAAGTCGGGATCCTCTTCCATCCGGACCAGCACGGCCGACGCGGAGTCGCGGACGAAGTCCCTGCGGACGGATGACGGGCGGAGGGAGCGCGACCGCTCTGCGGCGAAGGAGAACACCGTGTCGTGCATCCGCACCCGTCCCTGGCGCAGCTCCACGAGGTGCCGGGCATACAGACGGTGCAGATCGCGTGCGGCGGCGGGGCCTCCGGCTGCGATGAGCACACCTTCCTCCACCTCTCGGTCGAGCAGCGCGGCGTTCGCGAGGAGATCGGCTTCGCCCGTCGGCAGGGATCGTGTCGCCGCCTCCAGAACAGGTCGGATGCGCACGTCGCGTGGCTCATGCTCGAACCGCGATGCCAGGTCCGCGAACGACCACCCCTCGTGTTCACGGATGATCCCGGCGAGCATCACCAGATCGAGCGGCAGGCCACCCGCCACGGTGACGATGCGCCGCAACGCCGCCGCACGCTCATTGCTCCCTCTGATCACGGTCGAGGAAGCCCCGTCGAGGGAGAGGAGGTGATCGAGCAGGCGCTCGGCTTCTGCGTGCGACATCGGCGGGACGATGACCCTCTCCACGCGCAGAGCCGTCGGGGACAGACGCTCCTCGAGGCCCCCGAGGTCGACGCGCGCCGTCACGATGAACCGCACACCGGGAACCAGCAGCGCAGCCAACCGCACCGGGTCACCCGCGTCCTCGATGACGACCGTCAACTCGCGCGCGCTGATCCGCAGCTGCTCACGAAGACGCGGCAGCTCGTAGGGAAGGGAGCGGACTCCGAGAGCCCCCAGCATCCGCCGCAGGACGTCGATCGGATCCGCCGGAGGGCGTTCGGTGTCGGATTCGCGCAGGTGCACGGTGAGCACCGGCGAACGTCCGGCCAGCGCCGAGGCGAGAGTGGTCTTCCCCGCCCCCGGCAGACCGGTGAGAACCAGCACGTCGGCATCGGGAAGAGCGGTCAGCAGCTCTTCGCGTCCGATCTCCGCGCCCGCGGGATCCCGGATTCCGAGTGCCACCTCGACGTGCACCCCCGATCGCGCACCGTTGAGAAGCCGCGCGGTCTCCCGCCACTGCGCAGCCTCCTCGTCGTCGCCCCCGAGCACGCGGACGATATCGCCCACCAGACGATGGTCCACGCGTCGCCGTCCCGGACGGAAGCAGTCGTAGACGGTCACCTTCGGCGGTTCGGCACCGTGACGCACCCCGCCGATCCGACGGGCGATCTCGGCATACGACGGCGAGCCCGCGTCCACACGCATCCGCCCGAGGCCCAGGCAGAGCTCGTCGAGGGTGCGGGGCACGGGCATGAGTCGAGCCTAGGACACGCGGTCGGCGGGTTCGGCGCCGTGCGTTCGGGCTCGTTCGGACTCCGACGGGCCCGCCCAGCGCACACCTAGGCTCTCTCGACGGAGAGGCCACCCGACCTCCCGGAAGAGGAGAGAATCCCCATGACGACACGTACAGAGATCGCGGCCAAGCTCGACGACTTCTCGTACCAGAAGCTGAATTTCGGCGGGTTCCTGATGAACAAGCGCGCCAAGATCTCGCATGCCCTGTGGACCCGCGCCGCCGACAAGGGCGTCACCGAGCTGGCGCTGCTCGCCACAAGGGACTTCGGCGAGGGGAACGTCTACGACGTCGCCGCCTTCACGCTCGAAGGGGCCATCCCGACCGAGGTCCTCGACGAGCTGAAGCAGCAGGCCGAGGCGCTCGTCGACCGCGTCAATCTGCGTGCACACGGATACGTGTACACCTGCCTGGAGCCGTGGGACGGCGGCGGCACCATCTGGATCTCCAAGAAGCCCGAGTTCCGCGAGCTCAGCCGCCTCGATCAGGGCATCCACGTCGTGCCGATCCAGCGGCTCACCGGTCCGGGCGAGCCCCGGTGGCTCGCCTGGGCGCGCGAGGGCGGACAGCTGAACATCGCCATCGTGTACAAGCCCTGACGTGGCACCCTTCTCGGCCGGTCGGGCCGCCCCACTCGCGACGGCTCGCGGATGGGGCAGCCTGACACTGGTCGCGTCATCGGTCGCAACGCTCGTCATCGCCGGAGCCCTGGCCTTCTATCTCCTGCCGGTCGGATTCGCGCTGTCCGGGACGACGCTCGTGTACGCCCAGGTCGCGACGATGCTGCTCGGCGCCGCACTCGTCGCGTGGTCGACGATGTCCATCAGTCGGCATCGTCGACGGCGCACCGCCCTCGCCGAGACCACCGCGGCTTTGGGCTGGCGGTATCGCGCTGACATCGGCGACCACCCGTGGGGCGGCTCCATCGACGAGCAGGTCGATCGCGGCGACCGCACCGCGCAGGACCACCTGGACGCCCGACACAGCGCCGTCCCCTTCGACAGCGTCGAACGCACCTTCGTGGTCGGCGATGGAGAGGGCGCGACGATGCACACCGTGCGCGCTGTCCGCATCCCGCTGCCGTCCGAGGCTCCGAGGATCATGCTCCGGTCGCGGCGCGGTGGCGGGGCGCTCAGCGTGCTCCCTCGGCGTCCGACCGGCCGAACCCGCATCCGGCTCGAGGGGGACTTCAGCGACGTGTTCGACGTGTCAGTGCCGCCGGGATACGAGACGGACGCGCTCTATGTACTCACTCCCGACCTCATGGCGATCCTCGTCGACGAGAGCGCCGACCTCGACCTGGAGATCGTGGACAGCACGTTGCATGTCTACTTCCCCGCCGTCGATCTGACCGATGGGGAGGAACTGCGGCGCTTCCTCACCGTGATCGCGGCGCTTCACGATCGCGTCGGGCGACGAACCCTGCTGTACCGCGACGAGGCCGCGACGCCTCTCGATCCGGGGACCTACCGGCGTGACGGCGACATGCTCGCCGCTCGCGCACGCCACGTCGACACGCGTACCCGGTGGTGGCCCGTGATCGCAGCCGTGGCCACGCCCCTCGTGCCGATGCTCATCGCCGTCGTCTGGCTCCGGATCGCCGGGTGACCTTCCTCGAGATCTCCGGACCACCGAGGAGTCTCCTGATGGCGCTCTCGGGCGTCACGGAGAGGTCGAGCGTCCGTCCGCGTCCGTATTGGCTGAAGACCCGAGGATCGATGTAGCTCGCTCGTGCCACCGCGGTCGTGTTGCCGAGCGCCGTCGCCGCCGCCTGCACGGCAAGGCGCTCTGCCTGACTCCGGTGGTTCCGGCTGTCGAGCTCGCCGATCCGGGCGAGGGCGTCCGCGGCGATGATCGTGCCGTGCAGCGTGCGGAAGTCCTTCGCCGTGAAGGACTCCCCCGTGACCTCCCGGAGATAGGCGTTGACCTCTGCGGGCGTGAGACGCACGCGACGCCTGCCTCGGCGGTACGCGAGCAAAAAAGCGCCCGACTTGCCCGCGGCGAAGTCGGTCAGGGCATCGGCCAGGGATTCATCCGTGATCTCGATCGACGCCGTGCGGCCGCTCTTGGCGGGGAACGACAATGCGACATCACTCCCCGCCACACGCACATCTCTTCGTCGCAGTGTCGTGAGACCGCGGCTGCCGTGTCGCACCAGGTAACGCTCCGACCCGATACGGAGGGCTGCGTCGTCGAGAAGGCGGAAGGCGATGGCGAGGGCGCGCTCCTTCGTCTGCCCCTCCTGGGCCAATGCCCGGGTCACCTGCGCTCTCGCGCGCGGCAGCGCGGCGGCCAGATCGAGGGCGCGCACGAACTTCTTGCGATCTCGGCTCACCCGCCACAGGGGGTGGTACAGGTACTGCTTGCGGTCGGCGCCGTCCACGCCCACCGCCTGAATGTGAGCGAGCGGGTCCGCGGCGATCCACACATCCCGCCATGCGGGTGGGATGACGAGGTCGTTGATCCGCTCGCGATCGGCCTCGGGCGCCGTGTTCCCTGCCGGATCGACGTACCGGAACCCCGATCCCGATCGCACGCGCCGGAACCCCGGATCCTGTCCGGGGACAACCCGGATGAGTTTCGCCATCGTGAGCCCTTCCTCGACTGCCTGCGCTCGAGGATGCCCCGTGGCACGGATCCGCGGAAGGGAGTGGCGCTGTACCCTGCCCCCGTGCTATTCGCTCCCGGCTTCCGCGCGCGGCGCCGCGAAGGCGCTGCGCATGTGGTCGCTGGTGAGGAAGTCGGCGATGCCGATCATGATCAGGCTGAAGACGATCTGCTCCGACACCATCCAGAGCGGGTAGAGCCCGGGGATCGCCGCCATGACGAGCGTGATGACGGGGAAGATCTGCGCGAACAGACGAAGGCGCTGATACGCCCACCGCCAGCCACGCTGTGCACGCCAGGCGAAGTAGAACAGCGTCGCCGTCATCGCGAGCACCACGAGCGTGCGCATCCAGACGGCGAACGAGACCGACTCGCCGTCGACCGCGAGCACCAGCGCGACGACGACGGCCCCGACGCCGATGACGAGCTCGACGATGAGGAGCCAGATGATCCAGGTGAACGCACGCACCGTCTTGGGATGCGTGCGGTCGGTCTCGCTGATGGCGACGCCGGCCTGCCGCCCACCGGCGATCCGATCCAGTCGGAGGAAGAGGGACTCCAGAGCCATGCTCGGAGCCTATTGGGTCGGGAGCCGGTCCGCCTCGTCCGTTCGATGGATGCCGGTGACGCCGTTGGCGGTCGGGGAGACGACCCGCTCGAGGACGATCGCCAGCACTCCGACGGCGAGACTGCCCGCGATCATGACGCCGATGAATCCGGCACCGAGTCCTCCTCCGAGCATCACACCCGCGACGAGCGGCCCGAGGATCGCCCCTCCCTGGAACGCGGCCGAGTTGATGGCGTTGTACCGACCACGCGTGCGATCGGTAGCCAGATCGTTGTAGATCGCGGGAACCGTCGGCTGGAGCATCGTCTCGCCGAAGGCGAAGACACCCATGTAGGCGATCACGCCGATCGCCGCGGCGAGGGTGCCAGGCACGAATCCGGTCGCCCCGAGGAGCACCCATGACAGCGCCCAGATGAGTGCCATCACCTGCATCACGCGCGTACGACGCTTGCCGGAGATGAGTCTGAGGACGGCGAACTGCAGCAGCACGATCACCGCGGTGTTGACGGCGAACGAGATGCCGACCACCTGCGTCGAGACCTCCGACACCTGTCGGGCGAAGGCAGGGAAGCCCGCCTCCATCTGCCCGTAGCCGATGAACACCGAGAGGAACGTGAGCAGCGTCAGCCAGAGCACGGCGGGGCGACGCAGGATCTCGCGATATCCACCGGCAGGCGGTGCGTCTTCTTCGGCCTCATGCTGAGTGCGCACACGTCGGAGCGGGCCCAGGAGCAGGGCGAGGGGAACGAGGCTGCTCGCGGCGTCGACGAGGAAGATCGTGGTGAACGTCGCGGGGTCGCTGACGTCGACGAAGAAGCCTCCGATCACTCCGCCGGCCCCGATGCCGAGGTTGACGAGAGCGAAGTTGACGCCGAAGTACTGCTGGCGCACCTCGCCCTCCACCACCGACGCGATCAGCGCGTTGAAACCCGGCCACGACACACCGAAGTTCACGCCGATCAGCATGACGGCGATCGCGGCGACGACAGGGTGCGTGGCGAATGCCAGAAGCGCGCACCCCACGATCATCGACAGCAGCCCGACGATCAGCACCCGGCGTGCACCGAACCGATCGATCAGTGTTCCTCCCGGGCCCGTCACCACGAGTCCGGTGATCGCGATGAGGCTCATGAGAGCGCCGGAGACCCCGAGGTCGAACCCACGGACCTCGTGGAAGTAGATGATCGTGAACGGGAGCGTCATGCCGCGTCCGAGTGTCTGGATCGCGACCGTCGACAGCAGCCAGCGCCCCTCCGTTGGCAGGGCGTTCCAGAAGCTCCTCATACCGATCACCTCGACATTCTTCCGGATGCCGGGGACATCGCGATCCACGAGCGGATTGTCCGCCGAGCGTGGTTTCTGCCATCATCGCCAGCATGGCGCTGTCTCTCGACGAATTCCGCACCTCGCTGCAGGACCCCGGTGCCCGGCCGGGCCTTGGCCTCCCCCTCACGGATGCGGAGGCGCAGCAGGTGGCCGCCGACGCGCAGGCGACCCTGAGCTGGTACGAGTACTGGCTGGCCGTGACAGCGCAGGCCGCGCCGCTCGGCACCCACGACTCGGTGCACGCTGCCGCCTTCGCTGCCGCTCCCCCGGCCTATGGCGGCACTCCGCCTGCCACGGGACCGCATGTCACGCCAGGCGTCGGGCCGGAGAAGAAGAGCCGGGTCGGGCTCTGGGTGACGCTGTCGGTGATCGGCGCACTGCTGCTCATCGCCCTCATCGTCGTGGTCGTCACCCTCACCACCGCCCGGCACTGGACGAAGGTGGATTCGCCGGAGAAGCCCGAGACCTTCCACAGCGAGGAGTACGAGACCGGCCTCTACCTCGTGGCCGACGACGGTGTGAGCCCGTGCGCCGTCGATCAGGACTGGACCGACTGCATCAACGCGATGGAGGCCCAGTACGCCGGAGCCTGCGCCGGGGTCGAGCTGGTCCCCGCCGCGGCTACCCTCTGCGGACAGCATCGTGCCGAGATCGACCGTATGCGCGCCGAGGACTCGGAGGGATCGGTCGTGGCCTCGCTCGGCGACTTCGGGCACCTCACGCGCACCCCGGAGATCGCGACGCGGCAGGTGTCCAACAACGACTACGAGGCGGCTGTCACCCACGAAGCCGTGTGCTACCTCGGCTTCCTCGGCGAGTGCGAGTAGGCAGGCGGACCCTCCTGCCTCGCACCGCCGCGCTCAGATCGCCGCGTCCGGCAGACCCACCTTCGCCTTCGCCCAGGAGCGCCCGCGGGTGTCCTTGAGGATGTCGTACTCGACGTCGACGTGCGGCTCGATCGCACTGTACTTGTCGTTCGGCGCGCCGATCACGAGCTGGAAGCCGAGTCCACGCCATGCGCCGATCGCGCGCTTCGTGAAGTGGGCATCCGCCTTGATGAGCGCTTCGTCCATGAAGACGGGGGCGTAGCGCGGCCGGGCAGCGCCCGCATCTCCGAGCTGGTAACGCAGCGCTGCTCCCACGATGAACGCGACGAGCTCCTGCGACTCCCCTCCGGACTTCTCGCCGATGTGGTCGTAGAGCGCGACATGCTCCCGCGTCGTCGCTGTGACCCGCTCGGCACTCACGCGCACGTGGTTGCGCACGTCGATGAGCTCGGCGAAGTCGGGGGCCGTACGGCGCATCCGTCCGATCAGACGGCTCATCTTGCGGTACACGGCCTCGCGCTCGGCGTCGGTCTCGGCAGCGTCGATCATTCCCCGCACCTCGCGGAGCTCGCGGCGGAACCGCTTGCGTGCCTCGCTCTGATTCTCGCGCGGGGTGATCTGCAGACGATGGTCGTCGTCGTAGAACGGCAGCTCCTCCATGATGCGGTTGATCGGGTCGATGCGATCCTTGATCTCGCGGAGCGACCGGCTGAGAGTCGAGTCGAGGCTCGTCAGGTCGTTCCCCGAGAGCTTGAGCAGACTGTCACGCCACTCGGTCTCCAGCTCGTGGAGCCCGTTGGTCTGCAACGCCTCCAGAATGCTCTCGAACTCGCCGACGGACTCGTCGGGGTCCGGCAGGATCGTGAGGTTGTCCCAGCGCTCGAGGAACCCCGTCATCAGTCGCCGCATGCCCTCGCGCTGCTGCTCGTGGGCCTCCGCGGCCTCACGACGGTCCTCGTGCAGGCGCTGAGCGGCGGTCCTGAGCGCGGTGTCCAGGTGTGTGAGCCGCTCCGACGCGGTTACGCTCGCCCCGCTCTCGGCGTGCAGGAACCGGCCGTCCAGGAACGACGCATGTGTCTCGCCGAGCGAGAGGTCCGTGGCTGCCGCGGAATCGATCACTCTCTGACAGGCGTCGACGTCGTCGGTGACCTGTCCCCAGTGCTCCTGGGTCTGGGTGAGTTCGTTGCTGAGGCGCGCCTCCTCGTCCCGGAGCGTGCTCGCGCGGGACCGCAGATCCTCCGCCTGACGCTTGAGCTGCGCGATCTCGGGGCTGGCTGTCGTGACCTCCGCTTCGACGGAGAGCCAACGTTCCCGTTCGGCCTCGACCGCATCGACATCGATTTGCTCCCATGTGAGGTCCTCGATCTTCGCGAATGCGGTCGATCGTGCCTCAATGCGGTCGAGGGCGGCTTCGGCGTCCTGCGCCGTCGATGCGTAGCCGTCGTGACGATCGGTCAGCAGCCGCAGCTGGTCATCGATCTCGCGAAGCCGACGGTCGTTGGTGAAGCCGAGCACGTTGGCGTGTCCCTGACCGCCGTGGGCTCCCCTGCTGCCCTGCGACACCTGGCCGTTGATGGTGAGCGCCTTCTGATGGGCGTCCAACTGGGACGATGAGTCGACGCACACGTATCCGAACCGGTCCTGCAGCCGCTGCTGGAGCCACCCGGTGAAGGGGGTCGGCAGGTAGTCGAGCCTCCCGGGGAGGGTCTGCGGATCGGCGTTGCGCACCTCGAGGAGTCCGGTGGGGACGCCCTCGTAGTTCAGGCGCTCCGGGGTGCGCGTGGAGTTGATCGCCGCCCGGAAGGACGACAGCTTCTCCGCGTCGACGAGGAGCGTCCTGGCGAAGCCGCCGAGGGCGAGGTTGAAGGCCTCGCGCCACGGCTCGAACTCCGTCCGCACCTCGATGAGCTCTCCCACGAAGGGAAGCTCCGAAGGGTCGAGACCAGCCGCCTCCGCGAGCATGGCGCGGGACTCGTCGAGGTGGGAGGGAATGCTGCCGCGCACCAGACCGGTGCGCTCGCGCTCCTGACGCAGGCGTGAGATCTCGAGCTCGGTCGTCCTGCGGGCGGTCTCGGCATCGGCGAAGGCCGCGCGCGCGTCCCGGATCCCCGATCTCGGCGATGAACCCCGACTGTCGGCCACGAGGGCCTCGAACTGGTCGGCGTTCTCCACTTCCGCACCGAGATCCCGCACGATGGCGTCGAACTTCGCGCGTTCCCGCCGCACGTCGTCCAGGCGACGTTCGGCGACGCGGAGCTCCCGTTGCGCTGTCTCGAGGCGGTCACCGCCGGACTGCCGCAGGACATCGAGCAGACCCTCCCGCTCGGCATCGGCGGCGTCGACGAGGGCGCGCTTCTCCCGCACGGCGAGGCTGAGGGCGCGGGAGCGGTCACCCAGCTCGACCTCGACCTCGCGCAGCAGATCCAAGCGGCGCTGAGCGTTCCAGAGCGCGGCGAGGGACGACGGATCGGTGAAGACTCCGACTTCGTCGATGATCCGCACCCGTTCGGCTGAAGCCGCGATGCGCTCCTTGATTCCGCGGATGGGTTCGAGCGCGCTGACCTGCTGCTTCGCCGTCAGCATCCGGGTGCGCGTGCTCTCCAACTCATCGAAGTGCGCCACGACGGCATCCGCTGTGGCCATCGTCTCCGGCTCTTCCAGCACGAGCTTCTTGTACAGATCGTCGACCGTGGTGATCTGCTGCCCCGCTTGGATCCTGGCCAGCAGGCTGATCGCCTTCGCCCCGGACCCGGCCGCCCCGATCCCGAGCACCGCCTGCAGCCGGGCAGAGAACTCCCGGTCCGTCGCCAGCGTCTCCAGTCCCGCTGCCCGCACCGACGCATCGGAGAGCCGCTGCGTCGCGGCCTTCTCCAGCTGTGCCAGGTCGAACGCCCCGTTCACGGTCGCTCGAACCCGGGTCGTGTCCTCCAGCACGCGGGCATCCGCCGGGATGTACCAGGCCCGCACGGCGGTGAACCGCGACCCGTCGTGGTCGAGCCAGGTCGTCGCGATGGCACTCCATGTGTCTTCGCCGTCGCCGCGGAGGACTCGCAGCTTGGTGCCGTCCTCCGTGCGGGATTCGTCGATCTTCCCTCGCCCGTACGAGAGGATGTTCCGCTGCTCCTCGCCGCGCGGTCGGCCGGTCACTCCGCCGTTCGACGCACCGTTGAACGGCGTCGTGTGAGGCATCATCAGCGCGATGTACGCGTCCATCAGCGTCGACTTGCCGGAGCCGGAGCCGCCGCACAGCAGCGTGGCGTTCGGCGAGAAGCGCACCCGGTGCGGGCCCCCGTCGTATCCACCCCAGTTGATCAGCTGCAGCTCGTCCGCGATCCACTGCTGTCCCCGAGAACCGGCAGGGATGAGCCCGAAGAGCGTGTCGACCATCGTCATCGTTGCACCGCTTCCTGCGACCGCAGCCAGTCGCGGAGTTCCTTCAGGGTCTCGGCGCTGAGGACGACCTCGACGAGCGCCGTGATCCGATAGCGCCCGCTGGTCTCCTCCTGCACGATCCCCTCGCGATCCAGTCTGTCCATCGCGTTCCTGATCGCCTTCTGCTGCCGTGCCGTTCCGCCATCGACATCGGTGAAGTAGCTCAGCACTGTCTGCTCGAGATCCTCGATGTCGATGCGCACCGACGACTCACCGGCGGCGGACTCCCGCTGGTAGACGGTGCGCAGATGCACGAGCACCAGCGTCTCCGCACGTGTGTACGGGGAGTCCTTCAGCAGCACCGGCATATCGATCTCATCGGAGCGCAGCTGCTGCTTGTAGGCGAAACCGCGACCGTGATCGACGACAAGTCGGAGGTACAGGTCGTTCAGACGCGACTCGATCACGTGCTGATGATCGAGCAGCAGCGTCCACTCCTTGCGGTTGCGCTCCGCGGCGATGAAGCGCCGCTGAAGGATGTGGGCGAGCAGACGGCGGATCTCCGGATCGAGGGTGCCGCGGTCGCCGGCGAAATGCTCCTCGATGTCTTCTTCCATGGGGACGGGAGCGATGAACGGGTCATCGACCGCTGCTTCCGGCGCGGGGCTCTCTTCAGGCATGTGCGTCTTCCTTCGTGTTGCGCGCCGTGACGGCACCGAACGCGAAGCGTCGCGTCGAGCCGTCGGGGCGCAGAGCTTCGACCACCGACACCGTCTCGCTCTCGGTCATGCCGTTGCGGTGGGCGATCTCGAGCAGTCCGACGAGGTCGACAGGGCGCCGGGTGTCGTCGTCGCTCTCGGCGAATGCGGCGGCGAGATCGAACTCGGGTCCGAGCCCCGCGACGTACTGCTCGAGCTCCGCATACCTCGGACCACCCCACGCGCGGGAGTCGACGTCGGCGAACTCGACGTCCCCGGCGTCGGCCAGAGGGGCGGGGACCGCGGGTGGACGGATGCTGCTCACGGTCTGCCTGAGGTGCCCCAGGTCGGCGAGCGGAAGACTGCGCACCGGTGCGTCGCTCGCCCCCGTCCCGTCCCACACGTGCAGCGCGGCGATGACGTCACGCAGCAGGTCGTCGATCTGACGGTCCCGCAGCGGATCGTGCGTCTTCACCTGGCCGGTGATGACGTGCGAGGCTCGACGTTGCGCAGCCAGCACCTCCTCGACCCCGAGCTCCACGCGGCGTCCGATCGCGTCGAGCTCGGCCCGCTGCGTGCTGTCGAGCATCCGGGCGAACGGCTGTCGGAGCAGACCATGCAGTTGGTCGGTGAGGGCATCGATGCGCTCCGGATCGCCGATCAGCTTGAGAGCGCCGGCGAAGGCGCGTCCTTCCGGCGTCGAGTTCATGACATCCTGCGCACGCTGCAGGTACTCGCGCAGCACCTCACCCGTCGGCCGCTCATCACGGCGCAGATGGGCGACGACGTCGCGCTGCATGAGTTTGAGGGATTCGGCGACCCGGGTGAAGTCGGCGGGAAGCTCGCGCGCCAGATGCAGCACGTTCTCCGCTTCCTCGAAGAGCTCTTCATCATCGAGTGGATCGGCTCTGCCCGACTCCTCGATCCGATCGATCTCGGCATCGAGTGCGGCGCGCTCCTCCCGGAGGCGGGCGAGTCGACGAACGGGGTCTGCCTCGGCGCTGTCGGCCAGATGCTCCACGGCCTCGAGGAGCGTGCGCACTCGGGAGTTGGATACGCGCGTGCGCCCGCCGCCCGTGCGCCCCGCGATCTCCAGAGCCTCGACAGCGTGCGCGGAGAGTCGATACACCTCGACGTCCTCGTCGATCTGCTGCACCAACCAGCCCAGGCGGACCCAGTTCCTCGCGACGTCGCGGCCGGTTCCCGAAGGGACCCGGCGATCGTCGTCATCGTCGCCCGCATCCCTGAGTTCATCGAGGATCTCCGCGAGCTCGGCCTGGGCGTCGGCGATCGGGATGGAGACCCGGTCCGCCGTGAACAGAAGAGACAGCGACGCCACGACGAAGGGGGCGAAACGGCCGTGCAGCAGGTCGAGAGTCGGAGTGCTGAAGGCGGTGACGGCGCGGGAGAATGCCGCTTCCACTCGAGTGCCTGTCACACCTTCCAGAATAGTCGGCGCCCTCGTCGTCCCTCGACGCGACGCGATGGTCTCGGAAACGAAGAAACCCCCGCCTGAGCGGGGGTTTTCATCTTGCTGGGGTACCTGGACTCGAACCAAGAATAACGGAACCAGAAACCGTCGTGTTGCCAATTACACCATACCCCAAGGGCGAAACCAGGGCCTCGCACCGAGAGTCAAGCCTACCCGAGCGGCGGCGGAACACCAAAACCGGTGGGCCGAGGACCGCCGCCCGGGCGCGTCGCGACTCAGCCGGCCAGGAACACCGAGAGCGAGCGGAGCCGACGCAACGACTCCTCCTTGCCCAGCAGCTCCATCGATTCGAACAGCGGCGGCGAGACCCGGCGGCCGGTGATGGCGACACGGGGCGGACCGTAGGCGATGCGCGGCTTGAGCTCGAGCCTCTCGACGAGCTCCGCGGCGAGGGCCTCCTGGATCTTCTCCGGGGTGAAGTCGTCGAGGGGCTCGAGAGCCACGACGCACGCGTCGAGCACCTCGGCAGCATTTGCCGGAAGTCCCTTGAGGGCGTCTTCCGCGTACGAGACCTCGTCGGTGAACAGGAAGCCCACCATGCCGGGCACCTCGCCGAGCAGCTGCACCCGCTCCTGCACGAGAGGCGCGACGCGGAATGCCGTCACCAGCTGTTCGTGCGTCGGCTCGTCGAAGAGTCCGGCTGCGGCGAGGTATGGGATCGTCCGCTCGGCGAAGTCCTTCTCGCCGAGCATCCGGATGTGGTCGCCGTTGATCGACTCGGCCTTCTTCTGGTCGAAGCGCGCCGGGTTCGGGTTCACGTCGACGATGTCGAACGCGGCGGTGAACTCGTCGAGCGAGAACACGTCGCGGTCATGTCCGATCGACCAGCCGAGCAGGGCGAGGTAGTTCAGCAGTCCCTCGGGGATGAAGCCGCGGTCGCGGTGCAGGAACAGATCCGCCTGCGGGTCGCGCTTGGAGAGCTTCTTGTTGCCGGTCTCCCCCAGCACCAACGGCATATGCGCGAACCGCGGGACGAACGTCGTCACACCCGCATCGATGAGAGCCGCATACAGCGAGAGCTGCCGGGCGGTGGACGGCATCAGGTCTTCTCCACGCAGCACGTGCGTGATGCCCATGAGCGCGTCGTCGACCGGATTCACGAACGTGTACAGCGGCACACCGTTCGGGCGCACGACCACGAAGTCGGGGAACGATCCTGCGGGGAAGGTCACCTCGCCGCGGATGAGGTCCACATACGTGACGTCTTCGTCCGGCACCCGAAGGCGCAGCGCCGGCTGACGACCCTCCGCACGGAACGCCGCCTTCTGCTCGTCGGTGAGGTCGCGGTCGAAGTTGTCGTAACCGAGCTGCTTGGCGCGCCCGGCGGCCTCGTTGCGCGCGTCGATCTCCTCGGCAGTGGAGTAGCTCTCGTAGAGGGCTCCCGTGGCGATGAGCTTGTCGATCACCTCGCGGTAGATGTCGTGGCGCTCCGACTGCCGGTACGGAGCGTGGGGTCCACCGACCTCGACACCCTCATCCCAATCGATCTTGAGCCAGGTGAGCGCGTCCACCAGCTGGCGGAAGCTCTCCTCGCTGTCACGGGCGGCATCGGTGTCCTCGATGCGGAACACCATCTTCCCGCCGTTGTGACGGGCGTACGCCCAGTTGTAGAGAGCCGTGCGGACCATGCCGACGTGCGGCAATCCGGTCGGCGAGGGGCAGAAGCGGACGCGGACGTCGGCACCACTGACGGTCGTGGTAAGGGGGTGAGGGGTAGCCATAGCCCTTCGATTCTACGGGGACCGCGCGTTCGCCCGTCGGCGGGTGCGAGGGCTCAGCCTCCTGGGCAGTCGCAATCGCCACCGCTGTGACACTGGCAGATCGGAGGCGGGTGATCCGCCGCCGTCACCGTCTCCCGCACCTGAAGGTCTGAGAACGGGACGACCTCGTCGTAGCTGGCGACATCAACGGCGTCACCGCAGGCAGCGCCCTCCGTCCGGATCTCGGCGGCAGCCTCAGGGAAGACGAAGTCGACGCACGTGACGGCGGTCGACTGCTGGTACCAGAGCCCTCCGCCGGTCTCCGCCCCGCCTTCCACCGCGAGCGTCAGGGCCACGCCGTCCCCGGCCTCCTCGACGGCCAGCAGGGTGTAGAGGTGGCTGCCGGTGTCCGCCCCGCCTCGCGCATCAACGATGAAGTCGAGTCCGGCGACGGTCGCTTCCGGATCCTCGACCATCTGGTCGCGGTACTCCCACAGCACGTCCTGCGCATCTTCCACGGAGTCGGCGAGGCTGTCCCTCATCAGGGTCCCGATGCTCGGCGCGCACCCGGCGAGAACACCGACGGTGGCGGCGAGCACGGCACCTGCGGCGATCCGTCCGGCGAGAGAGGACATGGCTCTGACCGTAGCGCAGTGCGCAACGCATCCGCCGGAACCCAGGGCGACATGCTCAGGGCGACATGCTCACGGCGACCGCCGCACGATGCTCCAGGGGCAGGTGGCCTTCGACGCTGCGCTCGTCCACGACGAGCTCGAACGCCGCACGGAATCGCCGACGATCATCGTGTCCGAGTCGGGCGTAGAGAGCACCGGCACCGGCCACGCCCCCTTCGACCGAACGCCAGAGTGCATCCGGGTCCGCGCGCCAGGTCCAGCCGTGCTCGGCGGCGGTCACGCGCTCCAGGCTCGCGTCCCGAAGCATCTGCGCGAAGCCGGCGGCGCTCCGCTCGAATTCCTCGTCGGCAGGGAGCTTCGCACCGGTGAACGGCGCCACTCCCGCGCGTTCAGTGACCTCCGCCCAGAACCATGAGGGCGACAGCGTCCAGATCGTCGCGACCACGGGGCCACGACTCACGCGCCGCAGCTCGGCCGCCGACCTGCGTGGGGAGCCGACATGGTTCAAGACGAAGTTCGCGACGACCACATCGACCGCGCCGTCGGCGAACGGCAGATCCGGCAGCCCCGCATCGATCGTGACGATCTGCGGACGGTCGCGGCGCGACACCGCGCGCATGGACGCCTCCGGCTCGCACGCCTGCACGCGCCATCCCGCGTCGGCCCATGCTGCAGCGAGCCTGCCGTCACCCGCGCCGACGTCGAGCAGACTGCGCCCTCGCGGTGCGCCGAGGGCGAGCTGCATCGCCGGGAAGGTCCCTGCGCAGAGCGCGGCGTACGATGCGGAATACGCCGCGCCGACGCCGGCCCAGTTCTTCATCGGGAGCCGGAGCGGGCGAGCGGGGACAGCGCCACGACCGCGATGACCAGGACGAAGGCCGCCACACCGAGTCCCGCGTACTGGAAGTTCGCCAGCACCACGCCCGCCAGCACCGATCCCGCCGCCGCGGACAAGCTCATCAGGGAATCGCTGCGCCCTTGCCTCCGTGTGCGGAGCTCGGGTGCGGACGACTCCGTGAGAAGGGCGGCACCGGCCACCGTCGCCGCGCTCCATCCCAGCCCGAGCAGGATGAGCGCGACCATCACGCCCCAGGCCTCCGTCCCCGTGAACACCGCGAACGCCAGAGCACCGGCGAGCAGCACCTGTCCGAGCAGCACCACCTGGAGCCTGCCCCAGCGGTCGGCCAGCACGCCGAAGACGGGCGAGAGGGCGTACATGCCGCCCACGTGCAACGCGATCGTGATCCCCACGAGCGCTGACACATCGGCGGGGGTCGCTGCCATGCCCCCGGCGCCGTGCGCCATGTGCGAGAGATGCACCGGAGTCATGGCCATGACCGAAGCCATGACCACGTGGGAGCCGGCGATCGCGAAGATCGCGTACCGGGCGACGCGCGGCCGATCCACGGCCACCGCCCCGTCCGTCGAAGCCGAGGCCTTCGCGAGACGCTGCGCCGCGAGCAGCGGATCCGGACGCAGAGCGACGACGTACAGCACAAGCGCAGCGCACTGCGCGACGAAGGAGAAGAGGTACGAACCCGTCTGCGGCGGCATCCCCACCGCCTGGCCGACGATCTCCCCCGGCCCGAGAAGCAGCGGACCGGCGACCCCGCCGATCGTGGTCGACCAGACGACGATGGACAGGTCTCGTCCGCGGTGCTGCGGCGCGGCGAGATCGGTCGCCGCGAACCGCGACTGCAGGTTTCCCGCGTTGCCGGCCCCGATCATCAGGATGCCGACGAGCAGCATCGGGAAGATCCGCAGAGACGCGGCGAGGATGACCACCGCGATGCCCACCAGCGCGAACAGGTTGCCGAGAGTGAGCGCACGACGACGCCCGACGCGGGCGGCGAGACGTGCGAGCGGGATGGCGCACGCGGCCGCTCCCAGTGTGACGGAAGCTGTCGCGAGACCGGAGAGGGCATCGTTCCCCGAGATGTCCGCCGCGAGGAGGGCGCCGAGGGAGACGGTGGCACCGAAGGCGATCCCGCCGAGCACCTGCCCCAGCGACAGGACCAGGACGGTACGTCGCTGAACCGCCTGCTGCTGCGTCGCCGTCAGGGCGACATCGGTCATGACGCGGGAACGGCGTCGCGCACGGTGTTGCGAAGGATGCCGAGTCCGGAGATCTCGACCTCGACGACGTCTCCCGCCACGAACGTGCCCACGCCCGCCGGAGTCCCCGTCATGATGACGTCGCCCGGAAGCAGCGTGAACACCGCCGACGCGTACTCGATGATCGCCGGCACCGAGTGGATCATGTCGGTGAGTGGCGCCTGCTGCCGCACCTCGCCGTTCACCCGTGTCTCGATCGTGGCCTGCGCCGGATCGAAGTCCGTCTCGATCACGGGACCGAGCGGGCAGAAGGTGTCGAAGCCTTTGGCCCGCGACCACTGACCGTCCTTGCGCTGGAGGTCACGCGCGGTGACGTCGTTGCCGATCGTGTATCCGAGCACGTAGTCGAGTGCGTTCTCTGCCTTCACGTTCTTCGCGATCTTGCCGATCACCACCACGAGCTCACCCTCGTACTCGGTGCGCTCGGAGAGCGCCGGACGCACGATCGTGTCTCCGGGCCCGATCACCGAGGTGTTCGGCTTGAGGAACAGCAGCGGCTCCTCTGGGGCCTCTCCCCCCATCTCCGCCGCGTGATCGTGGTAGTTCTTGCCGACGCAGACGACCTTGGACCGCGGGATCACCGGAGCGAGCAGAGCGGCATCCGCGAGCGGCACGCGGGCACCGGTGGTCTCGTACCCCGTGAACATCGGGTCTCCGGCGAGCACCACGAGCTCACGCTCGTCGATGATCCCGTACATGATGGCTTCGTCGTGACTGAACCGGGCGATCTTCATGGGATCAGCCTATCGAGCGCCTCGCCAGGCCTGGAGCCCCAGCAACCTCCGAGACCCCCTGCTCGCGACGAGACCCACGGCCCCGGGCGGACGACAGCATGGGTGTCGGCGGGGGACGTGGGTCTCGGCAGCAGGAAACTCAGGCGTCGAGGCGGAGGAGCCAGCCGTGCTTGTCCTCGCGGCGCCCGTACTGGATGTCGGTGAGTTCTTCGCGGAGGGACAGCGCCAGCTCACCCAGCGGCTGGGGCTCGTCGAAGCCTTCGCCCACGAGCGCGCCGATCGGGGTCACGACCGCGGCCGTGCCACAGGCGAACACCTCGACGATGTCGCCGGAGGCCACGCCCGCGCGCCACTCGTCGATCGAGATCGGACGCTTCTCGACCGTGTAGCCGCGGTCCTCGGCCAGCTGCAGCAGCGAGTCGCGGGTGATGCCCTCGAGAATGCTGTCCGACTCCGGCGTGACGACCCGGCCGTCCTTGAAGACGAACACGACGTTCATGCCGCCGAGCTCCTCCACGTCGCGGTTCTCGTTGAGGAACACGACCTGGTCGCAGCCCTTCGCACTGGCCTCGGCCTGGGGAAGGAGGCTGGAGGCGTAGTTGCCGCCCGTCTTCGCTTTGCCGGTGCCACCGCGACCCGCGCGGGCGTAGTCCTCGGAGAGCCAGATGCGCACAGGCTTCACGCCCCCGGTGAAGTAGGCACCGGCGGGGCTCGCGATCACGTAGTAGGCGACCTTCTGCGCCGCCCGCACACCGAGGAAGGCCTCCTTGGCGAACATGAACGGTCGCAGGTACAGGCTCTGGTCGGCACCGGAGGGCACCCACCGACCGTCGACGGCGATGAGCTCCCGCAGCGACTGGATGAAGTACTCGGTCGGCAGCTCCGGCAGCGCGAGGCGGCGGGCGCTGGCCTGCAGACGCGCGGCGTTCCGGTCGGGACGGAAGGTGTGGATCGAGCCGTCGGCGTGCCGGTAGGCCTTGATGCCCTCGAAGATCTCCTGTGCGTAGTGCAGCACGGAGGCGGCGGGGTCGAGCGGGATCGGACCGTAGGGCTGCACGCGCGGACGGTGCCATCCACCCTTGGCCGACCAGCAGATGTCGACCATGTGGTCGGTGAAGACGACCCCGAACCCGGGGTCCTCCAACACTTCGGCGACGCGTGCCGGCGAGGCCGCGTTCAGGTTCTTCGTCACGGCGAACTCCAGAGGAGCCACGCTCGTCTCGGCGTCGATCGTCGTCATGTCATCATCCAATCCTCGTGGGGCGGGCGCATCCTCGCGCCCTGTCAGCCTACGCCCGCTGTTCAGAGACGGGCAGCGATCGCGGAGCCGATCTCCGCGGTGGTGCGGGCACCGCTCCGGGCGGCGATGTCCGCCTCGACCGCGGCGCTCACCCGCGCCGACTCGACCATGAGGCCGAGGTGGTCGAGCAGCAGCGCGATGGAGAGGATCGCGGCGGTCGGGTCGGCCTTCTGCTGACCCGCGATGTCCGGAGCCGAGCCGTGCACGGGCTCGAACATCGACGGGAAGGCGCCATCGGGGTTGATGTTCCCCGAGGCGGCGAGGCCGATGCCGCCCGTGACGGCGCCGGCGAGGTCGGTGAGGATGTCACCGAAGAGATTGTCCGTCACGATCACGTCGAAGCGCGAGGGATCGGTGACGAGGAAGATGGTGGCGGCGTCGACGTGCAGGTAGTCGACGGCGACGTCGGGGTGTTCGGAGGCGACCTCGTTCACGACGCGCTGCCAGATGCCGCCCGCATGCACGAGCACGTTGGTCTTGTGCACGAGGGTCAGCTTCTTGCGACGACGCTCCGCGAGGGCGAATGCGTAGCGCACGACCCGCTCGACACCGAAGGCCGTGTTCACGGAGGTCTCGTTCGCCACCTCCTGCGGCGTCCCCTTCCGGATCGCCCCGCCGTTGCCGACGTAGGGACCCTCCGTGCCCTCGCGGACGACGACGAAGTCGATCTCCCCCGGGTTCGACAGCGGACCGGATGCGCCGGCGAAGAGCTTCGAGGGGCGCAGGTTCACGTAGTGGTCGAGAGTGAACCGCAACTTGAGCAGCAGTCCGCGCTCGATGTTCGCGTCCTTCAGCCGCGGGTCGCCCGGCGTGCCACCGACGGCACCCAGGAGGATCGCGTCGTGTGCGGAGATCGCGGCGAGGTCGTCATCCGTGAGCGTGTCGCCGGTCTCGAGGAACCGGCCGGCACCGAGCGAGAAGCGGGTCTTGTCGAACGTCACGTCGCTGTCGGCGGTGACGGCGTCGAGCACCTTCTCCGCCTCGGCGATGACCTCGGGACCGATGCCGTCACCCGGGATGACGGCCAGCTTCACGACACGCGACATGAGACTCCTTGCGCACTGCACGGGGGTGGACCGACTCGTTCCCGCCCGAGAGCAGGAGAGCCGGTCCCCCCAGCGTACTGGTCAGTGCGTGGGTGCCTTGCGCAGTGTGACGGCCGCGATCACTCCGGCCGCGACCACGAGGCCGGCACCGATGAGCGAGGTGACGGTGACGCCGGAGCCGAACGCGTCCGACGCGGCCTGCCACAGCGCATCGCCGAGCTGCGTCGGCAGAGCCTGCGCAGCGGTGTAGGCGCCAGCCAGAGTCTCCTCCGCTGCATGCGCCACGTCGGCGGGAAGACCCGCAGGGAGAACGAGCGCTCCGCGGTAGAAGGCCGTGATGATGCCGCCGAGCACAGCCGTTCCGAGCACCGCTCCGAGCTCGTACGCCGTCTCGGACACCGCGCTGGCCGCTCCTGCCTTGGCCGCAGGAGCGCTCGACAGGATGAGCTCGTTGGAGATCGTCTCGGCCGCGCCGATTCCGATGCCCAGCACCACGAACGCGATCACAAGCGGCAGGACGCCGTGCTCGTGCGTCGCGAGAGCGACGATCAGGTAGCCGGCGACGGAGAACGCGAGCCCGGCGGGGATCACGATGTGCGGCGGGATCCGGCGCGAGATCGGCACGACCGACAGCCCGGCCACGATCATCGCCACCATTCCCGGCACCAGCGCGAGACCTGCCGTCATCGGCGACAGCCCGAGGACGAGCTGCAGATGCTGCGACACGAAGTAGAGGAAGCCGACCAGAGCCACGACACTGAGCAGGTTGACCAGGATCGCCCCGGAGAACGACCCCCGCTTGAACAGCGCCATGTCGAGCATCGGCGTCTTGGCACGCAGCTGGCGCCGCACGAACAGGAAACCCATCGCCAGGCCGAGAAGTCCCCACGCACCGGCCTTCAGACTCGGACCATCCACGGCCAGCGACTTGATCGCGTAGACCACCGGGATCATCGTGGCCATCGACAAGACGATGCTGATCAAGTCGATGCGACCGGGGTGGGGGTCGCGGCTCTCCGGCACCAGCAACGGCGCAGCGACGAGCAGAGGGATCAGCACCGGCACCGCGATGAGGAAGACGGACCCCCAGGAGAAGTGCTCGAGGAGGAAACCGCCGACGATCGGTCCGAGCGCCGATCCTGCGGAGAAGGCCGAGGCCCACACCGCGATCGCCATGCGGCGCTGGTCGCGGTTCTGGAAGATCGAGCGCAGCAGGGACAGGGTCGACGGCATGAGCATCGCCCCGAAGAAGCCGAGCAGAGCACGAGCGGCGATCAGCAGACCGGCCGTGGGCGCGAAGGCTGCGAGGGCGGAGACCGCCGCGAAACCTGTGGCTCCGATCAGCAGCATCTTCCGACGCCCGAATCGGTCGCCCAAGGTACCCATGGTGACGAGCAGGCCCGCGAGCACCAGGGGGTACACGTCGATGATCCACAGCTGCTCGGCCCCTGTGGGCGCGAGCGCGATGGAGATCTCGGGGAGCGCGAAACTCAGCACCGTGTTGTCCACCGACACCAGCAGCACCGGCAGCATGAGGACGACGAGCGCCGCCCAGCCGCGGGCTCCGACGCGGGGAGCATCCGTCTCTGTCGTCGGGATCGACGCAGTACGGGTCATGGAACACCTCTCAGGATCTTGATCGCACGGTTAGTGAACCGTCCAGATGGTATAGTAACAGAAGTCCCGCCCCCCGAATCCGCAGAGGATCCACGATGCCCCGACCTCCGCTCGCCCGCGAGAAGGTGCTCGACGCCTTCGAAGCGATCCTCATCGAAGACGGCGAACGAGCCGCGACACTCGACGCCACGGCGAAAGCGGCCGGTGTGTCGAAGGGCGGCCTGCTCTATCACTTCGGCTCCAAGGACGAGCTCGAGGCCGGCCTCGTGGAACGGCTCGATCGCCTCACGACCATGGACCTCGAACGGATGGCCGCCGCGGAGGAAGGCCCCGTCGCCTACTACGTGCGCACCTCCGTGATGGAGGACGACGCACTCGATCGCGTGCTGATCGCGACGACACGCCTCGCCCAGGGCGGGTCCATCCCCGCAGCGGACATGCTCCGCGACACGAGGCGCCGCTGGGCGGAGACGATCCGGCCGCACGTGCGCGACAACGCGAGCCTCGATCTGGTGATGCTGGTGAGCGACGGCCTCTACTTCAACAACTCGCTCGACGTGCACGGCCCCGAGCGACTCGTGCCCCGCAGCGATGAACTCGCGGAGCTGATCACCCTGGTTCTGAAGGCGACCGCCTGAGGATCACCGCAGACACGAGAGAGGGCGGAAGCTTCACGCTCCCGCCCTCTCTCGTGCGTCCGCCGATCAGATCTCGGTGATCTCGATCTGACGGAACAGGTCGGCGTCGATGGCACCGCGCACGTCGTCGAGCAGCTCGTCCGAGACGGGCGAGTCGAGCGTCAGCACACTGAGCGCCTGAGCGCCTGCCGCCTGACGGGCGATCTGCATTCCGGCGATGTTGATGCCGGCCTCGCCGAACTTCTGGCCGTACACGGCGACGATGCCGGGGCGGTCGGTGTAGAGCATCACGACGTGGTGCTTCTCGATCGGCAGCTCGAGCCGGTGGTCGTTGATGCCGACGAGCTTCTCCGTCTGCTTCGGACCGGTGAGCGTGCCGGACACCGAGAGCTGAGTGCCGTCGGACAGCGCACCGCTGAGAGTGATGACGTTGCGGTACTCGTCGCTCACATCGTCCTTGAGCAGCCGCACCGCGATCCCGCGCTGGTCGGCGAGGAGCGGAGCGTTGACGTAGGACACCGTCTCACTGACGATGTTGGTGAACACGCCCTTGAGCGCGGCGAGCTTGAGCACGCTCACGTCGTAGTCGTTCAGCTCGCCATGCACCTCGACGTCGAGGCTGGTGAGAGGCGACGTCGCGAGCGCGGCGAAGATCTGGCCGAGCTTCTCGACGAGCGAGATGCCGGGACGCACGTAGGGGTCGATGACGCCGCCGGCCACGTTCACGGCGTCCGGGACGAGGTCACCGCCGAGGGCGAGGCGCACGGAACGAGCGACCGAGACGCCTGCCTTCTCCTGCGCCTCCTCGGTGCTCGCGCCGAGGTGGGGCGTGACGACCACGTTCGGGAGGTCGAGCAGCGGACGAGCCGTGCCGCCCTCAGCGGGCGGCTCCGAGGTGAAGACGTCGAGACCGGCTCCCGCGATCTCCCCGGCGACGAGCGCCGCGTGCAGGGCCTCCTCGTCGATGAGGCCGCCACGGGCCACGTTCACCACGAACGCGGTCGGCTTCATCGCCGCGAACTGCTCGGCGCCGATCATGCCCGTCGTCTCCGGGGTCTTGGGCATGTGGATGGTCAGGAAGTCCGACTCGGCGACGAGTTCGTCGAGGGAGAGCAGCTGCACGCCGAGCTGCTGGGCGCGTGCAGAGGTGACGTAGGGGTCATAGGCGACGACACGCATGTCGAAGGCCGCGAGGCGCGCGGCGACGAGAGCACCGATGCGACCGAGGCCGACGATGCCGACGGTCTTCTCGAAGAGCTCGGCTCCGGTGAAGGAGCTGCGCTTCCACGCTCCGGCGGAGAGAGAGGCATGCGCGGCAGGGATGCGGCGGGCGAGGCTCAGGATGTGGCCGACCGTGAGCTCGGCGGCCGAGACGATGTTCGAGGTCGGGGCGTTGACGACCATGACCCCGGCAGCCGTGGCCGCCTTGATGTCGACGTTGTCGAGGCCCACGCCGGCGCGGGCGACGACCTTGAGCTTCGGCGCGTGGCTCAGCGCCTCCTCGTCGATGCGCGTAGCCGAGCGGACCAGCACGGCGTCGGCGTCGGCGAGTGCGGCGAACAGCGCCTCGCGGTCGGTGCCGTCGACGTTGCGGACGTCGAAGTCGGGACCGAGAGCGTCGATCGTGGCGGGAGAGAGTACTTCGGCGATGAGCACGACAGGCTTCGGCACAGTGGATCCTTCGGGGCAGCGCGGCAGGGGCCGATGCGCCGCACACCATGGGGGCGCGATCGCCACAACTCTACCGGAGCGCCGACAGCGCTCCGTCCCGTGTGACGCGTCTCGACGGGCGGCTCAGGCGCTCGGCATCGTGAGGCTCAGCGCGATCAGACTCATCCAGAACACGGCGACGACGCCGAGTCCGGCGAGGAAGACGAGGGCCAGCTCGCCCACCGTGCGACGCCGTCCGATGACATACGCGAAGACGAACACGATCGCGGGGAAGACGACTCCGAACAGCAGGGTCGCCCAACCTCCCCCGGTCAGCCCCGTCTGAGCCATCGTGATCAGGTGCGCCACGGCGTTCCACACGGCGTAGGCGTAGAAGAGTCCGGCCAGTCCGGTGACGAGCCCGATGAGCCAGCGGGGAGAACCCTCCGACGTCGATGTTCCGACCGCGGAAGCCATCATGATCCGATCACCCCCACGGTGACGAAGGGCCAGGGAACGAGCAGGACGACGCCGGCGAGCAGCACGGCGACGCGGATCCAGCCTGCCTTCCCCCGCGTGAGCACCCAGCTCGCGAGGAACCAGAGGGCCGGGGCGGCGATCGCGAGGAAGAACCACGGGAGGAACATCACATCGGAGACCAGGAATGACGCGAGGGGCTGCAGCCGCAGTCCGCCGACGATCCAGCCGATCGTGTAGAGGAGATAGATGCCCCCGACGATGCCGACGAGCAGGAGCATCGGCGTGCTCAGGCCCGCCTGCTCCTCGACAGCCGCCTGCTCCTCGACAGCCGCCTGTTCGTCTGCCGGCACCTGCTCGACTGCCGGCGCCTGTTCGGCGGTGGTGTCGCCTTCCTCGATCGTCCCCACCTCGTCGCTCCCCCGTCCGACGGCCTTCCAGCCGCGCGGTAGGGCGCGCTCCTTGGGGTTCGAGGCCTCGTCGCCGTCCCAGCTGAGGGCGTCGTCGGAATCGGAAGTCATGTCCCCAGCGTAGGACACGCGGTCCACTAGGATCGGGGTTGCCTCGAGCCGGAACGGCGGGCATCGGACGTTATGGGGGAGCATCGTGGCCGACAACGACAAGACGGAAGCCAGCAGCGGATCGACACCCGCAGGCTCTGCACCCGCCACCTCTCGATCCACCACCTCGACTCCCGAGCCGCCCGCCGGCTGGGTCCCGACTCCGGAAGCCAAGGCGAAGGCCACGCGGTTCCGTTGGATCGCCGGCATCCTCTGGGCGGTCGCGATCATCGGCGAAGGCGTCGGCATCTTCTGGCTCCTGCGTCAGCGGGTCTTCGTCGGCGAGGACGGCACTCTGGTGCGCAACCCCGACACCGGACTGCTGGAGGAGCAGGGTGTCACGGCGACCTTCCCACAGTGGGCGTTCATCACACTCCTCGTGCTCCTCGTGGTCATCGCCGCTCTGTCCATCACCGGTTCCGTGCTCTGGAAGAAGGCGAATCGACTCGACCCGGCCCGCAGAGCGGACAAGACACGGTTCTTCGTGCAGAACCAGCTCGGGGCCATCATCGCCGTGGTCGCCTTCCTCCCGCTCGTCATCCTGATCTTCCTCAACAAGGACATGGACAAGGGCCAGAAGGCCACAGCCGGGATCGTCGGCGTCGTGCTCGCCGCCCTCGCGCTGTTCGTCGGCGCCGACTTCAACCCGCCGTCCGTCGAGCAGTACACGGCCGACCAGTCGGCCGTGATCCAGCTCCTCGGCAAGGACGAGGTCGTCTGGGTCGACGGCGGCAAGGTCTACCACGTCTGCGACGAGGTGCCCGCGATCCAGACGGGGAGCGAGATCCGCACCGGCACGACCGCACAGGCCGTCGAGGCCGGGAAGATCCGCCTCACCCTGCAGTTCGGCTCCGAGCTGCGAGCCTGCGGTCTCCCGGTGCCGGAGAACGATGAGGAGATCACCGAGGCTCTGCGGGCGATCCAGGCGGGCCAGGTCGACACGGTCCTCCCCGCACCGGTCTGGGCCGACCCTGCAGAGGCACCCATCGTGGTCGAGGAGGCACCGGCGCCGTGACGCCGGCTCGACGCTAGTCCGCGTCGAGCGCTTCCACGAGCCGATCCTCCGCTGACGACAGATGGGCTTCGAGGAGGGCGGCCGCTCGCTCCCCGTCCCCTGACGCCACGGCATCGAGGATGTCGGCGTGCTGCGCGGCGATATCCGCGGCATCGAGCAGACGGCGGCCCTGCACCTGCGCCATGCACAGCCGCACCTCGTCGAGGACGCTGCGGTACATGCGGCCGGTGCGCTCGCTGTCGAGCGCGTCGATGAGGGCCGTGTGGAAGCGCAGGTCGGGAGCGACGGTCGCAGGGTCGGGTCCCCCGGGCATCGCCATGATCTCCGCGTTCGCCGCGAGGGCCGCGGCAGGAACGTTCTTCGACCCGGCGAGTTCGCGAAGCGCCGCACTCTCCAGGCGGGTTCTGGTGCGATACACGTCGCGCACGGTCACGGAGTCGATGTCGACGACGCGCGCGCTCCGGTGCGCGGTGCGCACGAGCAGGCCGCTGGCGACGAGCTGCTCGATCGCCGCCTTCGCGCTCGGACGCGCGACTCCGAAGATCTGCGACACCGCGGCCTCGGTGATCGGGGAGCCGGAGCGGATCGCACCGCTCAGGATGCGACCGCGCAGCTGCGCCGTCACGGCATCGACGACGCCGACGACTCCGAGCGGCGCTTCCGAGGTGGTGCTCATCCGGTCAGCCTATCGAAGAGCCGGACAGTCGGTACACTTGTCTGACAATCTCATGACGGAGCAGAGGAGCACCGTGAAGACCACCCTCGCCGAGCCGCTGGATCCTGCCCTGCTGGGGCCGACGACGCAGGTGCACGCACGCTCGATCGACCGTTTCGCCCGCGCGCACGACGCGTCCCACTACCTGCTGATCCCCGATGCCGTCCTCTCCCCCGCTGACGCGGAGGGTGTCGCTCGTGCCTTCGGAGCGGTCAGAGCTGCCGGTCGCACGATGACGTTCCGCTCCGGAGGCACCAGCCTGTCCGGTCAGAGCGTCAGCGGAGACATCCTGGTGGACACGCGCAGCGGCTTCCGCGACATCCGTGTCGAGGACGACGGCGCTGCGGTCCGGGTGGGTCCGGGTGCGACGGTGCGCCAGGTGAACACCAGGCTCGCGAGGTACCGCCGCAAGCTCGGCCCCGATCCGGCGAGTGAGATCGCGTGCACGATCGGCGGCGTCGTCGCCAACAACTCCAGCGGCATGGCGTGCGGTATCACCGAGAACTCGTACCGGACGATCGAGTCGATGACGATCGTGCTTCCCAGCGGCACGATCCTCGACACCGGCCACCCGGATGCGAACGAGATGCTCCGCGCGGCGGAACCCGCCATCGCCGAGGGCCTGCTCTCCCTGCGGGAGCGTCTGCTGGCATCCCCCGAGCACGTCGCCTTCCTCCGTCAGCAGTTCTCGATGAAGAACACGATGGGCTACGGGCTCAATGCACTGCTCGACTTCGATGATCCGGTGCGCATCCTGGAGCATCTCGTCATCGGCTCCGAGGGCACGCTCGCCTTCGTGGCGGAAGCCCGCTTCCGCACGATCGAGGTGCTCCCCTCGATCGCGACCGGCCTCCTGGTCTTCGACACGCTGTCCGCCGCGATGACGGCTCTGCCTGATCTCACGCGACTCGGTCTCGCCACGATCGAGCTGATGGACGCCGCCTCGCTGCGAGTCGCGCAGGGGTTGAGCGACGTGCCGGACGCCATCGCCGAGATCGAGGTGCAGGGACACGCCGCTCTGCTGGTCGAAGTCCATGCTCAGGACGCAGACACCCTCGTCGCGTCGAGCTACGCCGCCCAGACGCACTTCGAAGCCCTCCCGCTCGCCGTCGCCCCGCGCCTCACCACGGATGCGGCCGAACGCGCCGCGCTGTGGCACGTTCGCAAGGGGCTCTACACGGCGGTCGCGGGCGCCCGACCGTCCGGAACGACCGCCCTGCTGGAGGACATCGTGGTCCCGGTGCCGCGTCTCCTCCACACCTGCGAGCGCCTCATCGAGCTCTTCTCCGAGCACGGCTACGAGGGCTCGGTCATCTTCGGACACGCCAAGGACGGCAACATCCACTTCCTCCTCAACGAGCGGTTCGACGATGCGGAAAGCGTCGCGCGCTATCGGCGCTTCACCGACGACCTCGTCGAGCTCGTGCTCTCGCAGCAGGGGTCGCTGAAGGCGGAGCACGGCACCGGTCGGATCATGGCGCCGTTCGTCCGCCGACAGTACGGCGACCAGCTCACCGACATGATGTGGGAGATCAAGAACCTCCTCGACCCGCACGGCATCCTGAACCCGGGCGTTGTGCTCTCCGACGACCCCGACTCCTACCTGCACGACCTCAAACGGGTGCCGACGGTGGAGAAGGAAGTCGACCGCTGCGTCGAGTGCGGGTACTGCGAGCCGACCTGTCCCAGCAAGAGCATCACGCTCACGCCTCGACAGCGCATCGTGATCCGTCGCGATATGGCGTGGGCCGAGGAACAAGGCCACACCGAGCTGCTGCGCGATCTGCAGAAGGACTACGACTACGACGGCGTGCAGACCTGCGCGGTCGACGGCATGTGCGGTGTGGCCTGCCCGGTCGACATCAACACGGGCGACCTGGTGCGTCGACTTCGCGCGGAGCAGTCGAACGCGATCGAGGGGGCCGTGTGGGGCACGGCGGCCAAGCACTGGGGTACGGTCACCCGCGCCGGCGGCGTCGCGCTCACCGTCGCGGACGCCCTCCCCGCCCCCCTGGTGCGCGGGGTCACGCACCTCGGCCGCGCGGTGCTGGGGGCCGACACCGTACCGCTGTACGACGGAGGACTCCCCCACGGCGGCTCGAAGCCACCGCGTCCGGAGGCGCCGACCGATGCGCAGGCCGTCTTCTTCGGCGCGTGCATCGGCACCATGTTCGGCGCGGAGGGCGACGGCGAGGGGTCACGGAATGCGCTGCGAGCGCTCCTGGACCGCGCGGGTATCCCCGTCGTGATCCCGGAGGAGAACGGCGGCCTCTGCTGCGGGACACCCTGGAAGTCGAAGGGGCATCTCCACGGCTATGCCCTGATGTCGGACCGGGTGCTCGATTCGCTGTGGGAGGCCAGTCGCGCGGGCGAGCTTCCCGTGGTGTGCGACGCGGCCTCCTGCACCGAGGGCCTGGACGTCATGCTCGCACAGGCCGTCGCGAAGAGCCCTCGATACGCCGGGCTGCGGATCGAGGATGCGACCACCTTCGTGGCACGCGAAGTACTGCCGAAGCTGACCGTGCCCGCGAAGCTGCCCACCGTCGCCGTGCATCCGACATGCTCCACGACGGCGCTCGGAGCGACGGGAGCGTTGACCGCGATCGCCGCCGCCGTCGCGGATGACGTGTTCGTTCCCGAGGGGTGGGGCTGCTGCGCATTCGCGGGCGACCGCGGCATGCTGCATCCGGAGCTCACCGCCAGCGCGACGGCACAGGAGTCCGCGGAGATCGCAGCGGCCGAGCGCGCTCAGGGCGGCTTCGACGCCTTCGTCTCGGCGAACCGCACCTGCGAGATCGGAATGTCCCGCGCCACCGGCCGGCCGTACCGTCACGTGATCGAGGTGCTCGAGGAGCTCACGCGGGGCTGACTCCGTGCGAAGACGCCGAGGGCCCTTCCGACGCCGTCGGAGGGGCCCTCGTCTCGTCGCGAACCGTCCGTCTCAGCCTGCGGACAGCACCGCGACGGCCTCTCCACGCAGACGCGCGGGGATCACCACGACCGCATGATCACCGTCGGCCTTCTCGACCGCACTGCCGTCGGTCCACCGCAGGTCGGACTGCACGAGCTCGTCCGGCAGATCGAGCGTCCCGATGCTCGGGTCGAGAGCATGCACGTGCACGGTCGACCCGGTGGTGGTGTAGCGACGCGGGGCACCGCTGCGCTCCCCCATCCGGATCCACGGGCGCGTGCCGTAGACCGTGTCGCCGTTCGTCTGCAGCCATGCACCCAGCTCGCGCATCGCACGACGCTGGAGCTCGGGGATGGAGCCGTCCGCTGCGGGGCCGACGTTGATCAGCAGGTTGCCGTTCTTCGCCACGACGTCGACGAGCAGACGGATCAGCGCCGCGCCGGACAGCGAGTGGCGTTCGTCCTCTGCCTGATTGAAGCCGAAGGAGTAGCCGAGTCCACGCGTCGACTCCCACGGATCCGGGATGATCTCGGGGATGTCCGTGTATTCGCGTGTGAGGAAGCCGTGGTACGGGACACCCCAACGGTCGTTGACGACACCGTCGGGCACCGCGTCGAAGTACCGCTGCAGGAGGGCGGCGACCGCATACTCGTCGTGCCCCTTGCCACCGTCGGGCCACTCGATGTCGTTCCACAGGACGTCCGGCGAGAAGCGGGACACGAGCTCTTCGAGCTGGGCAGCCGAGTAGCGGGCGAAGTGCGCATCGTTGCGACGGAAGCGGAACAGCTCGGTGTCGGACTCGATCGGCGGGAAGTCGCTCACGTGCCAGTCGAGCGCACCGGAGTAGTACACCCCGAACTTCGCCCCCGCGCGACGGGTGGCGTCGTGGAACTCGGAGATCAGGTCGCGGCGCGGACCACGAGCGACCGCGTTGAAACCGGTGGTCGCCGTGTCCCAGAGGCAGAAACCCTCGTGGTGCTTGGTCGTGGGGACGATGTACTTGGCCCCGGCACCGACCAACTCGCCCACGAAGGCATCCGCATCGAACGCCGAGGCGTCCCACCGATCGGCCAGGTCCTCGTACGAGGTGCCGGGGCCGAACAACTGCTGGTGGCGCTCCCAGGTGGGGCTGCCCGCGATCCGCACCGTGTTGCCGTACCACTCGGCGTACTGATGCCAGGCGTACGCATCCTCGGTCGGGATGTTCACGCCATCGCCGTGCTGCACCGCCCACGCCGGCACCGAGTACAGCCCCCAGTGGACGAAGAACCCGAGCTTCGCGTCCCGATACCAGTCGGGCACACCCTGAGTCGGGTACACCGGGGCGTCAGCGCCGAAGTCGGGTCCTGTCCGCTTCTCGAAGTTCATCATGCGTTCTGCTCCTCTGCGGTTCCGCGGCGGACGACGGCGGCGGTCAGGTCCGGATCGCCGTCGGCGTCGAACGGGTAGACACCCGGCTGCAGACGGTGGTGGCCCAGCCGCAGCAGGTCCTGGTCGACGCCACCAGGGGTCAGCGCGAGAGTCCACCCCGCGGCGAGTTCGTAGAGCTCGGGTTCGAGATAGCCGATCTTCACGACGACGATGTCCGCGGTGGTGGGCTCGAGGCCCAGCATCCGGAAGTCAGAGAGGTGGTGGAAAGGCTTGCGGCGCTCGGTGATGATCGCGTGCAGACCGCCCACGGCGATGACGACTTGCGTACCCGCATCCGGGTCGCCGTCGCTGATGGAGAACACGGTCCCGGTGATCGTGACAGGTCCGTGTGGACCCGAATCCACCCGGGCTCCGGCATCGAGCGACACCGTGGCTCCGACGCCGGCCGCGACAGCCCGTGCGACGGCTTCGCGGTCGAAGATCGAGGCCACCAGTGTGGTGCGGCTGGAGTCGGTGAGCTCGGCGCGTCCCAGCAGGTGCCCGAGCGTCCAGGTCACGTCGCCGGCGCCACCGGCCGTCGGGTTGTCCCCCGAGTCCGAGATCAGGTACGGCCGCGGTGCTCCCGGAGCGAGGGCCTTGTCGAGGGCGTCGTCGAGCGAGCCGGTCTCGGCCACGAAGACGAAGTCCTCGCGCGCGTCCCAGAACATCCGCGCGACACGCTCGGCTTCCCGTGCGATCACCTGCTCGTCGTCCCCGGTGACGACCACGTAGGCCTGGCACCGCGGCTCGTCCGCCCAGGCGTAGCCGATCCAGACGGAGGCGTCGACCACCCCGGTGAGGGCTTCGATCTCGGGCAGCTGGGCGTAGATGCTGCGCGCCGGCTCCAGCCGCGTGCTGGTCTTCTCCCCCGGCAGCAGCACGGGCACGGGTACCCAGGCGGAGAAGGGGCGCCGCCGCAGTGGGTCGGAGCCGTGCGGTCCCCTCAGCCGGGCGAGCAGGTTCCACACCGCACGCTCCTTGGTGTTCATCCAATCCTCGTGCGGCGCCATGCGGTAACACGTCAGCAGGTCTACCGCGTCACGCAGCACCTCCGAGACGTTGCCGTGCAGATCCATCGAGGTCGAGACCAGCGTGTCGGGACCGAGGGCGGCGCGCACCGCGAGCGCGAGATCGCCCTCGGCGTCGTCCATGCCGACCACGCTCATGGCGCCGTGGATGTCGAAGAAGAACCCGTCGAAGGGACCGTGCTCCCGGATGCCGGCGACGATCGCATCCTTCATCCGGCGATAGGTCTCCGGCGCGACGGCTCCGCCAGGAAGAGAGCGTCCGTGGGTCAGCGGCACCCAGTCCGCGGCGGAGGCGAGTTCGCGTCCATCGTCCAGGAACGGGTAATACCCCCGCAACGTCGGGCCGGTACGAACCGTGAACGCCTCGTCACCGGAGATGTGAGGCGAGAAGGTGCTCGACTCGATGGAGATCCCGGCGATGCCGATGCGTGGCAGGGCGAGACCGCCGTCGGCGACGGTGGGAAGCGGGCCCATCCAGATCTCGTGGGCTTCAGGACGTGGGGTCACGTGAGGTGCTCCTTGTGGTGCGAGGGTCGTGCGTGGGGTCGTCTCTCAGCGTGCGCCTGCCGGCACGAGCGCACGGCGGGCCGTCTCGATCGCGCCGAGAGCGACCGCGTCGGAACCGAGGACGGCCGGAATGATGCGCAGCGGGATACCCGACACCGGCGAGTCGGTGGCGAGCGTGCGCGCGATGGCCGGCTCGAGGAGGTCCCATGCGGCCGTGACCCCGCCCCCGACGATCGCGCAGGGCAGGTCGAGGATCGTGGCCGCGGTCGCGCAGGCGAGGGCGAGCGCCCGACCCGCAGCGTCGAACGCCGCAATCCCCTCCGTGTCGCCGCGGCGCGCACGGTCGGCGACCTCGCGAGCGTCGCGCACCGAGGCGCCCGTGCTCTCCTGGTAGCGCAGCGCGATGGAAGTGCCGGAGGCCAGCGTCTCGAGATGCCCGATCTGGCCGCAGGTGCAGACGAGGTCGCTGTACCCGGGTGTGTGTCCGATCTCACCGGCGGCACCGTGCGGTCCGTGGTGAAGTTCGCCGTCGATGAGGACGGCGCCGCCCACCCCCGTGCCGAGCATGACACCGAGCACGTCCCGATCCGTGCGCCCTTCCGCCGCGGCCTCACCGAGCAGGAAGGCGTTCACGTCGTTCTCTACCCGCACGGGGACGCCGAGGCGTGACTCCAGTTCATGCCCGAGGGCGAACCCCGTCCAGCCGACGAAGGTCGCCGACGCCGCACGGATCGTGCCCGTCTCGTGGTCGATGACTCCGGCCGCCCCTACTCCGGCTGCGGCCAGCGATACTCCCGCTTCCGCTGCCAGCGACATGGCGAGGGTCGCTGCCGCATCCGCCATCGCTGCACCGCCGAGCGCGGCCGGTGCGCCGACGCTGCCCCGGCCGAGCACGGCACCGTCACCGTCCACCAGAAGGGCGGCGATCTTGGTGCCGCCGATGTCGATCCCGACGAGAGCCGCACCGGGTCCGGCTGCGCCACCGATGAGCGTGCTGGTCCCCTGTTCCTGACTGATCATGTTCAGCGACCACCCAGCCCGGCCATCGCGATCCCCTTGACGAGGTGCTTCTGCAGCACGATCACGAGGATCGTGGTCGGCACCATCGAGATGATCGCGGCTGCCATCTGCAGGTCCCACCGCGTGCCGGTGAGCCCGGCGAAGCTCGCGAGGCCGACCGGAAGCGTGCCGTGCGCGTTGTAGTCGACCGTCACGATCAGCGGCCACAGGTAGCTGTTCCAGAACGAGAGGAACGTGAACACCGCGAGCACCGCCACCGCCGACTTCGACAGCGGAAGGATGATCTGCAGGAACGATCGCACGGGGCCTGCGCCGTCGACACGGGCCGCCTCCTCCAGCTCGTAGGGGATGCCGCGGAAGAACTGCCGCATCAGGAACGTGCCGAAGGCGCCGAACGCGAAGGGAAGGATGAGCGCCTGGTATGTGTCGACCCAGTTGAACCACTGCATGACCTGGAACATGGGGATGACGAGCACCTCGGCGGGAACCATCAGGGTGGCCAGGAACAGCACGAACACCGCGTCCCGGCCCTTCCACCGCAGGCGCCCGAAGGCGTATCCGGCTGTGGTCGAGACGATCAGCACGACGAGCGTTCCGCCGATCGCGACGATGAAGGAGTTCATGATGTACGTCAGGAACGGCCCGTAGGCGAACACGTCGACGAAGTTGCTCCACCGCAGTTCGGAGCCCACCAGGGTCGGTGGCATCGAGAACATCTCCGCGTTCGGCTTGAGAGCCGAGAAGAACGCGTAGATCAACGGCGAGATGAAGATCAGCGCAGCCACGTAGATCGCGACGTGCGCGAGGATCAGACGGGCGCGGGCGCCGGGGGTCGTCGCCGCACCGCGTGCGCGCTCGCGTTCGCGGTCGGCGCGGCCGGTGCGTCCGGCGGGCCGGACGAGGGTCTCAGTGCTCATAGTGCACCCACTTCTTCTGTGCGGCGAACTGGAGCCCGGTGATCGCGATGATGATCGCGAACAGGATCCACGCGGCTGCAGCGGCGAGGCCGAGATCGCCGAAGGTGAATCCCTGCTCCCAGATGTACATGACGAGCGGCTTCGTGGCATTGCCCGGACCGCCGCCGGTGAGCATCTGCGGCTGCACGAACACCTGCAGCGACGTGATCATCGTCATGATGGTGGCGAAGAAGATCGATGGCGAGATCATCGGGACGATGATGCTCCACACCCGCCGGATCCCCTGTGCGCCGTCGATGCTCGCCGCCTCCAGCACGCTCTCGGGGAGCTGCTCGAGGGCGGCCGAGAAGATCAGCATGTTGTAGCCGAGTCCCTGCCAGACGCTCATGACGACGACCATGATCATGGCCCACGACGGATCGGCGAGGAAGTTGGGCAGCTCGATGCCGAACCAGGTCTGCGAGAGGCCGTTGAAGAGTCCCTGCGGCTGGAGCATCATCTTCCAGACCAGCACGTTGGCGACCATCGGCGTGACGACGGGGATGAAGAACAGCACCCTCAGTGCGCCGCGACCGCGGATCCGGGAGTTCAGACCGAGAGCGAGCACGAGCGAGAGAGCGACGCTCAACGGCACGTACAGCAGGGTGTACACCGCCGAGTTGCGCAGCGCCGGCCAGAAGTCGGGGCTGCTGGTGAACAGCTTGACGTAGTTGTCCACGCCGTTGAAGGTCCGCTCGCCGAAGGTCGGCCAGTCGAAGACGCTCATCACGATCGACAGCCCGACGGGCACGATCGTGAACAGGGCGAGCCCGATCAGGGCTGGGCTTGCGAATCCCAGCGCCTGACCGGCCTCCACCTTGGCGAGCGATCGTCGACGTCTCGTCGTGATCGTCATCTCAGTTTCTTCCTCTATTACTGCATTGCTGCTGTGGTGGCCGAGGCCCGATCACTCGCCGAACTGCGCCTGCGCGTTCGACAGCAGCTCTTCCATCGTCATCTGGCCGTTGTAGACGCTGACGAGGTTGGGCTGGATGTAGCTGTCGAGCTTCTGCCAGTTCTTCGTCATGTAGAGGGGGACGGTGTCACCGAACGCAGCCTCGAAGACGGACTTCACCTGGTCGCGGTACTTCTCGTCGATCGACTCGAAGTACAGCGGCTGCGACGACGTGCGTGCCGGGTAGGAGCGGCCGGACGACGCGATGTAGTCCTGCGCGTCCTCGCCGAGCAGCGAGCCCATGACCTTGAGCGCGGCCTCGGGATTCTTGCAGTTGGCCGAGATGCCGTAGCCCGAGCCGAGGATCGGACCGGGGTTGCCGTCGACTCCGGCGGGCAGCGGGACCATGCCGGCGGCGAAGCCCGACTCGTTGTCGAGGTAGCTCACCGCGTTCCAGGTGCCGTCGACGGCCATGGCCGCGTTGGCGCCGGTGTACTGGTTCTCTCCCCACCCCGTGTCGGAAGCGGAGGCCACGGGTGCGGCGACCTTCTTCTCGGTCACGAGCTCGGCGTACCAGGTCGACGCGTCGACGAAGGCCTTCTCATCGATGTGCAACGTGCCGTCCTCGGAGGCCGGCTGCGTGGCGGAGTAGGCGATCGGCATCGACATCCACTGGTAGCCGCCCATACCCATGCCGAAGCCGTACTTGCCGTCCTTGGTGGCGTCGGCGGCGATCTTGTCGAAGTCGTCGAACGTCCACCCGATCTCAGGGGTTGCGGCGCCGGCGGCGGTCAGCATGTCCTGGTTGTAGTAGACGAGCATGGTGGCGACGTCGAACGGCACGCCGTACGTCTTGCCCTCGAAGCTAAGGATCCCGTCGGCGCTCGGATTGAAGTCGGCCCAGTCGATTCCCGCCGTCTTCAGGTCGGCATCGCTCAGCTCGCGGAAGCCGCCGGTGTAGCCTCCCAGCTGCGCGCCGCTCATGCCCGTGACGCACGCCATGTTGCCGCTGGCCATGTTGGTGGTCAGCTTCGTGAAGAAGTCGCTCCACGGCGACGTCTGCAGCTTGATCTTGATGTCGGGGTTCTGCTCCTGCGCGAACGCGACCTGCGCCTCGAGGGCGTCCACGTCCGACTCGCTCCCGGCCCACATGTCCACCACGATGGTGTCGCCGTCTGCCGAACCACCCGTGCCGCTGCCGCTCGCGCAGCCGGTCATCGCGACCGCGACGCCGGCGACGGCGACCACAGCCCCTACACGCAACTTCTTCATTGAATGCCTCCTGGAAAGGGAACCGGTTAATTCGCGGGTCGAAGTAACCTAGTAAGATTTCGTATGAAGTTACCGTTTCATACTTCGCAAGTGGCCGCAAGCCGAACATCCGATGTTTATCGGAGCTTGATAATTCGTAACTCCCGGGAAACACGACGAACCCCCGCTACGCTGACGATGCTCCGACAGGAAAGTGCTCTCATGACGAACTCCGCTGACACCGCCGTCGACGATCCGCACACGCGACGCATCCTCGACCTCGTCGCCCGCGGTGAGGCGCGATCGCGCTCCGAGCTCGCCGCCTCGCTCGGCGTGGCCGCATCGACGGTCGGTCTCCGCGTGCAGTCCCTGCTGGATGCCGGCATGCTCAGAGAAGCCGGAGACGGCACGTCACGCGGAGGGCGGCGCCCACGTGTCCTTCAGATCGCGGCGGACGGCTTCGTCCTGTCCGCTGACCTCGGCGGCGGACACGCCCGCATCGGCAGGCACTCCCTCAGTGGTGCCCTCCTGGACAGTGAATCCATCGCCGTCGATGTCACCGAGGGACCGCAGGCCACCCTGGATCGCCTGGCGGTCGTGTTCGACCGTCTCCTGTCCTCGGGGAGGATCCATGCGATCGGGATCAGCCTCCCCGGTCCGGTCGACATCTCCACGGGATCCGTCGACCAACCCTCGCGGATGCCCGGATGGCCGGGGTTCCGCGTCGGCGAGCACCTCTCCGCGCGCTACGGGGTCCCTGTCGCCGTCGACAACGACGCGAACCTCGCCGCGCTCGGCGAGCACCGTGAGCGTTTCGGCCACACCGGTCACAGCATCACGGTGAAGGCGGGAACCGCCATCGGCAGCGGCATCATCGTGGACGGGCACGTGCACCGCGGCGCCACGTCGGCCGCGGGCGACATCACCCACACGCGCATCGACGGCAGCGGCGACATCCCCTGCTCCTGCGGAAACACCGGATGCCTGGAAACCGTGGCGAGCGGGGCGAGTCTGGTGCGACAGATGCGCGAGCGCGGGAACGACGCCGTGCGCACGACGACCGACGTGCTGAGCCTGGCGCGCGACGCCGATCCCCTCGCCACGACTCTGGTCCGAACCGCCGGCACCCACCTGGGCCAGGCACTCTCCGGGGTCGTGAACTTCTTCAATCCGCACGCCGTGTTCCTCACCGGCAGCATGAGCGCATCCGAACCGTTCATCGCGGCCGTCCGCAGCCGCGTCTACGAGGCCTGCCACCCGCTCGCCACCCAACGACTGCGCATCGAGTCCGCGGCGACGGGCGCCGACGCCATCCTGCACGGCGCGGCCCGACTCGCGCTCGAGGGCATGGACATCCCCGTGGCGGCCGCCTGAGCCACCGCCACGGTGCGGATCAGTCCTCGATCAGGGTCAGCTCGATCACGGGGACCAGCACATCGGGTCGACGCACCGGGAGGTGGACGGTCAGAGTCCCCTCGGCCTCGCCTGCGGGTGTCATGAGATCCGCCTCGCGATCGGGGTCGGACACGCTCGTCTGGAGCCAGGATCCGTCGTTGAGAAGCCGGACGTACGACACCTTGCCCGCGAGCTCCGGGAGGTGGACGAAACCCATGGGCCAGCTGAAGAGGCTCAGGTAGAGCCGGTTTCCCCTGCGCGTGTAGACGCCCTCACGCGGTGGGGTGAAGGCCGCGTACCCCGCGCCGACCACCGCGTTCCGGTGCAGGCGCATCCACTCCCCGATCTCCGCCAACGTGCTCGCATCCCGCGGAGCGATCGCCCCACGCCCGTCCGGGCCGATGTTCAGCAGCATGTTGCCGTCCATCGAGACAGAGTCGACGAGCATCTGCACGAGCAACGTCGACGACTTCTGGTCCATGTTGTCGCGGTGGTAACCCCACGATCCGTTCAGCGTCTGGCACGCCTCCCACGTGAGGGGAACGCCGTCTCGCACGATCGGCGCGGTGGGCTGATACTGCTCTGGCGTGACGAAGTCCGCGGGGATACCCAGACGATCGTTGACCAGCATGTTCGGCTGCAGCTCCCGACACAGAGCGAGCAGTGCCTCCGCATCCCAGTCCCCGGGGCCCTTGCCTGCCCACCCGTCCTTCTCCTCCGGGTAGGTGAAATCGAAGAAGAGGTAGTCGATGTCGCCGTACTCCGTGAGGAGCTCGCGCACCTGACCGTGGAGGTAGGCGCGGTATGCGGCCATGTCGCGGCCGGCGTTCAGCTCATGAGCGTTCTCATCGTCGCGACGCGGGTGGTTCCAGTCGATCGTGAAGTCGGGGTGATGCCAGTCGATGACCGAGTGGTACAGGCCGACTTTCAGGCCTTCCGCCCGCAGCGCGTCGACGTACTCGCGCACCAGGTCACGTCCGGTGTTCGCGACCGAGGTGAAGTCGGTCAGCTTCGAATCCCAGAGGCAGAAACCGTCGTGGTGCTTCGTGGTGAGCACGACATACCCCATGCCCGTCGCCTTCGCCGTGCGCGCGAGTGCTGCGGCATCGAAGAGATCCGGATCGAAGTGCTCGAAGTACTGACGGTAGTCCTCTTCCGTGAGCCGCTCGTAGTTCTGCACCCACTCGTGCCGTGCGGCGGTGCTGTAGAGGCCGAAGTGGACGAACATGCCGAACCGAGCCCGGTCAAACCATCCCTGTCGCATACCTCCCATCCTGGCACAAACATCCGATGTTTAGAGAGTGGATGGACCTGCTCGACGCAGAACGGGCGTCCCCGAAGGGACGCCCGTTCGTTCGAAGATCGAATCAGCGCGCGGCGCTGCCGTCGATGTAGTCCTCGTCCTGCTGCTTCCATGCGAAGAGCGAGCGCAGCTCCTTGCCGGTGACCTCGATGGGGTGCTGCTCCTCCTTGGCACGCAGCGCCAGGAACTCCTCGGCCCCGTTGTCCTGGTCGTCGATGAAGCGCTTGGCGAAGGCGCCGGACTGGATGTCGGCCAGCACGCCCTTCATGCTCTCCTTGACGCGCTCGTCGATGACGCGCGGGCCCGAGACGTAGTCGCCGAACTCGGCGGTGTCGGAGATCGACCAACGCTGCTTGGCGATGCCGCCCTCCCACATCAGGTCGACGATGAGCTTGAGCTCGTGCAGCACCTCGAAGTAGGCGATCTGCGGCTGGTAGCCCGCTTCGGTGAGGGTCTCGAAACCGGCCTGCACCAGGTGGCTCACACCACCGCAGAGCACGGCCTGCTCGCCGAACAGGTCGGTCTCGGTCTCTTCGGTGAACGTCGTCTTGATGACGCCGGCCCTGGTGCCGCCGATGGCCTTCGCGTAGGAGAGCGCCAGGTCCCAGGCCTTGCCCGATGCGTCGCGCTCGACGGCGATGATGTCGGGGATGCCGCGGCCCGCGACGAACTCACGACGCACGGTGTGGCCCGGAGCCTTCGGGGCGACCAGGATCACGTCGACGCCCTCGGGAGCGTCGATGTAGCCGAAGCGGATGTTGAAGCCGTGGGCGAACGCGAGCGTCTTGCCGGCCGTGAGGTTCGGCGCGATGGACTCGCTGTAGATCGTGCGCTGGTGCTGGTCCGGCGCGAGGATCATGATGACGTCGGCCCACTCGGTGGCCTCGGCGACGGTCTTGACCGGGAAGCCTGCCTCCTCGGCCTTGGCCGCCGACTTCGAGCCCTCCTTGAGGGCGATCGCGACCTCGACACCCGAGTCGCGAAGGTTCTGCGCATGGGCGTGGCCCTGCGAGCCGTAACCGACGATGGCAACCTTCTTGCCCTGGATCAGGGACAGGTCTGCATCGGCGTCGTAGAAGATCTCGGTGCTCACTTTGTGTTTCTCCTTGATTGTGGTTCGTGTAGGTAGAGGGGGCGCATCAACCGCGCAGCACGCGTTCCGTGATGCTCTTGCCACCGCGTCCGATGGCGAGAAGACCGGACTGCGCGATCTCCTTGATGCCGAAGGACTCGAGCGCGCGGAGCATGGCATCGACCTTGCCCTTGTCGCCGGTGACCTCGATCACGAGCGCGTCGGAGGCGTAGTCGACCACGGAAGCGCGGAAGAGGTTGACGACCTCGATCACGTTCGAGCGGGTGGCGTTGTCGGTGCGGACCTTCACGAGCATGTGCTCGCGCTGCACCGACGTGGCGAAGTCGAGCTCGACGATCTTGATCACGTTGATCAGCTTGTTGAGCTGCTTGGTGACCTGCTCGAGCGGGAGCTCATCGACATCGACGACGACGGTGATCCGGGAGATGCCAGGCACCTCCGTCACGCCGACGGCGAGGGAATCGATGTTGAAGCCGCGGCGGGCGAAGAGGCCGGCCACACGGGTCAGAAGGCCGGGGGTGTTCTCCACCAGCAGGCTCAGCACATGGGTCGACATGGATCAGTCCTCCTCGTCGAATGCGGGCGCGTGCTCGCGGGCGTACTGGACGTAGCTGTTGCTGACTCCCTGCGGCACCATCGGCCACACCATGGAATCGGCACTCACCACGAAGTCGATCACCACAGGCCGATCGTTCGTCTCGAGTGCGAGCTTGATGGCGGCGTCGACCTCTTCCTCCTTCTCCACGCGGATCGCGAGGCAGCCGTAGGCTTCGGCGAGCTTCACGAAGTCGGGGATGCGGATCGTTCCGTGACCGGTGTTGAGATCGGTGTTCGAGTGACGTCCGTCGTAGAACAGCGTCTGCCACTGGCGCACCATGCCCAGCGAGGAATTGTTGATGATCGCGACCTTGATCGGGATGTTGTTGATCGTGCAGGTCGCGAGCTCCTGATTGGTCATCTGGAAGCAGCCGTCGCCGTCGATCGCCCAGACCGGACGATCGGGCTCGGCGACCTTGGCGCCCATGGCCGCCGGCACCGAGTAGCCCATCGTTCCGGCACCGCCGGAGTTCAGCCAGGCGTTCGGACGCTCGTATTTGATGAACTGCGCAGCCCACATCTGGTGCTGGCCGACTCCGGAGGCGAAGATGCCCTCCGGCCCGGTGAGCTCGCCGATGCGCTGGATCACGTGCTGAGGAGCGAGCAGACCGTCGGTCGTGGGCGCGAATCCCAGCGGGAACTCGGTACGCAGACCGTCGAGGTAAGACCACCACTCCTCGATGTCGGGCTTCGTGTCGGCCGTCGCGCCACGGAACGCCGCGTCGAGGTCGGTGAGCACGTCGCGCACATCGCCGACGATCGGCACGTCGGCCGTGCGGATCTTGGAGATCTCCGCCGGGTCGATGTCGACGTGGACGACCTTCGCGTTGGGTGCGAACAGCGCCGCCTTACCCGTGACACGGTCGTCGAACCGCGCACCGAGCGAGACGAGGAGATCGGCCTCCTGCAGAGCGAGCACAGCGGGAACCGTGCCGTGCATGCCGGGCATGCCGAGGTGCTGCGGGTGCGAGTCCGGGAAAGCACCACGGGCCATCAGCGTCGTGACGACCGGGGCGCCGGTGGACTCGGCGAGTTCGAGGAGTTCTGCGGACGCCTTGCCGCGGATCACGCCGCCACCCACGTACAGCACCGGCTTCTTGGCTTCGGCGAGAAGGGCCGCCGCGGCCTGGATCTGCTTCCCGTGCGCCTTGGTCACAGGACGGTAGCCGGGCAGGTCGATCTTGGGCGGCCACACGAAGGGCGCGGTCGCCTGCTGCGCGTCCTTGGTGATGTCGACCAGCACCGGACCGGGGCGCCCGGTGCCGGCGATCTCGTACGCCGCAGCGATCGCGCCCGGGATGTCCGCCGCGTCCTTCACGAGGAATGAGTGCTTGGTGATCGGCATCGTGATGCCCACGATGTCGGCCTCCTGGAACGCATCCGTCCCCATGAGGGTCGAGAACACCTGACCGGTGATCGCGAGCATCGGCACCGAATCCATGTAGGCGTCGGCGATCGCGGTCACGAGGTTGGTCGCGCCGGGACCGGAGGTCGCGATGCACACGCCCACCTTGCCGGATGCGGACGCGTACCCCTCGGCCGCGTGCCCGGCTCCCTGCTCGTGACGAACCAGGATGTGACGGAGCTCGGAAGCGTCCATCAGCGGGTCGTAGACGGGGAGGATAGCCCCGCCAGGAAGCCCGAACACGTCGGTGACACCGAGCAGCTCGAGCGAGCGGACCACGGCCTCAGCGCCCGTGATCTCCGGTGCGGCAGGTTGACGGGCGGGCGGCCTCGGCACGGCCGGGGCGGAATCAGCAGTCATGACTTTCCTTCTGATGATCTGTGGAGGACGCCGGATGTCCGATCGGCTGGGTTCCTGAGCCTGTCGATGGATCAGCCGGTGGTCGCTCCCTCGGCGGCGGACCGCACGAGGCGCGAGTACTTGGCAAGAACGCCTCGGGTGTAGCGCGGGGGAAGCGGCTCCCAGCCAGAGCGGCGGGAGGCGAGCTCTGCCTCGTCGACGAGTAGATCGAGAGAGCGAGCTGCGATATCGACCCGTATCAGATCACCATCGCGCACGAAGGCGATAGGACCTGCGTCCACCGCTTCGGGTGCTATGTGGCCGATGCACAGGCCGGTTGTGCCGCCTGAGAATCGTCCGTCCGTCAAGAGTAGTACATCTTTTCCGAGTCCAGCGCCCTTGATGGCCGCGGTGATCGCGAGCATCTCCCGCATGCCCGGTCCACCCTTGGGTCCCTCGTAGCGGATCACGATCACCGTGCCGGGTTCGATCTCGCCCTCGGCCACGGCATCCATGGCCGCGCGCTCGCGCTCGAACACGCGGGCCGGTCCCTCGAACACCGCCGCGTCGAAACCCGCCGTCTTGACGACGGCACCCTCCGGGGCGAGCGAGCCGTGCAGGATCGTGAGCCCGCCCGTGGCGTGGATCGGGTTGTCGAACGTGTGGATGACCTCGCCGTCGATCGGCTGCGGGTCGAGGTCCGCGAGGTTCTCGGCGAGCGTCTTGCCGGTGACCGTGAGCGCGTCGCCGTGCAGGAGGCCCTCGTCGAGCATGGCCTTCATGATCACGGGGATGCCGCCGTGGCGGTCGACGTCGTTCATGACGTACTTGCCGAACGGCTTCATGTCGGCCACGTGCGGGACCTTGTCGCCGATGCGATTGAAGTCGTGAAGACTCAGCTCGACCTCGGCCTCTCGCGCGATGGCGAGGAGGTGGAGGACGACGTTGGTCGAGCCGCCGAGGGCCATCGCGAGGGCGATCGCGTTCTCGAACGCCTCCTTGGTGAGGATGTCGCGCGTCGTGATGCCCTGACGGAGCAGGTTGACGACGGCCTCGCCCGACCGATGCGCGAAGTAGTCGCGACGGCGGTCGGCAGCGGGCGGCGCGGCGGAGCCCGGCAGGCTGAGCCCGAGTGCCTCGGCGACGGAGGCCATGGTGTTGGCGGTGTACATGCCGCCGCACGCTCCCTCACCGGGAGCGATGGCGCACTCGATGCGCTTGAGGTCTTCCTCGCTCATCAGGCCGGCACGGCAGGCGCCGACCGCCTCGAACGAGTCGATGATCGTGACGTCCTTCTCGGTGCCGTCGGAGAGCTTGACCCAGCCCGGCGCGATCGACCCGGCGTAGAGGAAGACGCTCGACAGGTCGAGGCGGGCGCTGGCCATGAGCATGCCGGGGATCGACTTGTCGCAGCCGGCGAGCAGGACGGAGCCGTCCAGGCGCTCGGCCATCATCACGGTCTCGACCGAGTCGGCGATGACCTCGCGGGAGACGAGTGAGAAGTGCATCCCCTCGTGGCCCATCGAGATGCCGTCCGAGACGGAGATGGTTCCGAACTGCAGCGGGTACCCGCCGCCGGAGTGCACGCCCTCCTTCGCCCCCTGAGCAAGACGGTCGAGGCTCAGGTTGCAGGGAGTGATCTCGTTCCAGCTGGACGCGATGCCGATCTGCGGCTTGTCCCAGTCGGCGTCGCCCATGCCGACGGCACGGAGCATACCGCGGGAGGTCGTGGCCTCGATGCCGTCGGTGACGACGCGGCTGCGGGGCTTGATGTCGATGGGCGCGCTGCTGGAGGGATCATGCGAGGACATGACGGAAGTCTATTGCCGCCGAGAGGCACGTTCGTCCGCCAACGCCTCCAGAAGCTCGGCGATCTGTTGTGGAGAGTCCACACGAAGGGTCGCGGCGCTCTCCCCCGGTCCGACCCGGACGCCGAGATCACCGGGCTGCAGCACACGCATCGCATCCTCGTCCGTCACATCGTCGCCGGCGAAGAGGATCCCGGTGGCGTCGAACCTCTCGCGGAGAGCGGCCATCGCCGCGTCCTTGCCCTCCGTTCGCGACGAGAACTCGAGCACCCTGTGGCCCGAACGCCGTCTCCAGTGCGGGAACCGCTCCGCGACGAGGGCATCGATCTCGGCGAAGACGCGCTCCTCGGTCTCGCGGTCGGCACGACGGGTGTGCACGCCCATGCCGAAGGTCTTGGGCTCGAACTCGGCGCCTTCATATCGGTCGATGATCGGCTTCGCCGCCGCCCACAGCTCCTCACGAGCACCATCGTCCGTCGGTTCGCCGGGAGCATCAGCGTCGCCCTCCCCCGGGAACCAGTACTGGGCGCCGTGCGATCCGGCCAAGGCGATCGCGGAGTCGTCGGTGTGCTCCGTGATGACACGGAGGTCGTGCATGCTGCGTCCGGAGACGTAGGCGACGACGGTGTCCGGAAGAGCGGCGAGGCGGTCGACCTGGACGGCGACTTCGGGAAGGGCTCTGGCTGCCATCGGATCCGGGACCAGCGGCGATGCCGTGCCGTCGAAGTCGAGCGCGACCACAAGCCGTGCAGTGCCGGCCAGAGCGCTCAGGTCGTCATCGGCTGTTCCAGGGGTCCAAGGGCGCGTCACGGATTCTCCAATCGAAGGGGGCTCTCCCAGTATCGCGGGCCGTGCGCGGGCTCAGCGACCGCGCACCTCCGCCAACGCGGCGAGGAACGACGACGACCACGCGGTCACGTCGTTGTCGAGCACCCGGCGCCGGAGCGAGCGCATGCGACGCGACTGCTCGCCCGCCGGCATGTCCACGGCGGTCATGATCGCGTCCTTGAGACCTTCGATGTCGTGCGGGTTGACGCGCACGGCCTGGCGCAGCTCGTCCGCCGCTCCCGTGAACTCGCTCAGCACGAGTACGCCGCGATTGTCGGCCCTGGTGGCGACGTACTCCTTGGCCACGAGGTTCATACCGTCGCGGAGCGCGGTCACGAGCATGACATCCGCCGCCAGGTAGAGCGCGACCATCTCCTCGCGCGGATACCCCTGGTGCAGGTACCGGATGGCGGAGTGCCCCATGGTGTCGTTGTCGCCGTTGATGCGGCTCACGGCGAGCTCGATCTCGTCCCGCAGGTGCACGTAGGCATCGACCCGCTCGCGGCTGGGACTCGCGACCTGCACCAGTGTCACGTCCTCGACGTTCAGTCGCCCGTCCTCGAGCAGTTCGCCATAGGCCTTGATGCGGTGCCGGATGCCCTTCGTGTAGTCGAGTCTGTCGACGCCGAGCAGGATGCGCTTGGGGTTGCCGAGGCTGGCTCTGATCTCGGCGGCTCTGGCCTGGATGTCCTCCCTGGCCGCGAGCTCGAGGTAGGGCTCGGTGTCGATGGAGATCGGGAAGGCTCTCGCCACCGCCGTCCTGGTCTGCTCGCCCTCCGGCACCGAGACGTGCGAGCCCTTGACCTCGTAGCGCAAGCGGCGGCGTACGGCGGTCAGGAAGTACGTGGCGTCCTGCGCGCGCTGGAAGCCGATGACGTCGGCGCCGAGGAGTCCGCGCAGCACCTGGTCGCGCCAGGGCAGCTGCGCGTACAGACCGTGAGCGGGGAACGGGATGTGGTGGAAGTAGCCGATGGTGACGTCGGGCCGCAGTTCCCGCACCATCTGCGGCACGAGCTGGAGCTGGTAGTCGTGCACCCAGACGGTGCCGTCCTTCGCGACCGCGGCGGCAGCAGCCTCGGCGAAGCGGCGGTTCACCGTCACGTATGCCTCCCACCATTCCCGGTGGTACTGCGGCGGCGCGATCACATCGTGATAGAGCGGCCAGATGGTGTCGTTCGCGAAGCCTTCGTAGTACTCGGCGACCTCCTGAGCGCTGAGCGTCACCGGTATCAGGTCGATGCCGTCGGCCGCGAACGGCTCCAGCTCGACGTCGGCCTGGCCGGGCCAGCCCACCCAGGCCCCGTGCACACTGCGCATCATCGGCTCGAGCGCGGCGACGAGACCACCGGGAGACGTGCGCCAGGTTTCCTCACCTCCGGGACCCACCACCCGATCGACGGGCAGGCGGTTGGCGACGACGACGAAATCTGCTGCGGCCACGAGGGCTCCTCCCGGGGTTTCCTCCAGGCTATCGAGGAACGTCGATCTCCGCGGATCGCGCGTCAGGGGTTGACGCGGGCCTCGCGTCCCCTCTACCGCTGAGGAACCAGTTCGCCACACCCGCGATGAAGGCGATCAGTGCCGCGATCATCGGCAGCAACAGCGCAGCGGGCGTGCCGACGTTCTCGGCGATCTCACCCGCGAAGGCGGCTCCGATGGACTGCCCGACGACGACGCCGGAGCCGAGCATCGTCATGACGGTGGCGGAGCGTCCCCGGGGACTGCGGGCCGCACCGAAGCTGTACTGCGTGACGAGAGTGGGACCGATGCCGATGCCCATGATCGCGAGCGCCAGCATCATGGTGCCGGGGGTGTCGACGAATCCGAGCAGCAGCGTGCCCGCCAGCAGGATCCCGGAGAACACGAGCCACCGCGCGCGCATCGAGAATCGCGGGGGAAGCCAGGCGACACCGAGTGCGAGGATGGCGGACCCCACGCCCATGACCCCGTAGAGGAGGCCGGCCTGCTCCGGCGCCCCTCGGTCGGCCATGAACGACGTCAGCGAGGTGAGCATCGTGCCGAAGAAGATGCCGACGCCGAGGATGCCGACCACTACGATCAGCAGCTGGGGCCGGAACAGCTCGGAGACGGCCGAAGGCGCCTTCCCGTCGGCGTCGCGATCCTGCGAGACGTGTCGACCGCTGGGATGCAGTGCGAAGGCACCCACGAAGACCACGGTGAGGACGGCCGCACCGACCAGCGGAGCCCACGGCGCGATCGCCGACGCCAGGATCCCGACCAGGAACGGCCCGAACACGAACACCGTCTCGTCCGCCGCCGACTCGTACGCCATCGTGCCCGATACCGTCTTCGCACGGCGGGACTCCGCCATCCGTTCACTGATGATCGTGACGAGCCGCGAGCGCGACAGCGGAGCGACCTGCGGGGCGCTCGCCCCGATGCCGACGGCGGCGAGCAGAACGAATCCGTCCGGCGCCGTTCCGTAGACGACCACGGTGAACAGCAGAAGCATGGCCGCGTTCGCGACAGCGAGCACCATCAGCACGACCCGCTGCCCGAAGCGATCGGCTGCTGCCCCGAGCAGAGGCCCGAAGCATGCGGTGCCGAGACCCACGGCCGCAGAGGTGAGACCTCCGAGCGAGAGGGAGCCCCGCGCGGAGACGACGACCGTCAGCACGCCGACGACCATCATCGCGAACGGCAGCCGGGCGATGAAGGCGATGAGGAAGTAGGGAAGGCCGGCGAGACGGAGAAGGGTCGGCTCGGCGATGTGCTGCGATGCTGTTGCGCGTGTCATGGCTCTCGCGCGTCGAAGACGCGATGTCGGGTGCCGCCGCTGTCCGCCGGAATGCCGACGGCCGGTAGATACACGGTTGTGCGGCCGCGGGCGAGCCGCGACCAGGCCATGATAGCGGGTGCGCCCGAGTGCCGTCCGTCAGCTCGTGCCCTGCCGGATCCACCGGGGGCTTGTCAAGGCTCCATGCGACCACGGGTGCGGGAAGGTAGCGTGGGGGAATGCGCTACCTCTTCAGCACCGGACTTGTCGCTGCGATCTCCGCCGGAGTCTCCCTGCTGCGCGGCACCCGCGAGCAGCCCGTCACCTGGCGTGCCGTGCTGTCCTGGGTGAGCTGGGGCATCACGATGGCCCTCGCCGTCGGCGCCGTGATCGACATGAACCGCGAACGTCGCGGTGTGCTGGTGGACGCCGACTCCCCGCAGTCGGTCAAGAAGGCGAAGAAGGCCCAGCGACTGCAGTTCCGCTCGCAGAAGGCCCTCGCCGACACGCAGGACCACGCTAAAGACTCACGTCCCTGATCGGCCGCTGGCCGGGACCGTCGTCATCGGGTGAGGATGAGCGCCTCTCCCTGACCGCCGCCGCCGCACAGTCCGACCGCCGCGGTCCCCGCGCCCCGACGTGCCAGCTCGTGCGCGAGGTGCACGACGAGCCTGTTGCCTGAGGCTCCGATGGGGTGACCGATCGCGATGCCACCACCATGGATGTTCACGATGCTCTCGTCGATGCCCAGCTCGTCCTGAGAGCGTGCGACGACGGCGCCGAAGGCCTCGTTGATCTCGACCAGATCGAGATCGGACGGCGAGATGCCCTGTTTGGCGCACGCACGCTCGATCGCCCGCGCCGGTTGCGCCTGGAGCGAGTTGTCCGGTCCTGCCGTCTGCCCGCTCGCACCGACGGTCGCCAGCACGGGCCAGTTCTTCGCCGTCGCGACGCCGCGGGTCGTCAGGACGACCGCGGAGGCACCGTCGGAGATCGGCGATGAGTTACCGGCGGTGATCGAGCCGCCTTCCGCGAACGCCGCTCTGAGTCCCGAAAGCGTCTGCACGGTCGTGTCGGGTCGTACGCCCTCGTCCTTCGTCACGCGCACGGGCTCACCCCGTCGTTGAGGAACGTCCACGGCGACGATCTCCGCGTCGAAAACTCCCGACTCCTGCGCAGCCGTCGCGCGCTGGTGGGAGAGAGCCGCGACCTGGTCCTGCGCCGCCCTGGTGAGTCCGAAACGCGCGTTGTGCCGTTCCGTCGATGCTCCCATGCTCTCCTGGTCGTACGCGTCGGTGAGCCCGTCGTAGGCCATGTGGTCGAGCACCTCGACGCTTCCGTATGTCCAGCCGTCGCGGGAACCCATCAGCAGGTGCGGGGCGCGCGTCATGGACTCCATGCCCGCGGCGACGACCACTTCGGCATCACCCGTGCGGATCATGCGTGCGGCGTCGATGATCGCCGTCAGCCCCGACAGACAGACCTTGTTCACCGAGTGCGCCGGCACGTCCCATCCGATGCCCGCGCCGATCGCCGCCTGCCGCGCCGCGTTCTGTCCCGACCCGGCCGCGAGCACCTGACCGACGATGACGGCGTCGACATCGTCGGGATCGATCGTGGCCTGTTCGAGCGCGCCGCGGATCGCCAGTGATCCGAGCTGAGGCGCTGTGAACGCGGAGAGCTGCCCCTTGAGGCGTCCCTGTGGGGTGCGAGCAGCGGCGACGATGACGACGTCGTTCTCAGTCATGGTGCGTTGTCCTTCCGTTGTGCAGTGCGCGGGAGACGATGAGGGGTGGCTCCGTCGCGGCGACGACGTCATCGACCGTGACGTCCGGCGCGGTCTCGACGAGCACGAGTCCCTCCGATGTCACGTCGATCACGGCGAGGTCGGTGATGATCCGGTCGACGACACCTTGACCCGTCAACGGCAGGGAGCACTCCTCGACGATCTTCGCGGAGCCGTCTTTCGCGACATGCTCCATGAGCACGATGACCCGGCCGGCACCGTGGACCAGATCCATGGCACCGCCAGGGCCCTTGACCATCTTGCCGGGGATCATCCAGTTCGCGAGGTCTCCCGCTGACGAGACCTGCATCGCCCCGAGGATCGCGGCATCGATCTTGCCGCCTCGGATCATGCCGAAACTGGTCGCCGAGTCGAAGAAAGCCGCCCCGGGGAGAGCGGTCACCGTCTCCTTTCCCGCATTGATCAGGTCGGGATCGACCGCGTCCTCCCGCGGATAGGGGCCGACGCCGAGGATTCCGTTCTCCGACTGCAGGACCACGGTGACACCGGGCGGCACGTGATTGGGCACCAGAGTGGGGAGACCGATGCCGAGGTTCACGTAGGCGCCGTCCTGCAGCTCGGCCGCAGCGCGGGCGGCCATCTGCTCGCGGGTCAGTGCCATGTCAGGCTCCTTCCACGGCGACGGTGCGCCGTTCGATGCGCTTGGGGATGTCGGTGCCGACCTCGACGACGCGGTGCACGAAGACGCCGGGAAGGTGGATGCCATCGGGGTCGAGCTCCCCCGGTTCCACCAGCTGTTCGACCTGAGCGATGCAGACCCGTCCCGCCATGGCTGCGAGCGGGTTGAAGTTGCGCGCAGCCTTGTTGAACACGAGGTTGCCGTGTCGGTCGCCGCGGGCGGCGTGCACGAGCGCGAAGTCGGTGGTGATCGCCTCCTCGAGGACGAACTCACGCGGGGCCCCGTCGACCTCGAAGGTGCGCACGTCTTTGGGGGCCGAGGCGACGGCGATCGTGCCGTCGGGGTTGTACCTGCGCGGCAGTCCCCCCTCTGCCACCTGTGTGCCGACCCCGGTCTGGGTGTAGAAGGCGGCGATCCCCGACCCGCCGGCGCGGAGCTTCTCGGCGAGGGTTCCCTGCGGTGTGAGCTCGAGCTCGAGTTCCCCGCTCAAGAACTGACGCTCGAACTCCTTGTTCTCGCCCACATAAGACGAGGTCATCTTGCGGATCCGACGCGCGCCCAACAGCACACCCAGACCCCAGTCGTCGACCCCGCAGTTGTTGCTCACGACGCTCAGGCCCGTGGTGCCCTGTGCGAGGAGCGCCTCGATGAGTGCGATCGGGTTACCGGAGAGACCGAAGCCGCCGACCGCCAGCGACGCCCCATCCCTGATGTCGGCGACAGCTGCCTCGGCAGACTCCCAGTGCTTGTCGATCACGTCGGCTCCTTCGATCCCGTGCTCTCCCCAGCATCCGTCCAGAGCACCTGCCCGGAGAAGAAGGATCTTGTGATGTGGCAGAACCTAGAGGTAGCGTCCACATCATGGAACCTCTTGCAGCCGTGCCCGGCGCTCAGGCCATCGCCAGAGCCGCACGCCTGCTGCGTCTGGTGACGGCCGCCGGCGCCGAGGGCGCCTCGCTGCAGGAGCTGGCGCGCGGCGCAGACCTCTCGCGCTCCACAGCGCACCGCCTGCTGAGTGCTCTCCGCGCCGAGGGCCTGGTCGACCGTGATGGCGAGAGCACCCGGTGGATGCCCGGTCCTGAGCTCTTCCTGATGGGATCCGTCGCGGCCGCTCGGTACGACGTGACTGCTCTCGCCCGCGACGTGGTCCGCTCACTCGCCGTCAAGACCGAGGAAAGCGCGTTCCTCTCCGTACGTCGAGCGGACGAGACGGTCTGCCTCCTCCGCGAGGAAGGCTCGTTCCCCATCCGTTCCTTCGTGCTGAGCGAGGGCGTCCGGTTCCCTTTGGGCGTCGCGAGCGCCGGCCTCGCTATTCTCGCCTTCCTTCCGGACCACGATGTGGATGCCTACCTCGAGCGTCACCCGGACCTCGAGAGCTCGTGGGGACGGGCCCACGGCATGCGCCCCCTTCGCGCGCGCCTCGCGGAGACCAAGGAACGGGGATACGCGGTGAACCCCGGATTGATCGTCGAAGGCAGCTGGGGACTCGGCGCCGCCGTGTTCGATCGCTCGGGCCGCCCCGAATGGGCATTGAGCCTCACCGGTGTGGAGTTCCGCTTCGGCCCTGACCGGATGGCCGAGCTCGGCCGCACCCTCCTGGCACACGCACATCAACTCTCCGCGCGCATCGCCACCGCCCGACGCTGACCGTTATTCATACCAGTGGGTATATACTTATTGGTATGAATCGCACGGACGTCATCCCCTCCCTGGTGCTCTCGGCGTACGCGCTCGGCCGTATCGCCGCGCAGGACGCCGGAAACGACGCGCCAGCGGCGCAGTGGCGTGTGCTGAGCCTGCTCGAGCAGGCAGGCTCCCGGCGCGTCGGCGAACTGGCTGCCGCCGCACGGACGACCCAACCCGGAATGACGCGTCTCCTCGGCGGCCTGGAGCGAGAAGGACTCATCCTCCGCTCCCCCGACCCGGACGATTCCCGCGCGACCGTCGTCGACATCACCGCGCAGGGGACCTCGGCGCTCGCCGCCTGGCGAGCCGAGTTCCGCGACACTCTCGCTCCACGCTTCGCCGCTCTGGACGACGAGGAGTGGGCCGCCCTCACACGTGCGGCGGAGATCCTCGCCGCGCATACCGCCACTGATCGAACAGGAGAACCTCGGTGAACACCGCCGCCACCCCATCGGTGTGGAAACAACCGGCCCAGGTCTGGGCCGTCGCATTCGCGTGCGTCGTCGCCTTCATGGGCATCGGACTCGTCGACCCGATCCTGCCCGCGATCGCCGAATCGCTGCAGGCCTCTCCCGTCGAGACCGAGCTGCTCTTCACCAGCTATCTCCTCGTGACCGGTCTCGCGATGCTCGTGACCAGCTGGATCTCCAGCCGCATCGGGGCCAAGGCGACGCTGCTCATCGGACTCGCGCTGATCGTGGTGTTCGCACTGCTCTGCGCACTGAGCGGCAGCGTCGACGCCGTCATCGGCTTCCGTGCTGGGTGGGGCCTGGGTAACGCGCTCTTCATCTCGACGGCCCTCGCCACGATCGTCGGTGCCGCGTCAGGCGGCAGCAGCGCGGCCATCGTCCTCTATGAGGCCGCCCTCGGCCTGGGCATCGCCGTCGGTCCGCTCCTCGGTGGCCTCCTCGGCGAGCAGAGCTGGCGTGGACCGTTCTTCGGAGTGGTCGCGCTGATGGCGATCGCCTTCGTCGCCGTGCTGGTCCTGCTGCGCGGCCCGGGAGAGAAGCGCGAGCCCGTCAAATTCTCCGCACCGTTCAGCGCCTTGCGCCGCCCGGCACTCGCGCTGCTCGCGGTCACGGCCCTGCTCTACAACATCGGCTTCTTCGTCCTCCTCGCCTTCTCCCCGTTCCCGCTGGGCTTCGGCGCGATGGGCATCGGCTTCACCTTCTTCGGTTGGGGAGTCGCACTCGCGGTCACCAGCGTCTGGGTCGCACCTCTCCTCATGCGCCGCATGCCCAGGACGCGCATCATCCTGGTCGTCCTCCCCCTGTTGGCGGTCGATCTGATCGCTGCCGGGCTCGTGGTGGAGAATGCCGCGGCGCTGGTCACCTGCATCGTGGTGGGCGGGCTTCTGCTCGGCGTGATGAACACCGTGCTCACCGAAGCGGTGATGGAGGCGACCGATCTGCCGCGCTCCGTCGCTTCGTCGGCGTACTCCGCCGTCCGGTTCCTCGGAGGCGCCATGGCTCCCCCGATCGCCGCCCTCCTGTGGCACGCGTTCAACGCAACGGTTCCCTATCTGTTCGCCGCGGCCTCCGTCCTGCTGGCCGCGCTCACCGTCTTCCTGGGTCGGCGGGTACTCGCCCACATCGACGACGAGCCCGACGACACGGTGACGGAGGATGCGGCGGCCATCCTGGTGGGGGACGCCGGCTGATCCGGACTCCTGGCGTCGGAGTGGTCACCGAAGACCGCTCCGACGCCAGGGCACGAGCGTTGGATATCGTGGATCGATGACCGAGACCCCCGCACTCCCCGAACGCAGCAGGCAGGTGCACCGGCAGCTCCTGGAGGCAGGCGTCGATGTCCGGATCCGGGTGCTCCCCGAGTCTGCACGAACCGCAGCCGAAGCAGCCGCCGCGATCGGCTGTGAGATCGCGGCGATCGCCAACAGCCTGGTCTTCGTCGCGGACGATGTGCCGCTGCTGGTCATGACCAGCGGCGGGCACCGGGTGGACCTCGACGCGCTGAAGGCGAGCATCGACGCGGAGGAGGTGACGATGGCTCCGCCCGCCCTGGTCCGCTCGGCCACCGGCCAGGTCATCGGCGGCGTCGCACCCATCGGTCACCCGACACCGCTTCGCACCTACATCGATGAGGCGTTGCGGGCCCACGACGAGCTGTGGGCGGCGGCAGGCCATCCCCACACGGTCATGCCCTTGACCTTCGACCAGCTCGCCGCCCTGACCCGGGGAACAGTGATCTCCGTCGCGTGACCTCTATCGCGTGATCTCCGTCGCGTGAGTTCCGCCCCCCTCACCTCACGCAGGGGCCGGGCCCGCATCCGGACACGCTGCGGTTCGCCCTGAGAGCCGGGTCGCGAAGCGCATGCTCCACGACCCGGCTCTCTCGACGATCAGCTGTGTGCTGCCCGCTTCCGAGCACGAACGGCTCCGAGCAGGGTGAGGGCGATTCCGAGCAGGAGCGCCGATCCTCCGGCCCACAGCAGCCCACCGGGGGCATCGGCGCCCGTGGTCGCCAGCGACGATCCGCCCGTGAGGGGCAGCTCCTTCGGCGGAGAGACCACGGGCGGCGGTGTCGTCGGCGGTGTCGTCGGCGGTGTCGTCGGCGGAATGACCGGCGGCGTCGCGGTCGCGGTGTTGGTGAGGGTCACCGAGAGAGTCGCACCGGCGCCGACCGTGATCTGCGTTCCACCGTCGGGACGTACCTGCACACCTGTGCCCGAGAACGCGGGTGTTCCCCAGTCGATGCCTTCGATCGCGGGCGGGGTGAGCTCGACGAGGGTGACCACGGTGCCGGCGGGCAGCGGGATCAGCGGCGAGGTGGCGCCGGCGGTGACGGCGACCGTCCGCTCGACGACCGGATCGCCGAAGCTGTATCGCACCGTGTACACGGAGTCGGCGGGCACAGTCGGCGCGCCGGATCCGGACATCGCCTTGGTCACGGTGAATGCCCCGGTGGCGTCGCCGTCGCCGGTTCCCCCGCCCGTGACGTTCCACACTTCCTTGTCCTCGAGCTTGATCCCGTTCACGTCGGCGGTGTTGGCGAAGGTCGCCCCGTCCACATGGGTGCTCGGCACGGTGAAGTACTTGACGAAGTAGATCCGGGTCGGGTCGATCGGACCGGGGATCTCGAGGTGGAATGCCGTGCCCTCAGCGTTCCACGACCCCGTCCAGTCCGTGATCGTCTGCGCGTCCTGATCCTGCATGGTGGCGCTGCGCACAGCGAGCTGGCCGTCCTCGTTGTGGTGCTCGGCGAGCCCGTCACCGGCGCCGACGAGGGTGTCATCGATCACGATCGACTCCGCTCCGGTGAAGCTCGCTTCCGGGAGGGCCAGTTCCCACGCGATCCTGCCGTCGTCCGTCTGCCAGGACCACTTCTGCGGTTCGGTGGGCAGCGGTGCGGAGGGTCCGATCCCCCCGCCGGGGAGCTCGACCGGTGTGATCGTGCCGTCGACGGTGAACTCGACGGTCGACTGCGTCGTCTGCTCATCCGCAGAGGCGACGAACCACAGCGAACCCGTGACGCCGGTTCGGCCGTTCACGTAGTCGGTGAGGGTGCAGGTCACGACGGGAGCCGCATCTGTGCTCACCGTGCACTGGGCGATCGCCACGCTCGGGTCCTCAGCCGATGGCACGGAGAAGGAGGTCCCCGCGCGGGCGAACTCCTTCGGGAGTGTGAACCCGAACGTCTGGCCTCCTGTCGCTCCATCCGGCACCGCCCAGTCGGCATCGACACGCACCTGATCCCACTGCGAGACGCCTCCGCCGCCGTTGACGGTCGTCACGGAGATCGACGCAGGATCGATGGCCGCGGGATAGTCGTACTCCGCTGCCGAAGCGCTCCCGGCGCCGGCGAGAGTGATCACGGCGGTGAGCGCCGCGGCGGCCGCAGCGATCATCGCGGTTGTCTTTCGGCGCACGACGGCGCCGCCATTTCTTTCGTACAAGATCTTCCCCAGTTCTTGATGAAGCCCGCGGCTCGGTGCTGACGCTGTGGAACGGCAGTACGGAGGCGCAAGGCATGTGTCCCCATATGAGAGACGACGGGGTGCGCGATCTATTACGCGATTCTCGAACTCTCGGAGCAGGAGGCGATCGGAGTCGTGCTCGACGAGGTGTGGGAAGGTGCTCAGGAAGCAGAAAAGCCTCGGTAGATGGCGAGATCTACTGAGGCTGTTCCGTGCACCCCCTGGGACTTGAACCCAGAACCCACTGATTAAGAGTCAGTTGCTCTGCCGATTGAGCTAGAGGTGCGTGGCCCGGGATAACCCCGACCGAGGAATTACATTACCAGCCGACCGGGTCCATGTGAAATCGGCGTCGGCACCCGGGCGCGCCGCGACGATGAGAGACCGCAGACATGGTCTTTCGGCCCTCGGGCGCCGCGGAGTCGACGACTATTCTTAGACCGTGAACACCTCTCCCCACGCCGATGCCCTGCGTCACGACCTCGAACTCGCGCTCCGCCTGGCTGACGCCGCGGACGCCCAGTCCCTCCCGCGTTTCGACGCATCGGATCTCGAGATCTCGACCAAGGCCGACAACTCGCATGTGACGGATGCCGACCTCGCCACGGAGCGCGCGATCCGCAGCATCCTCGAGCAGGAGCGGCCCGAGGACGGCATCTTCGGCGAGGAGTTCGGCGCCCAGGGCAGCACTCAGCGCCAGTGGATCATCGACCCGATCGACGGAACCGCCAACTTCCTCCGCGGGGTCCCGCTGTGGGGAACGATGATCGCTCTCGCGGTGGACGGCGTGCCCCAGGTCGGTGTGGTCAGCATGCCGGCGCTCGGTCGACGCTGGTGGGCGTCGACCGGTGGTGGCGCCTGGACGGACGGCGAGAACGGACCGCGCCGGATCCAGGCGTCCTCGGTCTCCTCCCTCGACAACGCGAGTGTGAGCTTCCAGAGCATCGCGCAGTGGTCGGATGCCGGGCGCCTCGACACGCTCCTCGCGGTCGCCGCACGGGTCTGGAGGGACAGAGCGTACGGTGACGTGTACTCGTACATGCTCCTTGCGGAGGGCCGCATCGACATGGTGGCCGAGTTCGGCGTCAAAGAGTACGACATCGCTGCTGCCGTCCCCATCGTCCGAGAGGCCGGCGGCCGGATGACGGCGATCGACGGCGCGGAGACGATCAGCGCGCGCTCGACACTCGCAACCAACGGGACTCTGCACGAGGAGTTCCTGAGCTTGACGCAGAGCTGATCGGCCTGCTGCAGCCCCGACCGGAACGACGAGGCCTCGCGATGAATCCCCGCATCATGTCCGCCGCCGCGGGCGTCCTGCTGCTCGTCGCAGCGCTCTCCGCGTGCGCGGCCCCCGAGCCAGGCCCCTCCTCGACGCCCGACGCCGGCGACACGCGCCCGTCGCAGTCTCCCGTCCCGCCCTCCTCGCCGACATCGCCGGCCGCCGAGGATGAACTCACGTGCGAGTCGATGATCTCCGACGGCACCGTCACCGCGCTCGCTGATGCCGGTTGGACCGCCGAGACGAAGGAGTTCGTCGCCGGCGGCGTCGAGCTGACCGAAGGACTGCTCTGCTTCTGGGCCGACTACTCCGTCGGTTCGGATCACGGACAGCTCTACGGCTGGTCGGCGATCGACGGTGCGGACGCCGCGACGGCGCAGGCCGCTCTGCTCGCCGAGGGGTGGAAGCGAGAGGACGGCCCTGACGGCGTCTACTTCACAGAGGATGCGCAATACGCGATGGGTACCGACGAGGACGGCTACGGGATGACGTACCTGTTCGGGGACGGTTGGGTTCGGCTCGCCGACACTCGGCAGGGACTCATCCTCATCGAATGGCCGCGCTGAAGACGCTTCAGCGACCCGGCGACCCCATCGAGCTCTCGAGAACACGGCCGAACGTCCGCGAGACGGGCGGCGTCCACAGGAGCACGATGATGCCGGTAGCGACCACTGCAGTGAGCGCGGCACCCCAGTCCCAGCGGTCTCCCCCCACGAGCACCACGGTGCTGAGTGCGACGGCGAGGCCGAGGAAGATCGTGAGCATGAGGCGGGAGAGCCCGCTTCCTCGGCGGACGCCGGCGGCGACGGCCAGGATGAGCAAGCCGAACAGCGCAATCGCGGCTCCGGTGAGCGAGAAGGCGGAGGTGCTCGCATCCGGGTCGTAGCGCCCCAGGAACACGAGGATGCCGAGGGCCGTCGCCAGTAACCCGGAGCCGTAGGCGAGGACGGCGACCACCGTCGTGATCACGGTCGCGACGCCGGAAGGAACGGGATCGGACGGCGTGGGTGCATGCGTCGCCGCACCGTGGGTGGGGTTCGACGCCGGGGACAGCACGAGACGACGATGCAGCAACCGGACCACCTCGATCGCCAACACCATCGCGATCGTGATCCCGGTGAGCGCGACCGCGAGCTCCGCGCCGGGATCGACGAGCACGAAGAACTGGCGGGCGAGCGGGATCGTGAAGACCGCGACGAGCAGGACGAACATCGCACCCACGACAGCCACCTTGAAGCGGTTGAGCGGACGGGAGAGAACGGCCAGCACCCAGATGCCGACGACGGCCAGGATCACAGTGGCTCCGGTGCGCAACTGCTCCTCGTGCGCCCCGAGCCCGCGGGCGACGAACGTGTACCAGGTCAGTCCCAGCGCGACGACGACGCCTGAGGGTATCGCGAAGCTCAGCGAACGGCGGAGGAAGCCCGGCTGGTAGCGGGCAGCGTTCGGCATGAGCGCGAGGAAGAACGCGGGAATGCCGATCGTGAGGCCATCGGTGATGGAGAGCTGGCGCGGCAGGAATGGGAACTCGAGGACGAACACTCCGAAGATGATCGCGAGCAGCGTCGCGTAGACGGTCTTGTTCAGGAAAAGCATCGACACGCGCTCGATGTTCGCGATGACCTGACGTCCTTCGGCGACGACATCCGGCAGGTGCGAGAACTGCCCGTCGAGCAGCACCAGTCTCGCCACGGCCTTCGTGGCAGCTGACCCCGAGTTCATCGCGATTCCGATGTCGGCGGCTTTGATCGCGAGAGCATCGTTGACGCCGTCGCCGGTCATCGCAACGGTGTGTCCATGGCTCTGCAGCGCGACGACCATCCGCTTCTTCTGTTCCGGTGTGACACGGCCGAAGACCGTATGCCGGTCGAGCACATCGGCGAGCTCCGCGTCGTCGTCGGGCAGTTCCCTGGCGTCGAACCCGTCGGCCACGTCGAGACCGACTTCGCGGGCGATGGCGGCGACGGTGCGGGGATTGTCGCCCGAGATGATGCGGATGCCGACCTGTTGGCGTCCGAAGTACTCGAGGGTCTGTGCGGCGTCGGGGCGAACCTGTTCCCGGAAGGTGAGCACCATGGCGGGCCGGAGTCCGCCGGGGAGCTGCTCGGAGTCGATGTCGGCCGACGAGAGCCCAGAGTCCGCATGCCCGAGCACCAGCGTGCGCCGCCCTGTCTCCGCGAGGCCGGTCACCGTGCGCCCGAGCTCCGTGCGCGGTGACGTGGCCTCGTCGCCGAACACCATCTCCGGCGCACCCATCACCCATGTGCCGGAGACGCCGTCGAACGACACGGCGCTCCACTTCCGCGCGGACGAGAACGGAATGTATCCCGAGACCGAGAGCGGTGACGCGACCGGATAGGCCGCTCGCATCGACCGCGCTGTCGCGTTGGCGTCGGGAGACGCCGCATACCAGGCCAAGGCAGCCGCCGCGTCGTCGGTCAGCTCCGTCGCGGCATCGTCGAGAGAATGCACCGCGTCGAAGCCGATCTCCCCCACGGTGAGCGTGCCCGTCTTGTCGAGGCAGACGACATCCACGCGCGCGAGACCCTCCACCGCCGGCAGCTCGTTCACGAGCACCTGCCTGCGAGCCAGTCTCGACGCGCCGACAGCGAAGGCGATGCTCGTCATGAGCACGAGGCCGAGCGGGATCATCGCCGTCAGGGAGGCGATCGTGTTGACGACGGCCTGCACCCAGGCATCGGTCGAGAACACCCTTGAATACCCACCGAGGACGAGGATCTGGGCGTTCAGTACCAGCAGGCCGACAGGGCCGATGATCCAACTCACCCATTTCAAGACCCGGTTGACCGACGTGCGAAGCTCGCTGGAGACCAGGGAGAATCTCTTGGCCTCTCCGGCGAAGTGATTCGCATACGAGTCAGCGCCCACCCGCGTGGCGATGGCCGTCCCCTCCCCGGCGACGACCACGGCGCCGGACAGCGCATCGTCGCCGGGCTGCTTCTCCACGGGGTCCGATTCGCCGGTGAGCATCGACTCGTCGATCTGCAGGCCGCGCGAGGTGAGGACCCGCGCGTCAGCCGGGACCTGCTCGCCCGCTCTGAGCACGAGCACGTCGTCGAGCACCACCTCTCCCGGTGCGATCTCCCGCTCGTCGCCGTCGCGCAGCACCAGTGCGCGCGGAGCGTTCATCAGGGCGAGCCGATCCAGAGCCGACTTCGCGCGGAACTCCTGGATGCATCCGATGATCGCGTTCGCGAAGGCCGCGAGACCGAAGAGAGCGTCCTGCCACCTTCCGACCAGGAACAGCACGAAGAAGCAGGCGAACACGATGCCGTTGAAGAGGGTGAAGACGTTCGCGCGCACGATGCTCCACGCGCTGCGACTGGTGTCCGCGACGAACGCGTTCGTCTTGCCCGCAGCCACCCGCTCCGCGACCTCGGTTTCGGAAAGGCCGGAAGGGCGCGCAGGAGCAGTGGTGTCCACAGACCTCAATATAGACGCGAAGAGGCCCGCCTCCCCTTGTTTCCAAGGGGAGGCGGACCTCATTCCTGTGACAGCGACCTTGTGGAGCTGGGGGGAATCGAACCCCCGTCCAACGCTGAGTCTCCACGCCTTCTCCGGGCGCAGTCTGTGAAGACGTTCTGCTCGGCTCCGACCTTTGTCACAGACACCTAAGTCGACGAGCCCAGCCTGGGAAGAGTCCCACGTGACGTCCAGACGCCATCACGCAGCAAGATTCCTAGATGACGCCAGGATCCGTATCGGAATCACATACGGCCTGACGGACTATCGGGCTCGCTTATGCAGCGAGGGCGAAGTCGTTGCGCTTGGTTTCGGCAACTATTTTTTTGCAGAGAGCGTTTACGAGATAACTCTGCATCCTCGGCCCGCTTCTCGTGGATTCACAGGCGCTGTCGAAACCGATCAGCCCCGTGGTCCTTCTCTCGAAGGAGCCGCTGTCACACTGTGGAATTACCATCTCGGGCGGCGACCGCCCGAGCATCTCAGACTACAACGTTCTCCGCCGCTGCACCATTCCCCTGTCGCACCGAGGGCTGGCGTAGAGTCGCCCCATGAGCAGCGAAGTCACCGTCACCGTCCGCGGCGAGCACGAGGCGCGAGTGGCGCCAGAGCGCGCCACCGTCAACGTGAGCGTTCGCACCGACGGCTCCGAACGAACCGACGTCGTCGAGAGCGCACTGCGGCTCGCAGACCCGGTGCGCCGCAGCATCAGCGATCGGTCGGATGCCGGCACCGTGGTCGACTGGTCGAGCAAGCGCATCTCCGTTCGGGCCGAACGCCCCTGGAGCAGCGAGGGCACAAGACTCGATCCCGTGTACTACGCGAGCATCGACTTCACGGCGACGTTCGCCGAGGCCTCGGAGCTCTCCCTCTGGGTCTCCGACGTGTCAGCCTGGGACGGCGTCGAGATCGGCTGGGTGGACTGGCACCTGACCCCGGAGACGCGCACGCAGGTGGAACGTGACGTCGCCGCATCGGCCGTCGGCGTGGCTGTCACCCGCGCCGAGGCCTACGCCGGGGCGCTCGGCCTGGATGAGGTCACCCCGCTGGAGATCGCTGACGTCGGTCTCATCTCCAGCGGGCAGCCCGCGCCCGGCGCCCCGATGCTCAAGGCCCGAGGAGCCGCGGCATTCGCCGCCGACTCTGCACCAGCCATGGAGTATGAGCCGGAGGAGATCGTGATCTCCGCCACCGTCGAGGCCAGATTCCTCGCCCGCTGACCGATCAGATCGGCGCGACGAAGGGCGCGAGCTCCGCAGCCAAGCGCTCCGAGACGCGCGCATGCACAGCCGTGCCGTCCTCGCGGTGCACCACGGAGAGCAGCATGCCCGACTCGTGGATCGATGCGATGAGGTCGCCACGATCGTACGGAATCACCGCTTCCACCTCGACCGCGGGCTTCGGCAACGCCGCTTCGACCGCTGCCCGCAACTCTGCGATCCCGTCGCCCGACCTCGACGACACGAAGTGAGCGTGAGGTTGCAGGCCACGGAGGACGAGACGTTCATCCTCCGTGATCAGGTCGGCCTTGTTGAAGACGACGATCTCCGGCAGGTCTCTGACGCCCACGTCGCCGAGGACGTCACGCACCGTCTGCAGCTGCCCCGCAGGATCGGGGTGCGACCCGTCGACCACGTGGAGCACGACGTCGGCCTCACCCACCTCTTCCAGAGTCGAGCGGAACGCTTCGACGAGCTGATGGGGGAGATTGCGGACGAACCCGACCGTATCGGTCAGCGTGTAGACGCGGCCGTCTTCCGTCTCCGTCCGGCGGACGGTGGCGTCCAGCGTCGCGAACAGCGCGTTCTCGACCAGGACACCCGCGCTCGTGAGGGCGTTGAGCAGACTGGACTTGCCGGCGTTCGTGTATCCGGCGATGGCGACGGACGGAATGGTATTGCGCTTGCGCTCGGCGCGCTTGGCGTCCCTGGCGGGACCGAAGTCGCGGATCTGTCGTCTGAGCAGCGCCATCTTGGTGCGGATGCGTCGACGATCCAGCTCGATCTTCGTCTCACCAGGACCGCGCGAGCCCATACCTGCACCACCCGCGCCCACCTGGCCACCGGCCTGACGGCTCATCGAGTCGCCCCACCCACGCAGGCGTGGGAGCAGGTACTCGAGCTGAGCGAGCTCGACCTGAGCCTTGCCCTCACGGCTCTTCGCGTGCTGACTGAAGATGTCGAGGATCACCGTCGTGCGGTCGATCACCTTGACCTTCACGACGTCTTCGAGCGCACGCCGCTGACTGGGCGCGAGTTCGGTATCGGCGATGACCGTGTCGGCTCCGACCGCGGCGACGATGTCCTTGAGCTCCTGCGCTTTGCCCCGACCGAGATAGGTTGCGGCATCAGGGTGCGGGCGACGCTGCAGCACACCGTCTAGCACCACGGCGCCGGCCGTCTCGGCGAGGGCGGCGAGCTCTCGGAGCGAGTTCTCCGCGTCTTCCTGGGCTCCCTGGGGGTAGACACCCACGAGGACGACGTTCTCCAGCCGCAGCTGCCGGTACTCGACCTCGGTGACGTCCTCGAGCTCCGTCGACAGACCTCCGACGCGTCGAAGCGCATGACGGTCCTCCAGATCCCACTGCGCGCCGTCTGCGCTCCCGTGTGATGCGGTCGATTCGTCCTGCAGCGCCTGAGCGGCGCCGAACACTCGGACGTCCGAGCGCTTCTCCGCGTTCGCGAGCACACGATCGACCGTCTGATCGTCGGTGGAGGGGGTTGTGGTCTCCGTCATCCGTTCCTTGTCTCTGGGTTTCGTTGCGAGCCTTAACCTTAGCCCGCGGTGTCCGGTACGCTCACCGTATGGGGTCAGATCACTACTTCACTGCGGCCCCGGCAAGCCCCGAGAATCTGCGCAAGCTCCGTGTGACTCTCGCGGGTCGAGAGCTGGAAGTCACCACCGCCGGTGGCGTCTTCAGCCCAGACCGTCTCGACGCCGGCACTGCAGTGCTCCTCGCCAACATGCCCCCGGTTCCGCCGGGCGGCGATCTTCTCGACCTCGGCAGCGGCTGGGGGCCGGTGACGCTGTCGATGGCTCTGGCTGCTCCCCACGCGACGGTCTGGGCCGTCGACGTCAATGAGCGTGCCCTCGATCTCGTGCGTCGCAACGCGGCAGCTCTCGGGCTCACCAATGTCAACGCTTCGCTGCCCGACGATGTTCCCGAACACGTGTCATTCCGCACGATCCGCTCCAATCCGCCGATCCGCGTCGGCAAGAACGAGCTCCACGGGCTTCTCGAACGGTGGATCCCGCGCCTCGATGAGCGCAGCGACGCCTGGCTGGTCGTGCAGCGCAACCTCGGAGCCGATTCTCTCCAGCGCTGGATCGGATCGACGTTCCACCCCGGCTACAGCGTGTTCCGAACCGCCACGGGCAAGGGATACCGCATCCTCAAGGTGCGAAAGCACGGAAACCCGCCGACGGAGCCGATTCTCCTCAGCTGAGCAGACCGAGGCCGAGTCGATCCGCGCGATGGCCGGACGGAGCCGTCAGACGAGGTCGACCTCGCCCTGGAAGACGAGTTGCGCCGGCCCCGACAGGGCGACGTGCTCGCCGTCTTCTGCGGGGAACATGCGAACGCCGAGCGTACCTCCAGGCACCTCGACCTGCCAGTTGCTCGGAGCGTTCGCTCCCGCCCAGTGCCTGACCGCGAGTGCCGTCGCGGCGACACCCGTGCCACAACTGAGGGTCTCCCCCACACCACGCTCGAACACCCGCATGCTCACGTGACCGATTCCATCGCGCACGAGCGGCTCACCCGGAACCACGAACTCGATGTTCGCACCCTCGGGGAGCGGAGGCTCGAGATCGGGCGCCCTGTGCAACTCGAGTGACGCGAGCTCGACCTCCGAGGCGAGGGCGACCACGACGTGCGGGTTGCCGACGTCGATACCGAGTCCCGGTCGCGTCACGGACAGGCCGTCCACACGAACCAGCGGGTCATCGCCGGAGAGCTTCCAGCGCCCGAGGTCGACCTGGTATCCGGTAGCGCTGCGCGTGACGTCGCGCACGCCCGCCCTCGTCCCGATCGGCAGCGTGGAGCCGGGTTCGATCGTCGCCAGACCTGAGCGCACGAGGTAGTGGGCGAACACGCGGACACCGTTCCCGCACATCTCGGCGATCGATCCGTCCGCATTGCGGTAGTCCATGAACCACTCCGCCTGCGGCTCCTCCTCCAGGGTAGCCTCGCCCTCGGGGATGGCCGAGGACCTCACGACACGGAGAATCCCGTCGGCACCGATGCCGAAATGACGATCGCACAGCACCGCGACCTGCTCGACGGTGAGGTCGAGCTCGGCGTCGGGGTCGGCGATGATGATGAAATCGTTGCCCGTGCCGTGACCCTTGGTGAATGCGACCATGGCTCCAGTCTAGGGATCGTGAAGAGCAGCTCCCGTCACGAACGCCCGTCGCGAGCAACCCGATAGCGCCCGCAGAGGAAGTTGCGATTGCGTGCCACCTCCAGCAGTTCGAGGTCGAGCCTGCGCGGAAGCAGCGGGGCGCCAGAACCGAGCGTCACGGGGGCGTACTGCACCCAGACCTCGTCGAGCAGCCCGGCATCGGCGAACTGGCCTGCCAGGTCTCCCCCACCGACGACCCAGAGGTCTTTTCCTCCGGCGGCCTCCTCCATCTGAGAATGCACCGTCCGGATGTCGGCCTGGGTCAGCCGCACGTCTGCGCCGGTGGGCAGATCGAGCTCGCGGTGAGTGAACACCCACGTGGGCTGCGAGTATCCCCAACGCCCCTCTTCGTGGCGCATCACCCACTCATACGTCGAGGCCCCCATCGCCAGGGCGCCGATGTTCCGCTCGAACCCCGTGTAGGCCATCGGTCCGTCCTGGTCGATGTCCTGCGTGAGTAACCAGTCCAGCGAATGCTCGTCGGTGGCGATGAATCCGTCGAGGCTGGATGCGGTGTAGAAGTGAGTCGTCATCCATCGAGACTGTCAGGGACTACCGACATCGCAGGCCACCGACATCGCAGATCAGGACGGGAGGAGCGCAGCAACCTCCGCGGGGGCGTCCCACCACTCGAGGTCGGGATACCGCTTGAACCACGACACCTGTCGACGGGCGTATCGCCGCGTGAGGGCCTGGGTCTGCGCGATGGCCTCGTCCTGCGTGAGACGACCGTCGAGCTGGTCCAACGCCTGCGCGTAGCCGATGGCGCGCGGCGCTGTTCCTCCGCGCTCGAGCCCGCGGGAGCGCAGCCCGGCGACCTCGTCCGGCAGACCTTCGGCCCACATGCGCTCGACCCTGGCGTCGAGGCGCTCCACCAGTGCGGGGCGATCGACGCGGAGTCCGATCAGTCTTGTGTGCGGGTGCCACAGCACTGGCGTGTCGGGCAGCGCCGCACCATGGGTCGCGCTCCCCTGTTCCAGCACCTCGAGAGCGCGGATGACGCGGCGGGGGTTGCGCCGATCGACACGGTCGGCCGCTTCGGGATCCAGCCCGCGCAGCCGCTCGATCATGACCGCGGCTCCGAGCATCTCGAACTCCTGCTCGAGGCGCTCGCGCAGCGCCGTGTCCCGCGGCGGGAAACGGAAGTCGTAGACGACGCTCGACACGTACAGGCCCGAGCCACCGACGAGGATCGCATCACCCCCGCGACGGTGGATGTCCTCCACGGCGGCGCGCGCTCGGGGCTGATACCAAGCGACAGCCGCGTCCTCATCGACATCGAGCTCGTCGAAGAGATGATGCGGGATCCCCCGCCTCTCCGCCGACGACACCTTCGCTGTGCCGATGTCCATACCGCGGTAGAGCTGCATGGCATCGGCGTTCACGATCTCAGCCGGGTTCCCTCGGGCTCGCAGCGCCTCGGCCAGCTCTATCGCGAGGTCGCTCTTCCCGGTACCGGTCGCCCCGACGATCGCCCAGAGGCGAGGTTCGGTCACACCCCGACGCGCAGTGTCGGAAGCCCGAGTGACACAGCCTTTTTCTCGCCGTTGCCGCTCGGGGCGGGTACCGCGCACGACTCCGACTGCGAACGGTCCCAGGCGTCTCCGCCTCGAGTGCGACGGATCTTGAGAGGCGCTCCCGTCGGGTCGTCTGCGAGCAGGTGGAACGGAGCTCCATGGGTCACCGTCACGGTAACGACGTCTCCTGGACGAGGAAGGTCCGACCCCGGTGTCACCTCGAAGTGCACGAGTCTGTTGTCCTCCGCGCGACCGGTGAGCCGGTGGGTCTCGGTGTCCTTCTTGCCCTCACCCGTGGAGACGAGAACCTCGATCTGCCGACCCACCTGCTTCTGGTTCTCTTCCAGCGAGATGCGCTCCTGAAGGGCGATCAGGCGGTTGTAGCGCGCCTGGACTACGTCCTTCGGAACCTGATCCTCCATGGTCGCCGCAGGCGTGCCTTCGCGGATCGAGTACTGGAAGGTGAAGGCGCTGGAGAAACGAGCCTGCTCGACGACACGCATGGTGTCTTCGAAGTCCTCCTCGGTCTCCCCCGGGAACCCGACGATGATGTCGGTCGTGATGGCGGCGTTCGGGATGCGCGCGCGGACGCGGTCGAGGATCCCGAGGAAGCGCTCACTGCGGTAGGAACGTCGCATCGCCTTGAGGATGCGATCGCTCCCCGACTGCAATGGCATGTGAAGCTGCGGCATGACGTTCGGAGTCTCCGCCATGGCATCGATCACGTCATCCGTGAAGGCTGCGGGGTGCGGGCTGGTGAATCGGACGCGCTCGAGGCCTTCGATCTCACCGGCCGCGCGCAGGAGCTTGCCGAACGCCTGTCGATCGCCGAATTCGACGCCGTAGGAATTCACGTTCTGCCCGAGAAGCGTCACCTCGATCGCACCGTCTTCGACCAGAAGCCGGATCTCGTTCAGGATGTCGCCGGGACGACGGTCCTTCTCCTTGCCGCGCAGGCTGGGCACGATGCAGAACGTGCAGGTGTTGTTGCACCCGACCGAGATCGACACCCAGCCGCTGTGCGCCGAGTCTCGCTTCGTAGGCAAGGTTGAGGGGAACACTTCGAGCGACTCGAGGATCTCGAGTTCGGCATCCCCGTTGTGGCGGGCGCGCTCGAGCAGCCCCGGAAGGGAACCCATGTTGTGGGTGCCGAACACGACATCGACCCACGGCGCCTTGTCGAGCACAGCCTGCTTGTCCATCTGTGCGAGGCAGCCGCCGACGGCGATCTGCATCCCGTCTTTGCGGCGCTTGACCGACGCGAGATGGCCGAGTGTGCCGTAGAGCTTGCCTGCGGCGTTGTCGCGGACCGCGCAGGTGTTGATGATCACCACATCGGCTTCCGCACCGTCGACTGCCCTGACGTAACCTGCGCTCTCCAACGAGCCCGAGAGGCGCTCGGAGTCGTGCACGTTCATCTGGCACCCGAAGGTGCGTACTTCATACGATCGCTGTCGTCCGTCGACGTCGACGGCTGCCGACGACGCGCCGATGATCGTCGGTTCGCTGCGCGGGATAGTCATGATCACCCCATTGTACGAGCCGTTTCCGTGCGGAAGCGGCGCTCACTGCTCAGTCGGAATCGACGAACCGCACCCCTGAGGTCGCTCCGCCGAACGAAGCCTCGCGCAGCGCGACCTTCGCCGCCTTCATGGCGACCGCTCCGCCGTAGCCACGACGAGAAAGCTGTCCCACCAGACGACGGAGCGCCGCGTCGGGGTCGAGTCGAGTCATCGACCGCGCCTTGGTGCGGGCGAACTCCAGTGCGCGTTCGTCGTCGTCGTCCGGAAGCTCTTCGAGCGCGCTATCGATGACCTCACGCGGAATCCCCCGCTGAGCGAGCGCGCGAGACAGAGCGACTCTCCCCTGCCCCTTTCGATCCACTCCCGACCTCACGAGGACGCCGGCCAGGGCCGCATCATCGAGGTAACCACGACGGCAGAAGTCGTCGATCACATCGCTGATCGCACTACCTTCGAGGCCCGCACCACGCAGCACCTGCCGGGCTTCAGAGATCGACAACGACCGGGCTCGCAGCTTTCGCACGAGCGACTCCTCGGCCGCGACCCGGATCTCAGCGTGTGACGCCTCTTGCTGAGTCGCGCCGTCTCCTTCCGTCGCGTCGAGCGCGCGGAGCCTGGGAGCCGGCCGCGAGGGATGAGAGCTCCTGGCGCCGGAGGGATCCCTGCGCCCGCGCGCCGGATGGCGCTCACTCGGGGTTCCCGCGTGAGCTGCATCGTCGGCTGTGTCGATGGAAGCAGGGTCGCCTGGAGGAGAGTCCCAGGTCGTACGCCAGACCGCATCCCCGTCGCCTCGCGATGATGGCAGTGTCGCTGATTCGCCGTACTGCGTGACCGGCGTGGAAGGCGTCGCTCCTGGTTTCTTCGCTGTTCCGCCGAAGAGGGGGATGATGGGGGCGATCCGGTCAGGATCGCCCCCACGCGAGTCGTTCATCAGGCCGGACGACGCTCTGCGAGCTCATCGGCAGCTGCCGGGGCACCGGACGGCCCGCCGATACCGAGCTTCTGCTTGATCTGCGTCTCGATAGCCAGAGCGATGTCGGGGTTGTTGAGCAGGAACGTGCGTGCGTTCTCCTTGCCCTGACCCAGCTGATCACCGTCATAGGTGTACCAGGAACCCGACTTCTTCACGATGGCGTGTTCGACGCCGAAGTCGATCAGGCTGCCTTCGCGGGAGATGCCGACGCCGTAGAGGATGTCGAACTCCGCCTGCTTGAACGGCGGCGCCATCTTGTTCTTCACGACCTTGACCCTGGTGCGGTTTCCGACGGCATCGGTTCCGTCCTTCAGCGTCTCGATACGACGGATGTCCATGCGGACCGAGGCGTAGAACTTCAGCGCCTTACCGCCGGCGGTGGTCTCGGGGGAACCGAAGAAGACGCCGATCTTCTCACGCAGCTGGTTGATGAAGATCATGGTGGTGTTGGTCTGGTTCAGACCACCGGTGAGCTTACGAAGGGCCTGCGACATGAGTCGCGCCTGCAGACCCACGTGCGAGTCGCCCATCTCGCCCTCGATCTCGGCACGAGGCACGAGCGCCGCGACGGAGTCGATGACGATGAGGTCGATGGCTCCGGAGCGCACCAGCATGTCGGCGATCTCGAGCGCCTGCTCACCGGTGTCGGGCTGCGACACCAGGAGAGCATCGATGTCGACGCCCAGCTTCGCGGCATAGTCGGGGTCGAGCGCGTGCTCGGCATCGATGAACGCCGCGATTCCCCCGGCGCGCTGAGCGTTGGCGATCGCGTGCAGCGTGAGAGTCGTCTTACCCGAGGACTCCGGTCCGTAGATCTCTACGATTCGGCCACGCGGCAGTCCTCCCACGCCGAGGGCGACGTCGAGGGCGATGGAGCCGGTCGGGATGACGGCCACAGGGGCACGCTCATCGCTGCCCAGCCGCATGACCGAGCCCTTTCCGAACTGGCGGTCGATCTGAGCGAGGGCGGTCTCGAGGGACTTCTCGCGGTCGGCGGGTGATGGCATGATGTGCTCCTTCTGCGCGCGTGATGCCGCCTGTAGGCTGTCGCGGCTCTTCCGGTTGGGAGAAACTCTCCGACAAGGCGTAATGGCTCTTCGGCTTGTTTCCACCGTAGGAGGGACCACCGACATCGGTGCGACGATCTCACATACAGTGCAGAACAAACGGTCCGGACCACTTGTGCAGAAGACTACGCCCGCTTCGAACGAATCTTCGACGACACGCCGCAAATGGTGCGTCGTGTTCCGTAGAGGGCGGACGAGGAACGTAGGTCAGCGCCGCCGCGGCTCCTGCCGTCCGACTCCGTGGCGCCTGTCCTCGGGAACGTCCATCTCCGCGCACAGCGCCAGCCAGATGTCTCGCGGCGGCGTGCCGTCGGCGAGAGCTTCGAGAGCGGTACGCCCACCTACGGCACTCAGGCCGAGGTCGTTGACCAGAGAGGAAGCCCTCAGCCCGAACTCGGTATCGACGGCGCGAAGGAACTCGCTACGACGCATCACCACCCCATTCGGGGGTCAGTGCAGCGAGAGCTGAGGCTCGACCGACGCCACGAGGTCGTCGGGAACGACGTCAGGGAAGACCTGAATGCCCTCGAGCACCGAAATGCGGTCACCGACTTCGCGCATGATCGTCGAGATGGGGACGTCGAGAGCGTCTGCGACCGAGGCGAGAATCTCGCTCGAAGCCTCTTTCTGACCGCGCTCCACCTCGCTGAGGTAGCCGAGTGCGACCGATGCCTTGCTGGCGACCTGCCGGAGCGTACGCCCCTTCTGCAGGCGGAAGTCCCTCAGCACATCGCCGATTTCCTGTCGTACAAGAATCATCGGAACCTCCTCCCCCTGTGTTCGCTCGAGGTCTCCCCCGATGAGACAGCCAGTCTAGTACCCCTGGCGTGCACAGAATCTACTCCTGCACTCTGTGGTTTACGTGTGAGCACATCAGAGATAACCAGCCGCAGGGCTCTGCTATTCCGAGAGCAGGGCGAGCATCTCCTGGAGTGCCGCGTCCACCGTCTGCGCCCGGATCGATTCCCGGTCGCCGACGAAGAGAAAGGCCCTGGTCCGCGATGCCGCGGGGGTGACGACGCCGATGTGCACCGTGCCGACGGGCTGCCCGTCCGGAGACACCGGTCCGGCGATCCCGGTCGTGGACACCCCCACATCGGCAGCCTCGCCGTCGACGCCGACGACGCGTCTGACGCCGTCTGCCATCTCCAGTGCGACCTGCGGATGCACCGGCCCGTATCTCGACAGCAGGCCCTCATCCACGCCCAGCACGGACGACTTGACCGGCGTGGCATATGCCACGACGCCTCCGAGCAGCACGGCTGACGCTCCGGGAACCGCGACGAGATCGGCGCACAGGGCGCCCCCGGTCAGGGATTCGGCCACGCCGAGCTTCCATCCTCGTCGGCCCAGCGCAGCGAGGACCTCGGCTGCCGCCTGACTCATGACTTCCGGCGCGACCCGCGTACCTGCGCCACGACGTAGTCGATGCCGCTCGCCACCGTGAGGACCAGGACGATGAGCATGAGGATGAACGTGATCAATGTCCAGGCGTCGAGACCGATGACGTAGTGCAGCGGGAGGAGTGCCCACCCGAGCGCCACCCCTTGGAACGCGGTCTTGATCTTGCCCATCCAGGCCGCGGCCACGACGTGTTCGCTGGCCACCATGAGCCGATGGATCGTGATGCCCCATTCGCGCACGAGGATGATCGCAACGATCCACCAGTTGACCTCGCCCAGAATCGCGAGCCCGATGAAGCCGGCACCGGTGAGCATCTTGTCGGCGATCGGATCCCAGAGCTTGCCGAAATCACTGACGATGTCGTACTTGCGGGCGAGGTACCCGTCGACCCAGTCCGTCGAGATCCCGACGATGAAGATGACTCCGGCCGTCCAGCGGAGACCCGGGTCCGAGAACCCATAGGTGCCACCCAGCAGGAGCAGGACGAAGAAGACGACGGCCAGCGGGATGCGCGCGACCGTGATGGCGTTGGGGAGCTGCCGTGGGATCGCCATCAGTCGCGTCCCGTCAAGCCCCAGGCATCTTCGTCGCCCTCAGCTTCCACCTCGGGAAGACCCTCGTACTGAGCCGCGATCGGGTCATGCGTCTGCGGGAGCGGCGGGACGGGCGGAACCGCAGGCGCAGCCGATGCCGATGTCGGTGCCGGAACGTCCTCTCCGCGCAACTTGGCCATCACCTGCGGGAGCTGCTCGGCGGTCGCCAGCACGTCTCGCGCCTTCGACCCCTCGGAGGGGCCGACGATCTCGCGCGACTCGAGCAGATCCATGAGACGACCTGCCTTCGCGAACCCGACGCGGAGCTTGCGCTGGAGCATCGACGTCGATCCGAACTGCGAGGAGACGATGAGCTCGGCGGCTGCGAGCAGCAGCTCCAGGTCATCCCCGATGTCCTCGTCGACTTCCTTCTTCTTCGTCGGCTCCATCGCCTCCTGCACGTCCGGACGGTAGTCCGGACGTGCCTGACGTGTGACGTGCTTGACGACCGCGTCGATCTCCTTCTCATCGACCCACGCGCCCTGCAGGCGGAACGGCTTCGATGAGCCCATCGGTGAGAAGAGGGCGTCACCTTGACCGATGAGCTTGTCGGCACCGGGGCTGTCGAGGATGACCCGGCTGTCCGTGACGCTCGTCACGGCGAAGGCGAGTCGTGACGGGACGTTGGCCTTGATCAGGCCCGTCACGACGTCGACGCTCGGGCGCTGAGTCGCTAGCACGAGATGGATGCCGGAGGCACGTGCGAGCTGCGTGATGCGGACGATCGAGTCCTCGACGTCGCGAGGGGCGACCATCATGAGGTCGGCGAGCTCATCGACGACCACCAGAAGGTACGGGTACGGCTTCAGGACACGCTCGCTGCCCACCGGGAGCTCGACCTCGCCCGCGCGGACAGCCCGGTTGAAGTCGTCGATGTGCCGGAAACCGAACGACGCGAGATCGTCGTACCGCATGTCCATCTCCTTCACGACCCACTGCAGCGCCTCCGCCGCCTTCTTCGGGTTCGTGATGATGGGCGTGATCAGATGCGGGACACCGGCGTAGCTGGTCAGCTCGACACGCTTCGGGTCGATCAGCACCATGCGCACGTCGGACGGGCGGGCACGCATCAGCAGACTCGTGATCATGGAGTTCACGAAGCTCGACTTACCCGAACCGGTGGAGCCGGCCACGAGGAGGTGCGGCATCTTCGCGAGGTTCGCGATGACGATGTTGCCGCCGACGTCTTTGCCGACGCCGATGGTCATGGGGTGCGTGCTCTTCTGCGCAGCGGGCGAGCGCAGCACATCGCCGAGAGCCACCATCTCCTTGTCGGCGTTCGGGATCTCGATGCCGATTGCGCTCTTGCCCGGGATCGGCGAGAGGATGCGCACGTCGTTCGAGGCCACGGCGTAGGCGAAGTTGTTGCTCAGCTGCAGGATCTTCTCGACCTTGACGCCGTGGCCCACCTCGACCTCGTACTGCGTGACCGTCGGTCCGCGGGAGAAGCCGGTCACCTTGGCATCGACCTTGAACTGCGACAGCACGCTGGTGATCTGCTCGATCACCTTGTCGGTCGCCTCTGAGCGCATGACGGGCGGCGGGCCTTCGACCAGGAGTCCGGGAGACGGGAGGATGTATGGCGTGACGGGGGCCTGCGGGCCGCGGTCGCCCGGACCATCGGTGCCGAACCCGTCGAGACCGGGTAGTTCCGGCACCTCTCCTGTCTCAGAGGAGTCATCGAGCAGGGCCGTGGTCTGCTGCTCGGCGAGCGAGTCGGCGACCGACCTGACCTCGGACAGCACCTCGGTGGCCGCGTCGTAAGGATTCTCGACGACCACTGCCTGGTCGTACGCAGGCGTGGGATCGGAGGTGGTCAGGAGCGCGGTGATGTCGTCGGAATCGAGTGTGCCCTCATCCGGGTCCTCTTCGCGGCCGGTCTTGTTCCGGCGCCACCACGGCAGTACGTCGGGGTCATCGGTCTTGTCCGCGTCGTCGATCGCTGCGGCGTCCTTCGTCGGCTTCTCCGGTCGCTCCGCGTCGAACATCCAGGCGTAGAGATCCCCGAGGCGCGAACCGATGCGATTCGGCGGTGTCTTGGTGAGGATCAGGATGCTGAGTGCCACGAGCAGCGACAGCACGATGTACGCCGGGATGTCGGTGAGGTACGTCAGCGGCTGCCCCACCAGCCAGCCCAGCAGACCGCCCGACTCGCTGAGCGCAGGCATCCCCTGGTTCGGATGCGGGCGAGGCCCTGCGACATGGAAGATCCCCGCGAGGGCGAGGACGAACATGCCGAAGCCGATGCCGATACGACCGTTGTCGTGGACAGAGGACGGGTGCCGGAACAGCCATCCGGCGAGCAGGAGGAGCAGCACGGGCATGATGAAGGCCACGCGTCCGACGAAGAGACCCACCGAGTAGGCACTGATGTTCGCTGCGACCTCGTTGCCGATGAAGAACCACTCGTTGACCGCACCGAGCACGGCGAGGAGCACGAGGAAGAACGGGAAGCCGTCGCGACGGTCGTCCTTCTCGAGGGTCTCAGGGCCGAACGCGCGGAAGAGTCCTCCGACCCCGTGCGCCAGCCCGACCCAGGCACGGACGGCGACTGGAGGCTTGTCGGCCTCGTCGATGTACTTCTTGGGAGCGGGTTGGGCCTTGCGAGCGGGCGTGGCCTTGGGAGCCGTCTGCCGCTTGGGGCGCGACGGTGCGCTCGTCGACGCGCGCTCTGTCTTCGTGGTACTCCTGGCCATGCTCTCACGTTACGTCCAACAGGCGACATCGCCGCGTAATGACGCGGCTTTCCACGGATCGGAGAGAGCGTACGCTACCCCGTACCGCGAGCCATCGTGTCGCGCGTCGACCCCTGACCCACCACGGCGAACCCTTCCGCACGATACAGATTGCGCGCGAAGTTGTCCCGCTCCACGCTCAAGCTGATCCTGGCATGGCCTTGGGACCCGGCGAGCTGCACGATGCCGCGCAGCAGGGACCGACCAACACCCCGAGCGCGCCAGAGCGGGTGCACGCCGACGATCAGCTCGGGGACCGCGATGCCGATGAAACCGAATCCCGGCTCGTTCTGCGGAAGCACCCGATACCAGGCGGCACCGACCGCGACGTCATCGTCACCCAGCGCGACGAGGCCGTCGTCTGACATGCGTTTCCACCCCGCGAGGTAGCGGCGATGCTCCGTCGAGGTCAGCACCTCGTGCCGTGGCCGCACTCCTCCGGCTCGCCAGTTCGCCGCCTCGACGAGCATGTCGCCGAGGAACATCGCATCCGTCTGCGACGCCCTGCGAAGCGAGAAGCCCCTGTGCATGACGCGAGCATAGGCCGACGGTGTTACGTCGGCATGACGACTACCCGTGAGTGCGAGAGGACCGCGCCGCCGTCACGCCTCGATGACGAGCGGCACGATCATGGGGCGACGACGAAGCCGCTGATTGACCCAGCGACCGATCGTGCGTCGCACGACCTGCGACAGCGCATGGGTGTCACGGACACCATTGCCGGACGCCTCCTTGAGCGCGGCGACGATCTTGGGCGTGACGTCGTCGAACACGGAGTCGTCCTCGGCGACGCCGCGCGCATGGATCTCCGGGCCCGAGATGATGCGCCCGGTCGTGGCGTCCACCACGACGATGACCGAGATGAAGCCCTCCTCGCCGAGGATCCGGCGGTCCTTGAGGTCGGCGTCCGTGATCTCGCCGACGGTTGAGCCGTCGACGTACACGAACCCGAGATCGAGCTGACCTGCGACCTTCGCGACCCCGCCCTTGAGGTCGATCACGGTGCCGTTCGAGGCGATGATCGTGTTGTCCTCCGGCACGCCGGTGTCCTGCGCCAGCTTGGCGTTCGCGATGAGGTGGCGGTACTCGCCATGGACCGGGAGGACATTCTTCGGCTTCAGGATGTTGTAGCAGTAGATGAGCTCACCCGCGGCGGCGTGCCCGGAGACGTGCACCTTCGCGTTCGCCTTGTGCACGACGTTGGCGCCCAGCTTGGTCAAGCCGTCGATCACGCGGTACACCGCGTTCTCGTTGCCCGGGATGAGGCTGGAGGCGAGGATGACGGTGTCGCCCTCGCTGATCTCGATCGCGTGATCCATGTTCGCCATCCGGCTGAGCACGGCCATCGGCTCTCCCTGCGAGCCCGTCGACATGTAGACGATCTGCTCGTCGGGCAGATCACGTGCCTTCTTGAAGTCGATCAGGACGCCGTCCGGCACCTTCAGGTAGCCGAGCTGCTCGGCGATCGTCATGTTCCGGACCATGCTGCGGCCGAGGAACGCGACGCGGCGCCCGTTGGCGTGTGCGGCATCGATGACCTGCTGCACACGGTGGACGTGGCTGGAGAAGCTGGCGACGATGACGCGACGCGGCGCCTTCGCGATCACCTGATCGAGCACGGGGCCGATGGAGCGTTCCGTCGGGGTGAAGCCGGGAACGTCGGCGTTGGTCGAATCGACGAGGAACAGATCGACGCCCTCTTCCCCGAGGCGGGCGAACGCGCGCAGGTCGGTGATCCGGCCGTCGAGGGGAAGCTGGTCCATCTTGAAGTCGCCGGTCGCGAGGACCATGCCGGCGGGGGTGCGGATGGCGACGGCCAGCGCGTCGGGGATGGAGTGGTTGACCGCGACGAACTCCAGGTCGAACGGACCGACCCGCTCCTCCTGCCCCTCCTTCACGGTGAGGGTGAAGGCCTTGATGCGGTGCTCCTTGAGCTTCGCCTCGACCAGCGCGAGGGTGAGCCCGGAGCCGATCAGAGGGATGTCGCTCTTCAGGCGCAGGAGGTAGGGCACGGCGCCGATGTGATCTTCGTGGCCGTGCGTGAGCACGACACCGACGATGTCTTCGAGGCGATCACGGATGGGCTCGAAGTCCGGGAGGATCAGGTCGACGCCCGGCTGGTGCTCCTCCGGGAAGAGCACACCGCAGTCGACGATCAGGATCTTCCCGTCGTACTCGAACATGGTCATGTTGCGACCGATCTCTCCGAGCCCGCCGATCGGGATGACCCGCAGCGTCCCTTCATCGAGAGCGGTCGGTTCTACCAGGGGAATGGACATGCTGTCTCCTCAGTCGGACACTCCGCGCGTCCGTTCGTTCATGGCGACGCGACTCAGCGCGTCGTGCCGTGCACCTTCGGCAGGGCACCGCCCGCGGCCGCATTGCGGTCGGGACGGAAGTTCGAGAAGTCGGCACCGGGAACGTCCTGGACGAGGTCGAGCTCATCCTCGATGAGCGCCGCCTCCCATTCCTCGGGACCGACCAGGGGAAGTCGGACGCGCGGACTCGAGATGCGACCGAGTCCGTGCAGGATGTACTTGGCCGCGACGGTCCCAGGCACATGCGTCATCACGGCGCGGACGAGCGGCTCGAGCCGCTTGTGCTCCGCCGTGGCCGTGGCGAGGTCTCCCGCGTTCACCGCGTCGATGATCGTGCGGTACGGCGCCGCGGCGACGTTGGCCGTCACGCCGATCAACCCGGTCGCCCCGATCGCGAGGTGCGGCAGCACGTTCGCGTCGTCGCCCGAGAAGTACATGAGATCGGTCTGGTTCAGCACCCGACTCACCTCGGAGAAGTCGCCCTTGGCATCCTTCACAGCGAGGATGTTCGGGTGCTTCGCCAGACGCAGGATCGTCTCGTACTTGATCGGCACACCGGTCCGGCCCGGGATGTCGTAGAGGATCACCGGGAGGTCGGTGGCGTCGGCCACCAGACGGAAGTGTGTGAGGATGCCCGCCTGCGTGGGCTTGTTGTAGTACGGCGTGACGATCATGATGCCGTCGGCGCCTGCCTTCTCGCTGGCCTTGTAGAGCTCGATCGCGTGCGCGGTCTCGTTCGACCCGCCACCCGTGATGATCTTCGCCCGACCTGCGGAGACGGACTTGCCGACCTCGACGAGCTTGAGCTTCTCGGGGTCCGTCAGAGTCGAGGTCTCGCCGGTCGTTCCCGTCACGACGATGCCGTCCGCTCCCGCGGTGATCACGTCATCGATGTGCTTCTCGACGGCGGGCCAGTCGACTTCGCCGTCGGCCGTCATCGGAGTGACAAGCGCGACGAGAACCTGTCCGAAGGGGTTGCCCGAGTGCGTCATAGACCCAGCGTATCGGTTCGACCACCGGTCATGCGGACGCGAAGACGCGGATGACGTCCCCGCGGGCGACGTCGTTCTTCCCTGCCAGGAGCACCCCGACCATGTCACCGGCCCTCGCCTCGTTCGCGCGCTTACGGAACATCTCGATTCCGGTGATCTCGGTCGTCGACAGCGCGGCACCGTCACGGATGACCGAGACGGCGTCTCCGACGCGGACGACACCGCGGCTCACTTTGCCCGTGGCCACGAGACCGCGGCCGGTGATCCTGAACACGTCCTCGACGGCGACCTCTCCGGCTCCGGCCTCACTGCCGACAGTCAGGGGCGCGGCCGTATCGGCGGAGATCCCCGCGGTGAGGTCCGCGAGGCGAGCGGCCTCCGCAGCGTTGTACGCCTGAAGCATCTCATCGGCACCCTGAGGATCGCGCTTTCTCCTGAACAAACCCATGCACCGATCGTACGGACCGGGGGCGCTCCGCCGTACGCTCGTGGGATGGGCTGGCTCACACGAAGCACCGACACGAAGTACGAGAACGCATGGATCCGCGTGCGAGAGGACCGGATCACGGGGCCCTCAGGCGACGAGGGCATCTACGGTGTCGTCTCCATGCAGCATCCGGCCGTCTTCGTCGTCGCGATGGACGAGGGCGAGCGCGTGTGCCTCGTCACGATCGACAGATACACCGTCGGCACGAGCGTCGAGATTCCGGCCGGTGGCAGCGACGGGGAGGACCCACTCGTCGCGGCTCAGCGCGAACTCCGCGAGGAGACGGGGTACGAGGCGGCCGACTGGACCCCTCTCGGCGGCATGCTGGCTCTGAACGGCATCGCCGAGGCCCCGGAGCACGTCTTCCTCGCCCGCGACCTCCATCCGATCACGGGCGAAGACGCATCACGCGGCGTCTCCGCCGAGACGCAGGCGGAAGAAGGCATCCGCGCCGTCTCCTGGGTACCGTTCGAGGACGTCCTCACGATGATCGCCGAGGACACGATCACGGACGGCGAGACGATCGCCGCCATCGCGAAAGCCGGGATCCGGCTCGGAAGGTTCCGCTGAACCTCGCGGATCGACCCCGGAAAGGTCTGTGATCAGACCCGGCCGCGACGGGCCACACCGGAGGTGAGTGAACTCGGCAGCACGCGCGCCAGAGCGACGATCGCTTTGTATCGCAGCGACGGCACCGACACCGACTTGCCGAGCGCCGCATCGCGAAGGCCGATCCTGACGACGTCTCGCGCATTCAGCCACATGATGGCGGGAACACCCTCCTGACCCACCGGCAGCCCCATCCGCTCATGGAACGACGTGTGGGTGAAACCCGGGCACAGCGCCGTCACGGAGACTCCGTCCCTCGCGTACTCGGTGTTGGCCCAGCGGCTGAAGCCGATGAGCCATGCCTTGCATGCGGAGTAGGTCGAGCGCGAGATGAATCCCGCGACCGAGGCGACGTTGATGATGCGCCCGCCGCGACCGCGCATGGACTGGAGCGCCGCATGCATGAGGCGCATCGACGCCTCCACATGCAGCCGTAGGTGACGGACCTCGTCGTCGATGTCGTTGTCGGCGAACTGCAGAGGCAATCCGAACCCCGCGTTGTTCACGAGAAGGTCGACAGGGTCCGTGGTGTCGCGCAGCCTTTCCGCGACCTTCTCGACTCCTGCCTCTTCCGCCAGATCGGCGGACACGATCTCGACCGCGACCCCGTACTCGCTCCGCAGTTCCGCCGCCAGCTTCTCGAGGGCGCCCACCGAGCGCGCCACCAGGATGAGGTCGGCCCGCCGCCGCGCCAGCTGACGGGCGAACTCGGCGCCCAGCCCTGCGCTTGCTCCGGTGATCAGCGCGGTGGGCATCAGCGCTCGTATCCCAGGAAGCGGTACCGGACGCCGGTGCGGGAGGTCTGCCACTCCCCCTCGTCGACCAGGCGCCAGCCCTTCTTGTCCGGGGCGTACACGTCGCCGGCGACGTCCAGGTCGAGCTCGGTGACCTCCAGACGGTCCGCGTCGCCGATCACCTGTCGGAAGATCTCCGCACCGCCGATGATCCATGCCCGGTCGAGTCCGCGGACCGCCTCGGCGACCGTCGCCGCGCGACGCGCGCCCTCCTCGGACCAGTCCTGCTGCCGGGTCACCACGATGTTCTCGCGGCCGGCGAGCGGACGGAAGCGCTCAGGGAGAGAGTCCCAGGTCTTGCGCCCCATCACGACCGGAGCGCCGAGGGTGACTTCCTTGAAGTGAGCCAGGTCCTCTGGCACATGCCACGGCATGCCGCCCTCCGCGCCGATCACGCCACCGTGCGCTTCGGCCCAGATCAAGCCCACCCACGTCATACCGCGACCGCCGCCCTGATCGGCGCGTGGTGCTGGTAGTCCTCCACGATGAAATCCTCGTAGCGGTAGTCGAAAATCGACTCGGGCTTCCGCGCGAAACGCAGCGTCGGGTATGCGTAAGGCTCACGGCTCAGCTGCTCGCGCACCTGCTCCACGTGGTTGTCGTACACGTGGCAGTCGCCGCCGGTCCAGACGAAGTCGCCGGGCTCGAGCCCCACCTGCTGAGCGATCATCAGCGTGAGGAGCGCGTAGGAAGCGATGTTGAACGGCACTCCGAGGAACATGTCCGCGCTGCGCTGGTACAGCTGGCAGGAGAGCTTGCCGTCGGCGACGTAGAACTGGAACAGCGCGTGGCACGGCGCGAGCGCCATGTCGGGGATGTCGGCGGGGTTCCATGCCGAGACGATCAGCCGCCGCGAATCGGGCGACCGTCGGATCTGCTCGATCACCTCGGAGAGCTGGTCGATGCTGCCGCCGTCGGGCGTCGGCCAGGAACGCCATTGCACCCCGTAGACAGGACCGAGGTCGCCGGATTCGTCCGCCCACTCATCCCAGATCGTGACGCCGTTCTCTCGAAGCCACCCCACGTTCGAATCGCCCTGCAGGAACCAGAGGAGCTCGTAGGCGATGGACTTGAAGTGCACGCGCTTGGTCGTGATGAGCGGGAACCCCTTCGACAGATCGAAGCGGATCTGTCGACCGAAGACGCTCGTCGTGCCGGTGCCGGTGCGATCGGACTTGTGCGTGCCGCTCTCCAGGACGTCTCGGAGCAGATCTTCATAAGGAGTCGGGACGGCTGCGCTCATGACAGCCACGATACCGCCACCCTCACCCTGTCGGGCGGATGAGCGCGCCCCCGGGACGTCGCCGTCATCGTCGGAAACATCGGCCCCGAGCGCCCTGGAGCGGCATATCCTCGACCCATGTCTCCCGCCCTGGCCCTCGGCTTCGCTGCTGCACTGCTCGTGCTCGCGACGCTCATCGGTGTCGCGCTGCGACGCCGTGACGGTCGGCGACGCGACGGCGGCACGCTTCACTTCGTCCCCACGGATGCGGACTCCGCCGAACTCGGGTCCCGGGCGACCCTGGTGCAGTTCAGCACTGAGATGTGCGCGCGGTGTCCGCAGGTGCGCAGGCTGCTCGGCGCATACGCCGCCGAACACGAGGGTCTCCGCCATGTGGAGGTGGATCTGACTCACCGTCCCGACCTCTCGACCCGCTACAAGGTGCTCCAGACACCGACCACCTTCGTCGTGGACGGGTCGGGTGCCGTGCGCGCGCGATTCCACGGTGTCCCTCACCGGCATGCCCTCACCGACGCCCTCGCAACCCTCTGAGCCGAAGAAACGGAGCATCCATGAGCAATCCCGCCGGCATCGACCCCAGAGGCCCCCGATTCGCCGCAGCGATCACCGCGGTGCTGCTGCTGGTGGCGACGTTCCTCGCACTGACGGGGATATCCACAGCGCAGGCGGGTGCCGCGACGTTCGGCTGGTTCGCGTACCAGCCGCTCGCCGATGCCTCCTTCACGCCGACGGGGTGGGCGATCTCCTCCGCCTCCTTCGCGCAGCGCGCTCTCGATCCCGGTTTCCTCCTCACCGCCGTCGCCGCCGCGCTGTTCCTGTGGGGTGTGGTGTCGCCGCGGACCGCTCCCTGGGGCGCGCTGTTCCGCACAGCGGTGCGACCGCGTCTCGCTCCGCCCGCCGAGCTCGAAGACCCCCGCCCTCCGAGGTTCTCGCAGGGTGTCGGACTCTTCGTGGTGGGTATCGGTCTCGTGCTGCACCTCCTCGGCGTTCCGTGGGCTCTGCCGATCGCGACCGCTGCCGCCTTCGTAGCGGCCTTCCTCAACGCGGCATTCGCCTTCTGCCTGGGCTGCCAGCTCTACCTCGTGCTGCAGCGAGCGGGGCTCATCGGCAGGCCTGCCGCCGCCTGAGGCTGTTCCCCGCCCCTCCGCCGCTCGGTAGGCTGGCGACCAGCCGACGCTGCGCCCGCAGTGCGAGAACCGGAGGAATCATGCCTGTCACCAGCGAAGCCGCCAGCACCTGGACCGGATCGCTCATGGAGGGGTCGGGTACGGTCGCGTTCTCGTCGTCCCATCTCGGCACCTTCCCGATCAACTGGAAGGCGCGCAGCGAGGGCAGCGACACGACCACGACGCCCGAGGAGCTCATCGCGGCCGCGCATGCATCGTGCTTCAGCATGGCGCTCTCCCACGCGCTCGCCGAGAACGGCACTCCGCCGGAGCGCGTCAACACCACGGCGTCGGTCACGTTCAAGCCGGGCGTCGGCATCACCGGCAGCCACCTCAACGTCAATGCGACGGTCCCGAATCTCACGCCCGAGGCGTTCCAGGAGATCGCGAACGGAGCCAAGACGGGCTGCCCGGTGTCTCAGGCGCTCTCGGGGATCGATATCACCTTGGAGGCGACACTCGCCTGATCGCGGCGCGGAATCCGTTCAGGGCACCAGGGTCAGCGGCGCGAGAGCCGGATCGCCTCGCGAATGCTGGCCCTGGCGTCTTTCCGGCGGCCCGCCGCGTCCTGGACCACACCCAGCCGATAGCGCGCCCGCCAATCGTCACCCGCCGCATCCGCTTCTGCGGCGTACCGGGCGATCAGCGGATCGGCATCCGCGCGGGCGATCCGCCCGCTGGGCGTCAGTTCCGTCTCGACCGGAGGCATCCCGCCCTCCGCATCGAGGAGGCGTCCCAGACGATCGGCGCCGAAGCCGAACATCATCTCCCGGACCAGCGCCCATGCTCCGATCGGTGCCAGCACGAGCAGGGTGACCCCCATGCCGATGGACACGCCGGTGCCGACCGAGATGAACATCACCGCGAGCCAGATCGCGACGGCGAGATAGAGGAGCAGCGCCGCGGCCATCAACGCGACGCCGATACGCGACATCACGATCGGATGCCGATGTCGATCATGTGCTCAAGACCCACGAACACGCCGTCGGCTTTCAGCGCGAAGGGCACGGCGAGCCGAATCCCCGGGGCATAGGCGAGAGCCGAGTCCACTGTGTCGTGTGTGAAGGTGAGCGACTCCCCCGGGCCGGAGAGGATGACTTCCTGCTTGGCGACGACCCCGGGGCGCCGCAGAGAGTGGACGGGCACACTGCCGACCTGCTGCCCCCTGGCACGCTGGTCCGCATGCGGTGCGCTGACGGGCCCCTGCTCCGCGCGCGCGGTCGCGATCAGTTCCGCGGTCCGCACGGCCGTTCCGCTCGGCGAGTCGATCTTGGTCTCGCGGTGCGCTTCGATGATCTCTGCCGAGCCGAAGAAGGGCGCAGCGGCCGCCGCCAGCGCTGACCCGAGGACCGAGCCGAGAGAGAAGTTCGGGATGAAGACGGCACCGGTGCCGGCCGCCTCGACGAGAGGACGTACGAGCGCGATCCGCTCCGCCGACCAGCCCGAGGTCGCGACCAGCACGTTGATGCCACGTTCGACGGCTGCGCGCACCACCTCGATGCTCACCTGCGGCGTCGATGCATCGACGACCAGGTCAGCACCGTCGATCTCCGCGAGATCGCTGGAAGAGGTCAGCACACGGCTCACCTCGAACCCGTCGAGCTCATCGATCACCGCACCGATGATCGTGCCGAGCTTCCCGGTTCCGCCGACGAGTGCTACCTGCGTGGTCATGCATCCAGTCTATTTCGCGGCCGACAGCGCACGGTCAGGGGCGCGCGGGCAGACACCTCGGATTCCGCGACACCGCGGAGGCGCGTCGGAGCGGGGCGCTCAGACCAGCAGCGCATCGGGGATCCCGGTGCGCAGTTCCACCGGAAGGTGGCCGGTGTCGTTGTGCGTGAGCAGCGTCCACGGCCGCCCCTGCTTCTGAGCGATCACCGTCAGCCCGCAATGGGACTGGTTCAGGGTCATCCACCGCCACTCCGGTGCGGCGAGCACCTCCCGCACGAACCAGGAGATCACGAAGTTGTGGGTGATGAGCACCTCGTGCACGTCTCCGGTCTTGCGCACCAGGAACTCATTGACGGCATCGGACATCTGCGCCCGCCCAGCCTCGATCTCGGCCTCGGTGACGGAACCGAAGAACGGCTCGAACACGGAAGGAGTCTCCTCCGTCATCCCGGTCGGGACGCAGTCGAACAGCAGCGCGGTGGGCTCGGGATCCACCGACGGCAGACGAGCCGCGATCGCCCGCGCCGTCTCGTTCGCGCGCAACAGCGGGGAATGCCAGACGGCGTCGAGCGGGAGCCCGGACAGCCGATCCGCGATCAGCTCCGCCTGACGTTGCCCCCTCGGCGAGAGGGGTCCGTCTGCGAGCCCGTACTCGGCATCCTGATGTTCACCGTGTCTGACCAGATAAATGTAGTGCGTCACAAATCGCTCGCTTCATCGCCAGCATCCGCCGGACCTCTCTTCCACCCTATGTCACGGGCGGCTGGAAGCTCAGTTACCCGCCCGGGTGAGATCGGACACCTGGCTGCGCGAGAGCGAGACACCCGCTCCCTGCATCAGCTCATCGACGTGATCGCTCGCGAACGCGTTGACGATGGGCGCGGCGATCGTACGCTGAGCGAGCAACCAGGCGATGGAGACCGCCGCGACAGGAGCACTCACTTCCTCGGCGACCTGATCGAGAGCGCGCAGGATCTTGATCCCCCGGCGGTTCAGATGACCACGCAGTTGCTCGCCCCGCACACCGCGCGACGTGAGCGCTTTGCTGCGATGCCGACCCGACAGGAATCCGTGCTCGAGCGCGTGAGACGGCGTGACGGCGAGGTTCTGCGCACCGGCCACGAGGCGAAGATCACCCTCGAACGGCTGACGGCGGACCAGGTTGTAGGGAGTGTCGATCACCTGGATGCGCGGGTAACCGGCCGCGGCCAGGATGCGTGCTTCCACGAGTCGCTCCGGGGCGAAGCCGAATGCACCGACCGAACCGATCTTCCCGGCATCCGTCATCCATTCGACGGTCGCCAAGGTGTCTTCGAGGTTGGTCGTCGCGTCGAGGGTGGCATCGAGATAGAGCACATCGATGCGGTCGACACCGAGCCGGGTCAGCGATCCCTCGACGGCACGCACGAGGTTGACCGAACCGAGGCCGGGGTTGTCGGCGTGGGCGCCGATGCGGACGCTCAGGACACTGCGCTCGCGCTGACCGCGCGACCGCAACCATTGCCCGATGATGTGCTCGCTGCGTCCGCCGGAGAAGCCGTCAGCGGTGTGGATGGCGTTTCCGCCGAACTCCACATAGCGGTCGAGAATGCCGTGACTGGTCTCGAGGTCGACGTTCCAGCCGAACTCCGCCGCGCCGAGCATCAGAGGGAACGTCTCGAAACCCGTTTCGCCCAGGGCGACGCGGATGGACTCCCCTATCCCCGGTCCGACGATCGGGATGGGCGCGGACGGATGCTCGGCAACGCCCTGCTTGGCGCCTTCCTCAGACGCTCCTGCGCCTACGCTGAACAACCGCATTCTCTCTCACCCCCGCGTCGATCGGTGCGTGCCGACCTGCGTACCTGCTGGATCTGCACCCCCCGGTGCGTACTTCGAGAGTAAGCGAATTCCCCGGACGCCCCGACCAATCCGGGGAACGGCGCGGAAACTCCAGATAACGATTTGGTCACACCACTGGACGATGAAACCCGGGCCCCCTCTTCGCGAAGAGGCCCGGGTTCCGTTCGAACGTCGCGCTTACTCGGCGGCTGCGTCCTCTGCAGGGGCAGCCTCAGCGGCAGGAGCGTCGTCGAGGACGGGCTCGAGCGAGAGCTTGCCACGGTCGTCGATCTTCGTGATCTTCACGAGGATCTTCTGGCCGACCGAGAGCACGTCGTCGACGTTCTCGACCCGCTTGCCACCGGCGAGCTTGCGCACCTCGGTGACGTGCAGGAGGCCGTCCTTGCCCGGGAGCAGCGAGACGAACGCACCGAAGGTGGCGATCTTCACGACGGTGCCGAGGAACTGCTCCCCGACCTCCGGGTTGGTGGGGTTGGCGATCGCGTTGACCTGGGCACGAGCGGCCTCAGCCGACGGGCCGTCGGTGGCGCCGATGTAGACGGTGCCGTCCTCCTCGATGGAGATCTGCGCGCCGGTCTCATCCTGGATCGCGTTGATCGTCTTGCCCTTCGGGCCGATCAGCTCGCCAATCTTGTCGACCGGGATCTGCACGCTGATGACGCGAGGCGCGGTGGGCGCCATCTCGTCGGGAGCGTCGATCGCAGCGTTCAGGACGTTGAGGATCGTCAGACGAGCCTCACGAGCCTGGGTGAGCGCACCGGCGAGAACCTGCGTCGGGATGCCGTCGAGCTTGGTGTCCAGCTGGATGGCCGTGACGAACTCGCTGGTTCCGGCGACCTTGAAGTCCATGTCGCCGAGTGCGTCCTCCGCACCCAGGATGTCGGTCAGAGCCGCGTAGCGGGTCTCACCGTTGACCTCGTCCGACACGAGACCCATCGCGATACCGGCGACGGGGGCGCGCAGCGGCACACCCGCGTTCAGCAGCGACAGGGTCGACGCGCAGACGGAGCCCATCGAGGTGGAACCGTTGGAGCTGAGCGCCTCGGACACCTGACGGATCGCGTACGGGAACTCCTCGCGGCTCGGCAGCACCGGCACGAGGGCGCGCTCGGCCAGGAAGCCGTGCCCGATCTCGCGACGCTTCGGCGAACCGACACGGCCGGTCTCACCGGTCGAGTACGGCGGGAAGTTGTAGTGGTGCATGTAACGCTTGCTCGTCACAGGCGACAGCGAGTCGATCTGCTGCTCCATTTTGAGCATGTTCAGCGTGGTGACACCCAGGATCTGGGTCTCGCCGCGCTGGAAGATCGCAGAGCCGTGCACGCGCGGGATGACCTGCACCTCGGCGTCGAGCGGACGGATGTCCGCCAGCCCACGACCGTCGATACGAGCGCCCTCCGTGAGGATGCGACCGCGGACGATCCGCTTGGTGACCGACTTGTACGCGGCCGAGAACTCGAGCGGGGCTGCGGCCGGGAGCGAACCCGCCTCGGTGGCCTCGATGAGCTCCGCCTTCACGCGGTCCTTGATCGCGTCGTCGGCGGTCTGACGCTCGACCTTGTCGGCGATCTGGTAGACGTCGCTGAGCTCGGCGAACGCACGCTCGGACACGAAGCTGTAGACCTCGTCGCTGTACGCCGGGAAGACCGGGTACACGCCCGGCTCCTTCGACGCCGTGGCGGCGAGCTCGGCCTGAGCCTTCACGAGCTGAGCGATGAACGGCTTCGCGGCCTCGAGACCCTGAGCGACGATCTCTTCGTTCGGCTTGGTGGCGCCGGCCTTGATCAGGTTCCAGCTGTGCTCGGTGGCCTCAGCCTCGACCATCATGATCGCGACGTCTTCGGTGCCATCGGCCTTGGTGACGACACGACCGGCGACGATCAGGTCGAACACGGCCTCCGCGACCTGCTCGGCGGTCGGGAACGCGACCCACTGGTCGGCGTGCTCGCCCTGGCCGGGGATGAACGCGAGGCGCACACCGGCGACGGGACCCGAGAACGGGAGACCCGAGATCTGGGTCGACGCGGATGCGGCGTTGATGGCGAGAGCGTCGTAGAACTCGCCGGGAGCGATCGACATCACGGTGATGACGACCTGGACCTCGTTACGCAGGCCGTCGACGAACGACGGACGCAGCGGACGGTCGATCAGACGGCAGACGAGGATCGCCTCGGTGGAGGGACGACCCTCACGACGGAAGAACGAGCCGGGGATCTTGCCGGCGGCGTAGGAGCGCTCTTCGACATCGACCGTCAGCGGGAAGAAGTCGAAGCCCTCGCGCGGGTGCTTGCCTGCGCTCGTGGCCGAGAGGAGCATGGTCTCGCCGTCGAGGTACGCGGCGACTGCGCCCTGAGCCTGCTGCGCGAGGCGGCCGGTCTCGAAGCGGATGGTGCGGGTGCCGAAGCGGCCGTTGTCGAGAACGGCCTCGGTGGCGGTGATTTCAGGACCTTCCAAGAGGTCTCTCCTTCTTTGTTTAGACTCGCGAATCCATGTGACGCGCGAGCATGTTCAAAGGAGCGGAACGGAAGGGTTCGGGCGCGCGGGCATTCCCGCGAATCTCGCCTGCGCTGGCCACCAGTAGAAAGCCACCCGACATCTGCCGAGGAACCCACCACAGGGGACCAGCTTCTCCGCCGATCGCTCCATGAGTCGATATGAAATTGTGCGGTTGACAGACATCAACCTCATCCACTCTATCAGCGCGGACCTCGAATCCTGCGAGTCGGCGCGCGACGCGGATCCGCCATCGACCGGCCACGACACGTTCACCCCGTGGATGCCGAAGCGAGGGGGGCATCCGCTGTGGTGGGTTCATGCGCCTCTCCGTCATCGGCTGCGGATATCTCGGAGCCGTTCATGCCGCCGCCATGGCCTCCCTGGGACACGACGTCGTGGGCATCGACGTCGACCGGGACAAGGTCGCCGCGCTCGCGTCGGGCGCTGCGCCGTTCTTCGAACCACGACTCGCCGAGCTCATCGCGCAAGGCCTGTCGACCGGAAGGCTCCGCTTCAGCGCGCGGATGGCCGATGCCGGGGGCGCAGACGTGCACTTCCTCGCTGTCGGCACCCCACAGACCCCGGGTGCGCACTCCGCAGATCTCCGCTATGTCGACGCGGCTGTCGACGATCTGCTCCCCCACCTGCGCCCAGGAGACGTGGTGGCCGGCAAATCCACTGTTCCCGTCGGCACCGCAGGCGAGCTCGCCGCTCGCATCTCCCCCACGGGTGCGACGCTCGTCTGGAATCCGGAGTTCCTCCGCGAGGGCTGGGCCGTGCACGACACTTTGACACCGGACCGTCTCGTCGTGGGTGCCGAGTCGGATGCCGCCGGCGAGCGCGCGGTCTGGATCCTCCGTGACGTGTACGGTGCCGCCGTCGAAAGCGGGGTGCCGTTCCTGGTGACGGATCTCGCGACCGCGGAACTGGTCAAGGGAGCGGCGAACGCCTTCCTCGCCACGAAGATCTCCTTCATCAACGCGATGGCGGAGATCGCGGAGGCGTCCGGCGCAGATGTCACTCTGCTCGCCGATGCGCTCGGCCATGACACACGGATCGGGCGGCGCTATCTCGGCGCGGGCATCGGATTCGGCGGCGGTTGTCTGCCCAAGGACATCAGGGCGTTCGCCGCGCGGGCGGAAGAGCTGGGCCGCGGCGAGGCGGTCGGCTTCCTGCGTGAAGTCGACACGATCAATCTCCGGCGTCGCGATCGAGCCGTGCAGCTCGTCGTGGATGCACTGGGCGGTCTGGTGTTCGGTCGCAGGATCGCCGTGCTGGGAGCGGCGTTCAAGCCCTTCAGCGACGACATCCGGGACTCACCGGCCCTCGACGTGGCCGTGCGTCTTCGCGGTCTGGGCGCTGATGTCGTGGTCACCGACCCCGCTGCCGTCGACAACGCGGCCAAGGCGCATCCGCAGCTGGGCTACGCCCGTGACCGCGACGAGGCGCTGCGGGAGGCCGATGCCGTCGTGGTCGTCACCGAGTGGGATGAGTATCGACGGGACCTCTCGCCGGAGCACGCCGGGGCACTCGTACGGGGCCGGGTCATCGTGGACGGCCGCAACTGCCTCGACTCGACCGCGTGGCGCGCCGCCGGCTGGCAGTACCACGGCATGGGTCGGCGCTGAGCGAGCGGGGTCTCAGGGCACGACCGCAGCGAACGCCGCAGACGGCCGACCGAGGTACACGTAGCCATCGTGCTTCGCGATCCTCCCGTCACCCGCCGCGCGACCGTTGAGGCGGCGCCAGACCCACGGAAGCGCATGCCGTCGCCACCACACACCGGCACCGATGGTCTCATGGTCGTGCATCGCTGCGTCGAGCACCCCGAGCGCATCGGCATCGGGGACACCGAGCACTTCGGCGCCACGGTAGGCGAGGAAACGGTGGCCCCGGCTGCTCAGGTGGACCAGATCCTCGCCCCAGTTCGCGCGCTCGGCCAGCGAGGGGTGCAGATCCGTATCGATCAGGATCGCGCCGGTGCGGGCGGCGATCCCGCTCAACGCGGTGGCGAAGGCGGAGAACCTCCGCGTATAGATCGACGCAGCGCGACGGCCGGGGAGAAAGGGCGTGACGAGGAGCACGTCCGCCCCGATTCCCCGCAGCCGGCGCACGGCGTCCTCGAGCTCCGCGGCGAGCGCGGTGACATCGACGCGGGGCTTCACGAGGTCGTTCGCACCGATCAGGATCGACACGAGGTCGGGCCGAAGCTCGAGTGCCCTGGCCAGTTGCAGTCCGGCGACGTCCCGGACGCGCTTGGACCTGATGGCCAGGTTCGCGTAGTGCAGACCTCCTCCGGCGGCGAGCAGGAGCGCGAGACGGTCGGCCCATCCTCTCAGCGCACCATCGGGGGCCGGATCGCAGAGCCCTTCCGTGAGAGAGTCACCGAGCGCGACGTACCGCCGCCACCGACGGGAGACGATCGTCGCGGGCGGCTCGGGCCGCACGAGGCGACGAGCGCGAGCCCGGGAGTCCACCGCATGCAGCGTCCTCGCCTCGTCGAAGTGGTCGAGGAGCTGGTCGCATACCTTCTCCCAGCTGCGCTCCTGCACGGCTTCGCGCCCGGCCTCGCCGAAAGCCCGCCTCTTGCGCGCATCGCCGGTGAGGTCGGACACCCGACCCCGCAGGTCGTCGAGGTCCCCCGGCCGGTAGAGCCATCCGTCGACGCCCATGCGCACGAGACCCAGCGGACCGCCGCGACCCGTCGCGATCACGGAGACACCGCTCGCATGGGCTTCCTGCAGGGTCTGACCGAATGTCTCGCTCTCGCCGGGGTGGACGAACAGGTCGAAAGATGCCATCGCCGCGGCGAGCGCGTCCCCGTCGAGGTGGCCGAGGAAGAGGGCATCGGGAAGCAGCCCCTCCACCTTCGCTCTGCTGGGCCCGTCCCCCACGATCACCAGGCGTGTGCCGGGGATACCGCGGAGTGCGACGAGGTCTTCGACCTGCTTCTCCGGCGCGAGACGTCCGACGTAGCCGATGACGACGTCGGCGCCCCAGCCGGCTCGGAGCGCGCCGTCGCGTCGCGACGGCTGGAACCGCTCGGCGTCGACGCCCCTCCCCCAGCGACGCACGCGGTCGATACCCAGCGCGGTGAGCTGCCTGGCCGAGTCGGCGGAGGGCGCGAGGGTGATGGTGGCGCGTCGATGCAGGCGGGCGATGTGAGCCTGGGCGATGCCCGTGGTCGCCGCGACCCGATAGCGCTCGGTGTATGCGGCGACGTCGGTCTGATAGGCGGCGACGGCCGGCAGCTCCAGGCGCTCGGCGGCCAGCACCCCACGCCACCCCAATGCGAAAGGGGAAGCGAGGTGCACGACATCGGGCTGGAAGCGAGCGAGCGAGGTGGCGATGCGGTGAGCGCTCGACGTTCCCACCCTCACGTGCCGGTACCCCGGAAGAGCGAGACTCGGTATCGGTTCGACGGGGGCACCGCTGATCTCGGACGGTGCGCCGACGGCCGCGGGCGCGACGACATGAGCTTCATGCCCTCGCCGTTCGAGGTGTCGCAGGATCTGCAGCACCGAGCCGGTGACACCGTTCATGTGCGGAAGGAAGGACTCGGTGACGATCGCTACTCTCACAGGCCCAGGATGACGGTCCGCACGAGCGGGGACGCCCGCAGACGCCCTTCTGCACCGGATGTTCACCGGATGCTGGAGAACGGGTCACCGGCTATCCGTTCTTTGGTTCCCGTTCACCCTCTGGGGGCAGAGTGGGCGACGTGCCGACGGATCTGCTGACCGCCTCACTCGCTGGCCCTTGGAGCCTGGTCCTGATGAGCGTGCTCGTGGTGGGGGACGCCTTCTTCGTCGTGGTGCCCGGTGAGGTCGCGGTGACCGCCCTCGGTGCGATCGCGGTCACGACGGGCTCCCCGCCCCTGTGGGCTGTGGTCGTGTGTGCCGCCGTCGCCGCTGCTCTGGGTGACGCCTGCTGCTACCTCATCGGGTGGTCGGTGGGCACCGAGCGCTGGCGGTGGATGCGGGCACCACGAGTGCTCCAGGCTCTGGATTGGGCTCGCCGCCGCTTGGACGGCGGGATGGCCACGGTGCTGTTCACCGCGAGGTTCGTGCCGTTCGCGCGGCTTGCGATCAATCTGGTCGCCGGGGCATCGCGTGTCCACCCGCCGCGCTACCTCGCGCTCGTCAGTCTCGCTGCGACCGGGTGGGCGCTGTACCAGGCCGCGGTGGGCGCAACTGTCGCGACGCTCGTCCCCGGAGGTCCGCTCGTGGCCGTGCCCGTCTCCATCGTGCTCGCGATCGGGATCGGGGCGCTGATCGACCTGTGCGTGCGTCGCTCCAGAGGGTGACCCACCCGGGCACGTGCCCTAGGCTCGGGTCATGAGCACCGAAGAAGGCGCCTCCTCTTCTGAGGAGATGAAGCGCAAGTTCAAGGAAGCGCTCGAGAAGAAGAACGCGCACCACCGGCAGGGCGAGGCACACCTCGACGGCGATTCCGCCGTGCACAGTGCGAACGCCCCGCAGACGCGGCGCGAGTTCCGACGCAAGAGCGGTTGACCGCGCGGATGCGGGAGCCGGCTCGGCCGGGCTCCCGCATCCCCCACTTCCGTCTCAGCGGCGGTCGGCGCGGAGCCGGGCCCGCTCCTCCTTCGCCGCCATCTCGGAGACCGCCGCTTCGCGGAGCTCCTGCATGTCAGCGGCCTGGGCGCTGCCCACCGGCTCGTGCGCATCGACGCCGTCGAGCAGAGACTCGTCGAAGGGCAGCTCCCCGCTGAGCACGCGTCGCACGCGGTCGCGGTCGATCTGCTTCGTCCACGTGCCGATCAACAGGGTCGCGACCGCATTGCCGGTGAAGTTCGTGAGTGCTCGCCCCTCCGACATGAACCGATCGATGCCCACGATCACCCCGACACCGTCCACCAGGTCGGGGCGGTATGCCTGGAGGCCGCCGGCGAGGGTGGCGAGGCCCGCGCCGGTGACTCCGGCGGCGCCCTTGCTCGCGATGATCATGAACACGAGCAGACCGATCTGCTCGCCGATCGTCATCGGCTGGCCCATGCCCGTGGCGATGAACAGCGAGGCCATCGTCAGGTAGATGGCCGTGCCGTCGAGGTTGAACGAGTACCCGGTCGGAACGGTGATGCCCACGACCGGCTTGGAGACGCCGACGAACTCCATCTTCGCGATCAGCCGGGGCAGCGCGGATTCCGAGGAAGACGTGCCGACGATGAGCAGGTACTCCCTGGCGAGGTACTTCATGAGCGCGAAGATGTTCACCCGTGTGACGGTCCACAGCAGTACCCCGAGGATGACGACGATGAACAGGACGCAGGTGATGTAGAAGGCGACCATCAGCGTGCCCAGGCTCCAGATCGCGGCGACACCGGTCTTGCCGACCACGGCGGCGATCGCACCGAAGGCCCCGAGCGGAGCCAGCCACAGGATCATGCCGAGGATGCGGAAGACGAGCTTCTGGAGCTGCTTGACCGCGTCCATGATCGGGGCGCCACGGTCGCCGAGCCCCTGCAGGGCGAAGCCGACGAGGAGCGCGATGAACAGCACCTGCAGCACGCTCTCACCCGTGAACGCCGAGAAGAACGTGGTCGGGATGATGCCGAGGATGAACTCCTGTGTCGTCTTGGCCTCCGCCTCGACCGCATCGTACGTCGACGAGGCCATGTCGAGTCCGGAGCCCGGGTGGATGATGTTCCCCACGACGAGACCGATCGCGAGGGCGAAGGTCGACATGACCATGAAGTACAGCAGCGCGAGTCCGCCGATCTTGCCGACGGTGGCCGCCTTGGCTATCGACCCCACTCCGACCACGATCGTGCAGAAGATGATCGGGGCGATCATCATCTTGATCAGAGCCACGAATCCCTTGCCCAGCGGCTCGAAAGCCTGTCCCACCTCGGGCCAGACGAGACCGACGACCGCACCGAGCACGACCGCCAGGAGCACCGACACATACAGCCAGGTGTGCCGGTCCCACGATTGCTTCCCTCGCCGCCAGTTGAACTTCGGCAGTGAGAATCCTGTTGTGAGCGCCATCGCGTCCTCCTCGATCATCGACGTCATCGTCCGGTGGGCGGCTGCTTCGCCGCCGATCAGAGTTCACGGTCCTCGACTTCCCGCATCGGGGCGAGTTGTGGTCGTATTGGTCACGGCACCTGAGCATCGACGATCGGAGGAAGCGATGGCGCGCCCCTCCCGCACCCGCAGCACCGCCTCCCGTGTGTTCGCCGTGCTGCTGGTCGCCGCCGTCGTGATCGGCATCCTCGTCGCGGGCTTCCTGGTGCTGGAGGCGCAACGATCGATCCGCGCCGAGGCGGAACGGGTCACGGCCGCCACTGCCGTCTCGCTCGCTGCCTCCCCGGACGTGATCGACGGTCTGAGCTCGGACGACCGGGAAGCGGCCACACGGGTGCTCGAGCCCTACTCGCTGACCGTGGTCGCCGGTGCGGGGCTCGACTTCATCACGGTGATGACTCCCGACGGCACGCGGATCACCCACCCCGACGCCGACCAGATCGGCGGAACCTACCTGGGCACGATCCCCGCGTCGCCGCGCACGCTCACCGAGGAGTTCACCGGCACCCTGGGACCATCGGTACGGACCATCGTCCCGGTCACCGCGCCGGATGACGACCTGATCGGCTGGGTCGCCGCAGGGGTGACGACCGAGTCCATCAGCGATACGCTGATCCGCCGCCTGCCTCTCACGCTCGGCATCACGATCGCCCTCGTCGCCCTCGGCGCCGGTGGCGCGATCATCGCTCGCCGCGTGACCCGCCGAATCGCCGGCGACCTCCCGCCCGGCCAGCTGCGCGACGCCGTGTCGTCGTACGAATCGATCCGCACCCTGGGGGAAGCGCTGCGAGCGCAGACGCACGAACACGGGAACAGGATGCACGCCGCGGTGGCCCTGCTCGAACTCGGACGCCGTGACGAGGCGATCGAGATCCTCACGGAGACGTCCCGTCAGAGCCAGTCCCTCGTCGACCAGGTGACCGCGCGACGCCACGGCGATCCGGCCGTCGGAGCGCTCCTCCTCGGAAAGGCCTCGCAGGCCAAGGAACGCGGCATCGACTGGCGGGTGCACATCGAGCCGGACACTCCCCGCACTCCTCTCTCGACCGTGGACGCCGTGTCCGTGCTCGGCAACCTCGTGGACAACGCCATGGATGCCGCGGCCGAGTCGGACGACCGGTGGGTGCGGGTCTCGCTGCGCGCGCACGACGGCCACGGAATCGTGCTGGAGGTCTCCGACAGCGGTCCCGGAATAGCGCCGGCCGTGCGCGAGCGGATGTTCGACCAGGGATTCTCCACGAAACCCGCCGATGCGCAAGGGCGCGGCATCGGCCTGGCCCTCGTGCGCTCGGTGGTGAGCGGGGCAGGTGGCTCGGTGACGGTGACGGATGCCCCGACGACCTTCCGAGTCGTCCTCCCCGCCGCGGGCGAACGGCAAGGGCGGCGGCGGCGATGATCCGCACGCTCCTCGTCGACGACGACGCACTCACGCTCGAACTGCACCGCGACTACCTTGCCCGTCTCGACGGCTTCGAGGTGACCGGCGAGTGCACGGGCGCCCGCGCCGCGATGACGGCAGTGCTCGATCGACCCGGCGCATTCGATCTGGTACTGCTCGACATCACGATGCCGGACGGCTCGGGTGTCGACGTGCTCCGTGCGCTCCGAGCACGCTCCGCAGCGCTGGACGTGATCGCGATCACCAGTGTGCGCGACGCCGAGTCGGTGCGGCAGATGGCTGCGCTCGGGGTGTTCCAGTATCTCGTCAAGCCGTTCCCGTTCACCGTGTTCCGCGAGCGGATGGAACAGTACCGCGCATACAGGGAACAGGCGCGCTCCACCGAGGGCGAGGCCACCCAAGCGGAGATCGATGCACTGCTCGGCCGCTCCACGGGAACGATCGCGCTGCCCAAGGGACTCTCGACGACCTCCTTGGACAGGGTCGCCGCGGAATTGCGCGCCGGCGGACCGCTCTCGGCGCGGGAGGCAGCCGAGCGACTCGGCATGTCTCGGGTCGCGGTGCGCCGTTACCTGGAGCATTTGGTCGCCGAGGGTGTGCTGACACGGGGCGCACGCTACGGCACACGGGGACGACCGGAGACCGAGTACGACTGGAGACGCCCCGGACCGCCTCCCGCTTAGGTCAGCGCGGCAGTCGTCCTTCGTGGAGCAGTCCCTCGGGGTCGACGCGCGACCGCACGCTGCGCAGTCGGGCGACATCGTCGGCGGTGCCGCATCGGTCGAGCGACTGATCAGGGCCGAGGAAGGTCGCCACGGTCTGCGGGGCCTCGTTCGGCGCCAGGAGCTCGCGGAACGCCACGAGACTCGCGTCGCCCGGCTCGGTCGGCACACCGGGGATGACCGGGACGAGAGCGTGCAAAAGCCAGCCGACGGACTGCAGCGATGCGAAGCCCGAGCGGCGCGGGGCGTTCAAGGCACCGCCGAGCATGCGGAGGTCGATGCCCATGATCGGCCAGTGCTCCGGGAGCTCCCTGAACTCGAGGAGGGCATCGATCGTCTCGTCGTCGAGGATGCTCAGAGCCATCGAAGCGCCCCGGCCAGGGGTCGGCTCCGTGGGCTCGTTCGAGGCGGCGGCCAGTGCAGCGGGCGAAGTCGGACCGGTGATCTCCCTGCGCACCTCCCCTGCTCTACGCACCGTGTCGACCAGTTCGTCCTGCGGCCCATCGGTCGACAGCACCTGGACGGTGAGGAAGCTGCGTCCCCTGATCTGCTCCGGCAGCTCCGGCGCATCCGGCATGCGCATCGAGTTGACGAACACGTTGAGCGTCGCGGCTGCTGATGCGGCGAGGTCGCGGACCGCACGGACGACCGCGGGAGCGTCGACGACATCGAAGGTGAGGTTGGCGCCCCAGGTGTCCGGTGCCGGCACGAGCTCGACCTCGAGCGCGGTCACGATCCCCACCAGGCCTCCGGCTCCGCGCAATGCCCACATGAGGTCGCTGTCGGTGTCATCGTCAATGCGCTCATGCGTGCCGTCAGGGCGGAGCACCCATGCCGCGCGCAGGTTGTCGGAGCCGAGACCGACCGTGCGGCTGAACCAGGAGTGCCCGCCGCCCAGTGTGTACCCGGCCACGCTGACGACCGGGCTGGTGCCGGCCGGCGCGACCCAGCCGGTTCCCTCCAGCGCCTCGACGACCGCGCCCCAGCGCACGCCGGCGCCGACCGTCGCGACCCCGCTCTCGAGGTCGAGGGACAGCTCGTCGAATGCGCTCATGCGCACCAGGACGGCACCACTCAGGTCGCCGGATGCGCCGTGGCCGCTCGGCTGGATCGCGAGGCTCGTCCCCGCTTCCCGTGCTGCGCGCAGGAGGACACGGAGGTCGTCGACGTCGGCGGGCGTCGCGACCGCATCTGGATGCTGCTCGATCGCGAGGTTCCACGGTCGACGCGCCGCGGCGTACGCCGTGTCTGCGGGAAGGACGAGGGTTCCGGTCAGTCGGTCCTGGAGCGCGACGATGGCGGGGTGCGTTGGCATGACGCCACCGTACGACATCCCTCGGACATCGTCGATGGCGTCATGCGCGACTCACTCGCCCGCCAGACCGCCGAGCATGTGGCCGAACGAGCGCCCTTCACCCAGGTACGTGGCAGGGTCGTAGGGATCGACTGTCTCGGAGGCTCCACGACGTGCGATCGCCTCCGCGAGCTCCTTCGCCCCCTTCTCCACACGCTTGGCGAGCGGAGCGACGTCGTCGCCCGCGCCGCCCCAATCGCTTGATGCCGCGAACACTCCGGTCGATACGGCCTCGGCGTGGAGGTACGCGAACAGCGGGCGGATCGCATAGTCGATCGCCAGCGAGTGCCGGGCGGTGCCCGCGTTCGCACCGATGAGCACGGGCTTCCCGGTGAGGGCGTCCGGGTCGAGCACGTCGATGAACGACTTGAACAGGCCCGAGTAGCTCGTCGAGAAGATCGGCGTCACAGCGATCAGCGCATCGGCGGAGACCACGGTGTTGATCGCCGTCTCGAGCGCCGGCGGCGCGAAGCCGGTGAGCATGTTGTTCGTGATGTCGTGCGCATAGTCGCGCAGCTCGATCACGTCGACGCTCGCCTCGATGTCGTGTGCGGCGAGGGCTTTCACGGTCTCGGCCGCGAGGCGATCGGCGAGCATCCTGGTGGACGACGGGTTCGACAATCCCGCCGAGACGACGGCGATACGACGCGTGGTCATGTCAGGCCTCCTTCCGGCCGAGTCCGAAGGCAGCACCCGCGGGCGCCGGGGTGTCCTGGTAGGGCGAGTCCCCGGTGAGGTTGTCTCCGCGGTTCGCACCGGGGCGCGCCTGACGGGTCGGCCCGTCACCGAACTCGGCCTTGACGCGCGCGGCATGGGTCGGCGCGTCCGGCACGGATGCGGGGCGGTCCTTCGCCAGTTCCTTGCGCAGCACGGGGACGACCTCGGAACCGAGGATGTCGAGCTGCTCGAGAACCGTCTTCAACGGCAGACCAGCGTGGTCGATGAGGAACAGCTGGCGCTGGTAGTCGCCATAGTGCTCGCGCATGCCGGCGTAGCGGTCGATCACCTGCTGCGGAGAGCCCACCGTCAGCGGGGTCATCTCCGTGAAGTCCTCCATGCTCGGACCGTGACCGTACACGGGCGCGTTGTCGAAGTACGGGCGGAACTGGTTCACCGCGTCCTGCGACTTCGCGGCCATGAACACCTGGCCGCCGAGTCCCACGATCGCCTGCTCGCGCGTGCCGTGGCCGTAGTGCTCGAAGCGCTGACGGTACAGCTCGATGAGCCGCTGGTAGTGCTCCTTCGGCCAGAAGATGTTGTTCGCGAAGAACCCGTCTCCGTAGTAGGCGGCCTGCTCCGCGATCTCCGGGGTGCGGATGGAGCCGTGCCACACGAACGGGGCGATGCCGTCGAGCGGACGGGGCGTCGAGGTGAAGCCCTGCAACGGGGTGCGGAACTTGCCCTCCCAGTCGACGACGTCCTCACGCCACAGCTTGTGCAGCAGGGCGTAGTTCTCGATCGCGAGCGGCAGACCCTGACGGATGTCCTGCCCGAACCACGGGTACACCGGGCCGGTGTTGCCGCGGCCGAGCATGAGGTCCATGCGGCCGTCGGACACGTGCTGCAGCATCGCGTACTCCTCGGCGATGCGCACAGGGTCGTTCGTGGTGATGAGCGTCGTCGACGTGGAGACGATGAGGCGCTCGGTCTGCGCGGCCAGTGCCGCCAGGAAGGTCGTGGGGCTGGAGGACCAGAACGGCGGGTTGTGGTGCTCGCCGATCGCGAAGACGTCGAGTCCGACCTCTTCGGCGTGCACGGCGATCGCCGTCGTCGCCTTGATGCGCTCCTGCTCGCTGGGGGTGATTCCCGTGGTGGGATCGCGGGTGATGTCGCTGACCGACATGATGCCGAACTGCATCGCCTGCGCGCCTGACTGCTCGCTCATGATTGCTCCGTGTCTCCGAACCGGACGACTCGCATCCCGTTCTATTCATTTGAATGTATCTGTGTCAACGCGCTCACATCAACTTTATTCCCGGCCTGTAGCCTCGAACGATGAGCAGTGCCGGCGCCGACGTCTCAGGGCCCACCACAGGATCGGTCCCCCGCAGGCGGAGGCGTGTGCCGTTCTGGGACAACGCACGATACGTCTGCATCGTGCTCGTCGTGCTCGGTCACGCGATTCAGCGCCTCACGTACGACTCCGACATCGCCTTCGCGTTCTACCTGGCGCTGTACGCGTTCCACATGCCGGCGTTCGCGATCATCTCCGGCTACTTCTCGAAGTCCGGCTCCCCCTCCAAGACGCAGATGGCGAGGGTGATCACGGACATCCTGCTCCCCTACGTCATCTTCGAGACGCTGTGGACACTCACCAAGTGGCTCGTCGAGGGACAGGTCGATCCGAACATCACGAAGCCGAGCTGGACGCTGTGGTTCCTCCTCGCACTCGGGATCTTCCGGCTCGTGCTCCCGTACCTCGCGCTGCTTCGGTGGCCACTGCTGTGGACAGTGGTGATCTCGGTCGGCGTGGGATACCTGCCGAACGTCGACAGCACGTTCTCGCTGTCCCGCACCCTGGGGCTCCTCCCCTTCTTCACTCTGGGCTGGTGGCTGCGCGAGCACGACATCGTGGACAGGTTCCGTCTCCTCGACTTCCGTCCCTGGTGGATCCGCGGCGGCGCCGTCGCGATCTTCGCACTGGCCGGCTGGGCGGCCTGGAACTGGCTTCCGCTGTGGCAGGCGGCCGATCTGCGGCACTGGCTCTTCTACGAGGACTCCTATGCCGATCTGGGCGGGGAGCAGTGGTGGGCCGGCGGGGTGCGGATACTCCTGATGATGCTCGCCGTCGTGCTCAGCGCCGCCTTCTTCGCCCTCATCCCGCGGGGCGCCCACTGGTGGACGACATTCGGCCAGTACACGATGTACGTGTTCCTGCTGCATTCGTTCGTGTTGTACCCCTTCCGCGAGAGCGGGATCCTGCAGAGCCTCGAGCCGACCTGGATCTGGCTCCCCCTCGTCACCGTGTCGTCGGTGCTGATCGCCCTCGCGCTGGCGACGAAGCCGATCAGATGGGTCTTCCGCCCCCTGGTGGAACCCCGGCCAGGGTGGCTGTTCGCCGACCCGGCGCTCGCCTCCAAGGAGGGGCGCCGGAACGACCCGACGGGCTCGCGGCGCCCCCGCCAGCCAGGGCGATAGCCTCGAAGGCGTGAGCCGCGCACAGACCGTCCGAGACCGCATCGTCGAACGCATCGAGGAGACCGGGTTCGGCGCTCACGGGCTGCACGTCCGCATCGCCACCGAGTCCGCTGAACATCGCTGGACCGACGACGTGCGGGAGGACGTCCACTCCATCGCGAAAGGTGTCTGCGTTCTGGCTGCGGGAATGGCAGCCGACGAGGGCGCGGTGTCGCTCGACGTGCCCGTCGGCATCTACCTCCCCGACTTCGAGCTGGGAGATGGCGTCGAGGACGTCACGCTGCGGGATCTGCTCTCGATGACCAGCGGGATCGATCTGCCGTGGTCCGAGACGCTGCTGACGGACTGGCCGGACCTGGCCCGCGAGTTCCTGCGACGCCCGTCGGGCGGACGCTCGTTCCAGTACTCGAACGCGAGCACGTACACCGCCATGGCCGCGCTTGGCGCACGCGTCGGAGATGTGGGCGAATACCTCGACGCCCGACTGTTCCGCCCGCTCGGCATCGATGACGTGGAATGGGAGCGCAGCCCTCAGGGTCGCATCGCTGCGGGAGGGGGCCTGCCCCTGCGCACCGATGAGCTGGCGCGCCTCGGCCTGCTCATCAGGGAGCGCGGCGCGTGGGAGGGCCGACAACTGATCTCTTCGGGATGGATCGACGCGATGCACACGGAGTGGCGGGTCGCCGGCGAGAACGCGGGCTACGATCGCTACGCCCTCGCAGGATGGGGCGGCCCCGGGCCGGCGTGGAGACTTCACGGCGCCTACGGCCAACTGCTCATCTTCCTCGACGATGCCGTGGTGACGATCACGGCCGACGATCACTTCGGCGCCGATGCCATCGCCGCGTACGCGGTGGAGACGCTCACGAGCACACGCGAGCCGTGACCGCTCAGGAGAACAGCGCGGCTCCCACGTAGGAACCGGGGCTCGCGCCTGCCGGCACCGCCCAGATACCCGAACCGACATGGCGGATGTACTCGTTCATGAGGTCGGTCGACAACCGCCGCTGCAACGCGATGAACTGCGCGGGGTCGCGCTGATACGAGAGGAAGAACAGCCCGGCGTCGAGACGACCGAGCTCGTTGTTGCCGTCGACGTAGTTGTAGCCGCGGCGGAGGATGCGGATGCCGTCGTTGTGTTCCGGGTGCGCGAGGCTCACGTGACTGTTGGCGTCGATCGCCTTGCCGTGGAAGTCCGGAGCGGTGAACTCATCGCCGCCGGAGAGCGGTGCACCCTCACCCTTGTCGCGGCCGATGATCGTGTCCTGCTCGGAGAGCCGCACCCGGTCCCACGTCTCGATGAGCATCGCGATCTTCCGGGCCACGAGATAGGAACCACCGGCCAGCCACGCCGGCTCGTCCTTCGCGGCGACCCAGACGTGATCCCTCAGCGCCTCGGTGTCGTCGGCGAGGATGTTCGCGGTGCCGTCCTTGAATCCGAAGAGGTTGCGCGGGGTCGCCTGCATCGCCGTGGTGCGCGACGTCTTACCGAAGCCGAGCTGCGACCAGCGCAGGCGCGCGCGGCCGAACGCGATGCGACTGAGATTGCGGATGGCGTGCACCGCCACCTGGGGGTCGTCGGCACAGGCCTGGACACAGAGGTCACCGTGAGAGGTCTGAGGATCGAGGTCGTCGCCGAGGAAGGCGGGCAGACGCTCCAGCCCCGCCGGCCGTTGCGCGGCAATGCCGTACCGGTCACCGTCCTCGTTCTCGAAGAGACCGGGTCCGAAGCCGAACGTGATCGTGAGTCCTGCAGCGGGCAGCCCCAGCGCCTCTCCCGTGTCGTCCGGAGGCGCCTCGGCCGGTCCGCCGACCGCGCCGGTCGCGCTGACCTCGAGTCCTTGCGCCATGCGCGACGCCGCATACGACCAGTCCTGCAGCAGGGAGATCAGGTCATCGCGGTCGGTGCGCGGCATCATGTCGAAGCTGGCGAAGTGCAGATGGTCCTGCACCGGAGTGGTGATGCCCGCCTGATGCTCTCCGAAGAAGTCGTAGGCCGAATGCGCGTCATCGGCAGCCCTGGCGCGCCCCAGTGCGACTCCCCCGGTGAGGCCGGCGCCGGTCCCGACAGCGAGCCCCGCGACACTGCCACCGATGGCCAGCCCGAGAAGGCCGCGCCTGCTCAGTCCGGTCGGGGTGGATGCCCCGCCCGACGCCGATTCACCGTGCGCGGCATCCGCTTCTGACTCGTTCACGTCCGTGATCGTATCCGGTGGGCCGACTCGACGCTGATCAGTCGAGGACCGTGCTGGTGAGCTGCGACAGCGGCTCGGCCAGGGCGTTGATCAGATCGGTGAACTCGCGCTTGTCGGCCTCGGTCAACTCCGAGTAACCCACGAATCCGGCTGCGAGCGAACCGTGGGTCGCGAGCGAGTCCTCGAGCGCGGTGTAGCCGGACTCGATCTCGGTGACCAGTTCCTTGCCTTGATCGCCCTGTGCGGCGGCGAACTCCTGCACGAGCGAGAACGCCATTTTGGAGCCCTCCACGTTTGCCGCGAAGTCGTAGAGATCCGTGCCGGACCACCAGTCCTCCTCGCCGGAGATCTTGCCGGTCGCGACCTCATCGAGCAACGCGATCGCTCCGTTGGAGATGCCGCCGATGCCCTGGTCGTCGAGCGCGGTGGTGAAGTCGTCGGAGTGCACGTAGTCGTACAGCTCCTGCGCGTCGGCGAGCAGCAGGTCGCCGTAATCGGCACGCTCTTCCGGTGTCGACGGCGCCCAGTCCTGCCACGCAGGGGTCTCACCGTCCGCGTTCAGCGCGTCCTGCGCAGGCACCCACAGATCCTTCTCGATGCGGTGGAAGCCCGTCCAGTCCAGCCCCTCGGCCACGGCGTCGACCTCGCGGTAGTCGATGCGCGGGTCGAGGTCGCCCAGCGCCTCGGCTACCGGCTCGATGCGCTCGTAGAAGGCGCGAGTCTGCGGGAACAGGGTGCGGGCGGTCTCGTCGTCGCCGGACTCGTAGGCGGCGACGAAGTCCTCGACGGCGGGGACGAGCTGACCGACCTGATCCTTGACGAAGGCACCGTAGAGATCGACGGCCTTCTGCTTCTGCTCGGCATCGGGCCCGTCGACCGCGACACGGTCCCCGGTGACGGTGAACGCCGTCTTCCCGACGCCGTCGCCGACCATGCCCGGCTTGCAGAGGGTGAAATAGTCGCCCGGCTGGGCGACCACGGTCAACGTGCGCGATGCTGCCGGTGCGATGTTCTCGACCTCACCCACGATGCGGAGCCCGTCCTCGGCGAGAAGGTAGAACTCCGTCACCTGACCGGTGTCGTTCTTGACGTCGAAGGTGAGAGTCCCGCTCTCGGCTGTCGACGCCGACACGGCGCAGTCGCTGTCGGTCGACGAGACGTCGAACGCCGCCGTGGCCTGTGCATCGCTCTTCGCGACGCAGCCGCTGAGGACGAGCGCCGCGGCGCCGGTGGCGGCCAGCACCCCCAAGATCCGGTGCGAGGTGGTCATGCTGCTCCTTGAGGTGAGAGGGAGGGAGATGTCGATGAGGGCTCCGTCGGGCTCTGCGGCTTCGCCGCACGGCTCGAGCGGAGGCCGCGGATGTACAGCCATCCGACGACGGAGATGTAGAGGACCCAGGCGACGACCTGCAACCAGGTCATCGCCGGCATGAATCCGATGGTCGCCTGCAGGATCGAGGCGAGAGGGCCGCCCGGGGCGATCGTCGCCGACACGTCGAATGCCCAGCCGAAGGGGAAGGCCGCCCATCCGACGGCCACGCCCCCGGTCACCGCATCGATCGGGGCCAGAGCGGTGAACGGGCCAGGGAGCGCTCCGGCCTCTTGGAGGTCCATGAGCGCGTAAGCGAGGACACCGGCGGCCACGATCACCAGGAAGCCCCCCGTCCAGGCGAAGAAGCGGCGGAGATCGAGTCGCAGCGCGCCGCGAGAGATCAGCCAGCCGATGATCACGGCAGCGATCAGTCCGAGCAGCGCGCCCAGCAGCGCCGAGGGGGCGTCTCCGAAGGACTGGACCATCGACCACAGCAACAGCGTGGTCTCGATACCCTCGCGCGCGACCGACACGAAGCCGATGGCGATCAGGGCCCAGAGCCCACCGGCGGTGAGGGCGCGATCGATACCGCCCTCCAGCGTGGCCTTCATGCTGCGACCAGCGCGCTGCATCCAGAAGATCATCCAGGTCACCATGGCCACGGCGAGCAGCGAGAGACCTCCGCCGATCAGCTCCTGCGCCTGGAACGTCAGTTCGTAGGCACCGAATGTGAGCACAGCTCCGATGCCGAGCGCCAGGACGATAGCGAGACCGACTCCTGCCCACATCTTCGGGAGGGCATCCTTCCGGCCGAGACGACGGAGGTAGGCGACGAGGATACCGACGACGAGCGCGGCTTCGAGACCCTCGCGGAGCCCGATGAGAAAAGTGGCGAGCACGGAAAACACTCTCTGCGGTGACTGAGGTAAGGCGGCCCTTACCGAAGGATGACTCTAGCACCGCGATCGACGTGCTCCGAACCCCGACGGCGGGAAGTAATGGATTGCAACACAGGGCACCCTCCCCGTCCAGGCGACGTAGCCTCGGTCCATGGCTGAACTCTCGCTCCCCGTCCTCGACCTCTCCCAGCTCGACGAAGGCCCCGACGCCGCCGCACGATTCCGTGAAGAGCTGCGGGCCGCGACGCACGACGTCGGCTTCTTCTACCTCACCGGCACCGGGATCTCCTCCGAGCTCGAGGCCCGGCTCCATCAGGCGGCGCTCGACTTCTTCGCCCTGCCCGAAGAGGACAAGCTCGCGATCGAGAACGTGAACAGCCCGCATTTCCGCGGGTACACCCGAGTGGGCGGCGAGCGGACGCAGGGGAAGGTCGACTGGCGCGAGCAGATCGACATCGGCCCCGAGCGCGAACCCGTCGACGGCGGCCCCGCCTTCAACCGGCTCACCGGCCCCAACCTCTGGCCCGCAGCCCAGCCGGAGCTGAAGGAGATCGTCACGGAGTGGCACGACACCCTGACCGAGATCGCGCGCAAGCTTCTTCGCGCCTGGGCTGTCACTCTCGGCGCAGACGAGACCTACTTCGACGAGCCGTTCCGCGATCCGTCGACTCTGATCAAGATCGTGCGATACCCGGGCACGGACGAGCCGGAACCGCAGCAGGGCGTCGGAGCGCACAAGGATTCCGGTGTGCTGACGCTGCTGTGGGTCGAGCCCGGCAAGGGCGGACTCCAGGTCGAGCGTGACGGCGAGTGGGTCTCTGCTCCCCCGGTGCCCGGCGCCTTCGTCGTCAACATCGGCGAGCTGCTGGAGTACGCCACCGGCGGATACCTCAAGGCCACGAACCACCGTGTGATCTCACCGCGGACGCCGGAGGAGCGCATCTCGATCCCGTTCTTCTTCAACCCCGCGCTCGATCAGCAGCTGCCACTGCTCGAGCTCCCCGCTGACCTCGCTGCGCAAGCGACCGGAGTCACCGAGGATCCCGGCAATCCGATCCATGCGACCTACGGCGAGAACGCGCTCAAGTCTCGGCTTCGGGCGCACCCCGATGTCGCGGCGATCCATCACCCCGACCTCGTCGGCGCGACCGCCTGAGGGACGTCACAGTTCCACCCCACCGCTGAGGGCGACGATCTCGCGCAGTGCCTGAAGGTGCGCGGCGAAGGCATCACGCCCCGCCTTCGTCGGACGCACCCAGGTGCGCGAGCGCCCCCCGACCGTGCCTTTGCGCGCGACCACATACCCGGCGGCCTGCAGGTGCGCGATCGCCTTGCTCAGGGGCGAGTCGCCGCACTGCAGCATCTCCCGCAGGGCTGAGAAGTCGAGCTCCATCCCGTCGCCCAGTCCGGCCATGAGGGAGAACCGGATCGGCGAGGCGAAGTTGTCGTCCAGCCGCGTGCGCGGGTGCGGGACGGAGGCGGACTCACGCACGTTCGCCGTGCCCCGCGACGAAGGAGACAGCCACGAAGGACGCGGTCACGCCAACTCCGGCGCACATGCCGGCGAGTCCCGCGTTGTCGAGCACTCCGGATCCCAGGACGATGCCCACGGGTATACAGGCGGCGACGAAGAAGACGGTGAGGTGCGGCCAACGCCATGACGCGCCGACAGCGGGGAGACCGAGGTCGGAGGCGGAGGCCGCGATCCACGCCACGAGGCACAGCATCACGAGCAGGGTGATGACACTCCTCAACACGTCGTCCGGCGATCCCGCGAGCACCGTCAGCACGGCGAACGCGACGCCGACGAGCACGGTGCCCCAACGAAGCCGACGCGGCAGCGGCCGGGGAGCCGGACGCGGACGACGCGGGTCACCCGCAGCCCGTATGAGCTGCACGACGCCATGCCCTCCGACTCCGACGAGCACGATGGCTGCCGGGATGAGCACCACCCCGACGGGAAGTCGCGTATCCAGAGCAGCGAACCCGAACACCACGAAGGCACCGATGACGATCATTGCGCCGCCGACCAACAGCGGCCACCGCGAGCGCGTCATCCGCCACTGCATACCCGTGCGCTGCGCCATCCCGGTGGACAGCTGCCCCCAGACCAGGAGAATGAACAGCACGATCTGCGACGCCAGCACGTCGTCCTGCCGGAGTACGAGCGCGAAGGCGACGAAAAACGCCGCCATGACCACGGCGTTGCCGATCTGCAGTCGGGCGAGAGCGCGTCGGTCGACGGCACGGTCACGGCGGTCTACCACCGCCTCCACCGTCTCGAGGTAGCGCCGAGCGGTCTCCGGGTCCGGTGGCACCAGAGCGTCCTGACCTTCGATCGGCTTCTGCTCCATGAGGACCTCCCCCGCTTTCCAGGTGGAAAGCTCTATGACTTTCCTATCGGAAAGTCAGGCGGGTCGCAACCGGCACCGCTACGCACGCGGGCACGACGAAGGCCGCCCCACACCGTGGGACGGCCTTCTCAAGAATGTTCTGCGCGATTGAACGCAGGGTCGCGGTGCCTTAGCGGCGAAGTCCGAGACGCTCGATCAGCGAGCGGTAGCGCGCGATGTCGATGTCCTGGAGGTAGCCGAGCAGACGACGGCGCTGACCCACGAGCAGGAACAGACCACGACGCGAGTGGTGGTCGTGCTTGTGCTCCTTCAGGTGCTCGGTGAGGTCCTTGATGCGCTGCGTCAGCATCGCGACCTGCACCTCGGGGGATCCGGTGTCACCGGGGTGCGTCGCGTACTCTTCGATGATCGCCTTCTTGACGTCTGCTTCCAGTGCCATAGATTCGATCCCCTTTCAGCTTGTTGCGCGGCGCCCGACGCCTGATGCGTGGGCTCTCTTTATCCGCGGCCGATCAAACGGCAACCTGACGAGTCTACCAGTCGTCGGCTCGCTCGGGTGACACGGGCACCGAAGGGATGTCGGCGGTGGTCGACTAGGGCGTGTCTGACAGAGCTCCAGTCCATACGATGACGGTGTTGAGGCGGACGGCCGCGCGGTAGTTCACCGCGTGTTCGTCGACGCGGGTCGCGAGGCCTCGCCATTGTTTCAAACGGGCGTGGTTGCGCTCGATCACGTTGCGGTTCCTGTAATCGACGGCATCGAGTCCGATGGGTCTGCCGCCGCGTGGTCCTCGACGCTTGCGGTGCCCTTTCTGTCATCAGGCTCGGGGATGACGGCCTTGATACCGCGGGCGCGGAGGTGGCTACGGATCGCGCGGGACGAGTACGCCTTGTCACCGCGGACCGCCTCCGGTCGAGTGCGCGGGCGACCGACGTCACGCGCGACACACAACTGCCTCATCAACGGCAGCAGCATGGGTGAGTCACCTGCCTGCCCCGGAGTGATCAGGGGGACCAGCGGAATACCGTTGCCGTCAACGAGCTGATGGATCTTCGTCGATAACCCGCCCCGGGAGCGGCCGATCCCGTGAGCGCGAGCGATGGTGGAGTCCACCGACCACGACCAGTCGACCAACCCCGCCGCGTCTGCTGCCGCGGTCAGTTTCGCCAGCAGGTCATCCCACATGTGCGATTCACCAGAGCGTCTCGGTGTCGGTGGGCCTCACGTCAGCCCACTAGTGCGGCAGCTGCGGCCGAGCGATCTTTGCCTCGGTTTTGCGTCGGTCTTCTCGGATGACGCTGATGATGCTGATGGTGGTCGCCACGAGCAACAGGATCTGGAACGTGACCTGGAAGGGATCCGGGCTCTCCGAGGAGTGGGCCTGCGGCATGGACGCGCCTGGTGTTCCTGCACCCGACGCGAGGTACAGCACCCAGTCGGTGAAGGCGTGGGCGAGCATGGCGACCCAGAGTCGTCCGGTGACGCGGCGCACCCAATAGTAGGCGGCACCGGCCGCGGCGAGGAAAGACACCTGGAACGCGATGGTGGCGAGCGAGGCGCCGGCGATGATGCTGCCGGGGATGTGCGCGAGCGCGAACACGAGGCTGGTCCCGAGAAGGGTGACGAGCTCACCGTGACGCGCGCGCAACGCCGTGAGCAGGACCCCACGGATGAGCAGCTCCTCACCGAACCCGACCATCAGGGTGCCTGCCGCGATCACGAGAACGTATCCGATAGGACGAGATGCCCAAGGGATGTCGCCAAGTTGGCTGATAGGCAGCAGCACCACGAGGACGGGTATCGAGACCAACCACCAGCGCTTCGGCGTGAGTGACGGAGTCGGACGCTCCCGCCATACATCTTCACCCCAGCTCGCCCAGCGCAGGAACAGAAGCAGACCGATGATCGCGATGGCGAGTGGTATGAAGTGGCCGAGCGAGAACTGTGCAAGTTCCTGATCGTCGCTTGCGAGTCCGCTCAGCAGACTGCCGAGGCCAGCGGCGAGGAGGACGTATACGACGACCGCGGCGAGGGCGAGCCAGATGCTCCGCGGGCGCCCGGATGTCACCGCTGACTCGTTATGCACGTGCGCCGATCTTCTCGTTCGCGCCGCGGATGACGAACGGGACGAAGATCAGGGCGAGCACGCCCGCGCCCAGGTAGACGATGGAGCCGAACCCGGCAAAGGGACCAGGAGTACCGTGCAACACGGCGAACGTCGAGAAGTCCCAGAGGCCGTGCAGGACCATTGCCCAGATGAGCGTGCCGGTCGTCCGGCGCACGATGTAGAAGATGGTGCCGCCGAGGAACGCGAAGGCTACCTGCTGCACAGTCGCGAGGAGCGCCTGGCCGGATGCGGCGTTGATGAGGTGCATGAGTGCGAACAGTGCAGAGGTGAGGAACCACACCCACCCCTCGCTGAGCGTGCTGCGCAGGGACGTGAGAAGCAGACCGCGAGTGGTGAGTTCTTCGGTGAAGCCGACGAGGATCAACACGATGGACGCCGCGAAGAACGCCCCGTCATAGGAGGCCCAGTCGGTGGAGGCGAGATTGATGAGGAGCGCGACGACCATGATGATCGGCGCGATGATCGGCCACCGAACGCTACGCTTCTGCTCGCGGAGCGCGGGCCGCCACCAGCCCAGGAGCGTCGTCGTGATCGCCAGCAGGATCGCGGCGACGATCAGCGAGAGGCCTGCCCCGAGGAACAGGTTGCCGCCGCTCTCGCCGAGCTCGGTGTACGGCACACCGCTCAACTGCTGCACGAGGAACACGACCGCGACGTAGCCGATGTAGATGGCGAGGCCGATCCACACCCGAGGACGCACCTTCAGAGTCTCAGTCATAACCCACATCCTGGCAGAGCCCCGTTTCGAACACATGACTTCTACGCACCGCAGCCGGTATCCCGCAAGATCGTGCAGGACGAAGGCCGAGCAATCTTCACCGCCTTTCGGCTCAGCGTCAATGCAACTTAGACCAACGGCGCCGCGAGCCACTCTGTAGCCCTCGACGCTGTCTTCGCCTGGCTCATATTGTCAGACACGCCCTAGTCTCGAACCGTGCAGAAGCAGTCCGAAGCGTGACCCCCAGACGCGGTCATCTGATCGACCTCTCCCCTCTCGCATCCAGCCCCGCATTCGCCCGGATGTGGATCGGCTCGACCCTGGCGGGCATCGGCGGCCAGCTCACCATCGTGACGGTCATGCTGCACGTGTTCGAGCTCACGCAGAACACCTTCGCCGTGTCCATGATCGCCGTCGCCGGACTGGTACCCATGATCCTCGCCGGCCTGTACGGCGGGATGCTCGCCGACGCGTTCGACAGGCGCCGGGTAGCCCTCATCGCCGCCACCGTCACCTTCGCCTCCACAGCGCTCCTGGCCGCGCTCACCTGGACGGGCACGGAGACGATCTGGTGGCTGTACGCCCTGAGCATGATCAACTCGGCCGCCAACTCCGTGGGCATGGCGACGCGCACCGCGATCGTCCCGCGTCTCATCCCGCGGGAAAAACTCGCCGCGGCATCGGCACTCAACGGCGTCGCCTTCGGGCTCACCGTCATGGCGGGTCCCGCGCTGGCGGGCCTCCTCGTGGCCCTCACCGGCTACGGATGGACCTACACGATCGACGTGGTGCTGATGCTGTCGATGTTCCTCGGGCTGTGGACGCTGCCGGCGTTGCGCCCGGAGGGCGAGGCCGTCCGCCCCGGACTGGAGTCTCTGGTCGACGGCTGGCGGTTCCTCCGCAAGGCCGACAACATCCGCATGCAGTACATCATCGACATCATCGCGATGACGTTCGGACAGCCGCTCGTGCTGTTCCCGGCGCTCGGCACGGTTCTCCTCGGCGGCGGTGCACTGACCACCGGCATCCTGACGGCCGCGGTCGCCGTCGGGACCTTCACCTCGAGTCTGTTCTCCGGCCGCGTCGTGCAGTACCGCTGGCACGGTCGAGGGATCGCGAGAGCCGTCGAGGCTTACGGCGGATCGATCCTGCTCTTCGGCGCCGTGCTGCTCATCGGCGCGCTCTCCGCCCCTGCGAGCGAGGCTGTGCCGAACTTGGGCCTCATCATCGCCGCGTGCATCGCACTGGCGCTCTCCGGCGCCTCCGACAACGTCAGCTCGATCTACCGCAACACGATGATGCAGGCCGCCGTGCCCGACGCGATGCGCGGACGCCTCCAGGGACTCTTCGTCGTCGTCGTCGCCGGCGGCCCCCGCGTCGGGGCGCTGTACGCGGGGACGCTCGCGACACTGACGAGCCTCTGGTTCCCGCCCATGCTCGGCGGCTTCCTGGTGATCGCTCTGGTGGCGACGCTCGCCCGCCGCAGCCGTCGTTTCCACGACTACGACGCAGAGAACCCCGAGCCCTGACGGGCCCGGGGTTCCGGTCTCTATCCGACGCGTCAGTCCTGCTGCAGCGCGCCCTGGAGGTCGAGGCTGATGGTCACGTCCTTGCCGACGAGAACGCCGCCGGTCTCGAGCGCAGCGTTCCAGGTCAGGCCGAAGTCCTCGCGGTTGATGACCGTCTTGGCGGATGCGCCGGCCTTGTAGTTGCCCCACGGGTCGCTGCCGAATCCGCCGAAGTCGAGCTCGAAGGTCACCGGCTTCGTGATGCCGCGGATGGTGAGGTCGCCGTCGACGAACAGGTCGCCGCCCTCGGCGCGTGCGCCGGTCGAGACGAACTCCATGGTCGGGAAGTTCTCGGTGTCGAAGAAGTCGGCGGAACGGAGGTGCTGGTCGCGGCCCTCATCCTTGGTGTCGACCGACGTGACGTCGACGGATGCCTCGACCTTGGCCTCGAGAGGGTTCTCCGGAGCAATCAGGGTGGCGCTCTTGACGCCGAAGGTGCCACGCACCTTCGAGATCATCATGTGACGGACACTGAAGGTGACCTCGCTGTGCGAGGGGTCCAGGACCCAGGTGCCGGGACGGTAGCCGGGGATGTCGATGCTGGTCATTGCTTCTCCTCTGGAGACGTCAGCCGCAGCTGCGGCAAGGGACAGGGGCCGCGTTCACCGCGACCACTGTGACAACTTACATTCAGAAGCATGTATTCCCCTGAATGAAGAAACTTTTCCCGAACAGCACGAGGCGCCCCTCTCCCGAAGGAGCGGGGCGCCTCGTTGAGCGAGCCCGGATCAGCCGACGGCGACGAGATCGATGATGAAGATCAGGGTCTTGCCGGAGAGGAAGTGGCCTCCGCCGACGGGGCCGTAGGCCAGGTGCGGCGGGATGATCAGCTCGCGGCGGCCACCCACCTTCATGCCGGGGATGCCGTCCTGCCAGCCCTGGATGAGACCCCGCAGCGGGAACTGGATGGTCTCACCACGACCCCAGGAGGAGTCGAACTCTTCGCCGGAGTCGAACTCGACCCCCGCATAGTGCACGGTGACGGTGTCGCCGGGCTTCGCCTCGGCACCGTCACCCTCGATGATGTCGCGGATGACGAGGTCCGCGGGCGCAGGGCCGGTGGGGGCGTCGAACTCAGGCTTTGTGCGATCAGTCATACGTCCATCAAACCCGAGCGCGATGGACCGGGTCAACGCACCGGCACCTGCTCACAGCGAACACCTCGCAACTTCATCGAGGCGCCGGGGGAAGAAGCTCTTGACACTCGCGCGGGGCCGGGTGCACCCTGTTTACAGATCAACTCAGCGCCCGGGAGACTCGCAGGCATCGCCGCAGCACCGGGCGCTGAGTCTTGCCACAGGCCTGCGCTCCGCGGTCACCCGGCGTCTCCGCACAGCAGGTCTGCGATCTCCACGGGGTGGCTCAGCATCGCGCAGTGACCACCCGGGAGTTCATCCGCGGTCAGCCCGAGGCGGGTCGCAGCCAGGTCGCGCAGGAACCCGGAGGGGAAGAAGCGGTCGTCCGAGAACACCACCACTCGCGTCGACACGTCGGGCCACTCCCGAAGCGGCCACGGCCGCTCCATCGCCTCCTGCGACGGGTGCGCGCGCTCGCGCCGCAATGCCTCCTCTGCAAGCGCGCGCGGGACGCCGTTGTAGAAGCTGACGAGCGGATCCTCATTGCCGGTCAGCCCTCCGTCCTGCGCGGATCGGGACGCGGAAGCGACCGTGTACCCGGAGTTCTCCCACCACTGACTCGGGGACTCGTCCGGCGTGGGGATCATGCCAGCGAACAGGACGAGCTCATCGGCGGCGAGCTGTGCCGCGACCAGGGGCGCGGTGAACGCCCCGAAGGAGTGCCCGACGACCGTCACCTCCCGGCGTGCACCGACGATGTCCACGACCGCTTCGGCATAGTCCTCGAGCGTGAGGGTGTCGTCGTCGGCGGGCAGGTCAGGGGCGAACACCGCGTGACCACGCCTGCGCAGCTCGGCTGCCACGAGATGCCACGACCAGCCGACGTCACCACCGCCGTGGATCACGACGTACGTCCTCATCCGCCACCGCCCTTCCTTGCCAGAAGAGTACGCCGGCCGCGGCCGCACGTCAGTAGGCCAGGAGAGCCGCCCTCGTGGCCCTGGTGCGGATCAGCAGCGCACGCTCGTCGTTGACGGCCATCGGGTCGCGTCCCGTGATAGCCCGCTGCCGGACGGAGGCGAGCTCGGTCGCGTCCTTGATGAACGCCCGCATCAGCGGACGCCGGTCGCCGCGCAGCTGGGATGCCCACGCGAGACCCACCTTGCGTCCGCCGGGTGTGGCCAGCATCGTGACTTCCTCCGGGGTGAACCACCCCGCTGCGGCGTAGTCCTCCAGGCGGGCTCTCGTGAGTCGCGCCTCCTCCCGTCGCAGCGCGACGATGCCCAGGATGAAACCGATGAACAGCGGCACCTGGAGAGTGAAGTAGAGCCCGAAGAAGTCCGCGAAGGTCGCTGACCCGTTCCAGAGCGCGTGCAGCAGGATCGCTCCGACCAGACCCAGTGCTCCGGCTCCGGCCGCAGCCCGCGCCGAGCCGTGGCGACGAGCGACCATGCCGATCGCGAAACCGGTGATCGCGGTGAACATGGCGTGAGCGAAGGGCGAGAGGAGTCCGCGCACGACGAAGGTCACGGTCAGCTGCTCTCCCCCGCCCTCGATCAAGCTCACCCCGAAGTACTGGATGTTCTCGGTGAAGGCGAAGCCCGCACCGACCAGGGCTCCGTAGACGATGCCGTCGACAGGACCGTCGAACGCCCTACGGGCGAGCAGGAAGATGAGGAAGACGCCGAGGCCCTTCCAGAGCTCCTCCACGACAGGTGCCTGCACGACAGCACCGAACTCCTCAGACCGGATGCCGAGCAGGAGCGTGAGCGCCGTGTCGACCAGCAGCGTGAGCCCGACCGCGGCCACCGCACCCCAGGCGATCGCGAACGCGACGAGCCGCTTGGGCTCGGGCTCCCAGCGATCGATCAGCCGGACGCCGAGGAACACGATCGTGAGCGGGATGAGCGCGAGGACCAGACCGACCACGGAGGCGAAGGATCCGAGCGCCCACACGAAGTAGCCCACGAGCGCGATCAGCAGGAAACCGAGCACGCCGAAGAGCCAGAGCGATATCGTGCGGCCCTTCCTCGTCGGCACGGGCAGAGCGGGAAGCGACTCCGCGGGCGATGGGGCGACCGGAGCCGGCGGCGTGTACGGAGTCGGCTGCGCGAGAGGAGAGGCGTAGCCCGCGACAGACCTCCTCGCAGCGGTCGGCGGCGTCGAGGCCACGGGATAAGCGGGTGAGTAGGGAGGCGGCGGTGTCGGTCCGGACGTCGGCTGCGACGCGGGCGGAGGAGCATACGGCGAGGGCTGCTGCGGCTGGGTCGGTCCTCCGGAACTCATAGGCAAAGCTTATGGGCACAACGTCGATGGTCCGGATATGGCGACGCCCTCCACCCGGCTACCTGCACCCACCCGGTAGCGTAGGAGCATGCGGTTCGCTCACCTGCGCCGTCCTGACTCCCCCCACGCGGCTCTCGCCGTGGTCGAGGGATCGGACGCCATTCTCGTCTCTGACCTCCTGACAGACCCTCCTGCCACCCTGCAGCAGCTGATCGAGGGAGGAGATTCGGCTCTCGACGCTCTTCGCGGGGCCCTGGAGAACGGCTCAGCCCCGCGGCACCCGCTCGACGGGTGGGCCTTCGACTCCGCGGTGCTCACTCCCCCCGCAGTGCTGGCCGTCGGCCTCAACTACGCCGCCCACTCGAGCGAGCTGGGGTTGAAGACGGACGCCGCGCCGACGGTCTTCACGCTGTGGCCGAACTCGCTCACCGGTCACGACCAGACCACGTCGTGGCCGCGCGCTCTGAGCGAAGCCGTCGACTACGAAGCCGAGCTCGGCGTGCTCATCGGCACCCCCGCCAAGGACGTCGCCGAGGCCGATGCCCTGACTCACGTCTGGGGCTACACGGTGGTGAACGACATCACGGCCAGGAACATCCAGTTCTCCGAGGCGCAGTGGTCCCGCTGCAAGTCGTTCGACGGATTCACTCCGACCGGGCCCTTCGCCGTGACCGCCGACGAGGTGGCAGACCCGCAGGACCTCCACATCTGGACCGTCGTGGACGGCCACACCGTGCAGGACGCGAGCACCGACCAGATGGTCCGGTCGGTCGCGAAGCTCATCGCCCACCTCTCGCAGTCGCTCACGCTGCTCCCCGGCACCCTGATCTCGACCGGCAGCCCCGGCGGTGCCGGATACTCACGCGACCCGCAGATCTTCCTCCGCGACCACTCCACCGTGACCGTCGGCATCGACGGCATCGGCGAGTTGACCACGCACTGCCGGATCACCGACTGAGCCACCGCGCAACACGACTCAGCTCGTGCAGCCGCAGCTCTGTCCGGTCTGGAGGCCGACACCGAGGCGCACGGTGCGCGGCGGCGTCGAGCCGTCGCCCGGGTCGGTGAGCAGCAGATGGGCAGCGACCCGTCCCATGAGTTCCATCGGCTGGCGGATCGTCGTGAGCGTCGGAGTCGACGTGCGCGCCGCGAGGATGCCGTCGAACCCGGCGATGAGCACATCTCGGGGCGCCTCCACACCTTCGGCGCGCAGCACACCGATGAGCGCGATGGCGACCTGGTCGCTCGCGCAGACAAGGGCATCGGGGAGAGTGCCGGCACGGGCACGGTCGATCACCGTGCGGAAGTCCGGAGACGCCTCGACGTCGACCTCGTCGAACAGCTCACCGGTCACGCCTTCCCCGCGGTCCGCGATGATCTGGAAGAACGCGTCCATCCGCTCCGCATAGTCGTGCGAGAGGTGGGCGCCGACCCAACCGAGCGAGGACACGCCGTGCCGGTCGACGAGGTGGTCGATCAGCATCCGCTCACCGCCGGCGTTGTCGACGAGCACTCGGTGCCCTTCCCCCGCCTCGCTGCTGAGCACGACGACCGGCAGGTTGGCGGCAACCGATGCGAGTGATGCCGTAGCCGAACGCCCCGGCAGCACCGCCAGCCCGTCGACGCGTCCAGCCGTGTCGGCGACGTCCGGCAGATCGGTGCCGCCGTTGCTCAGCAGCACCGCCCGACCGTTCCTTTTGCACTCGAGCACGAAGCCTCGCTGCACCTCGTCGACGTACAGCGGGAACGTCTGCGGTTCGCTGAGCCGTCGGTCCTCCGCCTCATCCCAGGGCACCGGCGCGGCGTCGAGATCGAGGGTGTTCAGGTCGACCCTCGTCTCACCGACGCCCGGGTTCTGCGGCGACGTGCCACCCGGTCGACCGTCGAGGAGCATGTCGAACAGGTGAAGACCGAGCACGCCGGTCTTCCCCCTGGCCAGGTTGCGCGCGGATCCGCTGGGGAGGTATCCGATCTCCCTCGCCGCCTGCAGCACCGACTCCCTGGTCTCCGGACGGACCTTCTCGGGCCGGCGGAAGGCGAAGGATACGGTCGCGATCGACACGCCGGCTCGTTCGGCGACGTCGTAGACGGTGGGGCGGCTGATCGCCATGGGCACCTCGCTCTCTGGGCGATTCTACTGACGGCCCCGCCGACGTCGGGGAGTCAGCGCAGGGTGAGTCCGCTGCGCAACGGGTACAGCGGATCGACCGTGTCCCCCGCCATATCAGGCCGTGCACGGCGCACCGCGTCCATGGAGCTCGGGATCTCCACCGGGAGCGTGCCCCGCGGAGGGATGGATCCGCTCAGCGCCGCGAGGACCGCCTCATCCGAGCTGCCGAACTCCACGGCTAGTGCCGACGCGAACGGCACGAACGGTGTGAGTATCCCCGGACGGTCGAGGGTGACGACCAGAACGAGCGGGCAGTCCGCCGCGATGCGTCGGAGGCGGACGACGAGTCCCGGCGGGAACTCGAGGGATCCCTGGTGGAACCAGCGCTCGAGGAAGAGATCGTCCCTGGGCTCGAAGGGCGCTCCGATGCGCACGATCGCGAGGTCGGCATCCTCGGGACCGAGCACCGGTTCCGCGAACTCCCGCAGTGCGCCGTCGCTCACGCCCTCCGCATACACGCGGGGACGCTCACCGGCGAACAGCGGCAGCGTGCCATCGCGGTTCTCCAGCACGGTGACGGATTCCGCCTGTGCCCGGAACCCCTCTTCGCGGAACGTCGCGGATCCGACGATGCGTTCGGCCTCGCCCTCGTCGACGTACGGATCATCGAAGAGTCCCAATCGGAACTTCACGAGCAGGATCCGCCGCACCGACACGTCGATGCGTGCCTCCGGAACCGCGCCGCTCTCGACGAGTTCGCGGAGCAGCTCGACGCACTCCTCTCCCCCGAACTGGTCGACGCCGGCATCCAGCAGCATCCGCATCCGCTCGATCGGCGTGAGGTGCTCCACCCCCCATGCTCTGGCAGGGAGCACCTGATCCCCGACGTGGTTGTCGTTGACCAGCTCCCAGTCGGTGACGACGACGCCGTCATAGCCGAGCTCCTCGCGCAGCAGCTCGGTGATGATCTGTCGGTTGTAACCGAAGCCGATCTCGGCGATGTGCTCACCATTGCGCGCCAGGCCGACCGGCATCCCGTAGTACGGCATCATGCCGGCGGTGCCGCGACGGATCGCTTCGACGAAAGGCTTGAGGTGCTCCTCGAATCGCCCGCCGGGATAGACCTGCTCCCGGCCGTAGGGGAAGTGCGGGTCCTCCCCGTCGAGCTGCGGTCCGCCGCCGGGGAAGTGCTTCGTCGTGCACGCGACGCTCGAGGGACCGAGGTCCGCCCCCTGGAACCCGTCGAGGTACGCGGCGGTGATCTCGGCGACACGGTCGGCGTCGTAACCGAAGGTCTGCGCCTGCCGGCCCCACCGAGCCTCGGTCGGCAGGTCGATCTGCGGATGCAGCGCCGCCCTGATTCCGACAGCCAGATACTCCTGCCGTGCCGTGTCCGCGAAGCGTCGGATCAGTTCGAGGTCGTCGATCGCCGCCAGCCCCATCGCCTCCGGCCACTGTGAGAACGGACCAGCCGAGAAGGCGACGCCGGTGTTCTCCACGAAGGCGTGACGTGGGTCCGTGCTGATCGTGACAGGGACACCGTGTGGCGTGTCCTCGGCGAGCCGCTGCAACGCATTGTTCCAATGGGCGCCCTCGCGTGCCGTGCGCATGGCATGCACGTTGAAGTGGCTGAGGTGCTTGCGGAGCACCACCTCGGATGTCGGGGACTTCGAGATGGCACCCGGCGTCTCCAGCAGCTCCCCCTCCGGCCCGATCTCGATGACGGTCTGGAACATCAGACCGATCTTCTCGTGGAGTGAGAGTCGAGAGACCAGGTCTTCGGTACGCTCCGTCGCGGGAAGGCGCGGATCCTCGTAGGGATCCATGACGCCGTTGCCGTTGAGGTCGCGATAGGCGACGCCATCGCTCGAGGTGGAGACGTGCGGTTTCATCTGTCGTTTCTTTCTGTCGGCGGAGAAGGTCGAGAGCGCTGTCGCCTACTTCAGCCCGGTCGTGGCGACGCCACGGATGAACCAGCGCTGCAGGAACACGAACAGCAGGAGGATCGGCGTGATCACCAGAACCGACCCCGCCAGCAGCAGGCCGTAGTCCGTGGCGTTCTGACCGGTCGAGTACAGCGACAGCGCCACCGGAAGGGTGTACATGTCCTGGGTCTGAGCCGCCACCAGCGGCCAGAGGAAGTTGTTCCATGACGAGAGGAACGTGAGGATGCCGAGGGTGGCGAGCGGCGGCCCGCACAGCGGCATCACGATGCGCGCGAAGATCCGCCACTCCCCTGCTCCGTCGAGACGAGCGGCCTCCAGCAGCGGATCCGGGATGCCCAGCATGAACTGGCGCATCAGGAAGACGCCGATAGGTGCGGTGAGGAAGGGCAGGATGAGGCCGGGGAAGGTGTTCACCAGTCCGAGCCTGGAGACCATCACGAACAACGGCACGAACGTCACCACGCCGGGAACCATGAGGGTGACCATGACGAGCGCGAACAGCGCCTTCTTCCCCGGGAACTCCATCTTGGCCAGTGCGTAGCCGACCATCGAGCAGAACACCATGTTGCCCAGCACGGTCGCCACGGCGACGATGAGGCTGTTGGCGAAGAAGTGGCCGAAGTCCAGCGGGCCGAACCATGCGGCGAAGTTCTCACCGGTCGGAGTCTCGGGCCACCACGTCGGAGGCCGGCGCAGGATCTCGCCCTGCGTCTTGACGGAGCCGAGCAGCATCCATACGAACGGGATGAGCCACAGCACGAGCCCGACGGCCAGGACCGAGTAGGTGAGGATCCTGCCCTTGTTGTGCCCGGCGCGTGGGCGCCGGCGCGTCCGCTGCGGAAGCTCGGCGGAATCGGCGGGGGGAGCCGTCGTCGGTGTCGTCATGACGTCAGTCCTTCGAACGGAGCAGTCGGAACTGCAGCAGGCTGATCAGTGCGATCGCGAGGAACAGCACGTAGCTCGCCGCGGATGCCAGTCCGTACTCGCCGAATCCGAACTGCTGATAGGTGTAGAACGCCACGGACAGCGTCGAGTCGAGAGGGCCGCCCTTCGTCATCACGAACGCCTCCTCGAAGAACTGGAGATAGCCGACCGAGATGAGGACGGCGCCCAGGAGCAGGGTGGGTCGCAGCAGCGGCAGCGTCACGGAGATCAGGCGCCGCCATGCAGAGGCGCCGTCCATCGTGGCCGCTTCGTTGACATCCTCCGGCACCGCCTGCAGACCGGCCAGGAAGATCACCATCAGTGTGCCGACGTTGCGCCAGACCGCCATCATGATGAGCGACGGCAATGCGAACGAGGGGTCATTGAGCCAGTTGGGCCCGTCGATGCCGATGAGGGCGAGAGCGGAGTTGAGCAGGCCTTCCGGTTGCAGGATGTAACGCCAGACGACGGATATCGCGACGATGCTGGTCACGACGGGTGCGTAGAAGCCCACGCGGAAGACGGAGACGATGCGCCCCTTCCCGCTGTTGAGGGCGAGCGCGAGGGCGAGGGCGACGATCATCGTGATCGGGATGCCGACCAGGACGAAGATGCCGGTCACGCCCAACGAGGTCAGGAACCGCGAGTCGGAGAACAGCGTGAAGAACTGCTGCAGTCCCACGAAATTCACCGCGAACGGGGAACTGATGTCGCGGGCGGTGAAGTCGGTGAACGACATTGCGAACGATCCGACGATCGGGAACAGCATGAAGACGGCGAACACGATGACGAAAGGAAGGGCGAAGCCCCAGGCGACGAGCGCCTGCCTGCGTCGCGACCGGACGCCCAGCGTCTGATCCCCCGCGCTGCGGGAACCGCGAACGGTCCCCGCAGCAGGGGTGGTGGATACGGACATCGAGTCAGTCCAGCCCGATGGCGTCCGCTTCGCCCTGGAGCGTCTCGAGGACCGACGACACGTCGCCGGTCCCGCGCCGCAGGGCCTCCAGTGCCTGATCGCCCTTCGCGGCGACCTTCACCCAGCTGGTGGTGACCGGCGGCGCCTTCGCCGTCTCGAGCTGCGTGCCGAACGTGGCGAGACTCGCGTCGTCGGCCACCGCCGTCTCATCCCACGCGGCCTGGGACGCCGGCAGATCACCTGTCGCCTCGAAGAACGCCGCTTGGGTCTCCGGCTGGCTCAACCAGTCGACGAGCTTCCAGGATGAGGACGCGTTGTCGCTGTCCTTGAAGACGACCAGGTTCGCCCCACCGCTGAAGGACACCGAGCCCTCCGCGGCCGGCAGCACGGCGGTCGCATACTTGTCGGCGAAGCCCTCACCGCCGACGGCTTCGAGCTGTCCGCGCAGGAAAGGCCCTTCGACCACCATCGGCGCGGAGCCGTCGACGAACTCCGCCTCGGTCGATCCGGGCGACGTGTCGACGTTCGGATCGGCGATGCCATCGGTGAAGAAGCTCTGGTAGTACTCCAACCCCTCGGCCATCTCCGGGGTGTCGAGCGTCCACGCATCACCATCGGTGAGTTCGGCACCAGCGGACCACGGCATCCACATCGCTCCCTGGAAGGAGTCGTTGCCCGCGGGCAGCCTCATGCCCCACGTCGATCCACCCTTGCTCTGCATGTCTGCGGCCATCCGTGTGAGGTCCTCCCAGGTGGTGGGCGCCTCTGTCCAGCCGGCTTTCTCGGCGATGTCGGTGCGGTAGTAGAGCACCCGGGTGTCGACGTACCAGGGCACCCCGGCCGCGCGCTCGCCGATCTTCGTCGTGCCCAGCGCACCCTCGAAGAAGTCATCGGTGGAGATCTGCTCCGGGACCGTGGCGAAGGCATCGCCGAAGTCGGCCATCCACGTGGACCCCATCATCGCGATATCGGGGGTGTTTCCCCCGGCGATCGCCGTCTGGATCTTGTTGTGAGCCGCGTCCCAGGGGATCGGCGTGACGTCGATCTTGACGTCGGGATTGTCCTTCTGGAAGGCCTTCACGAAGTCGGGAAGGGCTTCGCCCTCCGCGCCCATCGCCCAGATCGAGATCGTGCCGGTCGCCGGCCCGTCCTCGATGGACGTGACCTCGTCCGGCCCGGAGGCCGCGTCGTCGGCCCGGCCGCAACCGCTCAGCAGGAGCGATGCCGCAGCCAGAGCCGCCACGCCTCCCAGAACACTCGTGAACTTCACGTCTTCCTCCTTGAATCGCAGGTTCTGAATCTATGCGCTTAAACACGCGTCACAGATAATTTAAGCGCATAGATTCCTGGCGGGCAACCCCTCGTGAGGACTCCGATGCACGGCAGACGACGAGCGGCCCCGACGAGAATCCGTCGGGGCCGCTGGAAGAGGAGGGGTCAGATCTCGATCAGGTCTTCCGACGCCACCACCGGGATCGCCGCCGTGATCGTCTCGAGGCCGGAGAGACGTGCCGGCGACAGCTGCTTGACGACCTCTTCGCGAGACATCAGACCGGCTTCGACCACGAGGTCGGCAACGCTGCGGTTGGTCAGCAGCGCCGTCTTCGCCAGAGCGGCCGCCGCCGCGTAGCCGATGAAGGGCGTGAGGGCTGTGATGACGCCAACGGATGCCCCCACCATGGCGCCGAGGCGGTCACGGTTGGCGGTGATGCCGTCGACGCAGTTCACGCGCAGGGTCCACATCGCCTGACGCATCCAGGTGATCGACTGGAAGATCGAGTGCGCGATCACCGGCTCGAAGGCGTTCAGCTGCAGCTGTCCTGCCTCTGCCGCCATCGTCACGGTCATGTCGGCGCCGGCGACCGCGAACGCCACCTGGTTCACGACCTCCGGGATGACCGGGTTGACCTTGCCTGGCATGATGCTCGAGCCCGCCTGCATGGCGGGGAGGTTGATCTCTCCGAGACCCGCCTGCGGTCCGGACGAGAGCAGACGGAGGTCGTTGCAGATCTTCGAGAGCTTCATCGCGTTGCGCTTCAGCGTCGAGGAGAACGACATGAACGACCCGGTGTCGCTGGTGGCCTCGACGAGGTCGCCGGCCGTGCGCAGGTCGAGACCGGTGATCTCACGCAGGTGCTTGAGGACGGCGGGTGCGTACCCCGGGTGGGTCGTGATCCCCGTACCGATCGCCGTCGCGCCCATGTTGATCTCGAACATGAGGGACGCGTTCTCGGTGAGTCGCGTGTGGTCGTACCCGAGGGTCGTGGCGAAACCGTTGAACTCCTGCCCCAGCGTCATGGGCACGGCGTCCTGGAGCTGGGTGCGACCGACCTTCAGCACATCGTGGAATTCGCGCGACTTGCCCAGGAAGGACAGCCGCAGCAGGTCGAGCTCCTCGAGCAGTGAGCGCAGGGTCAGCGAGAGGCCGATCTTCACCGCGGTCGGGTACACGTCGTTCGTGGACTGGCTGCGGTTCGTGTGGTCGATCGGCGAGAGGAAGGCATAGTCGCCCTTCTCGTGACCGGCCATCTCGAGCGCGATGTTGGTGATGACCTCGTTCGCGTTCATGTTCGTCGAGGTTCCGGCACCACCCTGGATGACGCCGACCGTGAACTGCTCATGGAACTCGCCGTCGATCACGCGCTGCGCTGCGCGATCGATCAGATCAGCCCGCTCCGGATCGAGCACGCCGATCTCCCGGTTCGCACGCGCGCTCGCCTGCTTGACCATCGCGAGACCGACCACGAGGTCGGGGTACACGGAGATCGGCCGCTTCGTGATCGGGAAGTTCGCGTCGGCGCGGGCGGTATGGATCCCCCAGTACGCGTCGACGGGAATCTCCATGCTCCCGAGCGAATCGGTCTCGGTACGGGTCAGGGTAGGCGCGGCAGAAGCCATGTCACATCCTCGTGGGTCGTGGCGGGTGAGAAGGGTGGGGGATGCCCCTCAGTCTACGCCGCTCAGCGTCCTGGTTTGCGGGAGAAGGCCTCGAGTCGCCCTTCCGGGCTGAGCTCCGCCATGCGTTCGAGCCAGTCCGCGGAGAAGTAGTCGCCGGTCTCGGCGCCGGTCACGGGGACGACGGTGTGCGTGATGGTGTCGGCGTACACGTGGACGAGCTGGAATGCCTGCGCGGCATCCATGCCGTTCACCTCGGCGGCGGGGCGCGCGACGTTCATCGTGTAGCAGGTGGCGGATGCGACGCTGACCGGAACACCGGCGAAGGTGCCGTGGGACGAGTAGTGCAGGTGGCCGGCGAGGATTCCGCGGACGTCGCTTCCCCGGATGACGTCGGCGAGCTCGTCCTGGTGCCGCAGCTCGAGGATGTCGAACAGCGGCAGGTGGCTCGGCAGCGGCGGGTGGTGCATGGCCAGCATCGTCCCGAGCGGCGCGGGTTCGGCGAGCACGTCGGCCAGCCACGAGAGCTGGCCCTCATCGAGGTCGCCGTGATGCCAGCCCGGCACACTCGTGTCCAGCGCGATGACCCTCAGGCCGTCGAGGTCCCAGATTCCCGTGACAGGGTCTTCCGTCGGCTCCAGACCGAGCAGCTCGGCGCGCAGTGCAGGGCGTTCGTCATGATTGCCGGCGACCCAGACGACCGGCGTGTCCAGTTGATCGGCCACCGGCTCGACGGCTGCCCGCAGTCGCCGGTACGCGTCGGGCTCCCCCAGGTCGGCGAGGTCGCCCGTCACGACGATCGCAGCAGGGTGCGGATGCACTGCCCGGATCGCCTCCAGCGTGCGGGCGAAGTTCGCCTCGACGTCGTAGCGTCCGCCCAGCCGGATCCCCCCGGCGAGGAAATGCGGGTCGCTGACGTGGACGAGCACATGAGATGCGGGCTCGTGCCTGCCGAACACGTAGGGGCTGCCTGTTCCTGCGGACATGAGCCCCAGCCTATGGCCGAGCGTTCACCGAGGAGCGGGACCGTGCGGTTCGCCGTCGATCAGTGTCCGAGGACCAGGAGCAGGATCCCGCTGACGACGGCGACACCGCACAGCGCGAAACAGGCATAGGCGCCGATCAGTGCGAGGGACTTCTGCCCCTCGGTCAGCGGGCTCTTGCGGGCGGCCTTGGCAGCCTGCTTCTCGGCGCGCCTCAGCTCCTTCTCCGTGATCACCGTGATCGCGTCGGTGAACTCGGCGGGGCTCACGACGGGTGCGCGACCGCTGCGGACGAGGAGGCGGAGCCCCAGTGCGTAGAACGTCACGATGGCGGCGGCGCCGATGAGGGCGGCCGCGAACACCTGGAGGAACGCGAACCAGTCGATCGAGACGCTCATTCGGACTCTCCGTTCCGGCCGGCATCGGGCTTCTGCGTCGTCGACGCGGTCTTCGATGCCTTGGTGGTCGCTTTGGCGTCGGCCTTCTTCTTCGCCTTCGCCGCCGCGTCCTTCTTCGCCTGGGCCTTGGCCTCGGCCTTCGCCTTGTCACGCGCCTCGGCCCGGGCCCGAGCCTCAGCCTTGGCCTGCTCGATGCGCTGCTGACGCCTCGTCGGCGGAGGTGTGTCCGGCAGCTCGATCGCACGGCCCGACTCGGCGACGTCACTCATGGCGTTCGCCGGCGTCACGGCGTTGCGGCGTGACCGCATGAAGAGTCCGAGGATGATGGCGAGCGCGATGACGGCATCGATCACGACACCCCAGTTGCCGAGCCAGACGACGAGCAGCGCTGCAAGAGCGCCGACGCCTCCTGCCGCGGGGAGCGTCAGCAGCCAGCCGACACCGATACGGCCGGCGGTCCGCCAGCGAACGGTGGAGCCACGACGTCCGAGACCGGAGCCGATGACCGAGCCGGAGGCCACCTGCGTCGTGGAGAGGGCGAAGCCGAGGGCGCTGGAGGCGAGGATGGTGGCTGCGGTCGAGCTCTCCGCAGCGAAACCCTGCGCCGGCTTGACGTCGGTGAGCCCTTTGCCGAGGGTGCGGATGATGCGCCAGCCGCCGAGGTAGGTGCCGAGAGCGATCGTGAACGCACAGGCGATGATGACCCACAGCTCGGGCTCGTGGTGCGCTCCCGACTGCCATCCGATGGTGATCATCGCCAGCGTGATCACACCCATCGTCTTCTGCGCGTCGTTCGTCCCGTGCGCGAGCGCGACGAGGGACGAAGTGAAGATCTGCCCCCACCGGAAGCCATCGCGCCCATCGGGCTTCCCGTCGTAGCGACGGGTGATCGAGTAGGCGATCTTGGTGGCCGCGAATGCGATGAGGCCGGCGGTGACAGGGGCGATCAGAGCCGGGAGCACGATCTTCGAGAGCACCATCCCGAAGTCGATCCCGCTGATGCCCGCGCCGACCATGGTCGCGCCGATCAGTCCGCCGAAGAGGGCGTGGGACGAGCTCGACGGCAGACCCAGCAGCCAGGTCAGCATGTTCCAGGTGATGGCGCCGATCAGTCCGGCGAAGATCAGCGACAGGAACAGGTCGGTCCCCGCGTCTATGATCGCGTCTTCGCGGATGATGCCACCGGAGATCGTCTTGGAGACCTCCGTCGACAGGAATGCGCCGACGAGGTTGAGGACCGCGGCGAGGAGGACGGCGGTCTTGGGCTTCAGCGCACCTGTGGCGATCGGCGTCGCCATGGCGTTCGCCGTGTCGTGAAAGCCGTTGGTGAAGTCGAAGAAGAGTGCCAGCGCGATGACAAGCACGACGATGAGGGCTGCGGTTTCCACCGTTCGCTTTCGGTCGTTGAGGAAGAAGGAGATGTCGACGTGATCGACGTGACGAACGAAGAGTTCACCGTGGGTTTGACTTCCGTTAACCGGCCCCGGTAAATCCTCCCACCCTCCCCCGTGCCGGTCAACTCGACCTGGGATAGCGTGAGACGGTGACTGAAGCCCCCGCCACCGACCGCCGTTCGACGCTCCGCACCCACCACGGCGATACCTTCGATGATCCATACGAATGGCTCCGCGCCAAGGATTCCGCGGAGGTCATCGCCCATCTGGAAGCGGAGAACGCCCACACCGATTCCGAGACCGCACATCTCTCCGCGCTCCGCGAGACGCTGTTCCAGGAGATCAAGGGACGGGTGCAGGAGACGGACCTCTCCGTCCCCACCCGCCGTGGTGACTGGTGGTACTACAGCCGCACCGAAGAGGGCGCGCAGTACGGCATCCACTGCCGCGCGGCCGCCGAGCCCGGCGACTGGACTCCCCCGCGCCTCGAACCGGGAGTCCCCGTCCCCGGCGAGGTCGTGCTCCTAGACGGCAACCACGAAGCCGAGGGCCACGAGTTCTTCTCGCTCGGCGCCTTCGACACCTCCGACGATGCGACGAAGCTGCTCTGGTCCACGGACTTCGAGGGCGACGAGCTCTACACGGTGCACGTGCGCGACCTCGCCACCGGCACCACCCTCGACGACGAGATCCCGAACACGGGCGGCGCCTTCTTCACCCCGGACGGCACCGGTGTGCTCTACACGACCCGTGACGAGGCCTGGCGCCCCGATACCCTGTGGCTGCACCGACTCGGCACCCCGGTGTCCGAGGATGTGAAGCTCTTCCACGAACCCGACGAGAAGTTCTGGCTCGGCGCCGGGATCACCCGCAGCCGCCGGTACCTGGTGATCGCCGTGGGATCGAGCATCACGAGCGAGGAGTATCTGGTCGATATGAACGGCGACCTCACCGCTGAACCGCGTCTCGTCTGGCCCCGACGAGAAGGGGTCGAGTACTCGATCGAGCACGCGGTCGTGGACGGCGATGACCGGCTGCTCGTGCTCCACAACGACGGGGCGCTCGACTTCGAGCTCGTCTCGGTCTCCGCCTCCGACCCGCAGGGCCGACGACGGGTGGTGCTCCCCCACGAGCAGGGACGGCGACTGCTCGGGGTCGAGGCCTTCCGCGACTTCGCCACCGTGGAGTACCGCAGCGAAGGTCTGGAGCGTGTGGGCCTGCTCGACTACGTCACGGATGCGGTCGAGGAACTCGCCTTCGACGAGCCGCTCTACTCGGCGGGCGTGAGCGGAAACCCGGAATGGCACTCGCCGTTCCTCCGCCTCGGGTACACGTCGTTCGTGACGCCGGGAACCGTGTACGACCTCGAACTCGCCACCCGTGAGCTGATGCTGCGCAAGCAGGTACCCGTGCTGGGTGGCTACGACCCGACGGACTACGGCCAGCGACGCGAATGGGCCACCGCGGCCGACGGCGTGCGCGTGCCGATCTCACTCGTCTGGAAGCGCTCGTTCGGGGAGCCGGGAGCGGAACCGCGCCCTGTGCACCTCTACGGCTACGGATCGTACGAGCACTCGATCGATCCCGGATTCTCGGTCGCGCGTCTTTCCGAGCTGGACCGCGGTGTGATCTTCGCGGTCGCCCATGTGCGCGGAGGCGGCGAGATGGGCAGGCAGTGGTACGAGGACGGGAAGCTCCTCCACAAGCGCAACACCTTCACCGACTTCGTCTCCTGCGGCGAGCATCTGGTCGAGACGGGTGTGACCACTCCGAGCCGGATGGTGGCAGAGGGTGGCAGCGCCGGCGGTCTGCTCATGGGCGCCGTGACGAATCTCGCGCCCGAGCTGTTCGCCGGGATCCTCGCCGGCGTGCCTTTCGTGGACGCCCTGACGACGATCCTCGATCCGTCGCTGCCACTGACCGTGATCGAGTGGGACGAGTGGGGCGACCCGCTTCACGACAAGGATGTCTATGCCTACATGAAGTCGTACAGCCCGTACGAGAACGTTCGCGACGGCGTCCGGTATCCGCGGATCCTCGCGGTCACCTCGCTGAACGACACCCGGGTGCTCTACGTGGAGCCGGCGAAGTGGGTTGCCCGTCTGCGCGAGGCCGGGGCCACCGACGTGCTGCTCAAGTGCGAGATGGTCGCGGGGCACGGCGGCGTGAGCGGACGCTACAACTCCTGGAAGGAGCGGGCGTTCGAGCTCGCCTGGCTCCTCGACACTCTCGGCCTCGCCGAGGTGTGACACCGGACTGTCCTCGCGTTCGCGCCTGAACGAACGCGAGGACAGGCCTGCGTGAGTGCGACCGCGAGAACAGGCGATCACGCAGGAACAGGCAGGTTTCGACTCAAGCGGCCTGTTCCGGCGCGGTGGCCCGTCGCCGCGTCGTCCCGAGAATGCGGGTCGAGGATGATTCCGCGAGGTGGCCTGAACCGGCGCGAGCTGCAGACGGGACCCGGGCTCAACCGAAGAGTGCAGCCGCCTCGTCGTAGCGGTAGCGGGGAACCGTGTTCAGCTCACCGAGCGCGTCGGCGAACGGCACACGCACGATGTCGGTGCCCTGCATCGCGACCATCTGACCCCATGCACCGTCGACGATCGCGTCAGCCGCATGCAGTCCGAGCCGCGTCGCGAGCACGCGGTCGAAAGCGGAGGGCGATCCGCCACGCTGGATGTGTCCGAGGATCGTCGCCCGCGTCTCGATCCCGGTGATGCGCTCGATCTCAGGGGCGAGCTGGTCTCCGATACCGCCGAGGCGCGGGCGATTGAACGCGTCGAGCCCCTTGTCGCTGTATGCCTCGTCCATGCCGAGCAGCTTGAAGCCCTCCGAGACGACGACCAGTGGTGCACGTCCGCGATCATGTGCACTGGTCACGAGCTCCGTGATGTCATCGATGGACATCGGCACCTCGGGGATGCAGATCACGTGAGCGCCTGCGGCCATGCCGGCATGCAGCGCGATCCAGCCGACGTGCCGGCCCATGACCTCTGCGACCATGCAGCGCTGGTGCGAGTCGCCGGTCGTGCGCAAGCGGTCCATGGCGTCCGTGGCGATGTTGACCGCGGTGTCGAAGCCGAACGAGTAGTCCGTCGCCTGCAGGTCGTTGTCGATCGTCTTGGGGACGCCGATGACCTTGATCCCGTCCTTCGCGAGACGGTCGGCCGCGGCGAGTGTGCCCTCGCCGCCGATCGCGATGATGCCGTCGATCTTGTGCCCGTAGAGAGTCTTGGCGATGTTCTCGGCTCCCCCGCGCTCGCCCTCGTAGGGGTTGGTGCGGCTGGTGCCCAGGATGGTGCCGCCGACCTTCGACAAGCCCTTCACCTCGTGTCGGGTCAACGGCATGAAGTCACCGTCGACCAGGCCACGCCATCCATCTCTGATGCCGACGAACTCCAGGTCGTACGTGGTGGTGCCCTTGAGCACGATGCCGCGGATGACCGCGTTGAGGCCGGGGCAGTCGCCGCCGCTCGTCAGGATGCCGATCTTCATGCTGGTGCCTTCAGACGTTCGGGAGATGGGGGGAAAAGGCGACGCTGCCTTCGATCGACCCTAGCGCCCCGGCACGTCCGGGCGCCATTCGGGAGCGACGAAAAACGTCGATCTTGACGGCTGGATTCTCCGAAATCGATGAACTTCCCGTTCGCCGGCGATCTGACCCTCCGCAGCGCGTTAAGAACAGTGGTTCTTGACGCTCAGATCTCGCCGAGCGCCTGACGCAGCAGATGCATGAGTGCCGCCAGCTGCACCGGTTCGGCCGCCGACTCGTCGACCGCTTCCCCGTCGAGCGCGCGAGCCGCGAGCCCCTGCTTCTGGTCGATCAACTCCGCGATCTTGGTGTCGATCGTGTGCGCGGCGATGATCCGCCATGCAGTCACCGGCTCATCTTGGCCGATCCGATGCACGCGGTCGATCGCCTGCGTCTGCTCGGCAGCCGTCCAGGACAGCTCGGCGAGGACCACGTTCGACGCGGCCTGCAGGTTGAGACCGACGCCCGCCGCGGTGAGCGAGCAGACGGCGATGCCGACCTCGGGGTCGCCGTTGAAGTCGTCGATCGCCTGCTGCCGGACCGCGGTGGTCTGGTCTCCACGGATCGACACCGAGCGGATGCCCGCGGCGGCGAAGTGCGCCTCCGCCTGGTCCATGACGTCGATGTGCTTCGCGAAGAAGACCACCTTGCCCACCGAGCGCTGGAGCTGTGCGGCGTAGTCCGCTGCGAGCGGAGCCTTCGCCTGACCGATACGGCGCACCATGGTGAAGACGTTGTCTCCGCCTGTGCCAGCGGCCTTCGACTCCTCGAGCTCGTTCTGAGCGACCAGCCGCACGATGTCGTCGTCGATCTCGCCGGGGGCGAGGCCGCGATCTCCCCGCGCCTCGATGATGCGACGGTAGCGAGCGGCGAGCCGCTCCCCCAGCTCGCGTTCGGCCTGGCGGATGCTGCGTCCGAACTCGTCGTCGAGCTGGACCGGCAGATCGGCGATGAGCTTGTCCGGAAGGTCCGCCGCCACGTCCTTCTTCTTGCGACGGACGATGCCCATCGAGATGACGGCGTCGCGCGCTTCCGGGTAGAAGGCCTTGTCTGCCGGCGTGAAGCCCGTCGCGTCGAGCTTCTCCATGAGCTCAGGGCCCGGCTTCTCACCGGTCGTCCACCCAAGGAAACGCCAGATCGCATCGAAGTCCTCGACATCGTTGATCAACGGCGTGCCGGTGAGGGCGAGCATCAGAGGGTTGTGACCCGGAGTGCGCTCGCGCACCTGAGCGGCCAGCGACAGCACGTTCTGCGACCGCTGCGACGAGAGGTTCTTGATGAAGTGGGCCTCGTCGACGACCATGCCTCGCAGGCCGATCGACGCGAGCCACGACATGTGCCGGTCCAGGATCTCGTAGTTGACGATGAAGACGTCGGCGAAGGCGTCGATGTCGTCGCCGTCTCCCTGGATGACCGTCGCACGACGCTGCGGCGTCCACCGCTCGACCTCGCGTGCCCAGTTCATCTTCACGACGTTGGGCACCACGACCAGGAGCGGGTATGCACCGGCGACGGAGGCTGCGAGCACGGACTGCGCGGTCTTGCCGAGACCCGGCTCGTCCGCCAGCAGGAAGCTGCGGTGCCCGGCCTTCACGGCTTCGAGGAACCGCGACTGGTGCACCATGACCTCGAGGCCCTTGGGCGAGATGTGGTCGAACTCCGGTGCAGGCGGCAGCTCCATCGACGCCGCAGCGCCGCCGGCCCCTGTCTCGAACGCCTTGTAGAGCGGACCCATGAGCTCCCAGCCGTCCAGACGACGGCGCGGGGTGGCGGCCGGACGCGGCGTGAGGTCGGGAGCCAGGAACGGGTTGGCCAGTTGCCGCGCCTCGACCGAGGGCGGGGTCACCTGTCGCTCGGCGATCGCGGCGGGAACCACCGAGATCTGCACCGGGGCAGCGTCGGCGATGATGAGCTCTTCCGGCGCCAGTTCGGCTCCGGATTCGAGCAGCCAGTCCCGACGCATGCGCTTCGCCACCGGCGACGTCGCCTGGTCGGCCTCGAGCAGCTGGATGAGCGACGTGTCGCGGGCTGCCGTCTTGGCGAGGATCGTCGCGACTCCGTCGAGCCGCTTGAGCAGCTCCGCGCGTGCGGGATCGGTGATCTCGCTGTCGGCCTTCACTCTCGCGCGCTCCTCGCGCACCAGGAAGGCGATCACCTGGAACTTCACCCGGTTCGTGGGTCCGAGCTTGCCGCGCTGCGACTTCGCCTCGATCTCGCGCACCTTGCGGGCGAGGATCGGGATGAGGGGTGCCTCGTCGTCGCGACGGGACGTCTTCTTGCGCCGCGTGGCGGCGGTTGCCGTGGTCGGCATGCTCCTCCTGAGCGTGAAAGCTCCGGCTTCCCCCGGGAAGCCATGGGCCGTTCTCGTTGTCCGCGTGTGGCACGAGCCAGGACCGTACGAACAGTGGGTCTTCTTCCCGTCGTGGTACGCGAGATTCGCGAAGTCCGGCGGGAGCCGATATCCATTCTATGTCATGACGCTCGCCCGAACGCGATTGCCCGCGCCGCGCCGCGCCGGAACTCGGACAGCGGGCCCGTTAGCCCGGGAGCCCCAGGGCACGCGCGGCGTCCGTCACGTCGGCACCCATCTGCGCCATGAGCTTGTCGATGCCTTCGAAGGCCACCATCCCCCGCAGCCTGTCGACGAACTCGACCGTGACGTCGTGCCCGTACAGGTCGAGGCCCGTCTCGCCCAGCACGTGAGCCTCCACCTGCCGGACGAGCACGTCGTCGAATGTGGGGTTCGTGCCGACGGAGATGGCGGAGGGGTGCCGGATACCGGTGTCGTGGTCGACGAGCCACCCCGCGTACACCCCGTCTGCCGGCACGAACGCGTCGACGATGGTCGACAGGTTCGCGGTCGGGAAACCCAGCTCGCGTCCGCGCTTGAGCCCGTGCACGACCTCTCCGCGCACGTCGGGGTACCGACCGAGCACGGTTGCCGCCGAGGCGACATCGCCCTCCATCAGCAGTTCGCGGATCCAGCTCGACGAGACGCGTCGCTCGGAGCCGGGGAGGTACACATCGTCGACGACCTCGACGGAGAAACCGTACAGCGGGCCCATCTCCCGTAGAAGCTCCGGAGTGCCCGCTCCCCTGTTGCCGAAGCGGAAGTCCTGCCCGACCAGAACCGTCGAGACCTGAAGGGCTCCGACGAGGATGTCGACGACGAAGTCCTCGGCACTGCGGGCAGCGAGCTGCTCGTCGAACGTGAGGACCAGGGTGGCGTCGAGTCCGAGCTCCCCCAGGAGTTCGAGCTTGCGCTCCACCGTGACCACGTTCTCCGGGCACCGGTCGGGCCGGATGACTGCGAGAGGGTTGCGGTCGAAGGTGACCGCGACCGCCCGACTTCCCGTCGCGGCCGCGGCTTTCTCGAGGCGTTCGATAACCACACGATGGCCGGCGTGAACACCGTCGAACTTGCCGATCGCGACCGCGCTCGGACCGAAGTCGCTCGGCACGTCCTCCGGGCTGCGGAAGACGATCACGCGCCCACCTCGACCGGACGCACGACATCGGCGGGCCGATGCGTGCGCAGCCACCAGATGCCGAAGACGGGAAGGATCAGCGGGATGAACAGGTAGCCCCGTCCGAAGAGCGACCACACGGTCTCGTGCTGGAAGAGATCGGGGAGAAGGATGCTCAACAGCCCGACGACGAGCACGCCGGTCAGCTCGAAGACGATGGCGACCCAGGCGACCGTGTACCAGCCACGGCGACGGGCCAGGACGAGGGCGAGCGTGGCGAGGATGTAGACGACGGCGGCGAGTGCGGAGAGCGAGTACGCCAGCGGCGCCTCGTCGAACCGGCGCACGATCTGCACGAAGCTGCGACCTGTCGCCGCCAGCGCCATGACGGCGTAGACGATGACGAGGACGCGACCGATTCCGGTCATCCGAGAGGAGGGGGCGGTGGGGCTCATAGCGCATTCCATCCTAGAGCCGCGGGAGGCCGCCGGGCTCCCGCGGCGACCACTCGCGTCACGCGATCTGGACCGCCCAGATGACCTGCATGCGCCACAGCATGATGGCGATCGCGAGTGCCGCGACCCCGAGGATCACCGTGCTCCAGCGGCTGCGCTCCATGAGCGCCCACAGCACGGCTCCGACCGGGAGCAGGGCAGCCGAGACCAGGTACACCCAGTACTCCAGGAGGTCTCCGGTCGGCGGGTTGCCCGCCAGCGGTGCGATGATGGCGACGATCACCTGGACGACGAGGAGCGCCTCGACGAGGGCGAGGGCACCGACGCTGAAGTCGCTCGGCCTTCTGCCGAGCAGCCCCGCGGCGACGCAGAACACACCGGCGGCGACCGCGATGACGATCTGCGCGATCGTGAACCACAGGATCATGGTACGACCTCCGGCATGTTCATGGCGCTCTTGAGATCCGCGCCGCGCTTCTCGACGATGCCGATCAGGGCACCGTCCTGGTCGATCGCCGCGCCCATCGCCTCGTGCAGACGTGCAGCCTGTCCGCTCAATCGCTTGCCGTGGCGGAGGTCGCGCGCGTCGTCGGAGGACATCTCGAGCACGGGCAGGATCCGCGCCGCTGCTTCGCCCGGAGTCAAGGTCGGCGCGCCCTCGAGTGCATCGAGCCCGACGGCCTCGGTCACATCGAACGGCCCGACCCTCGTGCGCCGCAGTGCCGTCAGATGACCGCCGACGCCGAGGCCCGCCCCGAGGTCTCGGGCGAGGGAGCGGATGTAGGTCCCGGACGAGCACTCGACGATGACATCGAGATCGACGTGCCCCTCTCCGCGGCGAGTGGCCAGCAGGTCGAACCGCGAGATCACGACGTCCCGTGCCGCGAGTACGACCTCTTCTCCCGCGCGCACCCGATCGTAGGCACGGCGACCGTCCACCTTGATCGCCGAGACGGCACTGGGGACCTGGGAGATCTCCCCCGTGAGCTCGGCGATGCCGGCCGACACTGCGTCGTCGGTGACCGAGGCCCAGGCATCGGCGGAGGCCGTCGTGAGGATCTCCCCCTCCGCATCGTCGGTGCCGGTGGTCTGGCCGAGACGGATCGTCGCCGTGTAGGTCTTGTCGGCACCCACGATGTACGTCAGGAGCCTGGTCGCCCCTTCGATGCCGATCACCAGCAGACCCGTCGCCATCGGGTCGAGGGTTCCGGCATGCCCCACCTTGCGGGTGCCGAACGCCCGCCGCGTGCGGGCGACCACGTCGTGACTGGTCAGCCCAGCGGGTTTGTCGACGAGGAGGATGCCGGGCGAGACCATCCTCCCAGCCTACCGACGGTGACGGGGCGGAGCGGTCACGGCGCTCAGCCGCAGACCTCGTACGAGGGCTCCGCACCGGTCGTCACCGTGACGTCCCAGGCGGTATCCGCACCCTCCCGGAACGCGAAGAACACGTGGGCGTCGGTCTCACTCGGGAGCATGATCCAGCTGTCGCTCCCGATCGTCGACGTCCCCTGCTGCGCGGCGGGGTATGCCGCGAGCAGATCGTCCCTGGTGGCGCCGACGCCCAACCCGGTCATCGTCTGGGGACCTGGAACCCCCTCGAGCGACTCACTCGTAGAGGAGACGGAGATCTCGCGGATGGGAGCGCTCGGGCTCTCGGTGCCCCGCACGAAGGACATGCCGTAGGCGGAATCCGACGCCGTCCACCACGCCGACCATGAGCAGTCGACCGCGTCGTTGGTCCATCCCGGTGCGAGACCGTCGAGCGTCGAGGCGAAGTCGCCACCGATCTCGATCGGCCCGACACCGGCGTCGTCGATGACCCAGGTGCTCGGGTCTGTCGCAACCTCGACTCTGGCTTCCGTCGTCGGGCTCGGAGAATCGGACGGTGTCTGGCTGGGACTGACTTCCCGGCTGTCGGATGGCGCGGGCGTCGCACCCCCGGTGCAACCGGTGAGACCGCTCGTGGCGAGAGCGGTGAGGAGGATGAGCTCGGCGGCGCGTGCACGGATCATGAAGCCCCTGACTCCGGTCTCGGGCCCCTCGGCCCGCTCACGTAGGCTGGAGGGATGCCCGACGCGCAGGTCCCTTCCGACGTGGTGTCGGCCCTGCCCGAATGGTACCGATCCACCGCCAGGGACCTGCCGTGGCGACGCCCCGAGTTTCACGACGAGTTCGGGGCCTGGGGTGTGCTCGTGAGCGAGTTCATGCTGCAGCAGACGCCGGTCGTGAGGGTCATCCCGCACCTCGATGCCTGGTTGAAGAGATGGCCGACGCCCGCGAGGATGGCCAGCGCGTCGACGGCGGACGTCGTGCAGCAGTGGGCGAACCTGGGCTATCCCCGGCGTGCGCTCTGGCTGCATCGCGCGGCCGTCGAGATCACCGACCGGCATGGCGGGGTCGTACCGCGCGGGGTGGACGATCTGCTGGCGCTGTCGGGTATCGGCGACTACACCGCCCGTGCTGTGGCCGTGTTCGCCTACGGCGACCGCCACCCGGTCGTCGACACGAACACCCGAAGGGTGCTCGCTCGTGCCGTCGAGGGCCGCGCACAGCCGGGCGCGCCGTCACGCCGAGACCTCGATCTGATGGCCTCGCTGCTGCCCGATGACATCGATGCCGCTGCGATGTTCAACGCCGCGGCGATGGAACTCGGCGCCACCGTGTGCACGTCACGATCACCACGATGCGAGCTGTGCCCGTTGGCAGGCAGTTGCGCCTGGCTGGCGGCCGGCAGACCCGACACCGGGGATGAGCGGCGACGCCAGGCGGCTTACGAGGGGTCGGACAGACAGGCCCGCGGCGCGGTGCTGCGGCTGCTGCGGACCCTGGATCCGGAGCCTGTTCCGCTGGCGGCCGTGCTGCCGGACTGGCCTGACGCGGGTCAGCGGGATCGCGCCATCGACTCCCTCATCGCGGACGGCCTCGCGGAAGCCGACGGGTCAGCGCTGTTCCTGCCGCGCTGAACGTCTTCCGCAGGCGATCACGGCAGCCGACGCCTCGACGGGTCCGCACGCTCAGACGTGGTGATCCGTGCGATGCGCGAGCACCGTCAGCTCGACCCTGCTCCGCACGTCGAGCTTGACGAAGACCCGACCGAGGTGCACCTCCACGGTGCGTACCGAGACACGCAGCGCCTCCGCGATCTCGCGGTTCGCGGCTCCTCGGACGGCGCGCATCGCGACCTCCAGTTCGCGCGCCGTGAGCCGGAGCGCCCAGGCCGAACGGCACGCGGAGAGAGCCTCCGCCACGGGGAGGATGCTTCCTTCCCTGGCATCGAGGCGATCCAGCCTGTTCCGGATGGCTCTGGCCCAGGCGGTTGCGCCGGAGATCTCGAACAGCCGCTCCGCGTACTGGAGGTGGATCCTCGCTGACGCGTGATCGTCACGGATCGCCTGCTGCGTCCCGAGCATCATCTCCACCCGCGCCCTCGCGAACGGCGAAGTGAGAGTACGCGCGATCTCGCTCACCTCTTCGCTCTCGGAGGGCCACCGCCCGTCCCCCGCTGTCGCGATGCGTATCCGCAGCTCCTGCGCGAGGGCGATCTCGGGAGGCTCGACCGCCGCGGTCCTGACGCTCTCCTGACCGACGAACGCCATCTCCTCCAGCCCCGGCACCACCAACGTCGGCTGCGGTGCGCCGCGATCGGACCAGAGCCGGAACGTCGCGGCAGCCTCGTCGAACGAACCGGCGAGGAACGAGCGGATGCCGCGGTCCACGAGCAGATCGACCTTCACTCCCACGGGGAGGGCCGCCGTGAGCGAACGGGCGAAAGGCCCGAGCTCACCGAGCACGGCCAGGTCGAGGCGCCGGGCGAGGACCACGCCGAGGCCGGCGAACGGCATCGCGATCGGAAGCCGGAGAGCCGATTGCATCAGTCGGTCGCGCGCAAGCCCGATGTCGCCCCGCCAGACCAGCAGCAGCACCTCGATGACCGCGCGATAGGCCTGGATGACCGGGCTGTTCTCGTACCCAGGGACGAGAGGATCGGGGCCGACGGACAGGACCGATCCATCGGTCGACAGCAGGCGGAGCGCACGATCGATGTCTCCGTCCGTCGCGGCGCGCAGTGCGCGGAGCATGCCCCCGCTCGCCGGACCGGCTCCACTCACGGCGTCGCCGCCGCGATCGCCCACGATGAGCCAGCACAACGCGACGGCGGGATCGCGGAGCTCATCGCCTGCATCCGCGCGGGCGGCCCCGTCTCGCAGGACATCGAGCCAGGTGCGCATCCCGATCCGGTCGCCGCGCTCGGCGCACAGGACGGCCGCGAGAGCAGCAGCCCTGGTCCAGTGGCGCCAGTCCTCCTGATCGAGCGTTCTCGACCGCAGCGTGGTCGGATCGACGGCGGGTACTGCGCCCTGCACGAACGTCCGAGCGACGATCAGCGCGCCGAGGCCGGCGATTCGATGATGCGTGCTTCCACGCGGATAGAGACCTCCCAGCCATGCTGCGGCCTCCGCAGCGAGTCCGGCGCTCAGGGCCGAGGCGCCGGCGACGAGACATGCCTCGTCCTTGGCATCGTCCACGGCGTGTCTATGCGCCTCGGTCGCGAGCAGCAGCGCACGGTCGGGTTGTCCGGCCTCGGAGAGCCGCCGGGCGAGCCGCGTGAGTCCAGGTGCGGTGGACGGGGCTCCCTCGAGTGAAGCCCGCGCCTGGTGCCAGTCCGCACTCGCGCGTTCGCCCCGAGCACGGAAGAGCGCGCTCAACCGCTGGTGAACCGCCGCAGTCCTGGCCGCGCAGGTCGTCGCCTGCACCCAGACGGAAAGTCTCGCATCGACGAGCCGTGCGCGACCGGCGTGCACGAGCACGTGATCTGCGACAGATGCATCGGCCAGTTCGGTCGCCGTTCGTCCGTCGAAGGCGAGCAGCGGACCGAGAGCGTCGTCCAGGCGCACCGCGAGCGCGAGCAGCAGCTCACGATCACGTTCGTCGAGTTCCAGGTCGGCGAACCGGAGCGCGATGGCCGGCACCAGCGGGAGCGGCGTCGGCAACGACTGCAGCCCGTGACGTTGAGCCGGTGTCAGACGCTGGACCACCTCGCGAATCGTCGGCACGTCGCCATCGACGGCGTCGGACAGACGCGCGAGAACGTGCGGAGCGCATCCGAGATCCTGCTCGAGGAGATCCGCCAGGAGAAGTCCGGCCGCGGCGGGCGCGACGAACGGCCCCCCAGTCGTGTCCGTACCCTCGATGCGTCGATCCCCCTCAGCTTCGCGGGATCGGGTCCCGCGGAGCCGAGCGTATCAAACGGCTCTCACTCCGAGTTGTCTTCCGTGCGGTAGGGGTCGGCGTCGCCGGCGTGCGAAGCCGAAGAAGCCAGCTTCGCGACGTCCGCATCGCGCTGCTGCGCCTCGCGGAGCAACGCACCGATGTGGTCGGCGTTCTCCGGCAGCGCGTCCGGGATGAACTCGAGCGTCGGCACGAGTCGTGTGCTCAGCTGTCGTCCGACCTCGCTGCGCAGCATGCCGGTCGCGGAGGTCAACGCGGCTCCGCTGGAGATGCGCTCCTCCTCCGTGCCGAGCACCGTGTAGAACACGGACGCGTGCTGGAGGTCTCCGCTCACACGGACGTCGGTGATGGTGACGAAGCCGAGGCGTGGATCGCGCAGCCCCTTCTCCAGCCGCTCCGCGAGGATCACGCGGATTCGATCCGCAAGTCGGGCCTGTCGTTCGCCTGCCATTGTTCTCTCCCTGTCCAGGAACCCTCAGGGCGTCCCCCGTCTCCCACGAACCGGAAGGAACGGGGAGACGGGGAACGCCCGAGAGTGTTTCGAATAGATCAGCCGCGAGGCTTCTCGATGAGCTCGGTCGTCTCGATCTCGTCACCGATCTGGATGTCGTTGTACTTCCCGAGTCCGATACCGGCCTCGTAGTCCGTACGGACCTCGGTGACATCGTCCTTGAAGCGACGCAGCGACTCGATGGCGAGACCATCGGCGATGACGACGCCGTCGCGGATGACGCGAGCCTTGGCGTTGCGGGTGATCGTTCCCGATCGCACGATGACACCGGCGATGTTGCCGAACTTCGAGGAGCGGAACACCTCGCGGATCTCGGCGACACCCGACTGGACCTCTTCGTACTCCGGCTTGAGCATGCCCTTGAGCGAGCTCTCGATCTCGTCGATCGCGTTGTAGATGACGGAGTAGAAGCGGATGTCCACGCCCTCACGAGCGGCGCGCTCGCGCGCCTTCGTGTCCGGGCGGACGTTGAAGCCCACGATGATCGCGTTGTCGATCGTCGCCAGGTTCACGTCGGACTCGGTGATCGCGCCGACACCGCGGTGGATGATGCGCAGCTGCACCGAGTCGTCGACCTCGATCTTGAGCAGCGACTCCTCGAGTGCCTCGACGGCACCGGAGACGTCACCCTTGATGATGAGGTTGAGCGACTCGACCTTGCCCTCTTCGAGAGCACGGGTGAAGTCCTCGAGCGAGATGCGCTTGCGGGCCTTGGCCAGCTGGGCGTTGCGCTCGACCGCTTCACGCTTCTCAGCGATCTGACGGGCCATGCGGTCTTCCTCGGTGACGATGAAGACGTCGCCGGCGCGCGGTACAGAGTTCAGACCCTGCACCTGGACCGGACGCGACGGGTAGGCCTCGAGGACCTGCTCGCCGTTCTCGTCGGCCATCGCACGCACACGGCCGTAGGCCGTACCCGCGACGATCGCGTCGCCGACCCGGAGCGTTCCGGACTGGATGAGCACCGTGGCGACCGAACCGCGACCCTTGTCGAGCTTCGCCTCGATGGCGACACCGCGAGCGGCCTTGTTCGGGTTCGCGGTCAGGTCGAGGCCGGCATCCGCCGTGAGCAGCACGGCATCCAGGAGATCCTGGATACCCGTGTTCGCCCGAGCGGAGACGTCGACGAACATGACGTCGCCACCGAACTCCTCGGCGACGAGACCATACTCGGTCAGCTGCTGACGCACCTTCGAGGGGTTGGCGTCGGGCTTGTCGACCTTGTTCACCGCGACCACGATCGGCACGTTCGCCGCCTGTGCGTGGTTCAGCGCCTCGACCGTCTGCGGCATGATGCCGTCGTCGGCTGCGACCACGAGGATCGCGAGGTCGGTGACCTGCGCACCACGGGCACGCATGGCGGTGAACGCCTCGTGACCCGGGGTGTCGATGAACGTGATGGCTCGCTCGATGCCCTCGTGCTCGGTCCAGACCTGGTAGGCACCGATGTGCTGGGTGATGCCGCCGGCTTCTCCCTCGATGACGTTGGTCTGACGGATCGCGTCGAGCAGTCGCGTCTTACCGTGGTCGACGTGACCCATGACGGTGACGACGGGAGGACGGATCTCGAGGTCTTCCTCGCTCTCCGCCTCCAGCTCGGCCTCGAGGTCGAGACCGAAGCCCTCGAGGAGCTCCTTGTCCTCGTCCTCGGGCGAGACCATCTGGATCTTGTAACCGAGCTCCTCGCCCAGCACCTCGAACGTCGCCTCATCCAGCGACTCGGTGGCCGTGGCCATCTCGCCGAGGTTGAAGAGGATCGTCACGAGGGTTCCGGGCTGCACCGTGTAGCCGGTCAGCGTCTCGATCTTGTCCGCGAAGTCCGCGATCGATGCGCCGCGACGCATGCGGATGATCTCTCCGTTGCCGCGGGTGACGTTGACGCCACCGACGACCGGAGCACTCCGCATCTCGAACTCTTGCCGCTTCGCCCGCCGCGACTTGCGCTGCTTGCTCTTGCCGCCGCCCTTACCGAAGGCACCTGCCGTGCCACCGCCGGGTCCACGGCCGCGACCGCCGCCACCACCGGGACGACCGGCGAAACCGCCGCCGGGACGTGCACCGGGGCCGCCTGCTCCACCGGGTCCACCGGCGCCGCCGGGACGACCGGGGCCTCCGGGACGCTGCTGGAACGGAGCACCGGGACGACCACCCTGGCCACCGCGGGGTGCACCAGGACGAGGCGAGCCGGGCCGAGGCGTACCCGGACGGGGTGCACCGGGACGAGGCGCCTGAGGACGCGGGATGTTCCCCGGAGTCGGACGCTGGCCCATGCCCTGCGCCGAGGCGAAGGGGTTGTTGCCGGGACGGGGACCGGCGGGACGCTGGCCCATGCCCTGGGCGGACGAGAAGGGGTTGTTACCCGGACGCGGAGCGCCCGGAGTCGGTGCACTGCTCTCGGCGGGTGCCGCCGCCTCCGGAGCTGCAGGCGCGGGAGCCGCTGCTGCAGGTGCAGGAGTCGGGTCCGCGGGTGCTGGAGCAGCGGGGGCCGGAGCCTCCGGGGCGGGCTTGGGACCGGGCTTGGGGCCGGGCTTGGGGCCCGGTTTGGCGCCGGAACTCGCACCGGGCTTCGCCGCAGACGCGGCCGGCTTCGCGGCCGGAGCAGCAGGGGCTGCGCTCTTGAGCGAGCTGTCGGCCTCGATCGCCGCGCGCAGCTTGCGCGCCACCGGCGGTTCGATGGTCGAAGAGGGGCTCTTCACGAACTCGCCGAGTTCCTTGAGCTTTGCAAGTGCGATCTTGCTGTCGACGCCGAGTTCGGCGGCGATCTCATGTACGCGTGGTTTACCAGCCACAATTCTCCTGTCTGAGTCGGTCCACCCAGACAGGGCAGACCACTAGTCGCGGACGGGTCTCATTTCGAGCCGTTCACTTTGTTTCCATAGCTGTTCAGCCTTTGTTTCTTGGTGGGTGCTGTTCGAAGGTCCGTGTGTCCAGCTGAGTGTTCACACGCAGTGCTCGTCCGAAGGCTCGTCGCCGCAGAGCGGCCTCCATGCATTCGGGTGTCGGATGCACCCACGCGCCGCGCCCCGGCAGGACAGCACGCTCATCGGGGATGAGGGTGTCGTTCTGGGCAACCACCCGGAGAAGGGCGGAGCGGGGAGCACGCGTGCGACAACCGACGCACGTTCGTACGGGTTCCATCTTACACCTGCGTTTCACCCCGCCTCGCCCGTTCCCGGGCGCGGCGGAAGGCCGAAGCCGGTCAGTCGAGGACGCTGTCCGGCTGGATGTCGATCTTCGCCCCCGTGAGCTTGGCGGCCAGGCGGGCATTCTGGCCCTCCTTGCCGATCGCGAGCGACAGCTGGTAGTCGGGCACCAGCGCGCGGACGGCCTTGGTGCCGGCATCGAGCACGAAAGAGCTCGTGACCTTGGCGGGTGAAAGCGCGTGCGCCACGAAGGTCGGGAGATCCGCGTCATAGTCGACGATGTCGATCTTCTCGCCGGCGAGCTCCTCGGTCACCGCGCGCACACGACGACCCAGCTCACCGATGCAGGCGCCCTTGGCATTGATCGAGGGGTCGTTCGCCTTCACCGCGATCTTCGTGCGGTGTCCGGCCTCCCGGGCCAGCGCCACGATCTCGACCAGACCGGCCGCGATCTCCGGCACCTCCAGGGCGAAGAGCTTGCGGACGAGCCCAGGGTGCGTACGCGAGACGGTGATCTGCGGGCCCTTGAGCCCCTTGGCCACACTCGTGACGTAGACGCGCAGGCGCGAGCCGTGCGTGTACTCCTCGCCGGGCACCTGCTCCTCAGGGGGAAGGATCGCCTCGACGGAACCGAGGTCGACGTGGATCATGCGGGGATTCGGGCCCTGCTGGATCACGCCGGCGACGATGTCGCCTTCCTTGTCCTTGAAGTCGCCGAGCACGACGTCGTCCGCGATGTCACGGAGACGCTGGCTGATGACCTGCTTGGCGGCGAAGGCGGCGATGCGGCCGAAGTCATCCGGCGTCGCGTCCTCTTCGCCGATGATCGCGCCCTCTTCGTCCTTGACGACCTGCAGGACGGCGACGTGGCCGGTCTTGCGGTCGAGGTCGACGCGGACACCCTCGGGCGTGACGCCGTCGGCTGCGACGTGCTTGGAGTACGCGGTCAGGATCGCCTGCTCGATGATGGCGACGAGCTCATCGAAGGGAATCGCCTTCTCCTTCTCGATCCCTCGCAGCAGACTCAGTTCGATGTCCATGACGGCCTCTCTATTCAGCTCTCGTCGCGCCTGTTCGCACGCGCGACATCCGTACCACGATACCCTGTGCCCACCGGCTCCCGCACGGCGGCGGCGGTGGCGGAATCCCGGAGCCGCTCGAGGAGGAGCACGTGAGCACATTCGACACGGTCGTGATCGGCGCAGGCATGTCGGGGCTCACGAGCGCCCGGATGCTCGCCGACGCCGGTCAGCGCGTCGTGGTCCTCGAGGGGCGCGACCGCATCGGAGGCCGCATGCACACCGACCGCAGCGCCGGATTCCCGGTCGATCTCGGCGCCTCATGGATCCACGGCATCGAGAACTCCCCGCTGTGGGACCTCGTGCATGCGCTGCGCATCCCGGCGATCGAGTACACGGTGGGCAGCTTCCAGGTGGGAGGTCGCCCGATCGAGAACTACGACGGCCGGGGCCGCCGTCTGGACGAAGCCGCCACCGCGCAGTGGGTCAGCGACGTCGACCTGGCCGACCGCCTGCTCGTGGAGGAGATCGCCGCATCCTCCTCCGGCGACACGTACCTGGACGTCACGGAGCGCGCTCTGGACAGGTCGGGGCTCTCCCCTGATCGCATCGACGACATCCGCGAGTTCTTCCGCCATCGCGTCGAGGAGCAGTGCGGCGCCTGGATCGGCGATCTCGATGCCCATGGCCTCGACGAGGATGCGATCGAGGGCGACGAGGTCATCTTCCCCCGCGGTTACGACGAGCTCCCCCGCCGCATCGCAGACGGCCTCGATGTGCGCCTGGAGACGGTCGTGACCCGCGTGAGCCGTTCCGCAGCGGGCGTCGTCGTGCGCGCCGGTGATACCGAGTACCGCGCGGACCGCGTCATCGTCACCGTGCCGCTCGGGGTCCTCAAGGCGGGAACGATCTCGTTCGATCCCGAGCTCCCCGAAGCGGTCTCCGGCCCTATCTCCCGCCTCGGGATGGGCGTGTTCAACAAGGTGTTCGTCCAGTTCCCCGAGCGCTTCTGGGACGAGGAGACGTACGTGATCCGCGCACTCGGCGACGCCGGCGAGCACTGGCACTCCTGGTACGACGTGTCGGCAGTGAGCGGGATCCCCACGCTCCTCACCTTCGCCGCCGGCCCTTTCGGTCGTCGGATGCAGGACCTCGCTGATGCCGAGATCGTCGCCGACGCGGTCAGCGCTCTCCACGTCCTCTACGGAGACGCCGTCGGTGAACCGCTCGCGCACTGGGTCACGCGTTGGGGCGAGGACGAGTTCTCGAACGGCTCGTACTCCCACCTCGCCCTGGGATCGACGCACCACGATCACGATGCTCTGGCGGGCCCCGTCGACGGGGTGCTGCACTTCGCCGGCGAAGCCACCTGGGGCGATGAGCCGGCCACGGTCGGGGCGGCGTTCTACTCCGGCCACCGCGCTGCGGAGCGCATCCTCGATCGCCCGGTCGATCTCGCCGACTTCGCCGCCCGCATCACCGCGCGGGAGCAGACGGTAGGGCGTTGATCGCGCCGATCAGTCGGAACAGATTGCCCACCTGCCGCTGATCCAGGTGCAGGATCAGGCGCGGGAGGTCGAGGTTGTCGGCGTCGGCGACCTCCGGCTGACGCGGGCCCGTCCGCTCGATCCTCCCCGATGACAGCATCGAGCCGAACTCCTCGTTGAGCCGATCGATCTCCTCGTCCGTCGGCTCCGCCTTGAGCCGCAGCACCAGCGCATCGCCCACCCAGCGCAATGAGTCGTAGTTGTGCCAGAAGCCCGTGATCTCCGCCCTGGCCGCATCGACCGAATCCGTGATCACGACGCGATCGAAGTCGCCCTCCGAGATGACCCCGGTCGGGGCGAGATGGTCGTCGATGAAGCTGCGAAGCCCCTGCCAGAAGGTGCCACCCGGCTCGTCGAGCAGAACGATCGGCGTCGGTTCCGCCTTGCCGGTCTGCTGCAGGGTGAGCAGCTCGAACATCTCGTCGAGGGTGCCGAACCCACCCGGCAGGCAGATGAACCCGAGCGATTCCTTGATGAGCATGAGCTTGCGGGTGAAGAAGTACTTCATCGCGACCACGTGGTCCTGGCCGGCCACGAAGCCGTTGGGCTTCTCCTCGAACGGGAGCCTGATCGAGACGCCCAGCGAGAGGGCAGGACCCGCTCCCTCGGAAGCCGCCTGCATGATGCCGGGCCCCGCCCCCGTGACGACCATCCATCCATCCCCCGCGAGGGCCGAGGCGACGTCGCGCGCCGTCAGATACAGCGGATCGTCCTGCCTGGTTCGCGCCGAGCCGAAGACCGTGACCTTGGGGACGCCGCGGAACGGAGCGAAGAGATGGAACGCATCACGCATCTCGGCGAGCGCTGCCGAGGCGATCTTCAGATCGAGGCGGTCGGCGCCGTCCTCCCCCAGAAGGATCGCGGTGCGCAGCATCCGCATCACGAGCCTGCGGTCGGTGTGCACTCCCGCATCGTCGAGGACGGCGTTGATCTCGGCGCTGAGCGCTTCAGGGAGGGGTTCGTCGATCATGCCTCCAGGGTGTCATGCCCCGGGGCGACCGTGGCCTCCTGCCACGCCGTCGCTCAGACTCCGCGGGACTCGTCGACGGCCGCCCGGATCTCGTCGTGCGGGAGCGCGACGCTCCTGTGCCCGTCGCGTCCTGTCATGTCCTGCGCTGCGACGAGTGCGTTCCACACCGCCTCGTCGACGGCCTGCACCGCTGCCGTCAGGAAGGGATCGATCCGCCCCCACGGGATCAGGCGCATGGTCTCGTAGACCTCGTCGCTCCCCTCCGGGAACTGCGACGTGAGCGCACCCTCGTTCGCGGTGGAGAACGCGAGGACGATGTCGCCCGAGAAGTGACTGCCCGCGGTGCCGCTGCGGCCGAGACCCAGGGCTCCCCGACGAGCCAGTGCCGCGCACTGACCGGGAAGGAAGGGGGCGTCAGTGGCGATGACCACGATCGCGGATCCGGCTCCTCCCGGGGCATGTTGGCGCCGCTCCCGAGCGAACCAGTCGTCGTCGCCCATCGGGTTCGGCGCCGACGATCGTGCGCCCAGGTCGATGCTGCCGAGCCGAAGCTCGTCGCGCGCACCGAAGTTCGCCTGGATGAGGACTCCGACGGTGTACTCGGCACCGCCGTACGCCACCGTCCTGGATGCCGTGCCGGTGCCTCCCTTGAAGCCGTAGCAGTTCATCCCCGTCCCTCCGCCGACGTTCCCCTCCGCCGGTGCGGCGGTGCTGGCCGCCTCCAGGGCCGACCACGCGTCCGCCGGCGTGACGTGACCGCCGTTGATGTCGTTGAGGTATCCGTCCCAGGTCTCCCCGACGACAGGCAGCATCCACTGGGCGGCGACGTGCGGGGCGACCTGCGCCACCCAGGAGTCGATACCGCTGTGCACGGCTCCGACCGCATGCGAGCTGGTGATCCCGATCGGCATGGACAGCGATCCGGACTCGTCGATCCATGCGCGGCCGGTGAGCTCGCCGTTCCCGTTGAAGGCGTGGACGGCCGCAGCACAGGGCACGCCCACCCCCTCGCGGCCCCGGGGCAGGACGGCGGTGACCCCGGTGCGGACGGCGTGCGCTCCCTCCCCCGCGATCATTGTGCGATATCCGACGGCCACACCGGGGACGTCGGTGATCGCGCCGTGGGTGCCGCTGCGTCCCGCGAACGGGACTCCCAGATCCCTTGCCCTGATACGCCTGCGTGACGACTCCGACGCCGATGAGGAAACCACCATGTACTCCACTCTGACCTGAACGTATGTTCAGAGAGTATGTCATCCAACGCATTTTTTGCTTGACTTAACCCGGCTTTGCCTTTTGAATCACTGTTCAAGATCTCGTACCGTCCGATACGCACCCTCCCGACAGCAGATTCCGGAGCCGCAGATGTCTCAGCCGAATCCCTCCGTCCCCACGACCACGACCACGACGCTCGCCCAGCGGCGCCTCGGAGTCTGGGCGATCGTCTTCTTCGTGGTCTCCGCCGCAGCTCCCCTCACGGTCGTCGCCAGCGCTGCAGCCACGGACTTCCGTCTCGCCGGCATCGGCGGCCCGGGCGCGATGCTCGCCAGCGGTGTCGTGCTGATGCTGTTCGCCTTCGGTTTCACCGCCATGTCGAGGTATGTGCGCAACACCGGCGCCTTCTACGTCTACGGCGCTCGAGGACTCGGCAAACCCGTCGGCATCGGCATCGTGTTCGTGACGATCTTCTCCTACACCGCCCTGTGCATCTGCTTCTACGGCTTCGTCGGGTTCTTCGGGGAGATGACGTTCTCCGCGCTCTTCGGCATCGATCTGCCCTGGACCGTCTACGCGCTGCTGGCGCTCGTCATCGTCGGGGTGCTCGGCTACCGCAAGATCGATGTCGGTGCCAAGGTTCTGGGCGTCCTGCTCACGGCCGAGGTCGCCATCCTGCTCGTCCTCGCAATCGCCGTGCTCGCCTCGGGCGGCCCCGAGCCGATCTCGTTCGCCTCCTTCGCCCCCGAGAACGTCTTCTTCGCCGCCGGGAGCGGCGCGCTCTTCGTCTTCGGGTTCGGTGCCTACCTCGGCTTCGAGAGCACGGCGATCTACGCCGAGGAGGCGCGGGATCCGGCACGCACCGTGCCGATCGCGACATACATCTCGATCGCGTTCCTCGGCGTCTTCTACGCCTTCACGTTCTGGATCCTCACGGTCGCCTTCGGCATCGAGGGCGTGCTGCGCCTCGCCCTGCAGGAAGACTTCCAGGACATGGTCTTCCACGCCGGCGACGCGTACCTGGGCGCCTGGGCGTCCGTGACGATGCGGGTGCTGATCGTCACGAGCTTCTTCGCCTGCCTCCTCGCGTTCCACAACGCCAGCTCCCGGTACCTCTTCTCGCTCGGACGGGAGCGTCTGCTGCCGTCGTGGCTCGCGCAGACCCAGCCGACGACGCAGGCACCTCACCACGCAAGCCTCGTGATCTCGATCGTGTCGCTCGTGGCCATCGCGGTGACGATCATCAGCGGAGCGGATCCCTTCCTCGGCTTCGCGCTCCCTGTGTACTCGATCGGCGTGGCCGGGTTGGTCTTCGCCCAGGCCGTGGCCGCCATCGCCGTGGTCGGCTTCTTCCTGAGAGGGCGGCGAGGCCACAGCATCTGGCGGGTACTGGTCGCACCGGCGCTCGGGGCGCTCGGTCTGATCGTCGGATTCGTCCTCATCGCGACCAACTTCGATCTCGTCACCGGTCTCCAGGGGCCCGTCAACCTCGCGCTCCTCGCCCCCACCCCCGCCCTGTTCGTGGCCGGCATCGTCGTCGGGATCGTCCTGAAGCGACGTCGTCCCCGCCACTATGCTGAACTCACCACGCTCGTTCCCGACGACGAGTAGCGCCAGGCGCGAGGAGGATACGTGGCCGAGCAGCGCAAGCACGCCACCCGACGGGCGGAGCTCATCTCCGCGACCAGGCGCGTCGCCGGGCGCAGCGGTCTCCTCGGCACGAACGTGCGCGCGGTCGCCGCGGAGGCCTCGGTCAGCGCGGGGAGCGTGCTGTACTACTTCTCCACCTTCGACGAGCTGATGTATGCGACCGTCGAGGGTGTCCTGGAGGAGATGTACGAGAGACGACGCGCACTCGCCGAGAACGAGCCCGACCCGGCGAAGCGTCTGGTCGCTCTCGTCACGGCCGGGATCCCGGACGAGATCAGCGACCATCTGCGCATGGCGTACGAGAGCATCCCCCTGCTGCGGGAGCAGCCTCAGTACCGTCCCCTGCACCGCTCCATCGTCGAACGGCAGGTCGCGCTCTACAGATCGACGATCGAGATCGGCACGGCGCTCGGCACCTTCCGCCCCACCGCCGACCTCACCGTGATCGCACGGAACATCGTCGCTCTCGAGGACGCGTACGACCTCTACCCGCTGATCGGCGTCGAGCTGGGAGCGCAGACGTACCGGTCGAACATCCTCTCCTACGCCCGCACTGCCCTCGACTGCGACTTCGGCGCCTGAGCCCCGCCGTCCACTCGTCTGCCTTCGGCGATGTCGAGCACGGCGGCTGCTCCCTGTCAATGCCCGTGTGCCCGCACGCTCCGCACGGCACGCTGACGTCATGACGGAGATCACAGGACCCGAAGCCCTCGCCCGCATCGCCGAACTCGTGGAGGACATCGACATCACGATGCTCACCACGACCGACGACGACGGCAACCTCGTGAGTCGGCCGATGTCGACCAGGCAGATGGACGACGCGGGCGACATCTGGTTCTTCACCGCTGAGGACACCGAGAAGGTCCACGAGGCCCGAAAGCACCACGACGTGGGCCTCGCCTACTGCGATGCCAAGGGCATGCGATACGTGTCGGTCGCCGGCACCGCAGAAGTGGTGCACGACCGCGCCAAGATGGAGGAGCTCTACTCCGCGTCCCTGGAGATCTGGTTCGCGGACGGCCTCGACACCCCGGGCATCGCCCTCCTCAAGGTCACGCCGAAGGTCACCGAGTTCTGGGAGCCGTCGAAAGGCAGGCTCGCGCTCGCGGCGGGTGCGCTGAAGTCGCTCGTGACCCGGGACACCCCGGACGACGACACCATGAACCACGGCCGCATCGTCTGCTGACGATGCGGCCGTGAAGGCTCACTGTGGGGTCAGAGCGCGGCGGAGAGTCGCGGCACGACCTCGTCGACGGAGACGGCCTCGCGCTCCCCGGTGGCGCGGTCCCACAGCTCGACCTGGCCCTCCGCGGCCCCGCGGCCGACGATGACGATCTTCGGCACACCGACGAGCTCGGCGTCTCCGAACTTCACTCCGGGCGAGACCTTCGGCCGGTCGTCGTAGAGCACGTCGAGCCCCGCGGCTTCGAGCTGAGCGGAGATCCCCTCCGCGACCTCGAACGCGACCTGGTCGCGGCCCGCGGCGACGACCTGCACGTCGAACGGCGCGACGGACGCCGGCCAGATGAGGCCCTTGTCGTCGTTGTTGAGCTCGGCGATGATCGCGAGGATACGGGTCACGCCGATGCCGTACGAGCCCATCGTGACGGTGACGAGCTTGCCGTTCTCGTTCAGCACCTTGAGGCCCAATGCCTCGGCGTACTTGCGTCCGAGCTGGAAGACGTGCCCGATCTCCATGCCGCGAGCGAGCTCGACCGGACCGGAGCCGTCGGGGGCGGGATCGCCTGCACGCACGTTCGCGATCTCCACGATGCCGTCGGCGGCGAAGTCGCGGCCGGCCACCACGGAGTGCGCGTGCTTCTCGTCGATGTTCGCGCCGGTGATCCAGCTCGTGCCCTCGCTCACGCGCGGATCGACGAGGTAACGGATGCCGGTGGCCGACTCCTCGCCGAGCACTGCTCCCGTCGGCGACCACGGACCGATGTAGCCCTTGACCAGCAGCGGGTTGTTCTCGAAGTCGTCCGCGGTGGCCGTCTCGACCTCGGCGGGCGCGAAGGCCACCTCGGCGCGCTTCTCATCGACCTCGCGGTCACCGGGGATGCCGACGATGACCAGTTCGCGGGTGCCATCGAGGTGCGTGAGGGCGAGGACGACGTTCTTGAGCGTGTCCGCAGCGGTGTACTCGCCGTCGAGTTCGCGGTTGGCGTGAGCCACCAGCGTGTCGATGGTCGGCGTGTCCGGGGAGTCGAAGATGACCGGGGACGCCTCGGCGTCGTAAGCGATGGCCTCTGGCACCGCCGTGGTGAAGGCCTCGACGTTCGCCGCGTACCCGCCCGCGCTCCGCACGAACGTGTCCTCCCCGACAGGCGTGGGGTGCAGGAACTCCTCGCTCCGGGAGCCGCCCATCGCGCCGGCGTCGGCCTGGACGATGACGTACTCGAGTCCGAGGCGCTGGAAGATGCGCTCGTACGCGTCGCGCTGCGCCTGGTAGCTGACGTCCAGGCCCTCGTCTGACGAGTCGAACGAGTACGCGTCCTTCATCGTGAACTCGCGTCCGCGGAGCAGACCCGCCCGCGGGCGTGCCTCATCGCGGTACTTGTCCTGGATCTGGAAGATCGTGAGGGGCAGGTCCTTGTACGAGGAGTAGAGGTCCTTCACGAGCAGCGTGAACGCCTCCTCGTGCGTGGGCGCGAGCAGGTAGTCGCCGCCCTTGCGGTCCTGCAGACGGAAGAGCAGGTCGCCGTACTCGTCCCAGCGCCCGGTGGCCTCGTAGGCCTCACGCGGCATGAGAGCGGGGAAATGCACCTCCTGCGCGCCGGCGGCGGCCATCTCCTCCCGGACGACGGTCTCGATCTTCGACTTGACGCGCAGCCCCAGTGGCAGCCACGCGAAGATGCCGGCGGCCTGCGGGCGGATGTATCCCGCCCGGATCAGCAGCCGATGGCTGGCGACCTCTGCGCCTGCAGGGTCTTCACGGAGCGTGCGGAGGAAGAAGTTCGAAAGACGAGTGACCACGGAGCAAGTCTAGTGAGCCGTGGTCACCCGTCTTCGACCGCGTCAGTTGAGAGCGGGGAGGTTCGCCGGGACGACGCCACCCGCGTAGAGGTCGGCCGCCAGCTCCTGCAGGGCCGTCAGAGCCACCCGCTGCGGAAGCGGGCCGTACGAGATGCGTGCGACGCCGAGCTTCTCGTACTCGGACGCGGCGAGGGCGCCGGGGATCCCGATGACGCTCACCTTGCGCTCGCCGATGCCCTCGACGAGCTGGCGGGTCACGTTCATGTCGAGGATGCCGGGGACGAAGACCGCCGTCGCGCCGGCATCGAGGTAGGCGCGACCACGCTGGATCGCATCGGCGATGCTCTCCTGCACGGAGCGACCACCGGCGCGGACGAATGCATCGGTGCGGGCGTTGAGAGCGAAGGAGACGCCCTCCGACTGTGCGGCCTTCACGATCGCCTCCACCGCTGCGACGGACTCGTCGAGCGGCTTGAGGCGATCCTCGACGTTCGCACCGACGACGCCGACTCCGATCGCGAGGCGGGTGGTCTCTCCCGCATCCCCGTACCCGTCGTCGAGGTCTGCCGTGACGGGCACCGGGACGGCGGCCGCGATGCGACCCACCATGTCGATCATGATGTCGCGAGGCGTCGAGCCGTCCTCGTAGCCGAACGATGCGGCGATCCCGTGTCCGGCCGTCGCGATCGCCTTCGTCTCGGGAAGAGCGGCGACCGCTCGTGCGGAGACGACGTCCCACACGTTGACGACACGGAGGATCTCCGGTGCGTCGTAGAGTCCGACGAGGGTCTGGGCTTTGGCTGCAGTGATCATGACTCCACGCTAACGCGGGATGGCTTCGGCAGGGCCGGTTCACCCGCACCCGCGCCTAGGCTGGAACCATGCCTCAGCGCCGATCGCACGTCGCCCCGTCCGCCGCGCAGACCGATTTGGCATCGGCGCTCGCTGCTCTGCGCGAGTCGATGGATGCGCCCCTCGACTTCCCCGACGACGTCATCGCCGAGGCGGAGGCCGCGACCACCGTGGTCCCGGAGCTCGATCTTCGCGAGATCCCCTTCGCCACGCTCGATCCGGAGGGCTCCCGAGACCTCGACCAGGCCTTCCATCTCGAGCGCGCCGGAACGGGGTACACCGTCCGGTATGCGATCGCCGACGTCCCGGGGTTCGTCGTCCCCGGTGGAGCCGTGGACGTCGAGGCGCGCCGGCGAGGACAGACCCTGTACGCCGCCGACGGCACGATCCCGCTCCACCCGCGCGTGTTGAGCGAGGATCGCGCCTCGCTGCTCCCCGACGTCGACCGTCCGGCGCTCGTCTGGACCTTCGAGCTCGACCCCGCGGGCATCGTCTCGGACTTCCGTCTGCAACGCGCCCTGATCCGCTCGCGCGCGCAGCTCGACTACGGGACCACCCAGGATGCGCTCGACCGCGGAGAGGACGGGCCCGCCGCGCTGCTGCCCGAGATCGGTGCTCTGCGGCTCGAGCAGGAGCGACTGCGCGGCGGGGCGAGCCTGAACCTGCCGGACGAGGAGGTGGTGCGCGGAGACGACGGCACCTACGCGATCGAACGTCGACGCCCGCTTCCCGTCGAGGAATGGAACGCCCAGCTCTCGCTCATGACGGGGATGGCCGCTGCCACGCTGATGCTCGACGCCGGAGTGGGCATCCTGCGGACGATGCCGGAACCGGATGGAGCGGCCTTCGACACGTTCCGACACCAGACCGAAGCTCTCGGCCGCCCGTGGACCTCCGGCGCGTACGGGGACTATCTCCGGGCCCTGGACCGTACCGACCCGTTGACCCTCCCGGTGCTGGAAGCCGCGTCGTCGCTCTTCCGTGGCGCCGGGTATCTGGTGTTCGACGGCCAGGCGCCGGACGATGCCGTGCAGGCGGCGATCGGCGCCCCTTACGCGCACGCGACCGCTCCCCTGCGCCGCCTGGTCGATCGCTGGGTCCTCGCGATCTGCCTCGCGGTGTCGAACGGCGAGCCGATACCCGCGTGGATCCGCTCCTCGCTCGCACAGCTTCCCGCGCTGATGCAGGAGTCGGGACAACGGGCGTCGCGGCTGAACGCGGCCACCGTCAACAGCGTGGAAGCCGCGCTCCTCACGCCTCTGATCGGCTCGACGGTCGATGCCACCGTGATCGAGCTCCGCGGAGAGCGCGCAGCCGTCCAACTCACCGAGCCGGTGGTCACGGCGACCGCGCCGATTCCCTCAGAGGCACGACCGGGCGACGTCGTCCGGCTTCGCATCATCAGTGCCGATATCGGCACGGGAGAGGTCGAGTTCGCTCTCTGACTCGGTGACAGCAGCGTCCGACGCGGGAGCGCCGTCCGCTGACGTCAGCGCGCGGGAGCCGCCACGGTCGTCATGACCAGCAGCTGAGGATCGCTCAGGTCCAGGCTCACGACGATGGAGGCGAACTCCGAGAGCGACTCCGCGTGCGTGCCCCCGCAGAGGATCACGGCCTCTCCTTCCGGGAGATCGCAGTGCCAGCGCCGCCGATCGACGATCGTGGGCCCTTCCGTCACGATGCTGCTCACAGCACCTGAGGCGACCCATGCCGCGAGCTGCTCATTGATCCGTCGCTCGCGCTCGGACAGGGTCGTGGCGAAGGTCTCGGTATCGAAGCCGGCCCGGCGCAGGCTCTTCCCGAGCCGGTACTCGTCGACAGCGCCATCTTCGTGGATGCGGCTGGACTGGTTGGCGCGACCCTCGAAGTCGGGGTTGCCGAGAGCGTCCTCCCCCGGTTCCTTGCGCCAGAGATCGGCGAGGGCCAGATCGAGCGCCAGCGAGGCGACATGGCATGCGGTGTGCCCGCGGCTGAGTCCGGCACGACGAGCGGCGTCGACGGTCAGGTCGGCTCGAGCGCCCTCCGTGAAGGATGCCGGGGCGGCCCCCTCGATCAGGTGTCCGACGAGCCAGGTCCAGCCCTCAGCACCGCGCTTGACGGGGATCGCGCTTCCCACCGCGAACTCCCCCTCGTCCGAGATCGCGGCCATGACGGCTTCGACCACTCGGACGGTGTCGTCGCCGACGGCGATGCTCCCTGTGTCACCCGGCTGGTCGGGCCAGGTGTGGTCGACCGGGTGGAAGGGCGTCTCGTCGACCACGACGATCGTGCCCTCGGGCGTCTGCTCCACGCGGGCGATGACCCCGTCTCCGGTCACGGTCCCTGTCGGGAAGGTCACGATGGTGGTCGTCGACATGGTTCTCCTCGCATACGACGTCGGGGTCTCGAGATGGCGGCGCGTTCGACGCCCGCGGACCTCGGTCAGATCGGTCAGTGGGACGGCGGAATGGTGAAGCTGGCGAGCTTGTCGCCGTCGACCACGAAGATGCCGTCGGATTCGCCGTTGAAGACCCGACTCGCCCAGCCGAAGCGGATGCGCGTGGTGTCTCCCTCGGTCGTGGCCGAGAGCACGGTCATACGCGCGCCGGCGCCGATCGCATCGCTGCCCGCCCATGCGCGGACCCCGTCGGAACCGGCCTTGACCGTGCCCCAGTCGCTGACGAACCCGTCGGCCGTGAAAGCGGCGACGAACGCATCCGTGTCCGCGGCGTTGATCGCGTCGATCATCGCCCTGACGGGAACAGGGAGGGCGGAATCCGACATCTCGTGCTCCTCGCCGCTCAGACCGTGACGACCTGGGCGGTGCCGAGCGGCGCCTCTGGGCCCATCTCGGCGGCGATCCGGTTGGCCTCTTCGATGAGAGTGGCGACGATGTCCGCCTCCGGCACGGTCTTGATGACCTCGCCCTTCACGAAGATCTGGCCCTTGCCGTTGCCCGAAGCCACGCCGAGATCGGCCTCACGAGCCTCACCTGGACCGTTGACGACGCAGCCCATCACCGCGACCCGCAGGGGAACGGTCATGTCCTTGAGGCCTTCGGTGACGTTCTCGGCGAGCGTGTACACGTCGACCTGTGCGCGACCGCACGAGGGGCATGAGACGATCTCGAGCTTGCGCTCGCGGAGGTTGAGCGACTGCAGGATCTGGTGGCCGACCTTGACCTCTTCCGCCGGCGGTGCGGAGAGAGATACCCGGATCGTGTCGCCGATCCCCTCGCCGAGGAGGATGCCGAAGGCGGTGGCGCTCTTGATCGTTCCCTGGAAAGCGGGTCCGGCCTCGGTCACTCCGAGGTGCAGCGGCCAGTCGCCCCGCTCCGCCAGCTGACGGTACGCCTTCACCATCACGATGGGGTCGTTGTGCTTGACCGAGATCTTGAAGTCGTGGAAGTCGTGCTCCTCGAACAGCGATGCCTCCCAGACGGCACTCTCCACGAGGGCCTCAGCGGTGGCCTTGCCGTACTTCGCCAGGATCCTGCGGTCCAGCGAGCCGGCGTTAACACCGATTCGCAGGGAGACACCGGCGGCCTTGGCGGCCTCCGCGATCTTCCCGACATTGCCGTCGAACTCGCGGATGTTGCCGGGGTTCACTCGCACCGCACCGCACCCGGCATCGATGGCCGTGTAGATGTAGCGCGGCTGGAAGTGGATGTCAGCGATCACCGGGATCTGGCTCTTCATCGCGATGATCTTCAGCGCATCGGCGTCATCCTGGTGCGGTACCGCGACACGCACGATCTCGCAACCCGACGCGGTGAGCTCGGCGATCTGCTGGAGCGTCCCGTTGATGTCCGTCGTCTTCGTGGTGGTCATCGACTGCACGCTGACGGGAGCGTCGCCGCCCACGAGAACCTTGCCCACCTTGATCTGCCGTGACTTACGGCGCGGGGCGAGGACTTCGGGGATCTTCGGCATTCCGAGGTTCACTGCTGGCACCCCTCAAGACTACGCCGCCAGGATGCATGTGGGCTGGACGGACGCACCTACCCTGGAACCATGGCAGTCATCCTCCTCACCGGCTTCGAACCGTTCGACGGCGCCGAGCGCAATCCGTCGGCGGATGCGGTGAACGCGGTGGCGGTCGACTACGAGGGACCGCACGAGCTCGTCATCGCGACTCTTCCTGTCGCATTCGAGTCATCCGCCCAGCGGCTTCGCGCCCTCATCGCCCGACACGCACCGGACGTCGTCATCTGCACCGGGCTCGCCGGCGGAAGCGCCCACGTCGCGGTGGAGCGCATCGGCGTGAATCTGATGGACGCGCGCATCCCCGACAACGACGGCGCCCAGCCGATCGACGTTCCCAGCGAGGCGGGCGGTCCCGAAGCGCGGTTCTCGACACTTCCCGTCAAGCATCTGGTGCAGGTCATCGACGCGGCGGGCATCCCTGCCCGGTCCTCGCTGTCCGCCGGCAGCTACGTCTGCAATCACGTGTTGTACACCGCGCTGGGGGCCGTGCACCCCGACGCCGTCGCCGGGTTCGTGCATCTTCCCTGGTCGACGGGGACCGCGCCGTCCGGCTCTCCTCATCTGAGCGAGGAGCAGCTGGCTCGCGCCGTGCGCCTGGTCGTCGATCACGCCCTCGATGCCGAGACGAAGGAGCCGGGCGGCAGCATCTGGTGACGTCATGCCGCGCGGGTCATCGCGGCCGATGTGGTAGTTTCGGCCCCATGCTCGCGAACTTCACCTGGTGGCCCGCCTTCTAGGCGGTGTGTTCGCGTTCCCACGAATTCAGACCGCCCCCGGGGCGGTCTTTTCGTTGCGCCGAGCCGGAGCACAGCACAGGAGATACTCATGACCCTCTCGCGACTCGCCGAGCTCCGCGCCGATCCGACCGCGTCCTTCGTCCTCATCGCCCGCGATGGAGCCGACACCGTCGAGCTGCTCAGCGGCGACGTGCGGGATGTCGACCTGCTCGCCGACATCCCCCTCGCCGTCGACGGCACGCCTCGTGAGGTGTTCGCGATGGTCCCTTACCGCCAGGTTCGCGAGCGCGGCTTCGTCGCCCAGGACGACGCCGCACCGCTGCGGTGCGTGGTCGTCGACGAGCACCTGCACCTTCCGACCGCCGAGCTCCTCTCCGCGCTGCCGAGTGAGCCGGTCGCCTTGCACGACGAGGGCTTCGACATCGCCGACGCAGAGTATGCGGCGATCGTCGAGAACGTCATCGCGGACGAGATCGGCCGCGGAGAGGGCGCGAACTTCGTCATCCGCAGGGACTTCACCGCGAATGTCGACGTCGATGACCGGACGGCGGCCCTGACCTGGTTCCGTGCGCTGCTCACACACGAGCGCGGTGCGTACTGGACCTTCGCGGTCTTCACCCCCGGTCACATCGCCGTCGGCGCCAGTCCCGAAGCGCATGTGGTCGCCCAGGGCGGCATCGTCACCATGAACCCGATCTCCGGAACCTTCCGTCACCCGGCGGGTGGGGCGACGAAGGAGACGCTGGTCGACTTCCTCGCCTCCACGAAGGAGACCGAGGAGCTGTTCATGGTCGTGGACGAGGAGCTCAAGATGATGAGCGCCGTCTGCTCCGACGGAGGACGGATCACCGGTCCGCACCTCAAGGAGATGTCGCGGCTCACGCACACGGAATACATGCTCCGCGGACGCAGCACGCTCGACCCCCGCGACATCCTGCGCGAGACCATGTTCGCTCCCACGGTCACCGGCTCGCCCATGCAGAACGCCTGCGCTGTGATCCGCCGTCACGAGCAGAAGCCGCGAGACTACTACTCGGGTGTCGCGGCGCTGTTCTCCCCGAACGCGGACGGCGGCCATGACCTGGACGCCCCCATCCTCATCCGCACCGTGTATCTCCAGGACGGCGCGCTCAGCGTGCCTGTCGGAGCCACGCTGGTCCGACACTCGGACCCCATGGGCGAGGTGTCCGAGACGCACGGCAAGGCCGCGGGTGTGCTCGGTGCCATCGGGGCGATCGACCGCGATCATGTGGCCGAGGCTCGCAGCGATGCGGACGCTCCCGGTGACGCGCACGCCCTCGCCGACGACCCGACCGTTGCCGAGCTGCTGGAATCACGAAACGCGCGCCTGGCCGAGTTCTGGCTCAACCCGCAGGGCGAGGACTTCACCGGTCCGTTCGCCGGACGCTCCGCCGTCGTCGTCGACGCGGAGGACCGCTTCACCACCATGCTCGCGCACCAGCTCCGTCATCTCGGACTCGCCGTGAAGATCGTGCCCTGGAATGACGCACAGGATGCCGACCTGGATGCCGCCGACCTGGTCGTCGCCGGCCCCGGCCCCGGTGACCCGCGGGATGCGCAGAGCGCCCGCATCGCCAGGATGCGCGACGTCGTCACCCGTCGCCTCGACTCCGGCATGCCGCTGCTCGCCGTGTGCTTGAGCCACCAGATCCTCGCCGACCGCCTCGGCATCGCCCTGACTCCTCTCGACGCACCGCACCAGGGGCTGCAGAAGTCGGTCCCGGTGTTCGGCGAAGACGCATCGATCGGCTTCTACAACACCTTCACCGCGCGTGTCGCCCCGGGCACGAGCGCGGTCGGCGACGCCGAAGTGTCCGCAGACGCGGATTCGGGCGATGTCTACGCGCTCCGAGGAGACCGTTTCGCCTCCGTGCAGGGGCATCTCGAGTCGATCCTCTCGCGAGACGGCATCCGGACGCTCGAACGCCTCGTGACCCACGCCCTCGCCTGAGGCTGACGGTCGCGGGCTGTCCGCTGCCAGCGTGTCGGCACTGTCGGCATGTCCGCCGCGGCAAGGCCGAGGTCCAACGCGCCGGGAAGAGACACCCCCGAAGGAATCAGCCGAGCAGGTTCACCGGGTTGAAGAGGTCGGCGACCAGGAGCAGGGCACCCATCGCGATCAGGGCCACGGCGACCACCACGGTGAGTGGTACGAGCTTGGTCGCGTCGACGGGTGCCGGCGGGGGTCGACGGAAGAGCTTGGCCCATGCGCGCTTGATCCCGTCCCACAGCGCGACCACGATGTGGCCGCCGTCGAGCGGGAGCAGCGGGATCAGGTTGAACACGAACAGCGCGATGTTCAGCGAGCCCAGCAGCCCGAGCAGGAACGCGAAGCGGTTGAGGATCGGCGCATCGGTCGCGGCGACCTCGCCGGCGAGGCGACCGACGCCGACCACGCTCAGCGGGCCGTTCGGATCGCGTTCACCGCCGGTCACGAGGGACACGCCGACATCCCAGAGACGCACAGGGAGCGTGACGATCATCGATGCGACGCGCGCCGTGCTGTCCGCAGCCATCTCCGGCCCCGCGGTCAACGGCTGCTGCACGTATCCCATCTGCGCGCCCATGCCGACGTAGCCGACCTCCTTGACCACGGGCTTGCCTGTGTCGTCCAGGATCGGCTGGCCACTCGCATCCGTGATCGTGCGTTCCGCGGCGATCGGCGTGAGATTCAGCGACTTCTCGGCTCCGTCGCGCCGCACGACCATGTCGATCGTCTCACCCGGGGACGCCTGCACGATCGCGGTGGCCTCGGCGAAGGTCGACACCGGCTTCCCGTCGACCGACACGATCACGTCGCCCGGTCTGATGCCGGCTTCCGCTGCCGGAGACGCGGGATCATCCGGCGTGCACTCGGTCGCTGTGGAACCCGCCGGGACCACGCACTCGGTCACCGAAGCGATCGTGGTCGTCCCCTGCTGCACACCGATGCCGGACAGCAGCACGGTGAAGATCACCGTCGCGAGCACGAGATTCATGGCGGGCCCGCCGAGCATGACGACGACGCGCTTCCACACCGGCAGCCGGTAGAAGACGCGGTCTTCGGCGCCTTCTGCGATGGTCTCGTCGTTGGCACTGCGAGCATCTTGGATCAAAGAGCGGAAGACGCCCGACGCCGGACCGGAGTTCTTCGATGCCGGATACATGCCCGACATCGAGATGAAGCCCCCCAGAGGCAGCAGCTTGAAACCGTACTCGGTCTCGCCGATGCGCTTGGACCACAGCCGCGGCCCGAAGCCGATCATGTACTGGCCGACGCGCACGCCGAAGAGCTTCGCGGGGACGAGGTGCCCGACCTCATGCAGGCCGATCGACAGCCCGAGGCCGATCAGCATGAAGAGGATGCCGGCCAGATAGAGCAGGAATTCCACGTGCCAACGTTAGTGCCCCCAGCTAGGAATCCGCCCGGCGCTGCGGCACGACTAGGCTGTCAGCGTGAATGCCCGGCAGCTGCGACTCGTGCGTGCTGCCGCCGTCTCCTCCGTGGCGACACTGCTCGCGGCGCTGTCCCACACGCTCGGGGGCGGTGCGGCTCCGCATGTGCTGCTGATCGTCGCGGTCACGAGCCTGATCACCCCGCTCGCGGCTCTCCTGGTCGGAGTCCGACAGTCACGCGCCAGGGTGGCCCTCGCCGTGTTCCTCGGGCAGGCCGCCTTCCACGTCGTGTTCCAGGTGCTGGGCTCGCCCACCGTGGCGGCGCCGATCGCCGACGGTGGACACGCCCATCACCTCGACCTCTCCCTCCTCGCATCGCCGTCCCCTGCTGCGGCCCCCGGCGCGCTCATGCTCTCGGCGCACCTCGTCGCGGCTGTGCTGACCACGCTGCTGGTGTGGCACGGCGAGGCGATCGTCCGGGTGGTCGCGCGCTGGGTCGATGCCCTCCTCCGACGTGCGTCCGCAGTGGTGCCCGCGCTGCACCGCCGTCCGGCGCGTCTGCGCTCGATGGTCTTCTCGCCGTTCGACGCCGCGGTCTCGTCCGCTCTGCCGCGACGCGGACCCCCTGCTCTCCTGCGCGACTGATCCGTCGCACTCGAACACGCCACCCGGACACGCGTGGCATCCCTTTCGCGGAGACGCGCCATCGGCGTGCCCGCACATCGATCAGGAGATCTCATGACCCGCAACACCCGTACCCACCGTCTGCGCCTCGCCACCACCGGCCTCGTCGGCGGCCTTGCCCTTGCCGTCACCGCACCCCTCATGGCCGGAGCGCACGTCGGGGTCAGCCCCGACGAGCTCGCCGCCGGGGACCACGGCGTCCTCACGTTCTCGTTCTCGCACGGCTGTGAGAACTCGCCGACGACCGCGCTGCGCATCACGATGCCAGAGGGTCTCGCGTCCGTCTCACCGACCATGGACTCCGACTGGGACATCCAGGTCGAACGGGGCGACGACGGTCTCGTCAGCGCTGTCACCTACACCGCGGTCGCGCCCGTTCCCACGGATCTCCGCGGCGCAGTGAGCATGGGCGTCGGACTGGATGAGGACACACCGGACACTCTGGCGTTCCCCGTCGTGCAGACGTGCGTCGAGGGTGCCACCGAGTGGACGCAGCTCGCCGAGAACGGCGAAGATCCGCACAGCCTCGATGCGCCGGCGCCGGTCGTCTCGGTGACCGCTGCCGCAGCGGACGGACACGGTGAGCACGCCGGATCCGATGCCGCGGCGGAGGCCTCGAGCCCGGCCACGGCGTCCGACCCCCTGGGCGTGGCGCTCGGAGCCGGAGGGCTGCTTGCCGGCTTCGCCGGACTGGTCGTCGCGATCGTCGCCTACCGCCGTCGCGCCTGACCGTGGGAGCGGCCTCTCGTGCTCCGGGATCCGGCACGCGAGAGGCCGCTCGCGAGAGGTTCTCACCCCGGTCATGAGATCATTGATGCGCCATGTCGATTGAACAACAACCGAGCCTGCCTCCCGTGCTCCGCCCCGCGAACCCGCCCCGGCGTGAGCTGTCCGAACTCGCCTCCCGCTTCGCCCGCACCGTCCGCGGCGATGTCGACGGCGTGGCCCTCACCGGCATCACCCTCGCCACCGCGGACCTGCGCCCCGGCGAGGCGTTCGTCGCGATCCAGGGCGTCAACCGGCACGGCGCGGACTTCGCCGCGACCGCCGCCGAGAAGGGCGCCGTCGCCGTCATCACCGACGAGGCCGGAGCGGTCATCGCGGAGTCCGCCGGCCTCCCGATCCTCGTGGTCGACGATCCTCGCGCGGTCCTCGGCAACCTCAGCGCCTGGGTCTACGGCACCGGCGCGGACGATCCGCTTCCTCTGCTGTTCGCGACGACCGGGACCAACGGGAAGACCAGCGTCTCCCACCTGCTCGAGGGCATCCTCGACCAGATCGGCGTCGTCACCGGACTCTCCTCCACTGCGGAGCGCCACATCGCCGGCGAGGTCATCGTGTCGCGCCTGACCACCCCCGAGGCCTCCGAGATGCATGCACTGCTCGCTCTCATGCGGGAGCGAGCGGTCGAGGCCGTCGCCGTCGAGGTCAGCGCGCAGGCTCTCTCCCGTCACCGCGTCGACGGCATCCTGTTCGATGTCGCCGGATTCACCAACCTCAGCCACGACCATCTCGACGACTACGCGGACATGGAGGAGTACTTCGAGGCGAAGCTGCCGCTCTTCCGTCCCGACCGCGCCAAGCGGGGCGTCATCTGCCTCGACTCGCCGTCGGGAGCGATCGTCGTCGAACGTTCCGAGATCCCCGTCGTCACGGTGGGCACTCCGTCGATCGCCGCCGACCCCGAGGCCGCCCGCGCCGCGGACTGGGTCGTCGTCATCGACGACGAGCGTGCGGCCGGAACCACGTTCACGATGACCGGTCCGGCCGGCTCCCTCACGACGACGGTCCCGGTGATCGGTCCGCACATGGCCGCCAATGCGGCTCTGGCGATCGTGATGCTCCTCGAGGGCGGCTATGCCTGGGATCGCATCACCGAGGCCCTGACCCGCGACGGCGGCATCCGCGCCTATCTGCCAGGACGCACGCAACTGGTCTCCGGCGACACGGGCCCCGCGGTCTTCGTCGACTTCGGCCACTCCCCCGACGCGTTCGAGAAGACGCTCGCCGCCGTCCGCCGCGTGACTCCCGGCAAGGTGCTGATGCTGTTCGGCGCCGATGGCGACCGGGACGCGAGCAAGCGGTTCGACATGGCGCGCACAGCCGTGGAGGGCAGCGACATCCTCGTCGTCACCGACCACCACCCCCGCTTCGAGGACCCCGCATCCATCCGGGCCACTCTCATCGACGGTGCGCGCCGCGCGCGACCGGACGCTGAGATCCATGAGGCCTCACCGCCGGAGAACGCCATCGTCACCGCCGTCGGCCTGGTCGGCGACGGCGACGCCATACTCTGGGCGGGACCGGGACATCAGGACTACCGCGACATCCGCGGTGTCCGCACTCCCTACTCCGCACGCGAGCTCGCCCGTCGTGCGCTCCGCGCGGCCGGGTGGCCCGTTCCCGACTCCCGCTGGCCCGTCCCCTACCCCGACGAAGACTGATCGGGATCACCGGGGCGCACCCGCGCTCCGGTGCCGGTGTGCAGGACGATGCGACGAGGATGCCCCCGCGGTCAGGCCGCAGCGATCATCCGGTCCGCCGTCGCGCGCGCCCAGGCCTCCGCCTCGGCGAGCGTCTCGACGGTGAGCACATCGGGCGCGTCATGCGCGTCGACGACGCGGGCGATGGTGTCGACGATCCCGAGGAACGGGAGCCGGCCCTCGTGGAAGGCGTCGACAGCCTGTTCGTTCGCCGCGTTGTAGACCGCGGGGAACGTGCCGCCGGCGCGTCCGACCGACTTCGCGAGAGCGACGGACGGGAAGGCCTCGCCGTCGAGCGGTTCGAACGTCCATGAGGTCGCAGCGGACCAGTCGAGCGGTCGCCCTACGCCTCCGACGCGGTGCGGCCAGTCCAGACCGAGGGAGATGGGCAGACGCATGTCGGGCGGTGAGGCCTGTGCGATGGTGGACCCGTCGATGAACTCCACCATCGAGTGCACGATCGACTGCGGGTGGACCACGACCTCGATGTCGTCGTAGGCGATGTCGAAGAGCAGATGCGCCTCGATCACCTCGAGCCCCTTGTTCACCAGGGTCGCGGAGTTCGTCGTGACCATGCGTCCCATGTCCCATGTCGGATGCGCGAGCGCCTCCGACGGAGTCACCTGGGTCAGCTCGCCACGGCTGCGTCCTCGGAACGGGCCGCCGGACGCGGTGACGACGAGACGGCGCACTTCGGCATGAGTGCCCGCGAGCAGAGCCTGCGCGAGGGCCGAGTGCTCGGAGTCCACCGGGACGATCTGTCCGGGGGCAGCGGCGGCGAGCACCAGGTCGCCACCGACGATGAGGGATTCCTTGTTCGCGAGGGCGAGAGTGCGGCCCGCCTTCAAGGCGGCGAGCGTCGGCCCGAGTCCGATCGAGCCCGTGATGGCGTTGAGCACCACATCGGCTTCGACGTCACGGACGAGCTGCTCCGCCTCGACAGCACCGAGAGCGGTGGATTCGATCTGGAACTGCGCGGCCTGCGCCTCCAGCAACTCGGCGTTGGAACCAGCGGCGAGACCGACCAGCTCGAAGCGACGAGGATTGGCACGGATCACATCCAGCGCCTGGGTGCCGATGGAGCCGGTGGAGCCGAGGACGATGACGCGACGCATACCGCCAGCCTAGGTCACGCCCGCGGCTCCGCACCGGCTACTGCTGAGCCTGAACCGGTGTCGTCGCGAGGATGTCGACGACGAACACGAGGCTCTCCTTCTGCAGTTCGTGTCCCTCGCTCGCGCCGTACCCGTCGGAGGGCGGCATGACGACGACGACCTGCGAGCCGACCTTCTGGCCCTCGAGGGCCTTCTGGAAGCCCGCGACGACGCCCGTGGTCTGGAACTGCGTCGGAGCGGCATCGCGGCTCCAGCTGGAGTCGAACTCCTTGCCGTCGGACCACTTCACGCCCAGGTACTGCACGACGACGAGATCGCCCGCGCCCACGGTCGCGCCATCGCCCTGCTTGAGGACGGCGACCTTCGTCTCGGTCGGCGCGTCGCCGTCCGGGATCGTGACGGTCGGAGCGCCCTTGTCGTCGAGCTTCACCGTCGGCATGCCGGGTGTCGGGTCGACCGGTGTGCCCGTGGCCACCTCCGGCAGCTTCTCGACCGCCTCCGCATAGACGACCTTGTTCGTGCCGCCGTCACCGAAGACCTTGCCGGGCAGCGCGAGCACCACCTGTGTGCCGAGCGGCTGGCACTCGAGCGCGGCGATGAAGAGCGACGCGCTGTTCTGGTCGAGGAGGACGGAGGCCTCGCCGCCTTCGTTCCGGGCGGAGGAGTCGACCACCTCGCCGGTCGCGGCATCCACGATCTGGAACTTCACGCCGACGAGATCGTTCGCGAGCACCTCATCCCCATCGCCCTTGGCCACGATGGTCCGTTCCACGTCAGCGAAGGCGGCATCGGCGGGGACGGTGATCTTCGCGTCAAGACCTTCGCCATCGACCGTCACCGCATCCGACGTCTCTCCGGGCTGCGCGTTCAGCAGACACCCGCTCGACGCGGACGGCGAAGGGGTGCCCGAACTCTCGGGCGCACCGCCACCGGCACAGCCGGCCAGCAGGAGGGTCGCCGCAGCGACAGTGGACAGGACGAGGAGCGGACGCTTACGCACAGTGAGACCTCAGGATCGCGGGCGGGAATCTCCATCCTGCCTCATACCCCTTTGCCCGCGCTGGGAGGCGCGGCGCAAGTCTTCATTCCCACGCCGGCATGGATCCGGGAGTAATCTGCTCTGATGACCTCTGAGCAGTCCGTCGAGCCCGAAGCCTCGTCAGAAGAGGAATCCTCACCCGAGACGACTGCGAAGCCCCGTCACGCCGGGTTCGCCTACACCCTGGGGCGGAGCCTCATCACCCCGCTCGCTCGTCTGGTCTATCGGCCGCGGATCGAGGGGCGAGAGAACGTGCCGCTCGAAGGCCCCGTGATCTTCGCGAGCAACCACCTCTCGTTCATCGACTCGATAGCCATCCCGGTGGCCGCGCCCCGCCCCGTGCACTTCCTGGCGAAGTCGGCGTACTTCGAGGGCACCGGCTTCAAGGGCTGGATGAGCAAGACCTTCTTCGAGTCGATCGGCGCGATCCCCGTGCGCCGGGGAGCGGGACAGGCCGCGCTCGATGCCCTCGACCTTCAGCGCCAGCTCCTCGATGAGGGCCTGGCCGTCGCCCTGTACCCCGAGGGCACCCGCTCCACCGACGGTCGTCTGTACAAGGGCCGCACCGGAGTCGCGTTCCTCGCGTTGCAGACGGGCGCTCCGGTGGTCCCGGTCGGACTCATCGGCACCGACAAGGTGATGCCGGTCGGAGCGAAGATGCCGACCCTCAAGGAGCGCATCACGGTGCGCTTCGGCGAGCCGCTCGACCTCTCGCCGCACGGCCCGGCCACCAGCGGGCGCGCTCGGCGCCTCGCGACCGACCAGATCATGGCCGCGATCCACGGCCTCTCCGGCCAGGAGCTCGCGGGTGCGTACAACGAGGCACCCGCGCAGGGAACCATCGAAAAGATCAAGCAGGCTCTTCCGCACGAGCGTCGCTGACCGTCCCGTCGTCGCGATCGCGGCGCGGCTCAGGAGAGAGCGCTGACCCTCGCCTCGTGACGCACGGGGAAATTCATCGAGTTCGCGATGAAACACCATTCGTTCGCCTGGGTGTGGGCGCGTTCCGCAGCCTCGATCATCGACTCCTCGGCGACGACGACCTCAGGATGCAGCATCACCTCGACGAACGATCCTCCGCCCGCTCCGTCCTCGCGCATCATTCCTGTCGCCCGGTCGCGATAGGACACCACCACGACGCCGGCCGTGACACACGCGTGGAGGTAAGACAGCAGGTGACACTCGGAGAGCGACGCGAGCAGCAGGTCCTCCGGATTCCAGCGTGACGCGTCGCCGCGGAAGGGCTTGTCCGCGGAGGCGAGGAGATCGGGCTTGCCCTCGATCTCGATCGTCACATCGCGTCGGTAGTCGCGGTATCCCGTTGTCCCGGTACCGGTGTTGCCGGTCCAGGTCGATGTGAGCGCATAGCGGTGTTCGCCGAGAGTGCGAGGACTGGTCTCTGCCATGCGACCAGTCTGTCAGGCTCGTCCGACGCGACGCGAGCAGCCTCGCACGCCGAGCTAGAGTTGACGGGTGCTGGAGACTCTCACCGTTCAGGATTCCGTGGAACTCGCCGTCGTCGAGCGGAGCGGATTCGTCGAATCCCGCCACGCCGGCGCGGCCGTCGTCCTCTCCCCCGACGGCGACATCGTCGCCCGACACGGCAACGCCGACGCCCTGATCCTGCCGCGTTCGAGCCTCAAGCCGCTGCAGGCGATCGCCTGCGTCACGGCGGGCGCCGTCCTCGAGGGCGAACAGCTCGCGCTCTCGACGGCGAGCCATGTCGGCACCGATCGGCATGCGTCCGTGGTGCGCGACATCCTCACAGAGGGCGGACTGACAGAGGACGACCTGGGCTGCCCCGCGTCGTGGCCGAGCGACTCCTCGACGCGCGATGAACTCGTGCGCGAGCACGGTGAGCCCACGCGCGTGCGCATGAACTGCTCGGGCAAGCACGCCGCGATGCTCCGCGCCTGTGTCGCGACCGGCTGGCCCACCGACGGCTACCTCGACCCCGCCCACCCGTTGCAGCAGCACATCAGGGACGTCGTCGAGCGCCTCACGGGTGAGAAGATCGCGCACACCGCGATCGACGGGTGCGGCGCGCCCGTACATGCGACGACCCTGACCGGTCTCGCACGCGCGATCCATCGAATCGGAACGGCGTCCGACCGCTCGCCGTTCGCCCTGCATCGCGTCGCCGGTTCCCTGGTTCGCGCTGTACGGGAGAACCCGTGGACGATCGAGGGCCCGGGTCGCCCTGACACGATCGCGACGGAGAAGCTGGGCGTGTTCACGAAGCACGGCGCCGAGGGCGTCATGGTCATGGTCGCCCCGAACGGGACGACGGTGGCTCTGAAGATGCTCGACGGCGCGACTCGTGCCTCGACGATCGTGGCCGCCACCCTCCTGGCGCGCGCGGGCGGTCTGACCGATGCGGATGTGGCCGCCCTCGGCGAGGCTCTCCCCCTCACTGTGCTCGGCGGCGGTGCCGACGTCGGTGCCATCCGCCCTGGCGCGGGCATCTGACCGGGAGCCCCACCTCCGACCTCCCAGAGCTCCTCACGGCGACAGCTCGGCCACGTGCACTCTTCGTGGCAGCTCAGCCCCGATCACGGACCACGCTCGACCCGCATGCGGACGGGCGTACGGGGGCAACTCGCGGGCGCCGATCAACTGGCGGAGATCAGCCGGACGCTCGCAGCGGATGAGGACCTCGCCCAGGGATCGCACCCGTTGCCAGAGTGTCCAGTTCCGCTGCCAAGCCTCCGCATCGCCCACCACGACGCACGGCCGATCGGTCTCCGCCGGCTCCGCCCCCGGTTCCCTCACCTCGCAGTCCGGATGCGCGCGACGCAGACGGGCGATGACCTCCTGAGCCCCGGCGGTGACGATCGCTGTGAGCGCGGACGTCGGCCGCCACACCGCTGCCGTCTGGTCCGTGGGCCGATGGGACTCCGTTTCGTCGGCCCACGCCAGCTGAACCTCCTGATCGCCGATCCTCGCGCGCCCCGGAGCACGATCACGAAGGAATCCGGACGGCTCGCCTCCTGCCGCCAGATGCTCCAGCTTCGTCGACATACGCAGCAGCGCGCGACGCGGCAGGAGATCGAGCATACGTCCCCAGGCGCCGCTCGCCCTGGCCGCGGTCACCACGAAGGTCGTGCCGTGGGCCGTGCGAAGCACCTGCTCCCAGCGCTGGACGAGCTGATGGCCGTACTCCGGCGGCAGGCTCCCCACCAGCACATCGACATCGTCGCAGAGAACCACGGTCGGAGGTCGCCGGCTGCCGTCCGCCCATGCGGAGAGCAGATCCCACGCCTCCTCGGCATCGCCGGACATCCATGAGGTGTCATCGCACTGGGATGCCACAGTCCTCAGCAGTGTGGTTCGGCCGGAACCGGGCCCGCCCAGAACCGCGATCCCCCGTTCGCGCCCGCATTGCAGGAGAACCGGAGGTTGCGCCTGCCGGTCGGGGTCGTCAGCGCGTCCGATGACCACGGTGTCGGAGCCCACGCCGGCCTCGCCGAGGAGCTCACCGAGTGGGAGAAGCGAGGGCAACGACGGCAGCCAGGGACTGGACGGCTGACCTCCTGCCGCCCATCGCTTCGCCACCTCTCGGAGGTCGGATGCCTCCGTCAGGGCGACCCGCAGAGCGAGGGCCTCCTGGTCCGTCGGTCTCCGCACCAGAGCGAGCCCCCGTGATCCCGGGTCCCCGGGGAGCGCTGCTGCCGCCTCGCTGCCGAGCATCAGCCGGCTGTCGGCAGCGTCGCTCACGCGGAGGCTGATGCGAAGGGGGCAGTTCGCCGCCAGGGCCTCTCTGACCACACCGGAAGCTCGCTGCGTGCCGAGGATCAGATGCATGCCGAGCGCACGGCCACGGGCGGCGATATCGGTGAAGACCGCGCCCAGGTCGGCGTGCTCCGCGAGCAGCGCTGCGAACTCGTCGACGACGATCACCAGCCTCGGTATCGAGACCTCCCGCACATCGCGAGCCCCCGCCGCCGCGAGCAGTGCCTCCCGTCGGCGGAGCTCCGCCGTGAGGCTGGAGACGCCACGTCGTGCCCCCGCGTCATCGAGATCCGTGATGACGGCGACGACATGCCGAAGTGCACGCAGCGGCTCGAACGCGGTGCCACCCTTGAAGTCCGCGAGGACGAAGGTCACCCGGTCCGGCCCGTGTACCGATGCCATCGCGGCGACCCAGCTCACGAGCAGTTCACTCTTCCCCGTCCCCGTCATGCCGGTCACGAGCGCGTGAGGACCGTCGTCGACGATGTCGACCACGATGCTCCCCCGCTCGCCCCGGCCGATCGCCGCCGCCAGCCCTTCCACCTCGTGCGGTTGTTCGAGTTCGTGAAGCGCCACCGAATCGGGAGGCGCGCCTGCCTCGTCACCCCGGTGCGCGATCTCGCTGGACAGCACTTCGGCCTGCCTCGACGAGAGGAACTCGACGGCGACGGCTGTCGTCCCGCTCGCCGTACGCAGCGTTGCGAGCCCCGGCTCCACGATGTCGATCACCGCCGTGACACCCTCCGGCACCTCCCCACCGGGAGCGGCTGTGCAGATCAGCGCGTCCGCGTCCGGTCTCTCCCCGGCGCAGGGCCCGACCCCCAGCCGGAACGCCCTGCGACGAGTCCGTCGTGCATGGGGCAGGCCGCCGAGTCCCCAGCCGACGAGATCGACCTCGAGGAGGTCGACGCCACCTGTCGGAACGAGCGAGAACTGCGCGGACCCGAAGCGTAGACACAGCTGCAGGATCAGAGCTCGCGCGGCGGCGGCCGTCAGCGGACCCGCTCCTCTGAGACAGATCCCTCCCCCCAGTGGCACGATGACGGGCGAGGCGTCGAGGACACGGCATCGTTCGCGGAAGGCTCGTCCGCGCTCATCTTCGCCCCCGGTGCAACGGACCTCGCTCGCTGTCGGGGCCGAGCCGACGACGACCCAGGTCTCCTCATCGACGGGTTGCGTTCCTCGAAGCGGGGATCGCACGATGCAGGTCGCGGTGTCAGGGCGGCGCTGCCACAGCGCCCTGCGCTCCTCGCTGTGGCGGCGGACCAGCTCGGCCTCCGCCGTGGCCCACCCCTCCTCGATCTTCTGCTCTCCGCGTCGCCGTTCCCGACGCCGGAGGCGAGCCGCGTCCACCAGCGATGCCCCGATCATCAGGGGCCCCAGTGCCGCGAAGCACAGAGCCAGGAGCGAGCCCGAGATCGACCACAGCACCACGCCGGCGGCGATCGGCACGATGGCGGCCAGGAACGGCACAGGAGCGCGGTGATGTGGTGCCTGCGCGGACGGCAAGGCGATCGGGAGGGAATCCATGCCCTCTTGTCGATCGCATCGCAGGCCGTGGGCGCGCAGTCTCCACAGCCTCAGGACACTATTGAGCGGTGTCCTCGATCGGGGAGGAGGAGTCGTCCTCAGACGTTACCTGGACGATGATGAGCGTCACGTTGTCGCGACCGCCGTTCTCCAGGGCCGCCGCGAGCATCGCATCGACGGCCGCCCCCGGGTCGTCGTGCTCGCGGAGGAAGTGCTGGATCCCGTAGTCGGTGAGCTCCTTGGTGAGACCGTCGGAGCAGACGACGAACCGGTCACCGGGTCGCACGTCGATGGAGACGTAGTCCGGCGCCGTGAGTTCGCTCGCACCCACCGCGCGGGTGATGACGTTGCTGTAGGGGTGCCCTTCGGCTTCCTCCGGGCTGAGCTTGCCTGCCGTGATCAGTTCCTGCACGACCGAGTGATCCGTCGTGATCTGCACCAGCTTGTCGTCCCGAAGGAGGTAGACGCGGGAATCGCCGATGTTCAAGGCGATCCACTGGGCCTCGTCGCCCTCGGTATCGAGGTAGACGCCCGTGAGCGTGGTGCCCGTGCCCTCGTCCGTGGTCTCGGGGTGGTCGGCGATGTCGCCGACAGCCAACTCGAGTGCGCTCTCGATCGACGGACGATCGACCTTCCCCGACGAGACGATGGCCTGGAGCCGCGACACCGTGCTCTGACTTGCGATCTCGCCACCGGCATGGCCGCCCATGCCGTCTGCGACGATGAACAGCGGATAGTCGGCCAAGAAGGCGTCCTGGTTCGTCTCGCGACGGCGCCCCTGATCGGTGATACCGGACCAGGAGAGCAGCAGCGTGCGCTGCGCAACCGTGATCCGTTGCGTCTTCGTCTCAGCCACGTGCTGCCTCCGATGGGCCTGCGGCGGGTCGGACGGTCGCAGGATACTCACAACACATCGTAGTAGAAGTCACGTACACCGCGATCACGCTCGTGCGTCCGGAGCCGCCGACGAAGGCAGCGAGCCCGCGAGAACTGAGCCGAGAAGCAAGATGTGACCGGGGGTGCCTGCGCGGTACGGGGACGAGAGCATATCGTCCACGTTAGCGGGCGCCGCGGGTGGAGAACCAGCCGCGACAGCACAGAGCCCCCGACAGGAGTCGGGGGCTCTGTGCCAGACGATGCCGTCTCGTCAGATGATCACGCCGGCGGCTGTGTGGGATCCGTGGGCGGAGTCGTGGGCGATGCCGGCGGTGCGGCGGGGGGAGCCGTCGGCGCCGCGGGCGGAGCCGACGGCGCCGCGGGCGGAGCCGACGGCGCCGCGGGCGGGGTGGCCGGAGGGACCGGTGCGCCGGTTGCCGGTGCAGCAGGCTGCGCGTAACCGGGCTGTGCAGGCGGCGCGTAACCGGGCTGCGCCGGCGGGGCGTAGCCCTGCGGGCCGGGCTGAGCGTAGCCCTGGGGCGAACCGTAACCAGCGTTGGGAGCTGCAGCCGATGCCTGAGCGGGGATGCCGTCCCAGACCGTCCGGTCTCCGAGCAGGCCGTTCGCTGCCCAGGACGCGGGCTGGATGGCCGGGTTCCACCGCGACTTGTCGAAGGCGTTGATACCGAGCCACACCGGCGGCAGGAAGAAGTAGAGCACGACCCAGACGGCGTCCTTCTGCAGCTTCAGACCAACGCGCCATGCGGCGATCAGGTCGATGACGCGACCGGCGATGCCGACGAGCGGGAGGATCAGGAACCAGCCGAGGAACGGGATGATCGCCCCGACGATGCCGGCGCCCATGAGGTACAGGACGAGCCAGGGGCTCAGATCACCGAGCTTGTAGAAGATCATGGTGCTGTAGACCGGCACCCAGGCGCGCCACTTGCCCTGCACGCCTGCCTTCTCGAAGATCTTCATGTAGAACCACGAGTAGAGCGCGTAGATGGCGAGTGGCAGGATCGTGTAGACCAGGATCAACGCGACGACCGCGCCGCCTGACAGGCCGTCATAGCCGTAGTAGTCGTTCATGGTTCCCTCCAGAAGTTCATGACGGGTCATCATGCGCTGAACACACTAGCGCTTCCCGGGGTTTCCGCGCATGTCCCTTACGCCGTCGGGCGCGTTCGGGGGAATCTCTCCCGCGGAAACGCGATCGTCCACGGTGAGCCGGTCACTCCTCGACGACCAGCTCCCAGACACCGTCGTCCTCACCGTCCCGGAAGACCAGCCCCCGCCTGTCCGCCCACGCACGGAAGCCCCGAGCGGACGTGACGCGCGGTCGCTCCTCGGCGATCGCACGCACGAGCAAGCCCTTGGACTTCTTGTTGAAGTGATTGAGGGCTCTCCCCTGCTCCGTCACGACACGGACGTACGCAGAAGCGACCGAATCGGGCACCGGGCCCAACGCGGCATAGGCCTCGCTCCGCAGGTCGAGGATGAACGCGGGTGCGGCGTCCGCCACAGCAGCGGATGTCGCGGTGGCCCAGTGGCGTCGAAGGGCAGGAAGCCCGGGAACCGACGTCCCCGCCGCGAGCCGGTACATGGGCACCTGATCCAGAGCGCCGACAGGGCCGAAGGGCGCACTGTGGATCAAGACATGCTCACCGAGCCATCTGCGGGAGGCTGATGACAGGGATCGGGCATCGAGAGCATCGAACAGCACCCCCGTATAGCGATCGATCGCCGGCATCGTGGGCGCCGACCGAAGCGCCCGATTGTGGGCGATGTCGACGCTCTGACGCTCACTCAACTTGAGCACCCGACGCGCAGTCTCCGCGTCGGAAGCGAGCTCGATCAGCGCATCGATGACGGCGGTGCGATGCGCCGACAGAGACGGCAGCTCGAGCGACTCGAGATCGAGTGGCGAACCGTCGCCACCCTCGCGCTTGGTCTCGGACGGCGGGAGCAGGATCTTCATGAAACCTCGGTGGATACAGACGCGTCCGCCTCGGGACCCTTGAGGGTGCCGAGGCGGACGCGTGGAACAGATGCGGCTAGGCGATGAGAGCCGCGTTGCCGGCGACGATCGTCAGGGTGTCGCCCTCCATGGAGAGGAACCCGTCCTGAGCGTTGGCCAGCACCTTGGTGCCATCCGACTGGGTGATGCGAACCTGGCCCTCGGCGAGGATGGCCAGCACCGGCTCGTGGCCGGACATGAAGCCGATCTCACCCTCGACGGTCTTGGCGACCACGAGGCTCGCCTCTCCCGTCCAGACCTCCGCATCAGCGGAGACGAGGCTGACGTGCAGCGCCATGGTCAGCCGTTCTCCTTCTGGATCTTCGCCCACTGCTCTTCCACGTCGGAGATGCCACCGACGTTGAAGAAGGCCTGCTCGGCCACGTGGTCGAAGTCACCGCGGGTGATCGCGTCGAACGACTCGATGGTCTCCTTCAGCGGGACGGTCGAACCCTCGACGCCCGTGAACTTCTTGGCCATGTAGGTGTTCTGCGAGAGGAACTGCTGGATGCGGCGCGCACGCGACACGACGATCTTGTCTTCCTCGGAGAGCTCGTCGACACCGAGGATGGCGATGATCTCCTGCAGCTCCTTGTTCTTCTGGAGGATCTGCTTGACGGTCGTCGCGACGCGGTAGTGGTCCTCGCCCAAGTAGCGGGGGTCCATGATGCGCGACGTCGAGGTCAGCGGGTCGATGGCCGGGTACAGACCCTTCGAGGCGATCTCACGAGAGAGCTCGGTCGTCGCGTCGAGGTGGGCGAACGTGGTCGCCGGAGCCGGGTCGGTGTAGTCATCGGCGGGCACGTAGATCGCCTGCAGCGAGGTGATCGAGTGACCACGCGTCGAGGTGATGCGCTCCTGGAGCACACCCATCTCGTCGGCGAGGTTCGGCTGGTAACCCACGGCGGAGGGCATGCGGCCCAGCAGCGTGGAGACCTCGGAACCGGCCTGCGTGAAGCGGAAGATGTTGTCGATGAAGAGCAGCACGTCCTGCTTCTGCACGTCACGGAAGTACTCCGCCATCGTCAGAGCCGACAGGGCGACGCGCAGACGCGTCCCCGGCGGCTCGTCCATCTGGCCGAAGACGAGGGCGGTCTTGTCGAAGACACCCGCCTCTTCCATCTCGTGGATCAGGTCGTTGCCCTCACGGGTACGCTCACCGACACCGGCGAACACCGACACACCACCGTGGTCCTGCGCGACGCGCTGGATCATCTCCTGGATCAGGACGGTCTTGCCGACACCGGCACCACCGAACAGACCGATCTTTCCACCCAGCACGTACGGGGTCAGGAGGTCGATCGACTTGATGCCGGTCTCGAACATCTGAGTCTTGGACTCGAGCTGGTCGAAGTTCGGCGCCTTGCGGTGGATGGGCCAGCGCTCGGTGACCTCGATCGTCTCACCGGGCTCGAGGTTCAGCACCTCGCCGATGACGTTGAACACCTTGCCCTTGGTGACGTCGCCGACGGGGACCGAGATGGCCTCGCCGGTGTCGCTGACTTCCTGTCCGCGGACGATGCCGTCGGTGGGGTTCAGCGCGATGGCGCGGACGAGATCGTCGCCCAGGTGCTGCGCGACCTCGAGAGTGATCTCGGTGGACTCTTCGCCCATCGCGATGGTGGTCTTCAGCGCGTTGTAGATGTCGGGGATCGAGTCGTGCGGGAACTCGATGTCGACAACCGGACCGTTGACGCGTGCGACGCGCCCGACGACCGCGGTCGCCGGCTGGTCAGCCGGAGCGGTGAGGGTCATTTTCGTCTCTTTCCTGATGGTCTATTTGCTCGCGAGAGCGTCGGCCCCGCCGACGATCTCGGCGATCTGCTGCGTGATCTCCGCCTGACGCGCGTTGTTGCGCAGACGGGTGTAGTCGGTGATGAGCTTGTCGGCGTTGTCGCTGGCCGACTTCATCGCCTTCTGCGTCGCTGCCTGCTTGGCGGCGGACGACTGCAGGAGAGCGTTGAAGACGCGGCTCTGGATGTACACCGGCAGGATCGCGTCGAGAACAGTCTCGGCGTCCGGCTCGAACTCGTACAGCGGGTAAACGGTGTTACCGGCTTCCGACTCATCGGCTTCCGTGATCTCCAGCGGGAGCAGACGCACGGACTCCGGCGACTGCGTCATCATGCTGACGAAACGGTTGTACACGAGGTGGATCTCATCGACGCCGCCGTCCTGTCCTCCACGGGAGAACGCTTCGAGCAGTGTCGCCGAGATCTCCTCGGCGGTGTGGAACGACGGGGTGTCCGTGTCGCCGGTCCACTCCGCGGCCGCAGCGATCCGTCGGAACTGGAAGTATCCGACGGCCTTGCGGCCGATGAGGTAGAACACCGGCTCCTTGCCCTGCTCGCGCATGAGCTCTGCCACCTCGAGACCCTCACGGAGGATCTGCGAGTTGAAGGCTCCGGCGAGACCGCGGTCCGAGGAGAAGATCACGACCGCGGAGCGGGTGATGTTCTCGGACTCGCGGGTCAGCGGGTGATCCACGTTCGAGTGCGTCGCGACGGCCGACACGGCCCTCGTCACGGCTCGCGCGAAGGGGGTGGACGCCTTGACGCGTGCCATCGCCTTCTGGATGCGCGAAGCCGCGATGAGTTCCATCGCCTTCGTGATCTTCTTGGTCGTCTGAGCAGAAGAGATCTTCTGCTTGTAGACCCGGAGTTGAGCGCCCATATCTAGTACCTCACGCGATTACGCGCGACGACCCTTGACGATCTTCTCCTGGTTGACGTCCTCAGCCTCGGCTGCAGCGTGCTCCTCGTGACCGGGGGCGCCGATCGCGTGGCCCTTGCCACCCTGGAACTCCAGGACGAAGGCGTCCGTCTGCTTCTCGAGCTCTGCGACCGTGGCGTCATCGAGGACGTTGGTCTCACGCAGGGTGTCGAGAACCTTGGTGTTGCGACGCAGGTAGTCGAGCAGTTCGCGCTCGAACCGGAGCACGTCCTCGACCTCGACCGTGTCGAGCTTGCCGTTCGTTCCGGCCCAGATCGAGACGACCTGCTCCTCGACGGGGTACGGCGAGTACTGCGGCTGCTTGAGCAGCTCGGTCAGACGCGCACCGCGGGACAGCTGACGACGCGAAGCCGCGTCGAGGTCGGATGCGAACATCGCGAAGGCCTCGAGGGAGCGGTACTGCGCGAGCTCCAGCTTCAACGTTCCGGAGACCTTCTTGATCGACTTCACCTGCGCGTCGCCACCGACTCGCGACACCGAGATACCCACGTCGACCGCCGGACGCTGGTTGGCGTTGAAGAGGTCGGACTGCAGGAAGATCTGGCCGTCGGTGATCGAGATCACGTTGGTCGGGATGTACGCGGAGACGTCGTTCGCCTTGGTCTCGATGATCGGGAGTCCCGTCATGGAACCGGCGCCCAGCTCGTCGGACAGCTTCGCGCAACGCTCCAGCAGACGGGAGTGCAGGTAGAAGACGTCACCCGGGTATGCCTCGCGGCCCGGCGGACGACGCAGGAGGAGCGACACGGCACGGTAGGCCTCAGCCTGCTTCGACAGGTCATCGAAGATGATGAGGACGTGCTTGCCGCCGTACATCCAGTGCTGGCCGATGGCCGAACCGGTGTACGGAGCCAGGTACTTGAAGCCGGCAGGGTCGGACGCGGGAGCGGCCACGATCGTGGTGTACTCCAGAGCGCCGGCCTCTTCGAGCGCGCCCTTCACCGAGGCGATGGTCGAGCCCTTCTGGCCGATCGCGACGTAGATGCAACGGACCTGCTTGTTGACGTCGCCGGACTCCCAGTTGGCCTTCTGGTTGATGATCGTGTCGATCGCGATGGCGGTCTTGCCGGTCTGGCGGTCACCGATGATCAGCTGACGCTGACCACGGCCGACCGGGATCATCGCGTCGATCGCCTTGATTCCGGTCTGCATCGGCTCGTGCACCGACTTGCGCTGCATGACGCCGGGCGCCTGGAGCTCGAGAGCGCGGACGCTCTCGGTCTCGATCGCGCCGAGTCCGTCGATCGGGTTGCCGAGCGGGTCGACCACGCGGCCGAGGTAACCGTCACCGACGGGGACCGAGAGGACCTCACCCGTGCGGGTGACCTCCTGGCCGGCCTCGATGCCGGTGAACTCGCCGAGGACGACGACACCGATCTCGTGCTCGTTCAGGCTCTGCGCGAGACCCTTGGTGCCGTCGGCGAAGACGACGAGCTCGTTCGCCATGACGCCGGGCAGTCCCTCGACGTGAGCGATGCCGTCCGCAGCGTCGACGACGGTGCCGACCTCGGTCGCACCGGCCGCGGTGGGCTCGTATGCGGCGGCGAAGTCCTTCAGCGCGTCACGGATGACGTCGGGGCTGATCGATAGTTCTGCCATTGTCTTCCCTTTGTATCTGGGTGCGCGGTTCCCCGCGCGAAGTCGTGTTAGCCCGCGAGCTTCTGGCGAAGGTCGGCGAGTCGTGCGGAGATGCTGCCGTCGATGACGTCATCGGCGATCTGCACGCGCAGACCTCCGACGACGGCAGGGTCGATGACGACGTTGAGCGAGACCTGACCGTCATAGCGACGCGAGAGCGAGTCGCTCAGACGGTCACGCTGCGCGTCGCTGAGGGCGGTGGCGGTGTGCACGGTGGCGACGACGCGGCCGTGCTGGTTCGAGACGATGTTCATCGCCCTGTCCAGCAGACGACGAACGCGGCGCTCACGCGGCTGGCGTACCAGCGACGTGATGACCAGAGTCGCTGCGGTGCTGGTGGAGCCTTCGGCCAGGAGACGCTCGACGAGCGTGCTCTTGGCGTCTTCTCCCCCGACGCGGCTTCCCAGAGCGAGTTCCAGCTCGGGGTTGGCTGCGATCACCCGGGAGAACCCGAAGAGCTCGCCCTCGATGTCCGTGTCCGGCTCGGCGACCGCTGCGGCGCGGATCGCGAGCTCCTCGATACCGTCGACGAGTTCATCCGCGTTGGACCAGCGTTCTGCGACCACGGTCGACAGAACGCCCTTGGCGCCTGCGGAGAACCCGCCGAACACCGCTGCGACGACATTCTGTCGTGCCGCGGCGGGAGCGGAAGGATCAGCAAGCGCGCCGCTCAGCTGGGACGAGTCGCTCACGGCCCGGGCGGCGGCGAACAGCTCCCGCGCCGTGTCGAGAGTGATGTCCTTCGCTGCGGCAAGCGTCTTGATGGATGCCGCGAGTGCCTGAGTGGTCGCGCTGCCCATTACTGAGCCGCCTTCTCGGATGCCTCGAGCTCGGCGAGGAAGCGATCGACGACAGCGGTCGCGCGTGCGTCGTCGGAGAGCGTCTCGCCGACCACGCCACCGGCGAGGTCGAGGGCGAGCGATCCGACCTCGCTGCGGAGCGAGACGAGAGCGGTCTGACGCTCCGCCTCGATCTGCGTGTGCGCGGTGGCGGTGATGCGTGCGGCCTCGGTGGTCGCAGCTTCCTTCGCCTCGGCGACGATCTTCTTGCCGTCCTCACGGGCGGCCTCGCGGATCTCGCCGGCCTCGGTGCGCGCCTCAGCGAGCTGACGCGTGTACTCCTCGAGTGCCGCCTCCGCCTGCTTCTGCGCCTCGTCGGCCTTGGCGATGTTGCCCTCGATCGCGGCGGACCGCTCATCGAGCATCTTCGTCAGCTTGGGAAGGGCGACCTTCCACACGACGATCAAGATGATGAGGAACCACAGACCCGACCAGATGATGTCGTACCACGCGGGGATCAGCGGGTTGTTCGCCGCCTCACCCTCAGCCGCGAGGTTCGTGACAAGAGCGTTCAGCATCCTGTCTCCTTCAGAAGTCGGTTCGGATTACGGGAAGGGGATGAATCCGACGGCGATGCCGACGAATGCAAGCGCCTCGGTGAAGGCGATACCGATCCACATGAGGACCTGGAGACGGCCGGCCAGCTCGGGCTGACGAGCGACGCCCTCGATGGTCTTGCCGACGACGATACCCACGCCGATGGCCGGGCCGATGGCAGCGAGGCCGTAGCCGATCACCGCGAGGTTGCCGTTGATTTCAGCGAGAACCGTAGTTGCGTCCACGGGTTTTTCCTTTCGTTGGGTGGGAAGGCTGATGCCTGCCCGCTCAGTGTCTAGTGGGCTTAGTGCTCTTCTGCGACCGCGAGCTGGATGTAGACCGCGGTGAGGACGGTGAAGACGTACGCCTGGAGGACGGCGACCAGAATCTCGAAGAGAGTGAAGGCGCCGCCGAAGGCGAGGGTTCCGACACCGAGCGCGGCCCAGCCGCCGCCTGCGGTGAAGAAGAAGAACTGGGTCGCTGCGAAGCAGAGGACCAGGATCATGTGGCCGACCACGAGGTTCATCAGCAGTCGCAGGGTGAGCGTCACCGGGCGGATGATGAAGGTCGAGATGAGCTCGATCGGGGTGACGATGAAGTACACCGGCCACGGGACACCGGCGGGGAAGAGCGAGTTCTTGAAGAAGTTCTTCGGGCTCTTCTTGATGCCGGCGTAGATGAACGTGACATAGCTGACCACGGCGAGCGTGAGCGGCACCGCGATGATGGCCGTTCCCGGCATGTTCAGGAACGGGATGATGCCGGTGATGTTCATGAACAGCGTCATGAAGAAGATCGTCATCAGGATCGGGAGGAACCGATCGCCGTCCTTGCGGCCGAGCAGGTCGTGGGCGATGCCGCCGCGCACGAAGCCCATGCCCATCTCCACCAGGCTCTGGAACCGGCCGGGGACGACCTTCATGCGGCGGGTACCGAGCCAGAGGATGAGGACCACGGCGATCACGGAGAGCAACTGGATCAGGTGGATCCGGTTCACCGGGATGGGGCCTACGTTGAAGAGGATCTCCGGAAAGAACTCATCGATCGAAGGGCCGTGGAACTCGCCGTCGGTGGCAAGTCGGGGGGTCAGGGTCGCAGCGATATTAAACAGCGCGGGCTCCAGCTTCGGGGCACCGGTCAGAACCGGGGCGACGATGGTCGGTGTGCTTCACAGCGCAAGCGCTCGCGGGCGAGCGGCGGGCACGTCTCAACACTATCAGAATCTGAGGGTCCCCTAAGACCGCTGGCCGTCCTCGACGGGGCCGCCGTCGATGTGATTGGCGTTGCCGGGGGCGCGATCTTCGGGAACCTCGGTCGGCAGCGTGGTGTCGCTGACGTGCGGCAGACGCATCTGCGTGAGCACCACGACGTCGATGACGAGCGACATCAGCACACCGGCCACGATCGAGAGGAAGAACACCATCGGCTGCAGCCAGGGCTGACCGGCGAGCAGGATCATCACCACGACGAAGACGCCCAGCTTGAGCAGCCAGCCGCCGAGCACGATCGCGAAGAACAGCTGCACGTAGAGCGGGTCTCCGAACCAGCGATTCGCGATGAGGATGCTGAGGCCTGTGATGCCGAGGAACACGGCCGCCAGCACGACGCCGAGCAGACCGCTGATGAGACCCTCGCCCTGGGCGACGAGGAAACCGACGCCGCCTGCGACGATCGCGAGCACGACGGTGGCGATCGCCGACCAGATCAGGGTCCGACGCAGGATCGGGGTGCTGGAAACGGGGCTCGGGCTCATCAGGACTCCACGGGTGTCGGATCGGGTTCGGCATCCGCAGCACTGCGGCGGGTGGGGCTCAAGGTGACGACGAGGCAGGCGGCGATGCCCAGGACGCCGAAGCCGACGCCGGGCAGGTACTGGCCTGGCCAGTCCTCCCGTGCGCCCACGTACATCATCAGGACCGCCAGGGAGACGACAGCCGTCCAGGCGTAGAAGATCAGCACGGCGTCGCGGTCCCGGTGGCCGAGATCGAGCATGCGGTGATGCAGGTGCTTGCGGTCGGGCGAGAAGGGCGAGCGTCCCGCGCTCATGCGCCGGAGCACCGCGAGGCCGAAGTCCAGCAGCGGCAGCAGCACCACGAGCAACGGGAGCAGGATCGGCAGGAACGCACCGACCAGCTGCGACCGGCCGAGACGCTCGGGGTCGAGGGCCGACGGGTCCATCTGGCCGGTGATCGCGATCGCGGACGTGGCCATGAGGAGGCCGATCACCAGTGCTCCCGAGTCGCCCATGAAGATCTTGGCCGGGCTCCAGTTCAAGGGCAGGAACCCGAGGCACGCACCGATGAGGACCGCCGCGAGGAACGTCGAGAGGTTGAAGTAGCTGGAGGCCCCGGAGTCGCGCGTGAAGATGTATGAGTAGGCGAAGAAGACGCCGTTGGAGATCAGGCACACACCGGCCACGAGGCCGTCGAGGCCGTCGATGAAGTTCACCGCGTTCATCACGATGACGATCGCGAACATCGTGATGGTGATGCTCAGCCAGCTGGACACGACGATGAGGTCGCCGAACGGCAGCGAGAGGATCTGCAGTCCGCCGCCGACCGTGATGACGCCGGCGGCGAGGAACTGCGCGCCCAGCTTGATCATCCAGTCGATGTCCCAGAGGTCGTCGACCACGCCGATGATCGCGATCAGAAGCGAGGCGCCGAGGATAGACCACATCGTCTGCGGGGGGATCCAGATGCTCTGGAAGAAGGGGTTCATCGCGGAGAAGCCGAAGGCCGCGGCGATGGCGAGGAAGATCGCGACGCCGCCCAGCCGGGGCTTGGGCGTGGTGTGCACGTCACGGTCGCGGATGGCGGGGTAGAGCTTGAACCGGAGGCTCACCTTCAACACCGCCCAGGTCAGCGCGAACGTGATCAGGGCGGTGAGGATGATCGTGAAGAGATACTGCTTCACGAATCCCCGTCCTGCTCCTGCGGGTGGTCGTGCCCAGTGTGCGCGTGCTCGGTGTGCTCCTGCCCGTCGTCCTCGGGCTCGAGCAGATCGCCGAGCACCTCATGCAGCTGCTCGCGCGTGACCGCGCCGTCACGGAGGATCCGCACCACGCCCTGGTCGGAGTCGGCGCCTCGACGCACCAGCGACGTCGCGTCGACGATGGTGGACGCGATGCCGTCCTTGCTCAGTCCGTCCGCGAGGTACACCGCGACGCTGTCGCCGAGCATCTTCTCAGCGTCGTACGCGGAGATGGCGGCCGACTCCCCTGTGAGGTTCGCGCTGGAGACCGCCAGTGGTCCCGTCTCCGCGAGCAGTTCGAGGGCGACGCGGCCCTCCGGCATGCGCACCGCGACCGTGCCGAGGGTCTCCCCCAGGTCCCACACCAGCGACGGCTGGGCCGGCAGCACGATCGTGAGTCCCCCGGGCCAGAACGCCTCGACCAGACGCTCCACGGGCTCGGGAACCGACTCCGCGAGGGCGGCGAGGGTCTCCTTGGTGCCGATGAGAACGGGCGGCGGCTGGTCGCGGCCGCGCCCCTTCGCGTCGAGGAGCCTCTGCACCGCCGCCGGGGAGAAGGCGTCGGCGGCGACACCGTACACCGTGTCCGTGGGGATGACGATGAGGTCGCCTCGGCCGATCGCCTGGCGCGCATTGCGCATGCCGGCGAGAAGCTGCGACTCGTCGCTGCAGTCGAAGATGGTTGACATGACGGTTCGATTCTATGCGGCGCGGCCGATGAGCACGCTCGGAGGTTGCTGATCAGGGGCGGAGCGCGGTCGTGGCGCGATCCCGCAGCGTCAGGTCGCGATGCGTCGCCGCCGCACGCCAGCCGTCGACGGTGAGGATCTCCCTGATCGATTCGCCCTGCAGCTCGCCGTGCTCGATGACGAGAAGGCCGCCGGGGCGCAGCAGGCCGAGCGCGCGTCCGCTGAGCACGCGGACGATGTCGAGGCCGTCCTCTCCCCCGTACAGCGCCATGGCCGGGTCGAAGAGTCGCACCTCCGGGTCGCGAGGTACGGCCGCGTCAGGGACGTACGGTGGGTTCGAGATGACCACGGACGCCGTGCCGTCGAGCTCGGGGAACGCGTCTCGCAGATCGGAGAGGACCAGCGTCAGGTTCTCCACTCCCTCCACGTTGCGAGTCGCCCACGCGTGGGCGTCTTCGGACAGTTCGGCGGCGAAGATCCGGGCGTGCGGGACCTCCGTGGCCATCGCGAGGGCGATGGCCCCGCTTCCGGTGCCGAGGTCGATGCCGATCGGGGCGGGTTCCGCGGAGTTCACCAGCGCGTCGATCGCGTATTGCACGACGGTCTCGGTCTCCGGACGCGGCACGAAGACGCCGGGGCCGACGGCGAGATCGAGGTGACGGAAGGGAGCGGTCCCGGTGATGTGCTGGAGGGGCTCGCGTGCGGCTCGACGGGCGACGACCGAGTCCAGCGCCACCGCATCGGCATCGTCGACACGGTCGCCGCGGACGATGGCGGCCTGCACCTCGCCGCGCCGCCTGCCGAGCACGTGCCCGGCGAGGAGCTCGGCATCGACCAGGGGATCGGGGACGCCGACGTCGGTCAGACGCTGGGCCGCCGCGCGGACGACCGCAGCAAGAGAGTTGTCGGACATGACTTCCAGCGTAGGGTGCGGGCGACCGTCACAAAGCCTCACCCATAGACCCCCTCCCCTAGGCTGGTCCCGCAGCGACCCCCGCACAGGAAGGCTCACCATGCCCGGCATCCACTCCGACATCACGACCGCTTTCGGCAACACCCCGCTCGTCCGGCTGAACCGGGTGACCGAGGGTCTCGGTGCGACCGTCCTCGCCAAGCTCGAGTACTACAACCCCGCCTCGAGCGTGAAGGATCGCATCGGCATCGCGATGATCAATGCCGCCGAGGCGTCGGGTGAGCTGCAGCCTGGCGGCACGATCGTGGAATCGACGAGCGGCAACACCGGTATCGCCCTCGCCATGGTCGGCGCGGCGCGCGGGTACCGTGTCATCCTCACGATGCCGGCCTCCATGTCGAAGGAGCGCCGCGTGCTGCTGAAGGCGTTCGGGGCACAGATCGTGCTCACCGACCCCACCAAGGGCATGAGCGGCGCGATCGAGGAGACCAAGCGCATCGTCGCGGAGACCCCTGGCGCGATCTGGATCCGCCAGTTCGCGAACGCCGCCAACCCGCAGATCCACCGCGAGACCACGGCGCAGGAGATCCTCCGCGACACGGACGGCACCGTCGACATCCTGGTGGCAGGCGTCGGCACCGGAGGGACCGTCACCGGAACCGGACAGGCTCTCAAAGCCGCGAAGCCGGGCGTCCAGGTGATCGCCGTCGAGCCCAAGGACTCCCCCGTGCTGACCGAGGGACACCCCGGGCCCCACAAGATCCAGGGCATCGGCCCGAACTTCGTCCCGGACGTGCTCGACCGCGAGGTGCTGGACGAGATCCTCACCGCGGAGTTCGACGAGTCGATCCGCGTCGCCCGCGAGCTCGCCGCGAAGGAAGGTCTGCTCGTCGGCATGTCTTCCGGCGCAGCCGTCGCCGCCGCGCTGAAGGTGGCCGCCCGCCCCGAGAACGCCGGCAAGACGATCGTGGTCGTGATCCCGGACACCGGTGAGCGTTACCTGTCCACCGCACTGTTCGAGGATCTGCGCGAAGACTGAGGCCGTCGATGGGAATGATCGGGCGGATGCGCGAAGACATCGCCGCAGCTCGCCTCCGGGACCCGGCCGCGCGCAGCGCCGTCGAGGTCGCACTGCTGTACCCCGGGCTGCACGCGATCTGGGCGCACCGCGTATCCCACGCGCTCTGGCGGCGCCGGCTGCGTCTGCTCGCGCGAGCCGGGTCACAGGTCTCACGCTGGCTCACCGGGATCGAGATCCATCCCGGTGCACGCATCGGTCGCCGGTTCTTCATCGACCACGGAATGGGTGTCGTGATCGGCGAGACCGCCGTCGTGGGCGATGACGTGATGCTCTATCACGGTGTCACGCTCGGAGGACGCACACGCACCTCGGGCAAGCGGCATCCCACCCTCGAGAACGGCGTCGCCGTCGGAGCGGGGGCCAAGATCCTCGGACCCGTCACGATCGGCGCGGGGTCAGTGGTCGGCGCGAACGCGGTCGTGACCCGAGACGCCCCGGCGGACAGCATCCTCGTCGGCATTCCGGCGAAACCGCGTCACCGCACGGCCGGTGAGGACACCAGAGCGCTCCTCACCGCCCCGGACCACTACGCGATCTGACGCGCGTGCGCTAGCGGCGTTCTCCCTTGACCGACTCGACCTTCTTGCGGAGGAAGATCAGCGGGAGCAGCACACTTCCGAGGGCCGTGATCAACCACACGATGACCGAACCCAGCAACCATCCGGTGAGGTCGGTGATGCGCAGACCACCGATCGGGAGCAGCACGACGATGATCAGCGAGATGAGCGTCGACACGATGCCGATGCCACCCATGAGCACGGGTGCGTAGCGATTGGCGATCTTCATGACCCACGGCGAGAGCACGCTCTGCAGGATCGCGAAGATCAGGATGCAGATGACGAATCCCCACCACTTGTCCCACTCGATCTCGAAGCCGTCGAGCAGCAGGTCGGCGGCGATCAGGCCGAGGCCGGCGGACACCAGGTAGAGCAGGCCGCGGAAGAGGAATGTGATCACGGGCTGAGCATAGCGCCCCGGCTCCAGGAGAGCGGGGAGTGCGCTGTCCGCACTCCCCGCCGTCCGGTCACTGGGCCACGAAGAACGGGACCGCTCCGCTCAGGATGCCGACGCCGAGCATCACGAGCGAGACGATGGTCGCGCGCCACAGGACCTTGCGGTGGTGATCGCCCAGGTTCACGCTCGCGAGGGACACGAGCAGCAGGATCGCCGGCACGAGCGGACTCTGCAGGTGCACGGGCTGACCGGTGATCGACGCCCTCGCCATCTCCACCGGATCGATGCCGAAGTTGGCAGCGCTCTGGGCGAGCACCGGGAGGATGCCGAAGTAGAACGCGTCGTTCGACATGAAGAACGTGAACGGGATCGACAGGAGTCCGGTGATCGGTGCGAGGAACGGGCCGAGAGCAGGAGGAAGCACGTTCGTGATCCACGCGGCCATCGCGTCGACCATTCCGGTGCCGGTGAGCACGCCCACCAGGACACCGGCCGCGATCACCATGGAGACGACGCCCACGATGCTCGGTGCGTGCGCGACGATCTCGGAGGCCTGCTCCTTGATGCCCCGGAAGTTGATGACGAGGGCGAGCCCGGCCCCCACCATGAACACGTACGGCAGCGGCAGGATGTCGAGCACCAGCAGCACCATCACCGCGAGTGTGAGGGCGAGGTTGAACCAGATGAGCTTCGGTCGGAGCGTGGGGCGGGCGGGGTCCAGCATCGTGTCCGCCATGGCCGTGTCCGCAGGGTCGACGCTCGCAGCGGAGACCGGAGCATGGCCGCCGGCGACGACCACGAGGTTGCCGGTACGCAGCGACGCGCGCGCTCCGGGCTTCGGCTCCGCACCGCGGAAGATCTTCGGCACGGTCGACAGCGATCCGCCGTCGGCACCGACGAGCAGGCCCTCCGAGTCCAGGCGCCCGAGGCGGCGACGCTCCTGCAGTCCGAGGATCCACGCGAACCCGAGAGTCACGACGATACCGGCGCCGAGCGCGGGCAGCATCGGCACGAAGATGTCTGTCGGCTGCACTCCGAGCGCTGTCGCGGCGCGCACGGTCGGCCCGCCCCAGGGAACGATGTTCAGCGTGCCGTTCATGAGGCCGGCGACGCACGTCAGCACCACGGGGCTCATCCCGAGCCGGAGGTAGATGGGGAGCATCGCCGACGTCGTGATGATGAAGGTCGTTGAACCGTCGCCGTCCAGGGAGACCGCGCCGGCGAGGATCGCGGTTCCGAGCACCACCTTGGCCGGGTCGTCTCCGAGCAGCCGCGTGATGAGGCGGATGAGCGGATCGAACAGCCCCACGTCGATCATGATGCCGAAGAACATGATCGCGAACATCAGCAGCGCCGCGGTCGGCGCCATCTTGCCGATCGAATCGAGGATCATGTCGCCGAGGCCGAGACCTGCGCCGGCGAAGAGCCCGAACGCGGTCGGAACCAGGATCAGCGCCACCATGGGAGTGAGACGCTTGGTCATGATGAGCGTCATGAACGCGAGGACCATCGTGAACCCGAGCAGCACGAGCACCCACTCCGGCGGCACGAACGCCACATCGTAGGTCGGCGCCTTTTCGGCGGCCGCGAACAGACCGGTGAGTGCGTCTGGCATGCGTTGACTCCTTCGTCGTGTCTCCATCTGCGTCGACGGATCCCGACGAGAATAGGCAATCCGCGCGCCGAGGGAGCGGTATGTCGCATTCCCTGTCGTTGTGCGCGTAGCGTGGGTTCTGCGCATATTGCGCGAGCGCAGCATGGAGAGAATCACGGTGCCGAGGATGACGTCGACCAGACCGCGGTTCGCCACGCGCGCCCTGCTCCTGCAGCTTGCGACGGTGGCCCTCGTCGTCGCCCTGTGCACCGGGGTGTATCTCCTCCTCGCCGTGCAGCAGCTGCGTGCCGAGGCGGAGTCGACGGCGCTGGGAATCGCCCGCACCCTCGCAGAGGATCCGCAGGTGCGCGCAGAGGTCGCTCGCATCTCCCTCCAGGAGGGCACACCCGACGCGGCAGAATTGCGCGAAGGCGACCTGCAGCGCATCGCATCCGATGTCACCGCGCGCACTGGCGCACTGTTCGTGGTGCTCACCGATGACAACGGGATCCGTCTCGCGCATCCCACCCCCGCACGGATCGGCGAAGAGGTCAGCACGCCATACGAAGAGGTGCTCGCCGGCGCCGAGATCGTCGACTGGCAGACCGGGACACTCGGCGAGTCCGCCCGCGCGAAGGTTCCCGTCCGGGACGAGACCGGCACTCCGGTGGGCGAGGTCAGTGTGGGGTTCGAGCGTGCGGGTGTCTTCGACGACCTGCCGCCCCTGCTCGCCGTGATCGGGGGTACGGCTGCGGGCGCCCTCGCTCTGGCTGTGCTCGCATCCCTCCTGCTCCGCAGACGATGGGAGCGTCTCACCCTCGGCGTGCAGCCGGAAGAGCTGGTCGCGCTCGTGCAGAACCAGACGGCCGTGCTGGACGGGGTCGACGACGGCGTCATCGCCATAGACACACGCGGCATCGTCCGGGTCAGCAATGCCGCCGCCGATCGGCTGCTCGACCTCGACGACCCGGTCGGACGTCCCGTCGACGACCTCGGTCTCCTCCCGGCCGTCCTGGACACCCTCACGGGTACCGGCGCCCGCACGAGCGCCCTCGTCGGAGACCGGATGCTGTATCTCGACTCGCGGAGCGTGGTGCGCGAGGGGCAGCAGCTCGGCACCGTGCTCATCGTGCGCGACCGCACGGACCTGGTCGCCTTGGCCGAGCGCCTGGAGACGGTCAGGACGATGACCGCCGCGTTGCGCGTGCAGAGACACGAGTTCGCCAACCGCATGCACGTGGCCGCCGGACTCATCGATGCCGGCCGGGTCACAGATGCCAGGGCGTTCCTCGGCGAGCTCGTGGAGCGGGGTCCTGTGGCGTTCCCGGTCGTGGGGCTGGACCTCCTGCGGGACCCCTTTCTGCACTCGTTCCTGGGCGCCAAAGCCGTCGAAGCCGGAGAACGCGGCGTCGCCCTGCGCATCGCGGACGACACGCACCTGATCGGCACGGTGATCGCTCCCGAAGACGTCGCAGCAGTCCTCGGCAACCTCGTGGACAACGCCGTGACCGCCGCGGTCTCGGGAGAGCGGACTCCGCGCTGGGTCGAGGTGGCGGTCCTGGACGACGACGATGCACTGGTGTTCACCGTCTCCGACTCCGGCCCCGGACTCGGAGACGTCGATCCTTTCGCCCCGCGGACGCGGGACCAGAAGACCACCGACACCGTGCACGGGCATGGGATCGGACTTCCGCTGTCGACGGAGATCGCCCGTCGGAACGGGGGCGACCTCTGGGTCATCGACCCCGGCGGTATCGACAGCCGCGGAGTCGAAGGCGGCGCTGTCTTCGCCGCGCGCATCAACGGAGCAGTCGACCGCAGCTCCCCCGATCCTGAGGAGAACACATGACCGTCCCCCTGCGCGTACTCATCCTGGACGACGACTTCCGCGTCGCCCAGCTTCATCAGGGCATCGTCGAGGAGCACGCAGGAGTCGGCGTCGCCGAGACCGTGCGATCGCTCGCCGAAGCCCGCGACAGCATGCGTGCTTCCCGACCGGACCTGCTCATCGCCGACGTGTTCCTTCCCGACGGGGACGGCATCGCGCTCGTCCGCGAGTCCGGCATCGACGCGATCCTGATCTCCGCCGCCGACGACGCTCCGACGGTACGCAGAGCACTGCGGTCGGGAGCTGTCGGCTATCTCGTGAAGCCCTTCGAGCGACGGGCTCTGTCAGGACTCCTGGATCGCTACGTGCGATACCGCAACCTCCTCGACGGTGATCGCATCCTCCGCCAGGAAGACGTCGACCGCGCCCTCGCCATCCTGCACGGTGCGGGCGAACCGGTGTCCGTCTCGCGGTCGGCGACGGAGCAGCTCGTGCTCGCCGCACTCGGCGACGGAGAGCGTTCGGCAGCGGAGATCGGGGAACGCGTCGGAATCTCGCGCGCGACCGCGCAACGGCATCTCGCAGCTCTCGCGGCGAGAGCCGTCGTCGACGTGCGCCTCAACTACGGATCGACGGGCCGCCCCGAACACCGCTACGCCGCACGCGTCTGACGTCAGCGGATGGACGGCTCAGGAATCGGAGCCGACGGCTGCGAGGCGTGCTTCCTCGTCGGCGGCGATCGCGCTCTCGATGATCGGGTCGAGCGCGCCGTCCATGACCTGATCGAGGTTGTACGCCTTGAATCCGGTCCGGTGATCCGCGATCCGGTTCTCCGGGAAGTTGTAGGTGCGGATGCGCTCCGAACGGTCCATGCCCCGGATCTGCGACTTGCGCGCGTCGGAGGCGGCTGCGTCGAGCTCCTCCTGCTGCTTGGCCAGCATTCGGGCGCGCAGCACGCGCATCGCGGCCTCGCGGTTCTGCAGCTGCGACTTCTCGTTCTGCATCGACACGACGATGCCGGTGGGCACGTGCGTGATCCGCACCGCGGAGTCCGTGGTGTTCACGGACTGACCGCCGGGCCCCGAGGAGCGGAACACATCGATCTTGAGGTCGTTCTGGTCGATGTGGATCTCCTCCGGCTCATCGACCTCGGGGAAGACCAGCACACCGGTCGTCGAGGTGTGGATGCGGCCCTGCGACTCCGTCGCCGGCACCCGCTGCACACGGTGCACCCCTCCCTCGTACTTCAGGTGCGCCCAGACGCCCTGCGCCGGATCGGAGGAGGAACCCTTGATCGCGACCTGCACGTCCTTGTACCCACCGAGGTCTGACTCGTTGCGCTCGAGCAGCTCGGTCTTCCAGCCCTTGGATGCGGCGTACTGGATGTACATGCGCAGGAGGTCGGCGGCGAACAGCGCGGACTCCGCGCCGCCCTCCCCTGCCTTGATCTCCATGATCACGTCGCGGGCATCGTCGGGGTCACGCGGGATCAGCAGACGCCGCAGACGCTCCTGAGCACCCTGCAGCTCTTCTTCCATCGCAGGGATCTCCGCCGCGATGGACTCGTCCTCCCTGGCGAACTCCCGCGCCGTCGCCAAGTCGTCGGTCGCCGCGACCCAGGCCTCGTAGGCGGAGACGATGCGCGAGAGTTCCGCGTATCGACGGTTGACGCGCTTCGCGCGTGCCGCGTCGGCGTGCACCGCCGGGTCGGAGAGCTCCTCCTGCACCCGGCGATGCTCGTCGATCAGAGTCTGGACGGACTCGAACACGGGTCGGCCGCTCAGCGGATGTTGTTGTCGTGTCCGTGAGCGCCCGAGGGCAGCGTCGGGATCGACTTCTGCATCTGCACGAGGAACTCGACGTTCGAGTTGGTCTCCTTGAGCTTGCCGAGCACGACCTCGAGCGCCTGCTGCGGGTCGAGTCCGGCGAGGGCGCGACGGAGCTTCCACGTGATCTTGACCTCGTCGGCCGAGAGCAGCATCTCCTCGCGGCGGGTGCTGGACGCGTTCACGTCCACGGCCGGGAAGATCCGCTTGTCGGCGAGCTGACGCGACAGACGCAGTTCGCTGTTGCCGGTGCCCTTGAACTCCTCGAAGATGACCTCGTCCATCTTGGAGCCGGTCTCGACGAGCGCGGTGGCGAGGATCGTCAGGGATCCGCCGTTCTCGATGTTGCGGGCTGCACCGAAGAAGCGCTTCGGCGGGTAGAGCGCGGACGCGTCGACGCCGCCGGTGAGGACGCGGCCGGACGCCGGGGCGGCCAGGTTGTACGCGCGTCCGAGGCGGGTGATCGAGTCGAGGAGCACGACCACATCGCGGCCCAGCTCGACGAGACGCTTGGCCCGCTCGATCGCGAGCTCGGCGACGGTGGTGTGGTCTTCGGCGGGGCGGTCGAAGGTCGAGGCGATGACCTCGCCCTTCACGGTGCGCTCCATGTCGGTGACCTCTTCGGGGCGCTCGTCGACGAGCACGACCATGAGGTGGACCTCGGGATTGTTCTGCGCGATCGCGTTGGCGATCTGCTGGAGGACGATCGTCTTGCCGGCCTTCGGCGGCGCGACGATCAGTCCGCGCTGGCCCTTTCCGATCGGCGCCACGAGGTCGATGATGCGCTGCGTCAGCTTCTCCGGGGCCGTCTCCAGACGCAGACGCTCCTGCGGGTAGAGCGGGGTGAGCTTGCCGAACTCCACGCGGGTGGCCGCGTCGTCGACCGACAGGCCGTTGATCGAATCGACCTTGACCAGGGCGTTGTACTTCTGGCGCCCCTGCTGCTCGCCCTCGCGCGGCTGCTTGATGGAGCCGACGACCGCGTCGCCCTTGCGGAGGTTGTACTTCTTCACCTGGCCGAGCGAGACGTAGACGTCGCTGGGACCGGCGAGGTAGCCGGTGGTGCGCACGAAAGCGTAGTTGTCGAGCACGTCGAGGATGCCGGCGATCGGGATCAGGACGTCGTCCTCGGTGATCTCGGTCTCGAACTCGTCGGCCGGTGCACCGTTGCGGCGCTTGTTGCGCTGACGGTTGCGGTTGTTGCCACCGGACTGCTCGTCGTCGGCGGCGGGCTGCGTCTGCTGCTGCTCCTGGGCCGCGCCGTTCTGACCGCGTCCGCGGTTGCGGCTGCGGCTGCGGTTGCGTCCGCGACCGCCCTGCTCCTCGCCGCTGTCCCCGGAGTCGGAGTCGGCGTTCTGCGGAGCCTCAGCGGGTGCCGATTCGGCAGCGGACTCCGCTGCCGGCTCCGCAGCGGGCGCCTCGGCGTCGGCTGCGGGCTTCTGCGCACCGCGGCGTCCGCGTCCCATGCTCTTGGGCGCGGCCTCGGCGGGAGCCTCGGCGCCAGCGGAGTCGGAGGCCTCGGCGGGCGCCGTCTCCGCGGAAGGAGCCTCGGCATCGGCCTTCTTCGCACGGCTGCGACTCGGACGCTTCGCCTTCGGTGCAGCCTCGGTGGTCTCTGCAGTGGCGGACGCTGCTGCGGTGGCGGACGCTTCCGCGGGCACGGACGCTTCCGGAGCGGCGTCCGACTTCGCGGCCTTCTCCGCCTTCGCGGCATCGGCCTTCTCCGCCTTCTCGGCCTTCGCAGCCGCGGTCGCGGTGCTGGCACGGCGAGGCGCACGCTTGCGCGCCGGTGCTGCTTCGCCCGTCGGCTCCGCGGATGTCGCCGGTGCTTCCGAAGCGGGCGCAGACTGTTCGTTCTGGGTCTCGGAGAGGTTCTCCACGAGTACTCCCTTATATGTCATGGGGAATGAGCGTTGAACGCGCACAACGGGTGCTGCGCGCGATCGCACGGGCTGACGCTCGGCGCCAGCCAGCCTCGGCAGGCGGCTCAGGAATGAACTCTGCCACAGGGGTTTGCGTGCGGGTCTTGCAAGAGTTGCAATGGGGCCAGATTCACGCAGTTACGTGGAGCCCTCCGCTCGAGACCCCACTGTACCACCACGCACGTCGACTGCGAGCAGGAGAGCCTCCCACGGGGTGTCGGTGACGCGTTCGGCGAGCTCGACCGCGTCCTGACGACTTCCGGGGCCGTCCGCGAGGACCAGCACACTGGGGCCTGCGCCGGAGACCACCGCGGCGAAACCGGCAGCGCGCAGCGCCTGCACCAGACGCTGCGTCTCCGGCATCGCTCCGGCACGGTAGTCCTGGTGGAGGCGGTCGGCAGTCGCATCCAGGAGCAGCTCCGGGCTCTGCATCAACGCGGCGATCAGCAGCGCGGAGCGGGAGACGTTGAACACGGCGTCGGCAGTGGAGACCTGCGGCGGCTGGAGCGACCGCGCCTGCGAGGTCGACATCGTGTACGTGGGGACCAGCACCAGAGGCGAGACTCCCCTGTGCACGAGGAGCTTCTTGTGCTGCGGTCCCCGCTCCGACATCCATGCGATCGTCAGGCCGCCGAAGAGCGCCGGCGCCACGTTGTCCGGGTGGCCTTCGAGCTCGGTCGCCAGCCGGAGGAGATCCGTATCATCGATCTCCACATCACCCTCGAGCAATCCCTTCGCGGCGAGCACGCCCGCAGCCACGGCGGCACCGGATGAGCCGAGGCCCCTGCCGTGCGGCACGGCGTTCTCCGCGATGATCCGCAGACCGGGAACAGGGCGTCCCGCGTCGGCGAACACATAGGCGATGGTGCGGACGATCAGGTTCGACTCATCACGAGGGATCTCGGCCGCTCCGGAACCGGAGACCTCGATCTCGAGCTCGCCGGCCGGCAGCGCCGTGACCAGAAGCGTGTCGTAGATGCTGAGCGCGAGGCCCAGCGTGTCGAAGCCGGGGCCGAGGTTCGCGCTCGTCGCCGGCACCCGCACCTCGACGGTGCGTCCTTCGACGGCTCCGCCCTCCGCGGGGACGACGGGCGCTGTCATCGTCACTCGCCTTCCACCCGGAGCACCGAGACCACGCGTGCGACGACCTCGCTGTCCGCGAGAGCGTCGACGGTGGCACTCAGGGCCTGCTCCGTCGCGCGGTGCGTTCCGATGATCAGACGGGCTGTGGGCTCGTCCTCGCCTTCCACGGTCTGCACGACGGTGGCGACCGAGACATCGCCGTCGCTGAGGATGCTCGCGACCGTCGCGAGCACACCTGGCGCGTCCGCGACCTCGAGCGTGATCTGGTACCGGGTGGTGACGTGACCGATCGGCACGACGGGCAGGTTGGCGCGAGTGGACTCTCCCACCCCGACCCCGCCTGCGATGTGACGACGGGCCGCGGAGACCACGTCGCCGAGCACGGCCGACGCGGTCTGCACGCCACCGGCACCGGCACCGTAGAACATCAGGGAGCCCGCAGCCTCCGCCTCGACGAAGACCGCGTTGTTCGCACCGTGCACGGAGGCGAGGGGGTGCGATGCCGGGACGAGGGCCGGGTACACGCGCACCGAGATCGACTCGGCACCGTTGGCCTCGATCCGCTCGCACACGGCCAGCAGTTTGATCACGAAGCCTGCAGCTCTGGCCTCTTCGATCATCGATGCCGTGATCGAGGTGATGCCCTCGCGGTAGACGGCTTCGAGCGGCACGGCCGTGTGGAAAGCCAGGCTCGCGAGGATCGCCGCCTTCTGCGCCGCATCGTAGCCCTCGACGTCCGCCGTCGGGTCGGCCTCGGCATAGCCCAGTCGCTGCGCATCGGCGAGCACGTCGGCGAAGTCGGCGCCCTCGGTCTCCATCCGGTCGAGGATGTAGTTCGTCGTGCCGTTCACGATGCCCATGATGCGCACCACGCGGTCGCCGGCGAGCGAATCGCGCAGGGGACGGATGATCGGGATCGCCCCCGCCGCGGCGGCCTCGTAGTAGACGGAGGCGCCCACCCGGTCAGCGGCCTCGAAGAGCTCGGGCCCATGAGTGGCCAGGAGAGCCTTGTTCGCGGTGACCACGTCGGCCCCGGAGCCGATGGCCTGCAGGATGTTCGTGCGGGCCGGCTCGATGCCGCCGATGAGCTCGATCACGATGTCGGCGCCCAGGATGAGCGACTCGGCGTCGGTCGTGAAGAGCTCCTTGGGCAGGTCGACGTCGCGTGGCGCGTCGAGGTTGCGCACCGCGATCCCGGCGAGTTCCAGTTCGGCGCCCGCGCGGTCGGCGAGTTCGTCGCCGTGGCGCAGCAGGAGGGCCGCGACCTGAGAGCCGACCGCTCCGGCACCCAGCAGCGCCACACGAAGTCGTCGGTATTCAGTCATGGTTGCTCCTTCGGAGGTGGGTCATTGGTCTCCCTCGGGGGCGTGCGCCCCGTCGATGCCCGCGTCGCGGGCCAGCACGTCGTCGATGGTCTCGCCGCGGACGATGACCGCGGAACGTCCATCGCGTACGGCGACGACCGGCGGACGCGGGACGTGGTTGTAGTTGCTGGCGAGCGAGACGCAGTAGGCGCCGGTCGCCGGCACGGCGAGCAGGTCCCCGGGCACGAGGTCGTCCGGAAGGTACTCGTGATCGACGACGATGTCGCCCGACTCGCAGTGCTTGCCGACCACGCGGCTGAGGCGCGGCTCGCCCGCTCCGACACGTGAGGCGATCCGCGCCGAGTACTGGGCGCCGTACAGCGCCGGACGTGCGTTGTCGCTCATCCCGCCGTCGACGCTGATGTAGCGGCGGACGGCTCCGGTGTCGATCGTCACGTCCTTGGTGGTGCCGACCTCGTAGATCGTGACACCGGCCGTGCCGACGATGGCGCGGCCGGGTTCGAAGGACAGGGCGGGAATGGGGATGCCCCGGGCGGCGCAGTCGTCGGCGACCGCGGTGATGATGGCACCGGCAAGGTCTTCGATGGGTGTCGGGTCGTCCACACGCGTGTACGCGATGCCGAAGCCGCCGCCGAGGTTGAGCTGGGGCACGGGGCCGTCCTCGAGCAGGGCTGCATGCAGGTCGAGCACGCGCGACGCGGATTCGCGGAAGCCGGCGACGCCGAAGATCTGCGAGCCGATGTGGCAGTGCAGTCCGGCGAACACCAGGCCGGGGATCTCCCGGATCCGCGCCACGGCCCGCTCGGCGTCCGGCAGGGGGAACCCGAACTTCTGGTCCTCGTGGGCGGTGGCGAGGAAGTCGTGGGTCTCGGCGTGGACGCCGCTGATCACACGCACGAGCACGCGCTGCGTCGCGCCGGTACGCGCCGTGATCGCTGCGAGGCGTTCGATCTCGATGGCACTGTCCACGATGATCGTGCCGACCCCGACCTCGACCGCGCGTTCCAGCTCGGCGACCGACTTGTTGTTGCCGTGGAAGCCGATGGAAGCGGGAGCGACCCCCGCGGCGAGGGCCACGGCCAGCTCTCCCCCGGTGCACACGTCGACGCGCAGTCCCTCGTCGACGACCCAGCGCGCCACGGTCGTGCACAAGAACGCCTTGCCCGCGTAGTACACCTGCGCCGTGGTGCCGTTCTCGGCCGCTGCCCTGTCGAACGCCAGGCGGAATCTGCGCGCACGCCCGCGAACCTCGTCTTCATCGAGCACGAGGAGCGGAGTGCCGTAGGTGCGGGCCAGGTCCGTGGCGCTGACGCCGGCGATGTCGAGCACGCCGTCGTCGTCTCGTACTGCTGAGGCCGGCCAGACGCCGTCGGCGAGATCGTTCGCGTCCTCGGGGACGGCGAGCCATTCCGGGGCGAGCGAATCGGCAGGGAGAAGCACTGATCACCAATCGTGGGAAGGATCTCGGGCAGGGCACGCACATCGAGGTTGACCCGATTCTAGGGCACCCACCCCGTCGCCTTGATCACGGTGACTCGCCGCGTCAAGCCCCTGCAGCACTCCGCAGGCGCCTCCTAAGGTGGGGGCGTGACGAACAGCGAGACAGCACACCACGACACGGAGTCCTCCGCGAAGCCGAAACCCGGACTTATCGCGCGCATCACGACGCCGGCCATCGCGTGGGCACTCTCCCGGCGACCGGTCAGGGCCGCACTGCTCTACTCCGAGCGACGGGGTCCGATGCTGGCCGACAGCGTCACGTACCGCGCCCTGTTCAGTGTGTTCGCGGGCGTGCTGCTGGGCTTCTCGATCGCCGCGCTCTGGCTCGCCGGCAACCCCGACGCGTGGCGCGCCATCATCCAGGCAGTGCAGTCCGCCGTCCCCGGCCTGATCGGGAAAGACGGCGCGATCAATCCCGAGGATCTGAAGGCCCCCGCATCGCTCTCCGTCGCGGGCATCATCTCGCTCGTCGCCCTAGTCGGAGCCGCTCTGGGAGCGATCGGCTCTCTCCGCACCGCCGTGCGGGTGATCGCCGGGACCGTCCAGGACGACATCCTCTGGGTGTGGGTGATCCTGCGCAACCTCGCCCTGGCGCTCGGGATCGGACTCGCCTTCGTCGCCTCCGCCGCGCTCACCTTCGTCGGTCAGCTCGGAGTCGAGTGGATCGCCGACCTCCTCGGCCTGCCCGCCGACTCCGCCGCGGTCGCCTGGACCGTTCGGCTGCTCTCGCTGCTCGTGGTGTTCGCTCTCGACGCCGTGCTCATCATCGGTGTGTTCCGCGTGCTCTCGGGCGTGCGTCCCGCCGCCGGTTCCCTGTGGCCCGGTGCCCTGATCGGCGCCCTCGGTCTGCTGGTACTCCAGGAGCTGTCCGGTCTGTTCGTGGGCGGCGCGACCAGCAACCCGCTGCTCGCCTCGTTCGCGTCCCTCCTGGCGCTGCTGATCTGGCTGAACTTCTCGACCCAGGTGATGCTGTTCGCCTGCGCCTACATCGTGACCGCCGAGGAGGAGAGGTCCGATCGCGTTCATGCGAGGTTCGCCGCGACCACGTTCCCCCAGCGGCGGCTCCTGCGAGCCGAGGCCGAAGTGCAGATCGCGACGGCCGAGCTGCGGGCGGCACAGAAGGCTGCGGCCTCCGACGCGGGGTCCTGATCGGCGTCGGTTGGCCCCACCCTCGTTGTGACCCTATCGGGTAACCTGGTCACAACGAAAGGGGCTTCATGGAGCCACGTCGCACGAGCATCACCCTCCCCGGCACCACGGTCTCGGTCCTGGAATGGCGCCCCTCATCCGAAGCCGGCCTTCCCGTCCTGCTTCTGCATGGCGGTGGCGCCGACAACGCGCAGCTCTCGTGGGGAGAGGTCGGCCCTGCGCTCGCCAGCGCCGGACACCGCGTGATCGCCCCCGACCATCCCGGTTTCGGCCGCAGTCCCCGTCCCGGCTGGCCACTCACCCAGGAACACCTCGTGCGATACGTGGGCGACCTCGTCGACGAACTCGGCCTCGTCGACTACGCCATCGCCGGCCTGTCGCTCGGCGGTGGCATGACGCTCGGCCATCTCCTCGATCGGCCGAGCCATGCGAAGTCCGCCATCCTGCTGGGGTGCTACGGATTGATGCCGCGCCTGGCCGACGGGCTCTCCGGCCGGATGACGCACTTCGGCACGTTCCTGCTGCTGCGCACAGGACTGCTGACGGCCGCCACCCGGTCCTACGCGCGCAACGCGCCCGCGATGGAACGAGGCCTGGCCACGCTCGTGCGGAATCCTCAGGCGCGCACTCCCGATCTCGTGAAAGCGGTGCTCGACGAAGCGTCCACCGGCACGGGCCTGACGAGCTTCGCGGAGTGGCAGCGCGATCAGGTGCTCTGGAATCGACTGCGCACCGTGTACACGCCTCGACTCCCGTCCATCACGACCCCCACGCTTCTCGTGCACGGCGATCGCGACACCGGGGTGCCGCTCCCCCATGCCGAAGCCGCCGCGGAATTGTTGCCCGTCGGATCCCTGACGGTCGCCGCCGGAGCAGGGCACTGGGTGCAACGCGACCGCCCCGACCTCGTCGTCCCGGCGATGCTCGACCATCTGGAGGGACACCGCGATGCCCAGGCCCCGCGTCCCTGATCGCCGCGAGCGGATCCTCGATGCTGCCGAGGAGCTCGTGCTCGCCAACGGTTTCGACGCCATGAGCGTCGCCTCGATCGCCGAACGCGCCGGCATCGGCAAGGGCGCGGTCTACCTGGAGTTCGCCGGCAAGAAGGAGATCCTCGATGCGCTGCTGCAGCGCGGCACGACCCGGATGAACGACCGCGTGCGTCGTGAGCTGGGCGACCGGCCGCGCCTCAGCTCCGCGTACCGCGCGTCCGCGCGCGCTCTGAGCGAGGACGCGCTGATGACGGCGGCCTTCCTCGACGACCGGGGCGTCCTCGGTGCGCACGTGGCGGATATCACAGACGGCCGATACCGTGACCGGCAGAGGCGCGTCAACGAATGGCTGCAGGGGCTGCAGAGCCGAGGCGAGATCGTGGACGACGCGGATGTCGAGGCCCTCGCCCTCGCACTCTCCAGCGCATCGATCGGACTGCTCTCCGCATCCCGGTTGCTCGGCCCGTTCGAACCGACATTGCTCGAACGCGCCATCGACACGATCGGCCGCATGGCCGAGTCCTTCGAGAGGAACTGATCATGCATGTCGCGACCTTCGGCGATCCGGCCGGCCGTCCGCTGCTCCTCCTGCACGGCGGTGGCGTCGCAGGGTGGATGTGGGAGCCCGTCCGCACCCACATCGACAGCGGCGTGCGGGCGATCGTCCCGGACCTCCCCGGCCACGGACACAGCAGGGATGCGACCTACGACTCCCACGCGGTCACGGTCGCCGCGCTCGCCGGCGTGCTGCAGAAAGTCGGCCGACCGGCGACCATCGTCGGATTCTCCCTCGGCGCACAGCTCACCGTGCAGCTCGCCGCAGACTTTCCCGAACTGGTGCGGAACGTCGTCGTCATCAGCGCCCAGGCCATGCCGATGCGGATGACCCGCCCCACTCTCGCGCTTCTCGGAGTGACCGCCGGTCTCGCGTCGAAGGAGTGGTTCGCCCGGCTGCAGGCACGGCAGCTGTTCATCCCAGACGAGCTCCTGGCCGACTATGTGCGCACATCCGCCGCGATCTCGCGCGAGACGCTCCTGCGCTCCGTCGAGGAGAATCTCCGCTTCACGCCTCCTGCCAGCTGGCGGACCTACACCGGAGCCGCGTCGATCCTGGTCGGCGCCGGGGAGAAGTCGCTCATGAAGCGCTCGGCAGCGCTCCTGCACGATTCACTGCCGCACAGCACCCTCGAGGCCGTCGATGGCTGCGGGCACGGCATTCCGCTGCAACGACCCGCCTGGCTCGCCCGCCGCATCGAAGCGATGCTCAACGCCAGCGACTCCCCGTGAACCGAGACCGCTGCCCGTCAGCTCGGGCAGCTGCCCTTGCTCTGAAGAGCCTTGTCGGTGACGATCGCGCCGTTCACGTCGACGTCGATCACGGCCGCGTCGTCGACGATCTCGATCCCTGTGAGCGTGAGTCCTGAGGGCAGCTGATCGGCGATGCACACCCGTTGGGGCTGCGTGAGTCCCTCCCCGAGGGCGCCGAGGGTGGAACCGACCCGGTCGAGGTCGACGTCGAGTCCGCCGATGCTGACGCCGACCGGCGTGAGCTCGAGGTCACCGTCGATGGTGCCGGGTGTGAGAGTGAGGGAGAGCGGCACCGCGGCTCCGAGCACGCTGATCGAACCGCTCACCGTGGCATTCGGCGCCGTGAACTCCACCGAGTCGACCGGCAGATCGGTGCCGGCCAGGAGCGTGGTGAACTGCTCCTGGTCGACGCGGACCGTACCGGAAGCGCCGCCGAGGTCGCCCCCGCGCAGCGGAACACCGGTCGCCGTGACATCCGCGGCGCCCGTGATCCCGTCCAGCGTCACGGAATCGGTCGAGAGATGCAGGGTGTCGAGGGTGCCACCGATCAGCTGGGGCAGCAGGAGTCCCTGCGTCTCGACGTCGAGCTGCTGGTCGGCAGGGAGGTCGAGCTTCTCGACGACGATCGACCGTACGACGCCAGGCAGCACGGCGCGTGCGATGAGCTCCGCCGCGACGACCAGGAGCGCGAGCACGACGACCGCGACGAGAAGCACCCACGGCCACCGCCGCCGCTTCTGCTGCGGGGCGTCTGCACCCTCCTCGGATGCCGAACCCGGGATCACGAGGGTCGGGTGCTCCGTCGCCGCGTCCGGGTAGGGCCGGGTGTGGTTGTCGTCGCTCATGCCTGCCATCCTGCCCCACGGCGACGCACGCCTGCCTGCACTACATGCGCTCCGGAGCCGAGACCCCGAGCAGGTCGAGTCCGTTGCGCAGAACCTGACCGGTGGCGTCGTTGAGCCACAGACGGGTGCGATGCACGCTCTCGATGGGGTCGTCGCTCAGCGGGATGACGCGGCAGTTGTCGTACCAGCGGTGGTACAGACCGGCGAGTTCCTCGAGGTAGCGGGCGACCCGATGCGGCTCGCGCACCTCGGCGGCGAATGCCACGATGCGCGGGAACTCCTGCAGCGCTCCGAGCAGCGCGCTCTCGGTCTCGTGGGTGAGAGTCTCGGGCGCGAACTCGGAGCGGTCGACGCCGGACGCGACCGCGTTGCGTGCCACGTTATGCGTGCGGGCATGCGCGTACTGCACGTAGAACACGGGGTTGTCGTTCGTGCGCTTCTGGAGAAGCTCGGGATCGAGGGCGAGCGGCGAGTCCGCAGGAGAGCGCTCCAGCGAGTAGCGCAGCGCGTCGGTGCCGAGCCACTCGCGCAGATCGTCCATCTCGATGATGTTGCCCGCGCGCTTGCTGAGACGGGCACCGCCGATCGAGACGAGCTGCCCGATGAGCACCTCGACGTTCTTCTCGGGGTCCTCCCCCGCCGCGCCGGCGATCGCCTTGAGGCGGTGCACGTAGCCGTGGTGGTCGGCGCCGAGCAGGTAGATCTTGTCCTGGAAGCCGCGGTCGCCCTTGTTCAGGTAGTAGGCCGCATCGGCGGCGAAGTAGGTGTACTCGCCGTTCGAGCGACGGATCACGCGATCCTTGTCGTCACCGAAGTCGGTGGTGCGCACCCAGACGGCGCCCTCCTGGTCGAAGACATGCCCCTGCTCGCGCAGGCGATCGACGGCCTGGTCGACCAGACTCACACCCTGATCGTTCTTGGCGTGCAGGGTGCGCTCGGAGAACCAGACGTCGAAGTCGACGTTGAACTTCGACAGCGACTGCTTCTGCTCTTCGAGCTGGTACGCGTAGGCGAGCTCGCGGGCGACGTCGACCTGTTCGTCGGCCGGCAGTTCGAGCAGGTCGGGACGCGCAGCGAGCACGCGCGCCGCGAGGTCACCGATGTAGCTTCCCGCGTAGCCGCCCTCCGGGGTCGGCTCTCCCTTCGCCGCGGCGAGGACGGAACTCGCGAAGCGGTCCATCTGCGCACCCGCGTCGTTGATGTAGTACTCCCTGGCGACGGTGGCACCCGACGCGGCGAGCACCCGGGCGATCGCATCGCCGAGAGCGGCCCAGCGCGTGTGTCCGATGTGGAGGGGTCCGGTCGGGTTCGCGCTCACGAACTCGATGTTGATGCTCTGGCCCACCTGCGAGTCGTTCGACCCATACGCGTCCCCTGCGTCGACGATGACCTTCGCCAGCGCACCGGCGGCTGCAGCGTCGAGGCGGATGTTGATGAATCCGGGGCCCGCGACCTCGGCGCTCGCGATGCCGTCGACGCCGGCGAGACCGTCGGCGATCTGCTGAGCCAGCTCACGCGGGTTCGTGCCGAGCGGCTTGGCCAGGCGCATGGCGATGTTCGACGACCAGTCGCCGTGGTCGCGGTTGCGGGGGCGCTCGAGCACGATGTCTGATGCGGAGAGCTCCAGGGGCTCGCCGGGGCGTCGTTCCTCCGCGATGGGTGCGAGGACGGCGAGGAGGGCTGCGGCGAGGGTTTCGGGGTTCATAGCCCCCTCAGTTTACGGGGCAGGACGACGCCGGCCGACGGCACGGACCGGGAGGAATTCGCGTTCGCTCTCCCGTGATCTACTCTCATCACATGAAGCCAGCCGCCGCCCGCCGCCACCGGGGTGTCGCCGCGATCACCGCCGGCCTGATCGTGGCGGTCGCAGCCGTGGCTATCGGCGTCTGGCGCCCGTGGGTTCCCGCCCCTCTCGCCGCCCCGATCAGCGCGGCCGCAGCGGGCGAATCGGACGCATCGGCGGTCATCGCGCCGGCACCGCTCGTCCTCCCGGAGAACCCCACTGTCCTGGTGTTCGGCGACTCCTGGACGTACGGCTCGGCGGCCACCCTCCCCACGCAGGGCTACGCCTATCTCCTCGCCGATCTCCTCGGCGGCCGGACCATCGTGGACGGCGTCCGCGGGAGTGGATACCTCAAGCCCGGTATCGACGGACCGACGTTCGGAGAGCGCATCGCCGCACTCGACCCGTCGCTGTCGCCCGACCTCGTGATCATGCAGGGCTCGATCAACGACCGTGCCCAGGGTGCCGCCGGATACCGCGAGGCAGTGAACGCCGCGTGGGACGCGATGGCCGCCCTCTACCCGAAGGCCACGATCGTGGTGCTCGGCCCGGCCCCGCACGAGCTTCCCGTCGGTGCGACCACGGCCCGCATCGACACCGACCTCGCGGAGCTCGCCGCAGCGCGCGGCTGGTGGTACATCTCCCCCATCGCCCAGGCCTGGATCACCGCGCAGAACTATCTCGACGTGATCGACGTGGAGGTCGGCCGCAAGCATCCGTCCACGGATGGACACCGATACCTGGCCGAGAAGCTGGCCGCCGCCCTCGACGAGCTGCGCGCCGCGCCCATGACGGAGGCCGGTGGGTCGGAGACCACCCCCGACGAGTGATATTGTCGATCGGTACGCCTCCGTAGCTCAGTGGATAGAGCGCCGGTTTCCGGTACCGTAGGTCGCAGGTTCGACTCCTGTCGGGGGCACATAACGCATATCAGCAAGAGGGACCGTCCAGGTGGACGGTCCCTCTTCTGTCTCCCGGGTACCGAGGCGCGATGACGCTACTAGCCGCCCTGCAGCGCCCGAGTCGCCAGGTACTCCTCCGCTGCGGGCTCCAGCTTGAAGTCGAGCAGCTCGACGGAGTGCGCCTTCAAAACCTCGCGCACTTCGGTAGGTGTGGCGCGGAAGTACTCGCGGCGCAGGTTGATCTGGTTGATGCGGCGGTCGGCGAAGTGCTGGTGGAGCATCGCTTCGATGCTGACGGCGTCGTCGGCGAAGAACAGGGCGTGGACGTCGAACCGGAACGGTACGGACGCGTCGCCGAGTTCGTTGACGCGGTCCATCGGTTCGAGGCGGCGGGTGAGGCCGATCTTCACCACGTCAGGTCCGAAGGATCCGACGTTGCTGATGACGTACACGTAGCCGGCTCGGATGTTCGCTGCACGGTAGTCGACGTTCTCGATGGCGTGCTCGACGTCGGCAAGGCGCGCTCGCATGCGCTCGGCGCCTTCGTGGTCGCCGTTGGCTTCAAGCGCGGCGATGGTGTTGGCGTAGTGACCGCGCTCTTTCTCCAGCCGGGCCTTCTCGGCGGCGAGTTCCTTCTCCGCCTTGCGCTGCTCGCGGAGTTCCTCGCGGTGTGCACGGTCGGCTTCCATCTCCGCCTGGACAGCGCGGAGATGCCGGTTGGCGATTTCGAGCTCCCGCAGTCGGAGCTGATGGAAGTACGGCGTGATGCTCAGGTCGATCATGGTGCCGAGACGAGCGATCTGCTCCATCGCGGTCGTAAGGCGCTTCTGGGCGGTGGCCAAGTTCCCGGCGCGGACCGCCTTGACGCAGTTCTCGGCCTCGGCGTTGTAGGAGCGGAGCATGAGCTTCGACATGTCGCGAACGAACTTCGCGCCCTTAGCCGTGCTGTTGTTGAAGGTGAAGTTGCTCGTCGCCTGTGTCGCGCGACCGGTGCGGACGGCTGTCTTGATGTCTGCACGCAGCGCTTCGAGCTGCGTGGCCAGGGCAACAGAGTCTTCGGCGGGATGCTCATAGTCGTAGAGGCCGAGTTCCTGGACCTCGACGGCACCACGCAGGTCGAGGAGTGATGCCTCCGTCGCCGCGATGTCGGCCTGACGGGACGAAAGCTCCGCCGAAGCGGCGGCGACCCGCCCCCGGGCGTCATCGACTTCCTGGTTCAGGTGACGCTTCAGGTCATCGAGGGCGGCCACGTCCTGGAGCCCGTACTGGTCGATGAGCCCTTGAAGTCGCGCGACCTCGGAGCGCAGCTTCTCAGCGTGCTTGCGTGCACCGACCAGTGGGATGTTCTCGAGGACCAACACGTTCTGGGTGCTGCCTGACGAGGGTGCCGGTTCAGCAAGGGCTGCGGGCGCGGCGCTCTGCTCAGCGCGCGGGCTGACCGCAGTCCGCGTCGCGAGCGCCCGGGCCTCTGCTCGACTGCGGGCCAACGGTGCGATGGCCTGAGCGCCGTCGGCGAAGACGTGCTCCGTCCACACCGCGCCATCCCAATACCGCTGTTCGAACTGTCCGGACGGGTCTGGATGCCAACCGGGCTGCGCGCTGTCGCTAGTCACTCGATCAAGCTAGCGCACCGCCAGCCGAAGGCGGCGAGACTGGACAACGGGTCAAGCCTGTTCTCCGAGAGTGCTTGCCTTACGGGGCGACTTCTTCTCGATGATGTTCAGTCCCTTGTGCAGCGACTGATGAATGAAAAGAGCCCCCGAGGCGGGTAGCGTCAGCTCCGGCTCCTCGCTCTTGAACCTGTATCGGCCAGCATCATTAATTCGAATCCCGATGACCGAGTAGTCAAATAGCTTTTCCACGAGGCTTCGGCCGGTTACTCCTGGCGGATCGAGGAGGGCGCCAGCCTTGTCTTCAATGAGCGCAACTAGCTCTTCGACGGACTCGTACCGGTGTGGACCTAGTTTCAGCGAGTCCAGGAGCACGGCAAGGGCCGGATCAGACTTTGAGTACTCCTGCTTGAGGTCCTGCACCTTCCAAGCGCTGTATGGCTTTTCCGCCTCGATCATCTCGGCACCGGTGATGACCGTTGCGTCGGACGGAGCTACTCGAACAGCTTCGCCTAGCAGTTGCAGTACCTCCCGCGGGCGAAGGAATGTCCTTGCCATCACGTATGTGCGAGGTTTTGTCCCCCCGCGGTAGCCCTCGCTACTCATGAGATCGTCGAAACCAACGTCGTGTGGCAATCTTGCTGACACCATCTCGGCCAGAGTGGTTTCGTCCCAGTGCAGCTTCAATTCGAGTCTTCTATGCTTGTCCTTCTCATCGAAGTGCAGGCTGTCATAGATGTCCGAGCGAAGGAAGACCATCACGCGGAGGTGACGTTCCCCTGCCCGCTGAAATCCGTACTTGTCTCCAAGCCGCTTAGCAGCCCTAAGCAACCCGATCATCATCGCTCGCGAATCGTCGCTGCCGTCCCAGCCCTCGTCAACTTGATCAAGAGCGAGCACCAACCCGCATTCGGCAATGGCCGGCTGGATGGCTGACATCACCCTGTCGACGACGACGCGGGCCACATCTTCCGTGTCCTCTTCACCGATCTCAAAGCCCACGCCTATACCGAGAGCACTGAGGTTGAGGGACTTGATCGACCGAACGAATCGCTTCACCATCGCTTGAGGCTTTGGGTCAACGAAGTTCGCCTTCAAGAACTCGTGCGCGGGTACGAAGGCTCTGCGTGCCCTCTCCGAGAGCAAGGGAGCATCCGAGACGATTGCTTGCGCGGAGAGCAGAGCGAGGACGAACTCCCAGGCAGCGACAAAAGCCGCGTCTCGATTCGGATTGGCCTGGTCTTCGTACTGCCGGAGTGTTTTCCAAACCCCGACAGGGGTTTCGAGGTGGACGATGTACTTCTCCGGCACGAGCTGAGGCAGTTGACGAAAGAGCGCGGATTTCCCTGACCCCTTGCGCCCGAGAATATGTTCGTACCGCTGGTCGAGTATCTCGGTGGCGTACCAGGTCTTCACAAAATGTTCGTCAAGGTTGTGGTCGGACTCCGCGTCAATGGAACCGAGATCGATCTTCGCAAGGGTGAGACCGTAATCCGAAAGCGCCGCCATGGGTTCATCTTGGCATACGCCGAACCGACCCAATGGGTTCCGCGAGATCGTGACAGGTACCGATGTTGAAGGAGAGCGGACCCGGGTAATCGCGAATGGCTCTCAGGCCTGGTAGTCCTCGCTTCTCTTCCGGGCGAGGGTTCTTCTGCGTACAGATAGGTTCGACGCCCGGCCTTCGCTAGGAATCTCTACTGACTTCTTCGAAGGTGCCGGTCCACTCGTAGGTGCCCGCGGCCATCTCAGCCTTCAGCCGGTCACGGCGCTCCCACTGTGTAACCCACTTCACCTGTTCATAGGTCAGACGTCCTCGTCCATCACTCGAGGCGAGCGCTCGACGGGTGCCATCGAAGTGAATTCTCGTGCGATACGCGTAGATCTCAACGTCGTGACCGATTTTCGCGATGTTGCCGTCGGCATCCCACTCGACCGCGTAGGCCGGAGTCCTACGAAGGTGGCCGACCATGAGGTCTGGGTCAGCACCGCTGATCATCTGGAAGAGTGCCACGAGCGCACCCTCGACTCGGTCCCGGGACGCACGCGACGGAAGAACGGCGAGCGGATCACCCGGTGGTGTTCCAGGCTCGTTCTGAGAAGCCTGCACACTGCCACGCCCCCAAGAAATGACCCATGCCCGGGTATGGATTGACGATCTGGTTCTTGCCATCCTCCCAACCTAGGGCGACTGTTCTGCGATTTACCGATGCAGCCGCGGCCAGTAATGCGAGCGCCCCGGGTGGAAGCGAACGAACCCTGGCGTCCTAGACATCCGCCCATCGAAGGTGGCGACGTTGCGAAGTAGAGGATTACGACGGACCCCGCAGAGGATCGACCGCGACGAGCCGTGCCAGCGCCCCCGGAACCAAGCGGCAAAACACCTTCCGCGTACAACCCACACATCAGCAGAAGGCCGCTCTTCGGAGCGGCCTTCTCTCGTTTCGCCTCGACTGGCAGGTCGCGCTCAGCTGCGAAACCGCCCGGGATCAGCGGCTGCCGAACGTCCGCGGCGGCCGAAGGTGCGCAGGCCCCGCAGGTTCCCAGGCCTTCCGGATAGGCTGTTGCCGTGCCCCTCCTCTCGATCGCCGGTTCGACGCGTGCCCCGCACCGTCTGCGTTCGGCGACCCCGATGAGGGAGTGGATGCGGATCATCATGCACCCGGGCACGAACGGGTGGACGAGCGTGTGGGGCACCCTCTCGCACGGCGAGATCGCGGGCTGCCCGCCGCCACGGAATTAGACCACGCCTCGAACGGGGCGGTGGTCTTCTGCGCCATTCACCCCTTCTCTCGCGTGAGGTCTTTCCGTGTCCCCGAATCCTTCCCCTGCCCGCTTCTCCCTCGCCCCGCATGCCCTGTGGCAAGGCATCCGTTCCAACGCGCGCAGCGACGTGCTCGGTGGGTCGCTTCTGCTCGCGGCCACGTTCGCCGCGTTGATCCTCGCCAACAGTCCCGCCGCGCCCTGGTACGAGTCCGTGCGCGACTTCACCTTCGGCATCCCCGAGCTGCATCTCGAGCTCAGCATCGGCGCGTGGGCGTCGGACGGACTCCTGGCGATCTTCTTCTTCGTCGTCGGGTTGGAGCTGAAAGAGGAGTTCGTCGCGGGGCGCCTGCGCGATCCTCGCCGCGCTGCCCTCCCCATCGCCGCGGCAGTGGGTGGAGTGGTGGTGCCCGCGCTGATCTTCGTGCTCATCAACACCGCGAGCGGTGCGGATGCGCTGCGTGGCTGGGCGATACCCACCGCAACCGACATCGCGTTCGCGGTGGCCGTGATCGCTGTCGTCGGCAAGTTCCTGCCGCCCGCGCTGCGTGTGTTCCTGCTGACACTCGCCATCATCGACGACCTCATCGCGATCACCATCATCGCGACCTTCTACACCGAGAGCATCAGCTTCCCGTGGCTGATCCTCGCGCTGCTGCCCCTGGCGGGATTCGCCGCCCTGGTGGCGAAGGGCGTGCGCGCATGGTGGCTCCTCCTGCCCCTCGCCATCGCGGTGTGGGTATGCATCCACGCGTCCGGCGTCCACGCGACGGTTGCCGGCGTGCTGCTCGGCTTCGTCGTCCCGGTCACCGCGACGGAGCGCGCCCGGGTGCGCACGGGCACCGACGCGGACGGCCGTCCGATGTACGACGGCATGGCCGCGCACCTCGCCGACCGGTGGGGCATCGTGGCCACGCTGTTCGCGGTGCCCGTGTTCGCGTTCTTCGCCGCCGGCGTCACGGTCGGCGGATGGGACGGACTCGCATCGGCGTTCACCGACCCGATCACGATCGGCATCGTTGTGGGACTGGTCGCCGGCAAGCCGGTCGGCATCCTCGTCACGACCTTCCTGCTGAGCCGGGTCCCCGCTCTGCGTCTCGACGAGACTCTCCGCTGGCCGGACCTGACCGGCATGGCGTTCCTGGCCGGAATCGGCTTCACCGTGTCGCTGCTGGTCGGCGAGCTCGCCTACGGGTCGAGCTCGGTCGCGGACGAGCACGTGAAGATCGGCGTGCTGGTCGGGTCGTTCGTCGCAGCCCTCCTCGGCGGGATCATCCTGGCGCGGCGCAATGCGCTGGCCCGAGCGGCGCGTCGGGTCGAGTGACTCTACCGACCTTCCGGTGAGACCGTGGCCTCCGGATGGGCGTCGCTCAAGAGGCTTCCATCCGGCGGTCGACGGTCCCAGGACGGGCGACGGATCGCGAAGAACACGAGGGGTGGTGCGCCCAGCACCACGATGACAGCGCCGACGACCCACGGATAGGCCGCGGGAGGGAAGGCGGTGAATCCCTCGGGCGGGATGAAGGCGAGCAGGAATGCCGCGAGACACGCGACGAAGCCGATGCCGGCGACCAGTGGCAGCGCAGCGACGCGGTACGCGCGGTGCACCGTCGGCTCCTTGCGACGCAGCACGATCGCCGACGCGAACATGAGCATGTACATGATCAGGTACAGCGCGGCCGCCATATCGATCAGTGCGACGAACGCGGCACTCACGTTCGGGACCACGATGAAGATCGCAGCGAGGATCGTCACGATCGTGCCCTGGAGCATCAGGATCCCGGACTGGACCCCCGCCTTGTTGCGCTTCTGCAGCATCGGTGGCAGCAGGCCCGTCTCGGCGGCGGCGAGCACCCCCTTCGAAGGCCCAGCGACCCAGGTGATCACGGAGGCGAGAGCGCCGGCGGCGATCAGCGCCGAGACGGCTGCCGTCGCCCATCCCATCCCCCAGTGATCGAAGTACACACCGAAGGCGAGCATGATGCCGTTCGTGAGCCCCAGTTCCTTCGACGGGACGGCGACCGAGATCGCCAACGTCGGAAGGATGAACACGAGCAGGATCAGACCGGCGGCGAGGAACACCGAGCGGGGATACCCCTTGCCCGGGTCCTTCATCTGGTTCACGTGGACCGCGTTGACCTCCATCCCGGCGTACGCCAGCACGTTCGACACGATCAGGACGATGGACGCCAGGCCGGTGAAGGGAGGGATGATCGCCGATGCTTCGAGCGGGACCTGGCTCTTCTCGCCGCTGAACACCCAGATCGCACCGAACACGATGAGCAGCGCGGCCGGCAGGAGCGTGCCGAGGATGCCGCCCCAGGAGCCTAGCTTGGCGAAGAGGTTGCCACCGCGGAGGGTGACGAAAGTCGAACCCCAGTAGAACACGATGATCACGACCGCCGTGAAGAAGCCCGAACTCGACAACGACGGATCCATGAACACGAACGCGAGGGCACCCGCGATGAAAGCGAGCTGCGTGGGGAACCACACCACGTTCTGGATCCACTGCAGCCACACCGCGGTGAATCCCCACCTGTTCCCGAGCGCCTCCCGCACCCAGACGTAGATGCCGCCCTTCCATCCGGTGGCGAGCTCTGCGGCGACCAGGGCCGTCGGCACCAGGAACACGATCGCGGGGATCAGATACAGCATGATGCTGCCGAGGCCGTACGTCGCCATCGCCGGAAGCGAGCGCAGGCTGGCGACGACGACCAGGGTGAGCAGGGCGAGCTGGCCGACGCCGAGGATGGCGACGGCCGGCCGCGACACCTGCGTGGCTGCCGACGTGCGCGCAGCAGTGGGGCGAGTCGGCCTCGCTGCCGGAGTCGATTCTGGGGTGGCACCCGTGTTCGAAGTGGACATCGCGGGCTCAGTGGTGGAAGGCCGATTGGGGCTTCTCGGTCGGCATCGGCGACTCGAGTGCGTCGAGGTAGGCGACTTCGGTCGCGATCGCCTGCAGAAGCTCCTCTGCGAGGTCCATGCTCAGCCCGTTGCGCACGACGATGCGCTGCACCGTGATCTGCTCCAGGTCGGCGGGCATCGGATACGCCGGGATCAGCCAGCCCTTCATCCGCAGCCGATCCTGCAGATGGTAGAGCGTCCAGTTCTTCGTGTGTCCGTCCTTCAGACGCCACGCGAACACCGGGATGTCGCTGCCGTCGTTCCAGAGTTCGAACGCGTCGAGCTCGGCGATCCCCGCGGAGAGGTACTTCGCGACGTCCTGGGAGGCCTGCTGCACAGCGCGGTATCCCTCGAAACCGAGACGGAGGAACAGGTAGTACTGCAGCACCACCTGAGCCCCCGGCCGCGAGAAGTTCAGCGCGAACGTCGGCATCTCCCCGCCCAGGTAGCTCACCTTGAACACCAGGTCCTCCGGGAGCCACTGCGCCTCCCGCCACACCACCCAGCCGAGCCCCGGATACACGAGCCCGTACTTGTGCCCTGACGTGCTGATCGAATGCACCCGCTCGAGGCGGAAGTCCCACACCAGGTCCGGCTGCAGGAACGGCGCGATCATCGCCCCCGATGCCCCGTCCACGTGGATGGGGATGTCGAGGCCCGTGTTCTTCTGGATCTCGTCGAGAGCGGCGGCGATCTCGGCCACCGGCTCGTACATGCCCGTGTACGTGACCCCCATGATCGCGACGACGCCGATCGTGTTCTCGTCCACATACTTCGCCAGGTCGTGACCGTCGAGAGTCTTGTGCTCCTCGCTGATCGGCACGTAGCGCGGCTCGACGTCGAAGTAGTTGCAGAACTTCTCCCAGCACACCTGCACGGCCGAGGACATCACGATGTTCGGACTCGAGGCATCCTTGCCCGCCGCGCGCCGAGCCTGCTGCCAGCGCCGCTTGAAGGCGAGACCGCCCAGCATGCACGCCTCCGACGACCCGATGGTCGAGGTACCGATGCTCTTCTCCGCATCGGGCGCGTTCCAGAGGTTGGCCAGCATGTGCCAGCAATTGTCCTCGATCGCCGCCGTCTGCGGATACTCGTCCTTGTCGATCATGTTCTTGTCGAAAGACGCGGCATAGACCTGCTTCGCGTCGTCGTCCATCCACGTGCTCACGAACGTGGCGAGGTTCAAGCGCGCGTTCCCGTCGAGGATCGTCTCGTCCTCCACGATCTGCTTCGCCGTATCGGGAAGCGACTCCCCTGGCGGGATGACGTGGCGCGAGGTGAGCGTCGCCTCCCCCGGCCTCGTGAAGATCGGTTGGTCGGCGCTGGAGGGAGTGCTCATGTCCGTGACCTTTCGCATCGCTGTCGGCGTACCGCCAGCGACACGCTCGATCCTCATCGCTGGCCGTGTGCCGACCACTATCCCAAGAGCGACGATGCCGCGCCACCCCACTTTCGACCACATCGAAGCTCCCCCGGGTGAATTCGGGGCGGAGCCGGACGATCGCGGAAGTGACGTGCCTAGCATGTGCGGAGCGGGGCTCCGCCGCGGAGTGGACTCCCGAGATCATCGGCTGAGGGCGGTCGACTCAGCCCGAAGAAGGGAAGCATCCATGGCTGAACTCATCGTCATCTCGTTCGACAGCGAGCCACAGGCGGAAGGTGCCTACGACGAGATCCTGTCGCTGCAGAACGATCTGGTCGTCGAGCTCGCGGGCCTGGCACTCGTGAAGGTCGACGAGAAGGGAAAGACCAAGGTCGAGTACCCGGGTGCAGCGGGGAACATCGGCGTCGGTGCCGCTGGAGGCGCGCTGTTCGGCATGCTGATCGGTCTACTCTTCTTCGTCCCGTTCGCCGGGCTGCTGTTCGGCGGCCTCTTCGGCGCACTGTTCGCCGGGCTGGACAAGACCGGTATCGACGCCGAGTTCCGGGACCGGGTGAAGAACGCGGTCTCCGAGGGCAAGTCCGCCGTCGTCGTCTACGCGACGAAGATCACGGAGGACAAGTTCGCCGCCGCGCTCGCGCCGTTCAAGGGCACCGTCGTGCAGACCTCCCTCTCGGCGGAGGACGAGAAGGAGCTCATCCACGACCTCGGCGGCGCGAGCTGACCCGCACTGTCGAGGAAGCCAGCACGGACGCGAAGAAGGGCCCCGCTCCTGGAGCGGGGCCCTTCTTCGCGTCCGCCCGGCCTCAGCGATCGAGGATCGCGCGGGTCGTCACCTCGGGCCGCAGATCGAGCCTCCGCAGCAGCTGGGCGTTGAGCGCGACCACGATCGTCGACAGCGACATCAGGATCGCCCCGACCGACATCGGCAGCACGAAGCCGATGGGCGCGAGCACACCCGCAGCCAACGGGACGGACAGCAGGTTGTAGCCCGCGGCCCACCACAGGTTCTGCTTCATCTTGCGGTAGGCCGCGCGCGAGAGCTCGATGACCGAGAGCACGGAACGCGGATCGTCGCTGGCGAGGATGACCCCCGCCGACGCGATCGCGACATCCGTTCCGGCACCGATGGCCAGACCCACGTCGGCCTGCGCGAGTGCGGGTGCGTCGTTGACGCCGTCGCCGACCATCGCGACCTTGCGACCTTCATGCTGCAGCTCCTGCACCTTCGCGGCCTTGTCCTCGGGGCGTACGCCCGCGAAGAACCGGTCGATGCCCAGATCTGCCGCGACCGTGTGCGCGACGGCTTCCGCATCGCCGGTGATCATGACCACCTGCACCCCGAGGGCATGCAGCGCATCGACGGCTTCGCGCGACTCCGGACGGATCTCGTCGGCGAGCTTCAGCGCCCCGATCACCTGCCCGTCCTGCACCACGTGCAGGATGATCGCACCGTCCTCGCGCCACTGCTCGGCGACAGGAAGCTCGTCGGACCGCTCCTCCGTCAGCAGGTGCGGGCCGCCGACGCGCACCGTCGTCCCGTCGACGGTCGCCGTCACGCCGACCGCCGGCGACGACGTGAAGTCGCGACTCGCCGGCACGGACAGTCTCTTCTCGGCCGCGGCGCGCACGATCGCCTTCGCCAGAGGGTGCTCGCTGTCGGCCTCGGCGGCGGCGGCGAGCGCCAGCACCCGGTCGGCGTCATGCCCGCCGGAGACCGAGACCTCCGACACGGTCGGTTCGCCCTTGGTGAGTGTCCCGGTCTTGTCGAACAGGACCGTATCGACGGTGCGCATGCTCTCCAGCGCGAGCCTGTCCTTGACCAGGACGCCACCGCGAGCCGCCCGCTCGGTCGCGATCGACACGACGAGCGGGATCGCCAGGCCCAGGGCGTGCGGGCAGGCGATGACCAGCACCGTGATCGTGCGGATCACGGCGGCGTCGGGGAAGCCGACGAGTGTCCAGACGATCGCGGTGATCGCCGCGGATCCGAGCGCGAACCAGAACAGCCATCCCGCTGCCGTGTCCGCGAGGCGCTGAGCGCGCGAGGACGAGCTCTGCGCCTCGGTCACGAGTCTTTGGATGCCGGCCAGCGTGGTGTCGTCCCCGGTCGCCGTGATCTCCACCCGCAGCCCCGAATCGGTGGCGACCGTGCCGGCGGTGACCTGGTCGCCACTGCCGCGAGTGACCGTGCGGGATTCGCCTGTCACCATCGATTCGTCCATGGACGCACGTCCGTCGACGATCCGCCCATCGGCCGGCACGCTTCCGCCGGGCCGCACGATCACGATGTCGCCGACCCGGAGGTCGACTGGTGAGACCACGACGACCTGCCCGTCCTCCACACGCTCCGCCTCGTCCGGCAGGAGTGCCGCGAGCGAGTCGAGAGCAGAGGTCGTCTGCGCCAGCGATCGCATCTCGATCCAGTGTCCGAGCAGCATGATCACGATGAGGAGCGCGAGCTCCCACCAGAAGTCGAGCTCGTGGTGCAGGACGCCGAGGCTCGCTCCCCACGACGCGAGGAATGCGACAGTGATCGCGAGCCCGATGAGCAGCATCATGCCGGGCTTGCGCGAACGGATCTCGCTGACGGCACCCGTGAGGAAGGGCTTGCCTCCCCACACGTACATCACGGTTCCCAGCACGGGTGAGACCCAGGCCAGGCCCGGCACGTCGGGCAGGGTGTAACCGAGGATCATCGCGAACATGCCGGAGAGCACGACGGTGGGGACGGCGAGGGCCAGCATGATCCAGAACAGTCGCCGGAACTGGGCCACGTGATCGCCGTGCCCGCCGTGACCCGCGTGATCGCCGTGACCCGCATGGGAGTCGTGACCCGCATGGGAGTCGTGACCCGCATGGGAGTCGTGACCCGCATGCGCAGCTGCGCCCTGCGGACGGTCGGGGCTTCCCGGCTCGCTCTGGGCGGTACCGTGCGCCTCATGCGCGGTGTGGTCGTGGTGCGGAGTGCTCATCACCCTCTCCTCCTCGGAAGATCGATGCCGTGCGGGGCCACGGGTGTGCGCCCCCGCACGGGTGAAACGTTCAGGCAGCGGCGGCGTACTTCGCCGGGTCGGCGTCGAACGCCGGTCCGCACCCCGCGCAGCAGAAGTAGTAGCGCGTGCCTTCGTAGTCGCGGAACAGGCCGGCGGCCTCGGCATCCGCGATGACGACGGGACTGCCGACCATCACCGGACACTCCGCCATGTCCCCGGCTGCGGGCGCCAGCAGGTCCTTGCGTCCATCGGCGGACACGGCGGTGGTGCTGTTCACGCTGCAGCAGGAGGCTGCGGGGGAATCGGACATGACGTTCTCCTCTGGGGTATCAACGGGTTCCGGGCGTGGAGACCGATGCCGCGCGATCCTGCGCCGCACCGCTCCGTGCCGGAGAGGGATCCGCCGCCTGGCTCCGGAAGGAGCGCAGCCGGAGGCTGTTGCCGACGACGAAGACGCTGGAGAACGCCATCGCCGCACCGGCGAGCATGGGGTTGAGCAGACCGAGGGCCGCGAGCGGGATCGCCGCGACGTTGTAGGCGAAGGCCCAGAACAGGTTGCCCTTGATCGTGCCGAGCGTCCGTCTCGAGAGGCGGATCGCGTCCGCGGCGCTGCGCAGATCGCCGCGGACGAGCGTGATGTCGCTCGCCTCGATCGCGACGTCGGTGCCCGTGCCCATGGCCAGCCCCAGGTCGGCCTGGGCGAGCGCGGCCGCATCGTTGACGCCGTCGCCGACCATCGCGACGACCTTGCCCTCGCGCTGGAGCCGGGTGACCACGTCGACCTTGTCCTTCGGCAGCACTTCCGCGATCACCTCGGCGATCCCGACCTCCGCCGCGATCTGCTCGGCCACCGCTCTGTTGTCGCCGGTGAGAAGGATGGGCGTCAGCCCCAGACTCTTCAGCTGCGAGATGGCCTGCGCGCTGGTCGGCTTCACGGTGTCGGCCACCACGAGCACACCACGGGCTTCCCCGTCCCATCCCACGGCGATGGCCGTCTTGCCCTGACTCTCCGCCTCCGCCTTCGCCGAAGCGAGGTCGGCGGGCAGATGCTGCGACCACTCCGCCAGCAGCGATCCACGGCCCACCAGCACGGCATGTCCGTCGACGACGCCCTGGACGCCCTTGCCTTCGACGTTGACGAAGTCCTCCGCCGCGGGGAGCGCTCCGATCTCCTGGGTCGCGGCCTTCGCCACCGCCTGCGCGATCGGGTGCTCCGAGGCATCCTCCACCGCACCCGCAAGGCGGAGCAGCTCCCGCCTGTCGACCCCCGCCGCGGTGTGCACCGCGGTGAGTGTCATCCTGCCGCTGGTGACGGTCCCGGTCTTGTCGAGCACCACCGTGTCGACCTTGCGGGTCGACTCGAGCACCTCAGGACCCTTGATCAGGATGCCCATCTGCGCGCCACGTCCCGTTCCCACCAGCAGCGCGGTCGGCGTCGCGAGACCGAGTGCACACGGGCACGCGATGATGAGGACGGCGACAGCGGCGGTGAAGGCGGCCGATGCCGGGAATCCGGCTCCGAGCCAGGCTCCGAGCGTGGCGAGGGCGATCGCGATGACGATGGGCACGAAGATCCCCGACACACGGTCAGCGAGCCGCTGCACCTCGGCCTTCCCGGTCTGCGCGTCCTCGACCAGCTTCGCCATCTGCGCCAGCTGCGTGTCGGATCCGACGCGCGTGGCACGGATGATCAGACGACCGCCCGCGTTGACGGTCGCGCCGGTCACGGCATCCCCCTCGCCCACCTCCACCGGCACCGATTCACCGGTGAGCATCGAGGCGTCCACCGCTGAGGTCCCCGACACGATGATGCCGTCGGTGGCGATCTTCTCTCCTGGGCGCGCGACGAACTCATCTCCCGGCTTCAGGTCGGCGGTGGGGATCCGCGTCTCGATGCCGTCGCGGATCACGGCGACTTCTTTTGCGCCGAGTTCGAGCAGCGCCCGCAGTGCCGCCCCGGCCTGGCGCTTGGACCTCTTCTCGAAGTAGCGCCCGGCGAGGATGAACATCGTCACCCCGGCGCCCACCTCGAGGTAGATGTTCGCCGCACCGTCGCTGGGTGCCACGGTCAGTTCGAACGGGTGCGTCATGCCGGGTGCCCCCGCGGTCCCGAAGAACAACGCGTACAGCGACCACAGCAGTGCGGCGATCGTTCCCATCGAGATCAGCGTGTCCATGGTGGCAGCGCCGTGCCGGAGGTTCGTCCACGCCGCCTTGTGGAACGGCCACGCCGCCCACACGATGACGGGTCCGGCCAGAGCCAGCGAGAGCCACTGCCAGGAGGTGAACTGCAGCGCCGGGATCATCGCCATCGCGATGACGGGCACGGTCAGGATGATCGAGGCGACGAGCCGGTGCCTGAGGCTGGTCAACTCCGCGTCCGACGCGTCGGTCACCTCGCCGGCGGGCGTCTTCGCTTCTGGCATGGGGAGAACGGCGGTGTAGCCGGTCTTCTCCACCTCCGCGATGAGCAGCGCCGGGTCGAATCCCTCCGGTGCGGTCACCTTGGCCTTCTCCGTCGCGTAGTTCACGGTCGCGGTGATGCCGTCGATCCGGTTGAGCTTCTTCTCGATCCGCATCGCGCACGATGCGCAGGTCATGCCGCCGATCTCCAGCTCGACGCTGGTCGGTGCGGCTGCGGACTGCGTGTCCGTCATGGTGATCTCCTCGATCCTCGCGCTGCCCGTACGACGGCGGGAAGCGCACTTCTTGTGGACGGCTTCAGTGCTCGTCGTGCTCGTCTTCGCCCGTGCCCGTCGACGACCCGTCGGCCGGAGCTTCCGCGTCCAGCACGAACGCTGCGGTGTGCACCGTCCCCTCCACCTGGAAGTCGAGGTAAAGCAGGTATCGTCCCGCGGTGGGCGTCTGGGCGGTGAAGGCCACCTCGGGGCCGGCGACGTCGCCGGGAGCCGGCTCATCGCCGTGCGCGTGGACGTGCAGGTAGGCGAGGTCTCCCTCCCGCAGCGCGACGAGGTGGCCGAAGGCGCCCAGGTAGGGCTCGAGCGTCGTGACGGGCACGCCGTCTCGGCTGACCTCGACGGTCAGCTCGCTCGCAGCACCGGCGACGAGGGCGCCGGTGATCGACACGTCGAAGCCGTCGACGGCCACGCGGCTCTCGGTTCCGGTCGGGGGACGCGGTTGGAAAACGCCCGCGACGTCCACCGTCCGTGAAAGTGTCACCGGCGTCCCGCCCGTCGCGGTGAAGTCCGCATAGACGCGGTAGGTTCCCGCCGCATCCCAGGTCCACGGCAGCGACCACGTGCCCGTGTGTTCGTCCCGTTCGGGATGGACATGGCGGTACCCGCTGCCGTCACTGCGCACCACGATCAGGTGCAGCTGCTTGCCGTGCGCGTTCTCATACGAGGTGACGGGGGTGCCGGCGGCGTCCCGGATCACGAAGGACAGCTCCCCCGCGACTCCGCTTTCGTCCGGCGCTTCGACCACGCCCATGGCGTATCCCGATGCGGCGATGGTCGCTCCACTCACGTCGATCTCCTCGTCCATCCCGTTCTGAGTGTTCTGCTCTGCGCCTTGCGGGGACGGCCCGTCATGACCGGCGCCCGCGCGTCCCATCCAGGACGCAACCGCACTGTCCGGGACGATGGCGCCCGCCGCGGCGAATGCGATGCCGAACACCATCACGAGTCCCGCGCCGTAGAGGCCGAGACGGCCAGCGGTGTTCATCAGGCCGGCACCGCCTGGTATCCGGCCTCGTCGACGGCTGCGAGGATCACCGCATCGTCGAGCGGGTGTGCGCTCGTCACGACGAGCCTGCCGGTCTGTGCGCTGACATCGATCGAGTCGACTCCGGGAACCTGGCCGACCTCGCTGCGGATAGCGACCTCGCAGTGGCCGCAGCTCATCCCGCTCACCTGGTACTCGCTCGTGCTCATGACGGTTCCTCTTTCGTTCTCGCATACCCGGGTGGGGTACTCCTTCACGCCAACCCTATACCCTCCAGGGGTATTCCCGTCAACCGGGCGCGCTCGTCTCGCCGATCGCGCGCATCGCCCGTCAGGGGTGATCGAAGCGTCTCGGTCACGCGGCGGGATGACAGCCTGGACCCGCTGCCGACACTCGGCGAGAAACGAGGATCTGACATGACCGGACACCCCTCCCTGCCTTCGTGGCGCGACACTCCGACCCGCACGGACATCGAGGATTTCGTCGCCGCCGTGACCGTGGGGCCGGACGCAGTCCCCGTCGAGGAGCGGATCGCCGTGTTCGACAACGACGGGACGCTGTGGCCCGAGAAACCCATGATCACCCAACTGCACTATGTCGTCGAGCAGTGGCGAGCCGCCGCCGAGCGCACACCCGAACTCGCCGAGCGCCAGCCCTACCTCGCGGCCGTGAGTGGCGATTACGGCTGGCTGGGCACGGCGATCGACAAGCACTACGGCGGCGACGACTCGGATCTGACGATCATCATCCAGGCGCTCGTCGGGCTCACGCACGGGATGAGCGTCGAGGACTACGCGCGTTCGGTGGCCGAGTTCTATCGCACCGCTCAGCACCCGACATTGAAGCGCCCCTATTCCCAGACGGTCTATCAGCCCATGGTCGAGCTGCTCCGATACCTGGAGCACCACGGCTTCACCTGCTACATCGTCTCCGGCGGCGAGCGCGACTTCATGCGTCCCATGACGCAGGCGAACTACGGTATCCCTCCGGAGCGCGTGGTCGGATCGGCCTTCGGCCTAACATGGGACGATGCGGACGCGACGGTGCGGTATTCCTCCTCCCTCGCCTTCTTCGACGACGGTCCGGAGAAACCCGTCCGCATCTGGACGCGCATCGGCAGGCGCCCGCTGTTCGTCGGCGGCAACTCGAACGGCGACACCGCGATGATGGACTTCGCCCGGCGTGGGCCCCGCCCCGGATTCGCGATCCTGATCCACCACGACGACCCGTCACGCGGTGACACCCCCTATGACGCCGGCGCGGAGAAGGCCCTCGCGAGCGCCGACGACAAGGGCTACACGGTGGTCAGTGTGAAAGACGACTGGGCGACGGTGTTCCCCGCGGCTCCCTGATCACTCACGAGACAGCATGGCCGCGGCCTCGAGTTCGAGATCGCGGTACTGCTCGGTGCTGACGTCGACGCCGACACCCATCAACCTGCCGCCCGTGAACGGGAACGGATTGCGGTACTGCCGACTCACCGGATCCGCGCTGTCCCATCCCACGCAGAGCCCGTCCCCGCACAGGGTGAACTTGCCGACCTGCGCGCGCATCGGCCCGGAGGCGACCGCCTCATCGTCCACGTAGAGCGTGGCTGTCCCCACCGACTCACCGTGCTCGCCGGCGCTCTCGCGGGTGAAGTCCACGCCCAGCGTGTGCGGTCCGGGCGTGAGCTCCGCGGAGGTGAACGTCTGCTCTGGGGGGATGCCGAGGAAGTTGTAGACGTACGAGAGACGGTTGTCCTTGATGAACAAGGTGTGACCACCGAATCTCGATCCGTGCGCGAAGATCACTCCTTCCGCGCCCTCTTCCAGCACGACGTCGGCGACGATCTTGTACGACCGCCCGCGCAGGTTGACTGCGACGCTCTCCGGCACCGCATCGGTCCCCGGGTAGTACACGTAGCGTTCTCGAGCCGGTTCCGCCTGCGGGCGCTCGACGTTGAGCATCTCGCGCGCGGAGCGGTCGTCCAAGGGAAGCGCGAAATTCGCCTTCGCCTCGTCGAACCACGCGGCGATGAGTTCCTGCAGCTTCTCGGGATGCTCGGCCGCGAGATCCTGCGACTCCGAACGGTCCGAATCGACGTGATAGAGCTCCCACTCGTCGTCGTCGAAGTGCCCCTTGCCGCTGAGCGGCGCGTGGACGGCGGCCGCCTTCCAGCCGTCCTTCCAGATGCCGCGTGTTCCGAGCATGGAGTAGTACTGAGTCCGCTTCTGCGTGGGCGCGTCCGGATCGGCGTCGAAGCTGTACTTCATCGACACTCCGTCGAGTGGATGCTGCTGCACCCCTCGGAACGTCTCCGGCATCTCGATCCCGATCACGTCGAGCACGGTGGCGACCACATCGACGGAATGGTGGTACTGATGACGCAGCTCCCCCTTCGCGCTGATCCCCTTCGGCCAGTGGATGACCATCGGGTCGCACGTTCCCCCTGCATACTGCGAGTAACGCTTGAACATCTGGAACGGCGTCGAGAACGCGGCAGCCCACCCGGTCGGATAGTGGTTGTAGGTGTCTGCGGATCCGAGGCGGTCGATCATCGCGAGGTTCTCCGCGAGGTCGTCGGGGTACCCGTTGAAGAACTTGTTCTCATTCACCGAGCCGTCCGGAGATCCCTCCCCCGAAGCTCCGTTGTCGGCGCAGTAGAAGACCAGCGTGTTGTCGAGCTGATCCGTCTCCTCCAGGTAGTCGATGATGCGACCCACCTGCGTATCCGTGTACTCGGAGAATCCGGCGAACACCTCTGCGAAGCGGGCGAACAGCCTCTTCTCGTCGTCGTTGAGCTCGTCCCAGGGGCGCACGCGATCCGCGGGGTTCGCCACGTCGTCGGGAAGCGGGTTGAGCGGGGTCATCGCCGTGCCCTCCGGCAGCACCCCCTTCTTGATCATGCGATCGAGCGCCCACTCCCGGTAGGCGTCGCCCGACGAGTTGTGCACAATTGAATGACGTGCAATGCTATCTTGGTGCCGATGACCGATGAGATGCTCTGCTTCTCCCTGTACTCCGCCGCGCGTGCCACCACGCAGGCATACCGGACGCTGCTCGCCCCCTGGGGTCTGACGTATCCGCAGTATCTGGTGCTCGCCGCACTCTGGCTCGACGGCGAGCAGACGATCGGGTCGCTGGGGGCGGTGATGCGCCTGGACTCCGGCACGCTCTCCCCCCTCGTCCGGCGACTCGAGCAGGCCGGACTCGTGACCAGGACACGCGGCCGCGACGACGAGCGTGTGGTGACGGTGACCCTCACCGACAAGGGCCAGGACCTGCGGGCCGAGGTGGCCCCCATCCACACCACCATCGCGTCGATCTCCGGGCTCCAGGACGAGGAGCATCGCCGTCAGCTCATCGCCGAACTGCACGACATCACCGACCGCCTTCAGAAGACCACGAAAGATCTCGCCGACGCCCACCAGAGCGACCGGCCCTGATCGACACCCCGAGAGAGAACGGAATCGCCATGCGCGCACTCATCCACCCCACCTTCGGCACTCCGGAGGAAGTCCTCCGAGTCGAAGATCGACCTCTTCCGGAGCCCGGCGACGGCCAGGTCCGTCTGCGGATCGTGCTCTCCCCCATCCACAACCACGACCTGTGGACCGTTCGCGGCACATACGGCTTCAAGCCGGAGCTCCCCGCCGCGTCGGGGACCGAGGCCCTCGGCGTCGTCGACGCGCTCGGTGCCGGAGTCGAGCACCTCGAGGTGGGCCAGCGCGTCGCCACCGGCGGAACCTTCGGCGCCTGGGCCGAGTACATCGTGACGAATGCCGCCGGACTGATCCCGATCCCGGACGGCCTTCCTGACGAGACGGCGGCTCAGCTGGTCTCGATGCCCTTCAGCGCGATCACGCTGCTGGACTTCCTCGATGTGCAGGCCGGCGGCTGGATCGTGCAGAACGCCGCGAACGGAGCTGTCGGACGCATGCTCGCTCAGCTCGGCTCAGCGCGCGGAGTGAACGTGCTCGGGCTGGTGCGTCGGACAGCGGGGGTCGACGAGCTCCGCGCACAGGGCATCGAAAGGATCGTCGCGACCGATCAGCCCGATTGGAAGGAGCAGGTCGAGGCGATCACCGGAGGTGCGCCGATCACCGCCGGCGTCGATTCCGTCGGTGGTGCATCCGCCGGCCAGGTTCTCTCGCTGCTCGCGGAAGGCGGCACGTTGGTCGCGTTCGGAGCGATGGACTCCCCCACCATGGAGATCGCCTCCTCCGACGTGATCTTCAAGCAGGCCACAGTGAAGGGCTTCTGGGGCAGCAAGGTGATCCCGAGCCTCGATCAGGCCACCCGTAGCGCACTGTTCGGTGAGCTGTTCCAGCGTCTCGCCGACGGCAGCCTGACGTTGCCCGTGGCCGGCATCTTCGACGCCGCCGACATCAGCGCGGCCGTGCGTGCGAGCGACACCCCGGGTCGCGTCGGCAAGGTGCTGCTGCGCTTCTGAGCTGCACGCCGACGAGGGACTTCCGGATGTCGGCGCCCCGGTGCAGAGTGTGGCCATGGAGATCACACTCGGACAGCCCGATGGGCTCGTCGTCAGTCCTGCATTCAGCCATGTGGCCGTCGTCCCGCCAGGGGCGACGACAGTGTACGTCGGCGGCCAGAACGGTGTCGACGTCACCGGAGCCGTCGTCTCGAGCGATGCCGGCGAGCAGTCCGCTCGCGCCGTCGAGAACGCCAGGATCGCCCTCGAGTCCGTGGGTGCAGGGCTCGAAGACGTGATCAGCTGGACGGTGCTGATCCATCAGGACGCGGACCTGCGCGCGGCGTACGGTGCGGTCGCCTCACGGCTGGCGCGGGACGGAGCCCCACCCCTCGTCACCGCGGCGCTCGTGGCGGGCCTCGGAGTCCCGGGTGCCCTGATCGAGGTGAGCGCGGTCGCGGCCGTGCTCCGCCCCTGAGCGGACGACGCTTCCCTCGATGTCCCGGTGCGGGGTCAGATCCTTCCCCGCACGGGTGTGCGCTCGACGCCATCATCCTCCGGCGCCGTCATCTCCGCGCGGACTCCGAGCAGTCGCACCTCTCGCTCCGGATCGAGCGTGCCGGCCAGCGCCGCGGCAACCGCGACGAATTCCGCGCGGTCCGTGGTCGGCGCGGAGAGCTTGCGGCCGAAGGTCTTGGTCTCGAACGGGGCATATCGCACCTTGAGGTGCACGCGGACGACCGGCCGCCCCTCCACCGCGCAGTCGTCGAACGCGTGGGCGGCGAGATCGCGGATCGCCGCATCGACCTGCTCCGGCGTCGTGAGGTTCTCCTGGTACGTCGTCTCCCGGCTGTGGCTTCGCGCAACCCACGGCGTGTCGTCGACGCTGCTCGGGCCGATCCCTGAACCCAGCCCGTGATACCAGACGCCCATCCGCGGTCCGAACTCGGTCACGAGGGTCTGCTCGTCCGCCTCGGCGAGATCTCGCACCGTCGCGATGCCGTGGACCGCGAGACGCTTCTGCACCTTCGGCCCGACACCCCAGAGGTCGCGCGTCGGCCTGTCGCCCATCACCTCGAACCAGTTGTCCGCGGTGAGGCGGAACACACCGCGGGGCTTGCCGAACTCGGTGGCGATCTTCGCCCTGACCCTGTTGTCCCCGATCCCCACCGAGCAGTGCAGCTGTGTCGCCTCGAACACGGCTTCCTGCGCGGACGAGGCCACACCTTCGGGAGAGTCCGTCTGCACCCCGAGGAAGCACTCGTCCCATCCCACCACTTCGAGCACCACGTCCGGCAGCGCACGGAGAGCAGCCATGACCTCGTCGGATGCCCGTGCGTAGGCGTCCCGATCGAGCGGGAGGAACACGGCATCGTCCGGCGCCTTCCGCGCCGCGATCTTCAACGGCATGCCCGAGCCGATCCCGAACGCACGGGCTTCGTAGGAAGCGGTCGACACCACCGCCCGCTCGGTCGGATCGCCGCGTCCGCCCACGATCACCGGGCGACCGGCCAGCTCCGGTCTGCGCAGCACCTCCACCGCGGCGATGAACTGATCCATGTCCACGTGCAGCACCCAATCGGCCATGCAACGAGTGTGACCGGTGCCGACGTGGATGTCACCCCTCGATCGTCACCGGATCGCGAGGCCGATCGCGGTGACCACGACAGCGAACAACGGCAGGGTTCCCTGCATCGCCGCAGCACGCACCTTGGTCCGATCGGAGAGCACGAGCACGAGCGCGGCGGCGAGCATCATCCCGGTTCCGGCGAAGACGAGGGTGAGACCCGCCGTCTCGGCTCCGACGATCACGAGGCCGATGCCGAGCAGGGCCGTCAGTGCGAGGAAGAGGTTGTAGAAGCCCTGGTTGAAGGCCAGCTGCTTCATCGTGACCGCGTCCGCCTCGCTGGGGACGCCGAAGATCTTCCTCGTCTCCGGCTCGGTCCACCGCAGCGACTCGAGCGCGAAGATGAAGACGTGGAAGGCCGCAGCTGCGGCGGCGAGGACGAGACCGACGATGAGCATGGGCTGATTCTTCCGTTCCCGGGGGCCGGGAGCAAGCCGACGGCACCGGCGCGCACGAACCTCCTCGTCACAGGAGGAAGATCGGAAGAAGTCCCGGGTTGTGTGCGTGTACCAGCACGGCGAACACCACAGCATCGAAGAGCAGGTGCACCGTCACGACATAGGCCAGCGAGTGCGTCCGCACGAAGATGTACCCCTGCAGCAGGGCGAACGGGATCGTCAACAGGGGTCCCCACTCTCGGTAGCCCAGCTCCCACAGGAAGGAGACGAAAACGATGGCCTGCAGGACGTTGGCGAGCAGGTCGGGAAAGTGTCGGCGCAGCAGGGCGAACACGGTGCAGATGAAGAACAGCTCGTCCCAGATGCCCACGGCGCCGACCCCGACGAAGAGACGGGCGATGAGGTCAGGAGTGTCCACGACCGGCCAGTTCTGGTACACCCCGCTGGTGATGAAGTAGAAGGGCAGGATCAGCCAACCCAGCAGGAGCACCGCCACGAGCCACCCCCATTGCAGCCGTCCCCAGCGCTTGTGCGTGCGCCAGGGGAAGCCGATGGCACGGTCTCGATAGACGAACCTCGAGATCAGGTAGGGCACCGCCACCGCGCCGCCCAGGGCGAGCGTGAACCGCAGCATCGCGAGGTTGTCGAGTTCCGCTGCCAGCGGGATGATGCTCACGATCAGCATGCCGATCGCGATCAGCGAGAGATCGCGGGTGAGCGAAGGACGGCGTGGGCTCCCGGCTGGATCCGCACCCCGCTCACCGCCGCGACGTTCGACGACACGGCGTTCGAGGAGACCGGCGACTGCGATGCCGGCGGCGAGGAGCGTCCAGCCCAGCCACGGGATCTCCAGCACGAAGAATGCCGGAGCAGCGGCGCACACGAGGAGCGCGGGAAGGAGCCCCGTCCGCGACGCCGTGTCGCGCCGCGTGTCGGTCACGCGCGGGTCCTGCGCCGGTACACGAGATCGCGGATATCCCGTCCCTTCGCGATGCCCTTGCGCTCGAACGCGGTCATGACGCGACCGTCGAAGCGTTCGGCCCACTCCCCCTCGAACGCACGCTCGAACAGCGGATCCGCGTCGAGCACATCGCGCATCTGCAGGGCGTAGTCCTCCCAGTCGGTCGCGAGCCTCAGCAGGCCGCCGTCACGGAGCGCTCGCGCTGCGGCGTCGCCGAATCCCGGTCTCACCAGGCGTCGCTTGGTGTGCTTCTTCTTGTGCCAGGGGTCAGGGAAGAAGATCCACACCTCGCGTGCTGCCGCCTCAGGGAGGAACGATGAGAGGACCTCCGGCGCATTCGCCTCGACGACGCGCAGGTTGCGTGCGCCCTCCCTGTCGGCGTCGAGCATGGTCCTGGCGAGGCCGGCGCGGAACACCTCGACGGCGAGGAAGTCGTCCTCGGGGCGCGACGAGGCCGCGGCCACGATCGCGTGGCCTTGGCCCGATCCGACCTCCACGTAGAGGTCAGCGGTGCGCCCGTACTCGGTCGCAGGATCGAGGCGCGCCTCGGGGTGCACGGAGGTCCAGGCGACGTCACGCGGAACGTCGAGCAGATAGTGCGGGCCGAGCTCGGCGAAGGCGCGCTCCTGCGCGTCGGACATCCGGCCGCTGCGGCGCACGAACGACACCGGCTCGTCTCGGAAGGTACGGGGTTCGGGCATGTTTCCAGGGTAGCCGTCGACGTCCGTCGCTCCGGCGTCCCCGATTCCCGGGCTCAGGCCGTCGGCGCGGTGACGAAGTCGATGAGCTCCTCCACACGGCCCAGCAGCGCCGGTTCCAGGTCCCGGTAGGTCGTGACCTTGGAGAGGATGTGCTGCCACGCGCGCGCGATGTCGGCGTGCGTCTCGTGCGGCCAGCCGAAGGCACGGCAGATGCCGCCCTTCCACTCGATGCCGCGCGGGATCTCCGGCCATTTCGCGATGCCGAGGGCCCGAGGCGTCACACACTGCCAGACATCGACGAACGGGTGGCCGACGATGCGCAGATGGCGTCCGTGCGGGCCCCGGGCGACCGCGTCGGCGATGCGCGATTCCTTCGAGCCAGGGACGAGGTGGTCGACGAGCACGCCGTACCGCCGAGTCGCGCTGGGTGGCTCTGCGGCCAGCAGGTCGTCGAGCAGGTCGACGCCCTGGAGGAACTCGACGACGACGCCCTCGACCCGCAGGTCGGCACCCCACACCTTCTCGACGAGTTCGGCATCGTGCTTGCCCTCGACGAGGATTCGGCTGGGCAGAGCGACGCGGGCGCGCTGATCGGCCACCACGAACGATCCGGATGCCGTGCGCCGCCGCCCTTGATCGGCAGCACCGGGCACGATCAGCCTCACGGGTGCGCCGTCGATGAGGAACCCTCCGCCGAGGGGGAACAACCGCCGACGGCCCACGCGGTCCTCCAACTCGACGTTGCCGCCCTGGACACGTGTGACCGCACCGCAGAAGCCGTCGTCGGCGACCTCGACCACGAGATCCGGCTCGGCCGCGACCTGGGGCACCTTCTTCGCGCCGCGCTCGCGCCAGCCCGCCGCGAGCACATCGGAACCGTAGATGTCGTCCATGCCTTCCAGCGTATGTGCCTCCGCTGAGGGCGAACGGCGAACCCGTGTCGAGTGCTGTCGCGTGTCGGGCCCAGTGCATAGACTCGTGGCATGGGGCTCGGCTGCCGGTCGGAGGGAACACGATGACGAAACGGTGGCTCACGCTGGCCGCACTCGCTCTCGCCGTTGTCGCCGGTGCGTTCAGCACCTCCGCAGCATCCGCGACCGATCCCGTCACGCTCGATGCCGGATACGTCACCGACCAGGCCGGAGTGCTCAGTGCCGACGAAGAGGCGACGGTGGAGGCCCGGCTCCAGGAGCTGACGGACAATTCGAGCGCCGATCTGTTCGTCGTGCTCGTCGACGACTTCACGAACCCATCCGACAACGTGCAGTGGGCCGACACGGTCGCGCAGAACAACAACCTCGGCACCGAACAGTACCTCCTGGCGATCGCGGTCGACGGGCGCAGCTACTACATCTCCGCTGCCCCCGACGGCCCGGTGAGCTTCGGCCAGCTCGACAGCATCGAGGACAAGATGGTCCCCTTCGCCGCGGACGGCGATTGGGTCGGCGCCATCACTCTCGCCGCCGACGAGATCCAGGGCGACGGGGGCGCCGGCGCGCTCCGCATCGGGCTGATCGTCGTCGCCGTCGTCGTCGTCGCGCTGCTCGTGTGGCTCGTCGTGGCACTGGTGCGCGGAGCCCGCCGGCGGGCGGAGATCCGCGAGCGAGGCGCCATGCCGGAGACGCCGGACCCCGCCGACCCCTTCTCCACTCTCACCGACCAGCAGGTCGAGACGCAGGCAGGACTCGCGCTCGTGCAGGCGGACGATGCCATCACCTCGAGCAAGGAGGAGCTCGGCTTCGCCGTCGCGCAGTTCGGCGATGCAGCCACCGAGGAGTTCACTCGGGTCGTCGATGCGGCGAAGGCGAAGATCTCCGAGGCTTTCGATCTGAAGCAGAAACTCGACGACGAGATCGAGGATTCGATCCACGACCGCCGCGCGTGGCACATACGCATCATCCGGATCGCCGACGAGATCGACGACATCCTGGACGACAACACTGCGGCGTTCGACGAGCTCCGAAAGCTCGAGCAGAACGCCCCGCAAGAGCTCGAGCGCGTCCGCGGTGAGCGCGCGGCGCTCGACGCCGCCCTCGCCTCTGCGGAGCCTGCCCTCGACGCGCTGTCCGCCACCTATGCCCCTGCGGCTCTCGCCACGGTCGCGGACAACCCCGTGCAGGCACGCGAACGGGCCGACCTCGCGGATCGGTCGATCGCGGCGGCGGCGCAGGCCATCGCAGCCGGACGTTCAGGCGAGGCCGCGTTCGCGATCCGCACCGCCGAGCAGTCCGTCGCACAGGCCGCCCAGCTCGTCCAGGCGGTGACGGCGCTGGGAGCGGAGCTGTCGACGCTCGAAGCTCAATCTCGTGCCCTCATCGCCGAACTGCAGAGCGACCTCGCGGCCGGGCAGCAGCTGCCCGACCCCTCGGGTGCCATCGCCGCTGCGGCTTCCGCCACGGCCCAGCAGCTCGGGGCGGCGCAGACCGATCTGAGCGGTACCGCCCGCGATCCACAGCGAGTGCTCGAGGCTCTCACCGCCGCGAACACGCAGATCGACGCCGCGATCGCACAGGGCAGGGAGAGCGTCGAACGTGCCCGCCGGGTGCAGCAGCTGCTCGAGCAGACTCTCACGCAGGCGAACTCCGAGATCCGCGCGGCTCGGGACTTCATCGAGACCCGTCGAGGGACGGTGGGCTCCACCGCGCGCACCCGCCTCGCGAACGCGGAGGCGAGCCTGTCGCAGGCGCTGAATCTGCGGGCAACCGACCCCGATGCCGCGCTCGCGGAGGCGAACCGTGCGCTCGCTCTGGCGACGCAGGCCACGTCGGCCGCGCGGTCGGACGTGCAGGCGTACACCCCTTCCGGCTACGACCAGGGCGGCTTCGGCGGCCCGTTCGGCGGGTCCGGATCCTCGTCGGGCGGCTCAGGACTCGGCGGCGACATCCTCGGAGGCATCATCGGTGGGCTACTCGCCGGCGGTGGCGGCGGCTCTTCCCGTCGAGGAAGCAGCAGCGGATGGCGCTCCTCCGGCGGCGGCTTCCGGAGCTCCGGTTTCGGAGGCGGCTCCCGCAGCAGCGGCCGCAGCGGCCGATCAGGAGGTAGACGCTTCTGATCCCCCACACAGACATGTACGACAAGCTCTCGAAGACGCCCTCTGAAAGGAACCACGCATGACCAAGCAGTCCATCTTCGGACGTATCTCGACCCTCGTCCGCGCGAACATCAACTCCTTGCTGGACTCTGCGGAAGACCCGCAGAAGATGATCGACCAGCTCGTTCGCGACTACACGAACAGCATCGCCGACGCCGAGTCCGCGATCGCCGAGACCATCGGCAACCTGCGCCTGCTCGAGCGCGACCACGAGGAAGACGTCCAGGCATCGACCGAGTGGGGCAACAAGGCTCTCGCCGCCAGCCGCAAGGCCGACGAGATGCGCGCGAGCGGCAACACGGCCGACGCGGACAAGTTCGACAACCTCGCCAAGATCGCTCTGCAGCGTCAGATCAGCGCCGAGCGCGAGGCCACCGGCGCCGAGCCGCAGATCGCGGCGCAGACCGAGATCGTGGACAAGCTCAAGAGCGGCTTGAACGGCATGAAGGACAAGCTGGTCGAGCTCAAGAACAAGCGCAGCGAACTCCTCGCCCGCGCCAAGGTCGCCGAGGCGCAGACCCGCGTCCAGGACGCCGTGGGCTCGATCAACGTGCTCGACCCCACCAGCGAGCTGGGACGGTTCGAAGACAAGGTCCGCCGCCAGGAGGCCATCGCTCAGGGCAAGATCGAGCTCGCAGCGTCGAGCCTCGACGCCCAGTTCGAGAGCCTCGAGGATCTCGGCGAGCTGACCGAGGTCGAGGCACGTCTGGCCGAGCTCAAGGCCGGCGGCGGCGCTCCCCGCCAGGCCATCGAAGGCAACTGACATCACCGGGCGGATGCCTCGGCCGCGGGCCGAGGCATCCGTCCCCTCTTCTTCGGAGGCACTCATGGTGCGATTCCTCGTCATCCCGCAGTGGCAGGGCTCGCCCGCAGCGCGCGCGATGCTCCTCACGGACGGCGCTGCAGCGATCGCCGGAGATCTCCCCCGCGCGGCGACGACCGTTCTCGACGTTCCTGTCGAAGCCGGTGAATCCCTCGGCACAGGTGTACGCCGTCTGAGCGCTCTGCTGCGCACTCGTGAACTCGTGCACGGGCACATCGACTCCGACACCGTCGTGATCGGGGGCGATTGCAGCATCACCGTCGCCGCGCTCGACGCATTGCCGGGCGGAACCGACGACCTCGCCGTGGTGTGGTGCGACGCGCATGCCGACATGCACACGCCGGACACGTCCCCTTCCGGTGCCTTCTCGGGCATGGCACTGCGGGCTGTGCTCGGCGAGGGCGAGGAGCAGCTCGTGCTCTCGCCCGCGATCCCCGCCGATCGCGTGATCACCGTGGGCATGCGGAACCTCGATGACGCGGAGGTCGAGCAGCTCGCGCCTCTGACGAATCTCTCCGTCGACGACCTCGCAGATCCCGAGGCGCTGCTCGGCGCGGTCCGCGCGACCGGGGCATCACGGGTCTGGGTGCACATCGACGTCGACGTGCTCGATCCGTCCGACTTCGCCGGTGTCTCGTCGTCGGTGCCGTTCGGGCTGTCCCCCGCCGCGCTGAGCACCGCCATCCGCGCACTGCGCTCGGAAGTGCCGCTCGCTGGCGCGACCATCGCAGGTTTCGCACCGAGGTCACCGGCCGATGCCGTCGATGATCTCGGCGCACTGCTGCGACTGGTCGGAGCGGTGGCATGACGACGGCTCCTGACTGGCGACCCGCGGCGAGTGCCGCCCTGGCCCGGGGCCGACGTCTCGACCGCCGCATCCCCTCCTTCCTGCTGCGCTCCCCGATCAGCCGCCTGGGCTACCTGTGGGGCACCGCCGTCGGCTGGCTGTGGGGCTCGCTGTGGAGCACAGGACCCGTCGAACGGCGGGCGGGCCTGTGGATCTTCCAGGGCATGCCGGCATGGACGTTCAATCGCGGCGGAGTGTGCGTCGGCGGCTGCTTCCTGACCGGAGACGTGCGACCGAGCGAGGCCGTGCTCCGTCATGAGGCTGTGCACAAGGCGCAGTGGCTCCGCTACGGGTTCCTGATGCCGATCCTGTACTTCCTCGCGGGGCGTGACCCCCTGCGCAACCGCTTCGAGATCGAGGCAGGGCTCGAAGACGGCAACTACGTTCGACGGACGCGCTGACCCTACGACGGTCTCTGCACGGACGTCTCAGGCCGCGAGTGTCCGATTCGGATCAGGCGCGCGGACGCGGCGTCAGCGGTCGGCGGGCAGCAGGCCGAAACGCTCGGGGGTACGGATCAGCGTCGGCGAGACCTCGAGATGACTCGTCAGGTGCTCGACGATGTCGGCCGTGCCGAGGTAACCGCCGAGCAGTGTGACGTGGGTCTCGATCTCGTCGTCGCACATCATCTCGTCCGCCCAGGCGCAGGTCGCACGGGTGAGCGCCTGACCGGCTGCGCACGCACGGCTGCTTCCGGGAGCCCCGGAACGCTGCTCACGAGCGAGCCACGTGACCGTCATGCGACCGGGAGCCTCGATGACGCCGATGTCGGCGACCGTCGGCACCTCGATGAAGATGCGCCCGGAGGCGCACAGTGGCAGCGTCGTCAGGAACACCTCGAGCTCCGTGAGGGAGTTCTCATCAGCCGTCACCAGGTGATGGGCGCGCCGACGCGCTGCGCGACGTTCGGCGCGCGTGCCGCGGGTCTCGAGCGAGGTGTTCATGGTGTCTTCATCGTACACCAAGTGAAGGCTTGCCTAACCTGGTAGTCGCTGCGCGATGATCATGCACGCTCCGGCCGCTGCTCGCGCTCGACGAGTGCGACGGCCAGGGCGTCGAGCTCATCGTCGGTCATCCCCTGCGCGCGCAGATACCCGGCAGCCGAGCCCCATCGTTCGTCGACCTGCGCGAGCAGACGGCGCATCACGGGAGCCGGCGATTGCGTCGCTAGCGCCACCGCGTGCACAGCCTCCGGGTGCTGCGTGCGCAGGTAGTCGGCGATCCACCGGGTGCGCTGAGCCGGCAGCTGAGACTCGGTGAGCGCGTAGTCGGCTATGACGGCCTCCCGATCCGCACCGACCGCGGAGAGCGCGAGGGCGACGGTCACGCCCGTCCGGTCCTTACCCACAGTGCAGTGCACCAGCGTGCGCCCGCTCGCCGCGATGATGCGGATGGCCGCGACGAGCCGCTCCCCGCTCTCTTCGAGGAGGTGGAGGTAGAGGTCGTCGAGACTGGTGTCCGCCTCGAAGAAGGAACGGACGGATCCGAGGAACAGCGGGAGGTGGGTGGTGTCCGGCCCGTCGATCTCCGTCGGCTCGGCTGCGACCTCTTCGCCGTCTCGCAGGTCGACGATGTGCGAGACACTCTCCCGCAACGCGGCGGCGCCCGCGGTGGTCGCTCCGGAGAGCTGTCCGGAGCGCAGGAGGACGCCGGAGCGGATCCGACCGCCCTCCGCCGGCATGCCTCCCACGTCGCGGACGTTGGAGACCCCTTCGACGACGAGGATCGTCATCCCGCCGCCTGCGGTCCTCGCGGGGGCACCGGGTAGCGGCCGGCGATCACGATCCTGTTGAAGGCGTTGATCGAGACGCATGCCCAGCTGAGCGCCGCGTACTCCTTCTCGGTGAAGACGCTTCCGACCTGGTCGTACACCTCGTCGGAGATCCCGTCCTCCGAGATGAACGTGAAGGCCTCGGCGAGTTCGAGAGCGGCGCGCTCCCGCTCGCTGAAGACACCGCTCTCACGCCACGTGGGGATCTGGGTCAGTGTGTCGGCGTCGACGCCCGCAGCGACCGCCCTGTCGACGTGGATCCGCGCACAGTAGGCGCAGCCGTTGAGCTGCGAGCAATGGATCATGACGAGCTCTTTGAGACGGTCGTCGATGCCGTTGGCCGCGCAGATCTGGCCCACCGTCTTCGAGAACGCGTCAAGCGCCTGGTACGCGGCCGGCTCGGTCTTGGACAGGTGCACACGCGTCTCGCTCATGACTCCATGATATTCGGCGGACGAGCGGGAAGCTCTGCCGCAGACCAACCGGAGCTTGGATCAATATGCCCATCAAATCCAGTCCTCATGCGACATAATGCGACACGTTGCGAAATATTCTCTTGTCATACTGGTCCGGCATTTCCGACGCCGCTTCCCGAGGGCGCAGAATGTGGAGGTGGCGATCGACAACAGCGAGTTCAGCTATCTTCCCGCACAGGCCGAAGCGCTCGGCGTACCGGTTCCGCCGGTCACGCGCCTCACCCTCCCACTCGCCGACGGCCGCATCCTGAGCGCCCTGCGTTTCGGTAGCGAAGCACCGCGTGTGACGCTGCTCCACGGCGCCGGCCTGAACGCACACACCTGGGACACCACCGCCCTCGCCCTGCAGCAGCCGCTGCTCGCGATTGATCTCGCCGGACACGGCGACTCCTCCTGGCGGGACGACGTCGACTACACGCCGCGCACACTCGCTCGTGACGTGGCCGCAGCGCTCGACGCCTGGGTGGAAGGGCCGCAGGTCGTGGTCGGGCAGTCCCTCGGCGGACTCACCGGCGCTGCTCTGGCAGCAGCGCGACCGGATCTGGTGTCCGAGCTCATCGTGGTCGACATCACTCCCGGCATCGATGTGAGTGCCGGCCCGGCGGCGCTGCGCGAGTTCTACGCGGGCCCGACCGACTTCGCGACACGCGACGAGCTCGTCGACAAGGCGATCTCACTGGGGTTCGGGGGCTCCCGACCCGAGACAGAGCGCGGTGTCTTCCTGAACACGCGAGTGCGCGAGGACGGGCGGGTGGAGTGGAAGCACCACTTCGCACACCTCGCCGCCCAGACACTCGCCGCTCACGACCCCGGGTCCCCGACCACACCGTCGGTGCTGCATGAGACGGGCTGGGATGATCTGACCGCGGTCACCGTACCGGTCACCCTGGTGCGTGCCGCACGCGGATTCGTGAGTGAAGCCGACGCCGTCGAGCTCCAGCGACGCGTCCCCGCGGCTGAGGTGGTCGTGCTCGACGCCACCCACAACGTGCAGGAGACCGCGCCGGTCGCCCTCGCCGGTCTGATCGACGCCGCCGTGCCCGCCCTCGGAATATGACGTTCCGTTCCACACCCGACCCTGACCCCTTCTCACATCTCTAGGCTCGATTCCACGGCACACAGCAGTTGCCGCACCGAGAGGAAACACCCATGTTCCGACGTACCCGACGTCTCGCGCTGATATCCGCCCTCGCGGCCACCGCCGTCATCCTCAGCGCCTGCTCCGGCACCACCGAGCCGGAGACCAGCAGCTCACCCGGTGCCCCCGACCCGAGCGCCACTCTCCACGTCGGCCTCGTCCTCGAGCCCACCAACCTCGACATCCGCCACACCAGCGGCGCCGCACTCGAGCAGATCCTGATCGACAACATCTACGAGGGCCTCGTCACGCGCACGCAGGACAACGAGATCGAGGGGCGTCTCGCCTCCGACTACGAGGTCTCCTCGGACGGGCTCACATACACCTTCACCCTCAACGACGGCGTGGTCTTCCACGACGGCACGCCGCTGACGTCGGCGGACGTCGTCTCCTCGTACGAGACCGTGCGCACGGACGCCACCGTGCAGGGCAACGCGGACTTCGCGTCGGTCACAGCGATCACGGCGCCGGACCCGACCACGGTTCAGATCACCCTGTCCGCTCCGAACCAGAACTTCCTCTTCGCGCTCACCGGCCCGGCCGGTCTCGTGTTCAAGACCGGCGACACCACCGATCTGAAGACCGCGGAGAACGGCACAGGTCCCTTCACGCTGACGCGCTGGAACAAGGGAAGCACCATCACCTTCGCGCGCAACGACGCCTACTGGGGGGATCCTGCCGGCGTCGCCCAGGTCGAGTTCCAGTACATCCCCGACTTCACCGCCGGCGTCAACGCCGCACTGGCCGGCGACGTCGACGTGCTCACGGCCGTCGACCCGAACCTCGCGCCTCAGCTCGAAGACTCCGGGGACTTCACCCTCACCACGGGGCGCACCACCGACAAGGCCACTCTCGCGTTCAACAACAAGAAGGCGCCGCTCGACGACGTGCGGGTGCGCGAAGCCCTGCGCCTCGCCATCGACCATGAGGCTCTCATCGACGCGGTCGGCGCCGGCACGGCACTGTACGGGCCCATCCCCGAACTCGACCCGGGCTACGAGGACCTGTCCGACGTGATCTCCTACGACCCGGAGAAGGCGAAGAAGCTCCTCGCTGAGGCTGGTCAGGAGGACCTCGAGCTGACCCTCACGATCCCCTCGTTCTACGGCACGACCGTGCCCAAGGTGCTGATCTCGGACTTCAAGAAGGTCGGCGTGACGCTCGAGGTGAACTCGGTCGAGTTCCCCACCTGGCTGGAGGACGTGTACACGAACCACGACTACGACCTCAGCTTCGTGCTGCACGTCGAGCCGCGCGACTTCGGCAACTTCGCCAACCCCGACTACTACTTCGGCTACGACAACGCCGAGGTGCAGGATCTGTACACGAAGGCTCTGGCCGAGGTCGACCCCGACAAGTCCGCCGACCTGCTGGCACAGGCAGCGCGCATCGTCTCGGAAGACCACGCCGCCGATTGGCTCTACAACGGAGAGACGATCACCGCCGTGAGCCCCATCGTGTCGGGCTTCCCCGAAGACTCGATCAACTCCCGCATCAACCTCACGGGCGTCACCGTCTCCGCTGAGAAGTAGCAAGCGATCACCGCGTCGTGATCCGCTATGCGCTCGTCCGGGGAGCCCTGCTCATCGCAGGGCTCCTCGTGTCGAGCGCGCTCATCTTCCTGACGCTGCGCGTCTTCCCCGGCGACGTCGCACAGCTCATCGCCGGCACGCAGGCCTCACCCGCCGAGGTCGAAGCGCTCCGCGAATCCCTCGGCCTGAATCGCCCGCTCCTCGCCCAGTACACCGACTGGATCGGGGGCATCTTCCGCGGCGATCTCGGCACATCGCTGCTGTCCGGCGCCTCCGTCGGCGAAGAGATCCTCCTCAAGTCCCAGGTCACCGTTCCGCTCGGAGCGATGTCGCTCCTGATCGCCGTCGTCATCGCTGTGCCGTTCGGGATCCTCGCCGCCCTTCTTCGCAATCGGCGCGGCGGGACGGCGCTCAGCGTCGGAGCCCAGACGCTCGCCGCCGTCCCCGTCGTCTGGGCCGGCATGATGCTGATCGTCGTGTTCTCGGTATGGCTGGGATGGCTTCCTCCCCAGGGCTTCCCCCGCACCGGCTGGTCCACACCGGGGAAGGCGATCGAGTCGCTGCTGCTCCCCGCGCTCACGATCGGGATCGTCGAGGGGGCGATGCTCATGCGGTTCGTACGCAGCGCGACCCTGCAGGCAGCGGGACAGGACTTCGTCCGCACCGCCGCCGCGAAGGGTCTCACCCGTACCCGAGCCCTCATCCAGCACGGCATCCCCGCCGTCGGCCTCTCCATCATCACCGTGCTCGGGCTCCAGGTGGCCGGCATCATCGTCGGGTCCGTCGTGATCGAACAGCTGTTCACCCTGCCGGGGATCGGCCGTATGCTCGTGGCCGATGTCGGCACGCGCGATCTGATCAAGGTGCAGAGCGAACTCCTCGTCCTCACCGGATTCGTCTTGGTCGTCGGTTTCCTGGTCGACCTCCTGCACCGCGCGATCGATCCTCGTCAGCGGGAGTCCGCATGAATCCGCGCTGGCTCTCCCGCCTCTGGGACACCTCCACAGGACGCTTCGGCATCGTCGTCGTCCTGGTGATCGTCATGACAGCGCTGATCTCGCTCCTCTGGACACCGTTCGATCCGCAAGCCTCGGACATCGGCGATCGGTGGCTGCCGCCGAGCTGGCCCCACGTCCTCGGCACCGACGACACCGGACGCGACATCCTGAGTCTGCTGATGGCTGGTGCCCGCACGACGGTGTTCGTGAGCGTGGGGGCCGGTATCGTCGCCACGGCTGTGGGGATCGCCCTGGCCGCACTCGGAGCGCTCACTGCACGGTGGATGCGGGAGACCGTCGCCGTGCTCGTCGACATCCTGATCGCCTTCCCTGTGCTGTTGATCGCGATGATGATCTCCTCTGTCTGGGGCGGTTCGCTCTGGGTCGTGATCTGGGCGGTCGGCATCGGCTTCGGCGTCAACATCGCGAGGGTCACGCGTCCGGAGCTGCGCCGCGTGCAGCAGAGCGACTTCGTCCTCGCCGCCAGAGCCGCAGGGCTCACCCCCGCGCAGAGCCTGGTGCGCCACCTGCTGCCGAACGTGGCACCCGTCTTCATCGTGCAGCTGTCCTGGTCGATGGCCGTCGCCGTCCTCGCGGAGGCCGGCCTGTCGTACCTGGGTTTCGGCGCCTCCGTGGTCGATCCGAGCTGGGGCCTGCTGCTCGCCGACCTCCAGCGCTACATCGGGGTGCATCCGTTGTCGGTCATCTGGCCGGGACTCGCCATCACGATCACGGTGCTCGCGCTGAACCTGCTGGGTGACGGTCTGCGCGAGGCGACGGATCCGACGCTGCGGCACCGCTCCGCCGAGATCCACACTCCGGGGGTGGTCGCATGAGCCTGTCGGTGCAGGACCTCGTGATCGAGATCGACGGTCGGCCGGTGGTCGACGGCGTCTCCTTCGAGGTCGCAGACGGAGCGAGGCTCGGGCTGATCGGGGAATCCGGCTCGGGGAAGTCGCTCACCGCCCTCGCGGTGCTGGGACTGCTCCCCGACGGTGCGACCGCCAGGGGAAGCATCCGCTGGAACGGGATCGAACTGATCGGGATGCCGGACCGCGAGCTCGCGCGCCTCCGAGGAGACGACATCGGCATCGTGTTCCAGGAGCCCCGCACCGCGCTCAACCCGATCAGGACCGTCGGCCGCCAGATCGCGGAATCGATCCGCATCCACGAAGGGCTCGGACGCCGCGCGGCGCGAGAACGGGCGATCGCGGAAGCGGCTCGGGTGCGGCTGCCCGACCCGGAGTCGATCGTCGACCGCTACCCGCACCAGCTCTCCGGCGGTCAGAGGCAGCGCGTCGCGATCGCGATGGCTCTCGCCTGTCGTCCGCGTCTGCTCATCGCAGACGAGCCGACCACGGCATTGGATGTCACGATCCAGGCGGAGATCCTCTCCCTGCTGCTGACGCTCGTCGCGGACGAGGGCATGTCGCTGGTCTTCATCACCCACGATCTCGCCGTGCTCGCCCAGGTCGCGACCGAGGGTGTCGTGCTCGAACATGGCAAGGTCGTCGAAGCCGCACCGGTCCCCACCCTTCTGTCGAGTCCCGCTTCGCCGATCACGCAGGGACTGCTGCGTGATGCGACGGCCACGCTCTGGCGTCCGGACGGGGGCGCCGCATGAGCCTGATCGAAGCACGAGGCCTCAGCCGGGACTTCTTCGCACCGAAGCGCTCCGCGTTCGAGCGTGCCCGAACCGTGACCGCCCTGGCCCCGACCGACCTCGACATCGTCGAGGGGTCAGCGGTCGGCATCATCGGCGAGTCGGGATCGGGCAAGTCCACCCTGGTGCGACTGCTGCTGGGACTCGACCGCCCGACATCCGGCTCTGTGACGGTCGACGGACGTGCCGTGGACGCATCCGCTCCCGCGAAGTCCCTGCACTGGCTGCGGCGGGAGACGGGATTGGTCTTCCAGGATCCCTACGCGTCCCTGGACCCGCGCATGACGGCAGGCCAGATCGTCCGCGAACCGCTGTGGGCGCTCGGCGTCGAAGGCGACCACCGCGCGCGCGTCCGCGAGGTACTGGCCCAGGTGGGCCTCGAGCCCGACATGGCAGACCGGTATCCCCACGAGTTCTCCGGCGGGCAGCGTCAACGGATCGCGCTCGCGAGGGCGATCGTCCACGGTCCGCGGGTCCTGGTCGGGGACGAACCCCTGTCCGCCCTGGACGTCACCGTGCGCGCGCAGATCCTCGAGCTGCTGATCGAGCTGCGACGCACGGGCAACCTCACACTCGTGCTCGTGTCTCACGACATCGGCGTGGTGCAGAACCTCTGCGACACGGTCGTCGTGATGAAGGACGGGCGCGTCGTCGAACGGGGCGCGACGAGCGATGTGCTCCTGCACCCCACGCAGGACTACACCAGGAGGCTGCTCGCGGCGATCCCCGTCATCCCCACCCCGCCGGGCGGTTGAGCGGACGAGGTGAACGGGGTGCGCCCCTCCGGGCATCAGCGTCGCGCGCCGAACAGCTTTCCTCGTCGCCGCCCCGTCGGCGTGAGCACACGACGCATGTACACGGTGCCGAGGTCCCTGCCGAACTTGTAGCCGACCCGCCCCATCCGTCCGGCCTCGACGAAGCCGAGCTTCTCGTGCAGTCGGATCGACGCCTCGGCGCCATGATCGCTGATGACCGCGACCATCTCGCGCAGACCGATCTGCTCGCAGGCGTCGATGAGTGCTTGCAGCAGCGCCGCGCCGAGCCCCTTGCCCCCGGCTCCCGGACCGAGGTAGATCGAGTCCTCGACCGTGTACTTGTAGGCGTTCTTCCCCGCCCAGGGCTGCGCCAGCGCGTAGCCCATCACTTCGCCGCCCGGGGACACCGCCACGAGGAACGGCAGCTGCAGCCTGGTCAGCAGCGCGTACTTCTCGCGCCAGTAGGGGATGCTGCTGCGGCGCTCGTCGAGGGTCACGGCCGAGTTGCTCACGAAGTGGTTGTATATCTCACGCACGTGCGGCAGATCCGCCGGGCGGACCGGGCGGATCGCATAGGAGAACACCTCGGGGGCCGGGGCAGGTCGGAGATGGCGCGGGAGAACGCGGCGACGGTCCCCCGGCTCGAACTGCATGCGCTCAGCTTAGGGAGAGAGGGCCTTCGCCATCCACTCGCCAGTCCACCGCCGCCGCACCCTGCTCCTCGAGAAGGGTGTTGGCACGGGAGAACGGTCGCGACCCGAAGAAGCCACGGCTGGCGGAGAGGGGCGAGGGGTGTGCGGAAGAGATCACCGGCGTCTCGCCCAGGAGAGGCTGCAGGTTCGCCGCGTCCCTGCCCCACATGATCGCGACGAGCGGCTGATCGCGGGCGACGAGGGTGCGGATGGCCAGCTCGGTGACCTTCTCCCACCCCCAGCCTCGATGCGACGCCGCCGCGCCGGGGCGTACGGTGAGCACCCGGTTGAGCAGGAGGACGCCCTGATCGCTCCACGCGGTGAGGTCTCCGTGCGGTGCCGGCGGAATCCCGAGATCGCTCTGCCGCTCCTTGTAGATGTTCGCAAGGCTGCGGGGCAGGGGGCGCACGTCGCGATCCACGGCGAACGACAACCCGATGGGGTGCCCAGGAGTGGGGTACGGATCCTGTCCTGTGATGAGCACCCGCACGTCCGACAGGGGCCGCTGGAACGCTCGGAGCACATTCCCACCCGCCGGGAGGTAGCCGTGCCCTGCCTGCTGCTCGGCACGGAGGCGCTCACCCAGCGCGGTGATCGTGTCCTGCACCGGGGCCAGCGCCTCGGCCCATCCCTCATCGATCCGCCCCTCGGCGGCGAGCTCCGCGAGAGTCTGCGCCATCGTCAGTCGACCGATCGCACGCGCAGCGGCCCGCGGGCGAGCAGGTGCTGTGCGGACTGCGCGACCGGACGCATCGTGATCAGGTCGAGATTCACGTGGCCGGGAGACTCCAGGGCGTAGGCGATCACGTCGGCGACGTCATCGGCCACGAGCGGGGCTTCGACACCGGCGTACACCGCCTCCGCAGCCACGGGGTCACCGCCGAGCCGATTGAGCGTGAACTCCTCGGTGTGCACCATTCCCGGAGCCACCTCGACCACACGGATGGGCTCGCCGTTGAGCTCCTGCCGGAGCACCTTCACCAGCATCCCCTCCGCAGCCTTCGCCGCGTTGTAGCCCGCACCTCCGGCATACGCGGTCTGCGCGGCAGTGGACGTCACGAAGAGCGCATCCGCGTGGCCGTCCGCGGCAGCCGCACGGCGCAGCAGCGGAAGCAGGCCCGCGACGAGACGCTGACTCGCCAGGACGTTGGCGTCGAACATCCACTGCCAGTCCTCGACGGACGCGTCCTCGATGCGATCGGTGCCACGGGCGCCACCGGCGACCTGGACGAGAGCGTGGACCGGGCCGGATCGCTCGATCTCGCCCACGAGCGCCTCGACGGCGGACGAATCGGTCAGGTCGCAGGCGATGGCCGAAGCCCCGGTCTCCGCGGCGAGCGCGGCCAGTCGATCCGCGCGGCGTGCCACACCGACGACGTCCCATCCCCTGGCACGGAGCGCACGCACCGTCGCTGCACCGATGCCCGAACTCGCACCTGTCACCACTGCTCGTCTGTTCACCATGCCTCCACCGTACGGCGTTCTCCCCCGATTGCGATCTCCCCCCACGGCGCTGTCGTGGAACCCTCCCGCCGCGTGATTCCGGGGCTCCCCTCTGTTACGTCACATTTCCCACCTGTTGTTGACAAGCGCCGATATTCCGTACTGTCGCTGCAACGGCATCCGCCATCCGACCTTCCGACCACTTCTGGGGGAATCACATGTCCGCACCCGAGTCCTGGCGCTTCGAGACCAAGCAGATCCACTCCGGCGCTGCCCCCGACCCGGTCACCAAGGCGCGTGCCACGCCGATCTACCAGACCACCTCGTACGTGTTCGACAGCGCCGACCACGCGGCCAACCTCTTCGCGCTGGCGGAGTTCGGCAACATCTACACCCGTATCCAGAACCCGACGCAGGACGTGCTCGAGCAGCGTCTCGCCGCGCTCGAGGGCGGCACCGGGGCGCTCGTCCTCGCGAGCGGCCAGGCGGCATCGACCTTCGCGATCCTCAACATCGCCCAGGCCGGCGACCACTTCGTGGCGTCGAGCTCGATCTACGGCGGAACCTACAACCTCTTCAAGTACACGCTGGCGAAGCTCGGCATCGAGGTCACCTTCGTCGAGAACCAGGACGACGCCGAGGAGTGGCGCCGCGCCGTCCGTCCGAACACGAAGCTGTTCTTCGCGGAGACGATCGGCAACCCGCAGATCAACATCCTCGACATCCGCACCGTCGCCGACATCGCCCACGAGAACGGCGTCCCGCTGATCGTCGACAACACGATCGCCACCCCGTACCTGATCCGCCCGTTCGAGCACGGCGCCGACATCGTCGTCCACTCGGTCACCAAGTTCCTCGGCGGCCACGGCACGACCATCGGCGGCGTCATCATCGACGGCGGCAAGTTCGAGTGGTCGAAGCACGTCGACACCTTCCCCGGCCTCACGGTGCCCGACCCGTCGTACCACGGCGCCAGCTACACGGCTGCTGTGGGCGACCCGCTCGCGTACATCATCAAGGCGCGAGTGCAGCTGCTGCGCGACCTGGGATCGGCGATCGCGCCGCAGAGCGCCTGGAACCTCATCCAGGGCGTCGAGACCCTTTCGCTGCGCATCGAGCGGCACGTGCAGAACGCGCAGGAGATCGCCGAGTGGCTCGACAGCCGCGACGACGTCGCGACCGTCAACTACTCGGGCCTGCCTTCGTCGCCGTGGTACGCCAAGGCGAACGAGTACGCCCCCAAGGGCGTCGGAGCCGTGCTGTCGTTCGAGCTGAAGGGCGGCGTCGAGGCCGGTCGCGAGTTCGTCAACAGCCTGTCGCTGTTCAGCCACCTCGCCAACATCGGCGACGTGCGCTCGCTCGTCATCCACCCGGCGTCCACCACGCACGCGCAGCTGACGCCAGAGCAGCAGCTGACCGCCGGCGTGACTCCCGGTCTGGTCCGGCTCTCCGTCGGCATCGAGAACGTCGATGACCTCAAGGCCGACCTCGAGCAGGCCCTCGCCGCGGCACGTGCCGTCTCGGAGGCCGCCCGCGCCTGATCCCCGCACCACGTCGATGCCCCGGAGCCCAGCGTTCCGGGGCATCGACGTGTGACGGCGGCGGCCTCACCCGGCCGACCCACAGGCGGTTCCGTCGAGAATGGGACTCCGCCCCGAGGAGACCATGATCGACGCTCAGCACCCCCCGCACCGCACGCGGCGGTCACGGACCGTCGCCCGGTGGCTCGCCGTGACCGGTGTCCTCCTGGCACTCGTCGTCGCCTGCGGCTGGATCCCGGGGCTCGTCGGCACCGCGGTCTCGGCTGTCCTCCCGTGGCTGGGGATCATCCTCGTCGCACTGGTGCTGGTCGCCCTCCTGCGTGCGCCGCGAGTTCTCGTCCTGATCCTGGTTCCCGCACTCCTGTGGGTCCTCGCGATGATGCCGGCGTTCCCCGGCCTCCCCGGCGGGGCGGACGTGGAATCGGCTGCCGCATCCGAGCTGACCGTCGTGAGTCAGAACGTGCGAGCGCGCTCCGGTGGAGCCGCATCCTCCGCCTCCGAGCTGGCGCAGAGCGGTGCCGACGTGATCGCCCTCGTCGAGCTCGACGGAGACAGCCTCTCCGCCGCGCAGGACACCCTCGCAGCGGAGTACCCGCACTCCTACACCGTCGGGACGGTGGGCGTCTGGAGCAGGTACCCCCTCGCGGATGCCGAGCCCCTCACACTCGGACTCAGCTGGAAGCGCGCGCTTCGCGTCGAGGTGCAGGCCCCGTCCGCTCCCGTCGCCGTCTATGTGCTGCACGCGGCATCGGTACGGCCAGGGCACCAACAGGACCGTGACACCATGCTGGGCGGCATCGCGGAAGAGGTGGCGTCCGACCCGGCGGAGTCGCTGATCGTCGTCGGCGACTTCAACGCACCGTCGACCGATCCGAGTCTGACCGCCCTGCGCGCGGAGACCGACTGGGTGCGCCCGACCGACGGAAGTCTGGGCTTCACATGGCCCGCGGCCTTCCCACTCGTCCGCATCGACCAGGTGTTCGTACGCGGACTCGACGTCGTCACTTCTGGCACCATGCGCGCAGGCAACAGCGACCATCTGGCGACCGTCACCCGAGCCCGATCCGCGATCACTCCGTAACCTGCCACCGAGGGGTGCCCTGCCAGGCGAGAATGGAAGCATGGACTGGCAGACGACCTCCGAGGACACGGTGCCCTCTGCACCCGTGACGGAGGCCGATGTCAGGCTGCTCCGCGCCCGTCCGCCGGCGACCGGCGCCTGGCGGGACGGCGACCCCGTGGGGGGTCGTCGCTTCGCCGCCTTCGGACCGTTCGCGACCGAGAGCGGCGCAGAGCTCCCCGGCATCCGCATCGCCTACGAGTCCTGGGGCGAGCTGAACGCGGCACGGGACAATGCCGTCCTGGTGCTGCACGCGCTCACCGGCGACAGTCACGTGCGCGGAGCCGCGGGCGCCGGCCACCCCACCGCGGGCTGGTGGGAGGACATCACTGGTCCTGGCGCTCCGCTCGACACGGACCGCTGGTTCGTGATCGCCCCGAACATGCTGGGAGGATGCCAGGGATCGACGGGACCTGCGAGCATCGCCGCGGACGGCTACGAATGGGCGTCGCGCTTCCCCTACTTGACCATCCGCGACCAAGTCGCCGCCCAGGTGCGCCTCGCCGATGCTCTCGGCATCGACAGCTGGGCCGCGGTCATCGGCGGCTCCATGGGAGGGATGCACGCGCTGGAATGGGCGGCCACGCACCCCGAGCGTGTGCAGCGCCTCGCCGTGCTCTCCTCTCCCCCGGTGACCACCGCCGACCAGATCGCGCTCAACACCGTGCAGCTGGAGACCATCCGCATGGACCCGCGCTTCCAGGGCGGCGAGTACTACGACCTCGCGGACGGCGACGGTCCGCACCGGGGGCTCGCCCTCGCCCGACGCATGGCTCTGCTGAACTACCGCAGCCCGATCGAGCTGAATCAGCGGTTCCAGCGCTCCTGGCAGTCCGACGTGTCACCGCTCGGTCACGGCGGACGCTTCGCGGTGGAGTCGTACCTCGACTTCCATGGCAACAAGTTCACACGCCGATTCGACGCGAACAGCTACATCACCCTGGTCGAGGCCATGAACTCGCACGACGTCGGCCGCGGTCGAGGAGGCGTCGAAGAGGCGCTGCATGCGGTCACCGCGACCACGTTGGTGCTCGGGATCGACAGCGATCGACTCTTCCCTGTCGACGGACAGCAGCGCATCGCCCGCAGCATCCCGAACATCATCGACGACGAGGCCGTCGTCATCGCCAGCGACTTCGGACACGACGGCTTCCTCATCGAGACCGAGGCGGTCGGCTCGAATCTGCGGCGCCTGCTCGAGAGCTGACCCCTCCGCTCAGCTCGGTTCGAACCGCCAGGGCAGCGAACCCGCCTCGAGACGCCCCTGCTCCCAGGCGAAACCCCGACCGGCATCGGAGTCGAGCACCCGCGTCTGGAACAGCTGGGCCGAGCCGCCCGAGGAGAGTGCCGAGGACACATCGCCGAACGCCGAGAGCTGATGCAGTGTGATCCAGGTGGGCGGGTACAGGCTCCACGTCCCGACCGCATGGCGCGCGAGCGCCTCAGCCGGGCGCACCCACGCGATCTCCTCGACCTCGTCGGCGGAGGGCGCGGCCTCCCCGGTCGGTGCGTGAGCGAGGAAGAACCAGGTCCGGATGCGCGTCGGTGCCTCCAGCGGCGGCTGCCACTCCGACAGCACGATGAGATCCTCGACCGTGAGGCCGACCTCCTCGGCGGTCTCCCTGATGGCGGCGTGCCGCGCATCGTCGATGTCGCCACTCCCGCGGATGTCACCGGGCTCGACCTTGCCCCCGGGGAACACCCACGCTCCCGCGAACGAGCCGCGATCGGGCCGCCGCATCAGGAGCACCTCGAATCCCGGATCCGACGCCCGCAGCAGGACAACGGTCCCGGCCACGGGCAGAGTCGTCTCGGGAGCACTCACCCCGTCACTCTACGGTGCGGTCGAGGTCGGTGCGGTCGAGGTCGGTGCTGTCGATGTCGGTGCTGTCGATGTCGGTGCTGTCGATGTCGAGACGACCGATGCCGATCCGGCCGATACCGCTGTGACGAGCTCCACCGGCGCGGGACGACGCCCTTCGACGCGATAGGACAGCAGGGCGATCAGCAGACCCGCCACGGCGAGCGCGGCCCCTGTCCACGCCGGTGCCGTGAAGCCCCAGCCTGCGGCGATCACGACGCCACCGAGGAAGGCACCCAGACTGTTGCCGATGTTGAGCGCGGAGTGGTTCATGGCTGCCGCGATCGACTGGTTGTCACCGGCCACATCCATGAGGCGGGTCTGGATCGTCGGGCTCAGCACCGACGAGACGAAACCGACTACGAGCACCACGACCGCCAGGCTGACGATCCAGAACGACAGGAAGGCGAGCAGCGCGAAGACGAGAGCCATGGCGGCGAGACCGAAGAGCAGCGTGCGACGCAGATCGATGTCGGCGAGATGACCACCGACCAGGTTTCCCGCCGTCATCCCGAGCCCCATCAGCACGAGCAGGATCGGCACGACCCACTCCGGCGAGCCGGACACCTCTGTCACCAGGGGCGCGATGTAGCTGTAGACGGCGAAGAACCCGCCGAACCCGATCGCGCCGACACCCAACGTGAACCACACCTGCGGGATCCGGAACACCCGCAGCTCCTGCCGCATCGTGCGCCCTGGATCCCCCGGATGCTCCGGCACGAACAGCGCGATGCAGACAGTGGCGAGCGCGAACACGATGGCGACGACGGCGAAGGCCGAGCGCCACCCCCACTGCTGTCCGAGGAAGGTGCCCAGCGGCACGCCGACGACGTTCGCGACCGTGAGGCCGGTGAGGATGAAGGCCACGCCCTTGGCACGGTTGCCCGGCCCCATCACCTCGGCCGCCACGAGTGCACCGATGCCGAAGTACGCACCGTGCGGGAGACCGGCGAGGAAGCGGGACGCGGCGACGAGCTCGAACGTGGGCAGCACCACGGTGAGGGCGTTGAACACCGTCAGCGCGAGAGCCAGCACGATCATCACCCGATGCCGTGGATATCGCGCGACGAAACCGGCGATGGTCGGGGCGCCGACCACCACACCCAGCGCGTACAGCGAGATCAGCCACCCCGCTTGGCTCAGCGCATCTTCCGGGCTGGTCGCCCAGAGCGAAGGGAGCAGGTCGGCGGCGATGTTGGGAAGCAGGCCCATGACCACGAACTCGGTCATGCCGATTCCGAAGCTGCCTATGGCGAGAGAGAGGAGCGCCCACTTCGCCGCACCCCTCGATTCAGTCGAGGGATTCACCGGAACAGCCTACCGGCCCTCGGACGCCCACCTCGTCTCCCCCTCACGATCGAGCGTCATGAACACATCCACGTCGTCCTCGGAATCGACGACGAACCCGTGGCGCTCGTACAGGCCTCGGGCCGGGCTGCCCCTGAGCACGTTGAGGCGATACCGGCCGGCACCGTCGAGCACCGTCGTGAGCACGCGGCCCCCGACCCCGCGACCCTGGTGCGAGGGAGAGATGTAGAAGTGCTCCAGCCAAAACGAATCGCCGTCTCGGCGGAGGGCGACAGAGCCGACGTCGACGGCATCCACGACGATGATCCGCGTCTGCGCAGGCTCGAACGCGTCGCGGAAGCGCTGCCGCACACGGACCTCGTCATAACGTCCGAGTCGCTCCAGGCCGACTCTGAGCACGTCGGCCCGGAGCTCCGCGATCCACTCGGCGTCCTCGGCGAGCGCCGGTCGAAGAGCGATCGACGTCGCCGGGACGACGTCAGCCATCCGCGCGCGCAGAGCCCGCCTCTTCCGAGCCCGCCTCTGTGATAGCAGCCTCGAGGCGTTCGATCTTCGCGTCGAGCTCTCCGGAGTACCCGGGCCGGATATCGGCCTTCAACACGAGCGATACCCGCGATCCGAACGGCATGACGGCCTCGGTCGCACGCTTCACGACGTCCATGACGGTGTCCCAGTCCGGGCCCTCGATCTCGGTGAACATGCTGGTGGTGCGGTGCGCCAGGCCCGATTCCCGCACCACGCGCACGGCAGCGGCCACGGCGTCGTGCACCGATGCATCGGTGCGCTCGGCACCCTCGGCCGGGGTACCGCTCGGGGCGACGGAGAAGGCGATCAACATGGGTTCACTCCAGGGTTTTCGGTTGGCGGACGGGTACGCGAAGCAGAGCACGGATGCCCAGCACGAGCAGGACGATGAGAAGGGCGTTCCGCACCGTGAGGACGGCGACGGAGAGGGTATCGGCTCGCAGCAGCGCGTCGTAGCCGATCGGGTAGACGAGGCAGGTGAGCAGACAGAGGGCGAGGACGACGACGGCGGGGACGCGCGCCCTGACGCGGTCGAGCACGAGCCACAGGATCATCGGCGCGATCAGCCAGGTCTGGAACTGTGGGGAGCCCACCTTGTTCGTGACGATCAGCAACGTCACGAGCGCGAGGGCGAGCGGAGGGAACAGCCGGGTGAAGCGCGCACCGCGGATCGCCTTGAGCGCGCCGACGGCTGCGACCGCGAGCACGCACACCGCCATCAGGGGCGTGAGCACGGCCGCGACGGCATCGACGCCCGGTGCCGTGATCTGGAAGGTCAGGATCTCGAAGCTGTACTCGATGCGGGCGGCCCCGGTGACGGCGAGCCACAGGAACGGCGTGGCGGCGACCGCTTCGATCTGCAGTCCCCGTCCCGTCTGCTCCGTCAGGAAGCCGAGGATCTCGGAATCCGCTCCGAGCACGAGCAGCGCTGCGACGACTCCGGCCGTGACGGCCAGCGCGGCGAACAGCACCCGCATGCGCGCCCTGAGCGCGATCACGGCGGCGAGCACGAGCGCGCCCGGCCAGATCTTGATCCAGGCGCCGACCGTGAGGAGGGCAGCACCGACGACCGGCCGACTCACGAGCCAGAGCCCGCCGATCACGGCGATCGGCACCGTGATCGCATCGATCCGATAGAGCGCGATCGGTCCGAGGAGGAGTAGCGCCGCGCACCAGAACCAGGCGGCCACGCGGCGCGGGCGCGACGGCGAGCGGCCGACCAGCACTCCGAACGCCACCGCATCGACGATCACGACGAGGGCAGCCCACCCGATCAGGTACGCACCAGAGACCCCGAGCAGCGGCACGAGCGGCGCCGCGAGCATCTTGGCCACGAGCATCGGCATGAGCGCGAGCTGCGGGTACACCCAGGTCTCGGTGACGCCGACGATCGGGCCCCCGTCGAGGGCCGACGAAGCCCAGGGCTCGTAGACGAGGACCACATCGCCCATGGGCTGACTGGGATAGACCCAGCCCGCCCATGCCGTGAGCAGGTGGGCGAGGAGGAAGGCGAACCACAGCACGGCCACCCCGGTCGGCGGGCGATTCACGCGAGGACGTCCGCGATCGCCTGCGGCAGCGCCGCAGCGACGTCCATGGCGACGATCGGATGCCCCGTCCCGCCGTCGCTCATCCCCGCGGCCACTCGGCCCGCATGTCCGTGTATCCACGCCCCGGCGGCGGCGACCTCGGCGATCGGGCGGCCCTGGTTCGCTGCGAGCACGGCACCCAGCACCCCGGCGAGCACATCCCCTGTCCCTGCGGTCGCCAGCCACCCTGTACCCGCGTCGACGGCGATGACGCCGCCGTCAGGAGACGCGATCAGCGTGCGAGCGCCCTTGAGCAGCACGGTGCCTCCGACCCGGTCCGCCGTCCTCCTGGCCGCCGACGCGCGATCCTCTTCGGACGTGGAGATGCCGAGCTGCTCCTGCAGCCGGGCGAACTCCCGCGCGTGAGGGGTCACCAGGAAGGGAGCGCGCGCCTTCCCGGCGAGATCGAGTGCGCCCGCGTCGATCACCACCGCTGCATCGCCCGCGACGATCGCCTCGAGGGCTGCCTGCTCCGCGTCGTCCCGGTCGGTGGGGTCCGTGCCGGAGCCGATCACCCAGGCGTCGATCCGCGACCGGCCGACATCCGCCCCCGCCACCGTCTCCGGACGTCGGGCGAGAACAGCATCTGCCACCCGCTCCGCGCCCACGTACCGGACGAATCCGGCGCCCGTGCGCCACGCGGCCTCCACCCCGAGCACGGCGGCACCCGGATATGCGGGCGACCCGGTGCGAAGCGCCACCACACCACGGGCGTACTTGTCGTCATCGGCTGTGGGAACACGGAACAACCGCGCCGTGTCATCTCGCGTCCACTCGCGCACCTCGACCATGACTCCACGTTAGTGCGACGGCCCTCGGGTCGCCTGCGCGGCGGTAGCGTCGAACGGTGAGTCTTCTCTTCTCCCCGCTGACCATCCGTTCCGTCACCCTGCGCAATCGCCTCTGGGTGTCGCCGATGTGTATGTACAGCGCCGTCGACGGCGTGGCGCAGGAGTGGCATCACACTCACCTCGCGCAGTTCGCCTCGGGCGGCGCCGGGCTCATCATCGCCGAGGCGACCTCGGTCGTCCCCGACGGGCGGATCTCGCCGCGCGACCTGGGGCTCTGGAACGACGAGCAGCGCGACGCGCTCGCCCCGATCGTCCAGGCGATCCACGATCGGGGCGCGCACGCGGGCATCCAACTCGCCCACGCCGGCCGCAAGGCCTCGACGTGGTGGCCCTGGGCTCCCGAACGAGGCACTGTGCCGACCGGTGAGGGTGGATGGACCACGTCCGCGCCGTCCGCCATCGCGTACGAGGGCTTCGACACCCCGATCGCCCTCGATACGGCGGGCATCGACCGCGTGGTGGAGGCCTTCGCCGATGCAGCTCATCGCGCGGTCGCCGCGGGCTTCGACGTGCTGGAGATCCACGGAGCGCATGGCTACCTCCTCCACCAGTTCCTCTCTCCACTGTCCAACCACCGTGAGGACCAATACGGTGGTTCGCTCGAGAACCGCGCTCGTCTACTGCTGCGCGTGGTCGGCGCCGTCCGCGACGCCGCCGGCGCCGACGTGCCGCTGTTCGTCCGCATCTCCGCCACCGACCACGCGGAGGGCGGGTTCACGCCGGAGGAGGCGGAGATCGTCAGTGGCTGGGCGACCCAGCATGGTGCAGACCTGATCGACGTATCGAGCGGTGGCCTCGTGGCGCATCAGCAGATCACCGTGTTCCCCGGATACCAGGTGCCGCTCGCCGAGTGCGTGCGTCAAGGCGGTCGGATCCCGGTCTCCGCGGTGGGCCTCATCACGGCGGCCTACCACGCGGAGCAGGTGCTCGCCGATGGCGCCGCCGACGCGATCTTCGCGGGACGCGAGTGGCTGCGCGACCCGCATTTCGCCCTCCGCGCCGCGCACGAGCTCGACGCCGAGGTCGCCTGGCCGCCGCAGTACGAGCGCGCCCGTCCCCGCTGAGCCCCCGACGACGAAGGCCGCCGATCCGTGCAGGATTCGGCGGCCTTCGTCGTGCGGTGGAGGATCAGCGTCCGCGGAAGCGACGTGTCGCGTCCTGAACCTCGCCGACCAGTTCCTCCAGGATGTCCTCGAGGAACAGGACAGCGGTGGTGTTCCCCTCCGCGTCCCGCACCTTGGCCAGGTGCCGGCCCGCGCGGCGCATGACCGCGAGGGCGTCCTCGAGGTCGGTGTTCTCCTGAACGGGCACCATGTGGTGGATACGCTTGGCCGGGACCGGCTGGATCATCTTGGTCTCGGCGTCCGCTCCCTCGGACGCCCGCAGGATGTCCTTGAGGTGCACGTAGCCGATCGGAACCGACTCGTCGTCGACGATCACGTAACGCGAGAACCCGTAGCGGGCGACCGCCTTCTCGATGTCGTCCGGCGTCGCCGACTGCGGAAGAGTGACCAGATCGCTCAAGGGCACAGCGACATCCCTGGCCTTCTTGTCGGTGAACTCGACGGCGGCGGCGACGGTTCCCGCCGTGTCCATGAGCACGCCCTCGCGACGCGACTGGCTGACGATGGTCGCAACCTCTTCGAGCGTGAACGTGGATGCCGCTTCATTCTTCGGCTCGACGCGGAACAGGCGCAGCACGCCGTTCGCCGCCGCGTTGAGCACCCAGATCACCGGCATGAAGACCTTCGACACCCAGACCAGCGGCGGGGCGAGGATCAGCACAGCGCGGTCCGGCACTGAGAAGGCGAGGTTCTTCGGCACCATCTCACCGAACACCACGTGCAGGAACGAGACGACCAGCAGCGCGACCGTGAACGACACGGCATCGACGGCGCCGTCCGGCCACCCCAGCGCATGCAGCGGCACCGACAGCAGGTGGTGGATGGCCGGCTCCGACACGTTGAGGATCAGCAGCGAGCAGATCGTGATGCCGAGCTGCGAGGTCGCGAGCATGAGAGTGGCATGCTCCATCGCGTAAAGGGCCGTCTTCGCTGCACGCGAACCCTGATCCGCGCGCGGCTCGATCTGCGATCTTCTGGCCGAGATCACGGCGAACTCGCCGCCGACGAAGAACGCGTTCGCGACCAGGAGCACGACGAGCCAGGCGAGTCCGCCCCAATCGCTCATCGGGTCACCTCCTCATCGACAGCGAGCGGTCTCGGCACGTAGCGCACCCGATCGACTCGCCGACCGTCCATGCGCACGACCTGGAGCGTGCCGGTGTCGAGCTCGACCTCGTCGCCGACCGACGGAACCCGTTCGAGCACGCTCATGACGTAGCCGCCGACGGTGTCGTAGACGTCGCCCTCCGGCACCTCGACGCCGGCGCGACGACGCAGCTCGTCCGGTCGGAGCTCCCCGGGGAACGTGATGCCCTCGCGGTTGCGGATCACTCCGGCCCTGGTGCGATCGTGCTCGTCGGCGACCTCGCCCACGAGCTCTTCGACCAGGTCTTCGAGGGTCACCAGACCGGCCGTGCCGCCGTACTCGTCGACGACGACGGCCAGTTGGTAGCCGCGTGCCCGCAGCTCGGCGATCAGGGCGTCGACGTGCACCGTCTCCGGCACCCGGAGCGGTTCCGTCGCCAACGCGCCGGCAGGAACCTCGGTCCGACGCTCTCGAGGCACGGAGATGGCCGCCTTGAGGTGGACGACACCGGTGATGTCGTCCAGGTCGTCGTCGTACACCGGGAAACGGCTGTGCCCGGTGCGTCGGGCGAGCTGGATGACGTCGTCGGCGGAGTCGCCGGCCGCGATCGCATGCATGCTCGGACGCGCCGTCATCACATCGGCGGCGGTCAGCCGGGCGAAGGTGAGCGTGCGGTCGAGGAGCGTCGCTGTATCGGCTTCCAGCAGACCGGCGCTGGCGGAACGGCGCACGAGAGAGGAGAGCTCCTCAGCGCTCCGGGCCCCCGAGAGCTCCTCCTTCGGCTCGATGCCCATGCTGCGCAGCACGCCGTTCGCGCTGCCGTTGAGCACCACGACGGCCGGCTTGAACACGGTCGTGAAGGCGATCTGGAACGGGACCACGAGCTTCGCAGTGGCCAGAGGCAGCGCGAGGGCGAAGTTCTTCGGGACGAGCTCGCCGAGGATCATCGAGAGCACCGTCGCCACCAGCATCGCCACGATGGTCGCGATCGGGGTGACGGCCGCCTCGGGGATGCTCCAGGCGATGAACGTCGGACGCAGCAGGTTCGACAGCGCCGGCTCCATCGTGTACCCGGTGAGCAGGGTCGTCAGCGTGATCCCGAGCTGCGCAGCGGAGAGATGGGTCGACGTGTGCTTGAGGGCGCTGATGGTGAGGGAGAGCCGCGACTCGCCTCTCGCCTGCCTGGCCTCGAGTTCCGCGCGATCGAGGTTCACCAGGGCGAACTCGCTGGCGACGAAGAGGCCGGTGCCGACCGTGAGCAGGAGCCCCACGCCCAACATGATGTAGTCCATCAGAGGTTCCTCTCCTGTGAGAGAGGCGGACAGTGGGGCGATGTTCTACAACTGGGAGGGTCGTCCATTATGCCGACGATTGTACCCAACGCGACCGTGTATGCGCGCAACGATCACCAGCTGACCGGAAGCGCCTTGCCCTCTTCGTAGCCGGCCGCCGACTGCAGACCCACGACGGCGCGGTCATGGAACTCCGGGACGGATGCAGCCCCGGCGTAGGTGAACGAGGATCGCACCCCCGAGGTGATCATGTCGAGGAGATCCTCGACGCCGGGCCGGAGCGGGTCGAGGTAGATCTTCGATGACGAGATCCCCTCAGCGAACAGCTCCTTGCGCGCACGCTCGTAGGCGTCGAGCCTGCCGAAGCGGGCCTGGACCGCCTTGGTCGACGCCATGCCCCACGACTCCTTGAACAGGCGCCCTTCCGCATCGCGCTGCAACTCGCCCGGCGCTTCGATCGTTCCCGCGAACCACGAACCGACCATGACGGAGGCGGCACCTGCGGCGAGGGCCAGGGCGACATCGCGGGGGTAGCGCACTCCCCCGTCTGCCCAGACGTGCGCGCCGAGCTCCCGCGCCGCCTGTGCCGTCTCGAGCACAGCGGAGAACTGCGGGCGGCCGACCGCGGTCATCATGCGGGTGGTGCACATCGCGCCGGGACCCACGCCGACCTTGAGGATCGACGCACCGGCGTCGACCAGGTCGGCCACGCCCTCCGCGGTGACGATGTTGCCCGCGACGACGGGAAGACCGAGGTCGAGCTCGGCGACGGCCCGCAGCGCTCGCAGCATGCCCTCCTGGTGTCCGTGGGCGGTGTCCACCACCAGCACGTCGACGCCGGCGGCGGCGAGGGCCTTGGCCTTGGCCGCGACGTCGCCGTTAATGCCGACCGCGGCGGCGACGGCGAGGCGCCCGTCGGCGTCGACGGCCGGACGGTACAGCGTCGAACGAAGCGCGCTGCGGGCGCTCAGTGTGCCGACGAGGTGCCCGTGGTGCACGACGGTGACCATCTCGACGCCCGCGTCGGTGATGACGTCGAACGCGTGCCGCTCAGAGCCGATGTCGTCCGCGTCGATCGATGGCGTGCCGCGATGCACCAGGTCACCCAGCTGCGCATCGGGGAGCGCGGTCGCCAGCCTGGTCGCGGGCAGGATGCCGAGGATCCGGCCGACGTCGATGGGGGCAGCGCCACGGGCGACGACGATGCCGTGACCGCTGGTCGCCGGCAGCAGGCGGAGCGCGTCAGCAGCCGAGGCTTCCGGGGGCAGCACGATCGGCGTGTCCCAGAGCACGGGCTGCGACTTCACCTCACGGATCGCGGCATCGAGTTCCTGCAGAGGCAGGTCCTGCGGCAGCACCCCGAGGGCGCCACGCCGAGCGAGTACAGCGGCGATGCGCGGACCCGTCACGGAGTTCATGTTGGCCGCGACCAAAGGCAGCGTCGCCGGCGTGCCGTCCTGCGGCGCGAGATCGACCTGGAGACGGCTGGTGACCGCGGATCTGCGGGGTACCAGGAAGACGTCGGAGTAGGTCAGATCGACGGTCGGCTGCGCTCCAGAGAACTTCATGGTTCCACGGTACCCAGATCGCGACGCGGTGGGCGCTCGGCTTCGACGATTCCCCAAGGGAAACACGTTAGGCTTGTTGGTCGAGAGTGTGCGGGCCCGAACGCATCCTGCGTCGACGTCCGCACCAGAGAGCTTCAGCGATGAAAGAGGGCGATCGAGAGTGTCGAACCAGGTGACCGGCGTCAACGGCGACGGGGGGTTCGGAGCCAATTCCTGGCTCGTTGAAGAGCTCTACGAGCAGTTCAAGGTGAACCGCGACTCCGTCGACAAGGAGTGGTGGCCCATCCTGGAGAAGTACCACTCCGAGACGGCGTCCGCTGCTCCCGCCGCAGCGTCCGACGCACCGGCCCAGGCTGCGCACCCCGTGACGGCACCGATCCCCGTGATCGGCTCCCAGCCCGTCGCGCGCACCACCGCCAAGCCCGCCGCAGCCGCCCCCATCCCCGCCCAGGCCCCGAAGCCCGCCGCGAAGTCGGAGTCCAAGGAGGCTCCCGCTCCCGCCGAAGAGGACAAGGTCACACCGCTGCGCGGTCTGCCGAAGACCCTCGCGGCGAACATGGACGAGTCGCTCACCGTGCCGACCGCCACGAGCGTGCGCACCGTGCCCGCGAAGCTGATGATCGACAACCGCATCGTCATCAACAACCACATGGCTCGCACCCGCGGCGGCAAGGTCAGCTTCACGCACCTCATCGGCTGGGCGCTCATCCGCACCCTCGACGAGTTCCGCAGCCAGAACGTGTTCTACGCAGAGGTCGACGGCAAGCCCTCGGTGGTCGCACCGGCGCACGTCAACCTGGGCATCGCGATCGACCTGCCCAAGCCCGACGGCACGCGCGCCCTCATGGTGCCCAGCATCAAGCGCGCCGACACCCTGACCTTCACCGAGTACCTCTCCGCGTACGAAGACCTGGTCACGCGTGCACGAGGCAACAAGCTGACCGCCGCCGACTTCCAGGGCACCACGGTGTCGCTCACCAACCCCGGCGGAATCGGAACCGTGCACTCGGTGCCGCGTCTCATGAAGGGCCAGGGCTGCATCATCGGCGCCGGCGCCCTCGAGTACCCGGCCGAGTTCCAGGGCGCGAGCGAGAAGACGCTCAACGAGCTGGCGATCGGCAAGACGATCACGCTCACGAGCACCTACGACCACCGTGTCATCCAGGGAGCCGGCTCCGGCGAGTTCCTGAAGAAGGTGCACGAGCTGCTCATCGGCCAGCGCGGCTTCTACGACGACATCTTCGCGGCGCTCCGCATCCCCTACGCACCGATCCGGTGGAACCCCGACATCGCGGTCGATCTCGCCGAGCGCGTCGACAAGCAGTCCCGCGTGCAGGAGCTCATCAACTCGTTCCGTGTGCGCGGTCACCTGATGGCCGACATCGACCCGCTCGAGTACGTGCAGCGTTCGCACCCGGACCTGGAGATCGAGAGCCACGGCCTCACCTTCTGGGACCTCGACCGCGAGTTCGTCACCGGCGGTTTCGGCGGACGACGCATCGCGAAGCTCCGCGACATCCTCGGCGTGCTGCGCGACTCGTACTGCCGCACGCTGGGCATCGAGTACATGCACATCCAGGACCCGGAGCAGCGCCGCTGGTTCCAGGAGAAGGTCGAGGTCAAGTACCAGAAGCCCGGCCACGACGAGCAGCTGCGGGTCCTCCGCAAGCTCAACGAGGCCGAGGCGTTCGAGACCTTCCTGCAGACCAAGTTCGTCGGCCAGAAGCGCTTCTCCCTCGAGGGCGGCGAGTCGCTGATCCCGCTGCTCGACGAGATCCTGCAGGGCGCGGCCACGGCAGGCCTCGAAGGGGCTGCGATCGGCATGGCCCACCGCGGCCGCCTGAACGTGCTCACCAACATCGCCGGAAAGACGTATGGTCAGGTCTTCCGTGAGTTCGAGGGCACGCAGACGCCGGGCAACCAGCGCGGATCCGGTGACGTGAAGTACCACCTCGGGACCGAGGGCACCTTCGTCGCCGATGACAAGTCGGAGCTCCCCGTCTACCTCGCCGCCAACCCCTCGCACCTCGAGACGGTCGACGGCGTGCTGGAGGGCATCGTCCGCGCTAAGCAGGACCGCAAGCCCATCGGCACGTTCGCGTGGCTGCCCATCCTCGTGCACGGCGACGCCGCGTTCGCCGGGCAGGGTGTCGTGGTCGAGACCCTGCAGATGTCGCAGCTGCGCGGCTACCGCACGGGTGGCACGATCCACGTGGTGGTGAACAACCAGGTCGGTTTCACCACCACCCCGAACGACGGCCGCACCTCGATCTACTCGACCGACGTGGCCAAGACCATCCAGGCCCCGGTCTTCCACGTGAACGGCGACGACCCGGAGGCGGTCATCCACGTCGCGCAGCTCGCCTTCGAGTACCGCGAGCGCTTCCACCGCGATGTCGTGATCGACCTGGTCTGCTACCGCCGACGCGGCCACAACGAGGGAGACGACCCCTCGATGACGCAGCCTCTGATGACCGACCTCATCCAGGCGAAGCGCTCCGTCCGGCGGCTGTACACCGAGTCGCTCGTCGGCCGAGGTGACATCACCGAGCAGGAGTACGACGAGGCCAAGGCCGACTTCCAGAACCGACTGGAGATCGCCTTCGCCGAGACGCACGCGGCCGAGACCGGCGCCCTCCCCGTCGCGCCGGAGACGCCGCCCGTCGAGGACCAGGTCGGCGCACCGGAGGTCACCGGCGTGCCGAGCGAGGTCATCCAGATGATCGGCGATGCCTTCGTGAACAAGCCAGAGGGCTTCACGGTGCACCCGAAGATCCAGCAGCTGCTCGAGAAGCGCCTCGACATGAGCCGCAACGGCGCCATCGACTGGGGCTTCGGCGAGCTGCTCGCCTTCGGCTCGCTCCTCGTTGAGGGCACCCCGGTTCGTCTGGCCGGGCAGGATGCGCGGCGCGGCACGTTCGTGCAGCGGCACGCGACCCTGCACGACCGCGCGAACGGTCAGGAATGGCTGCCGCTGTCGAACCTCTCCGACGCCCAGGGACGCTTCTTCGTCTACGACTCGCTGCTGAGCGAGTACGCGGCTCTCGGCTTCGAGTACGGCTACTCGGTCGAAGCCCCCGAGGCGCTCGTGCTCTGGGAGGCGCAGTTCGGCGACTTCGTCAACGGCGCTCAGTCCGTCATCGACGAGTACATCTCGGCGGCCGAGCAGAAGTGGGGGCAGCAGTCCAGTGTGACCCTGCTCCTCCCCCACGGCTACGAGGGTCAGGGACCGGATCACTCCTCTGCGCGCATCGAGCGGTTCCTGCAGATGTGCGCGCAGGACAACATGATCGTTTCGCGCCCGTCGACTCCGGCCTCGTACTTCCACCTGCTGCGTCGCCAGGCCTATGCCCGTCCGCGCAAGCCGTTGATCGTGTTCACCCCGAAGGCCATGCTGCGTCTGCGTGGAGCGACCAGCCCGGTCGAGGCCTTCACCCAGGGCCGGTTCGAACCTGTGCTCGACGACGACCGCGGTCTCGACCGCGCCGCCGTCAAGCGCGTGCTGGTGCACTCGGGCAAGGTGCACTGGGACCTGCGGGCCGAGCTCGAGAAGAACCCGAACCCCGCGGTCGCGCTGGTCCGGCTCGAGCAGCTGTACCCGACTCCGATCGACGGCCTCAAGGCCATCACCGATTCCTACCCGAACGCCGAGCTGGTGTGGGTGCAGGAGGAGCCGGAGAACCAGGGCGCATGGCCCTTCCTCGCGCTCGCTTTCGCCGACGTGCCGGGAGACCGTTCGTTCCGTCCGGTCTCGCGCCCGGCTTCGGCCTCGCCGGCGACGGGATCCTCGAAGGTCCACGCGGCAGAGCAGGCTGCGCTGATCCAGGCAGCCGTCACACTCGGCTGATCGTCTGCACGAAAGGGGCGCCGCGACTCAGGTCGCGGCGCCCCTTCTCGTGCGGACTCAATACCAGATGTCGAGAGACGGCGCGGGGAAGGTGATGAAGGCTCGGTCGAGGGCCTCGACCGCAGCGGCATCGGCGGCGATGCGGCCTGCACCGTGCAGCGTCGCAGCGCGGACCCCTCCCGCATACAGGGCGGATAGCGCGGAGACATCGAGCGTGACATCGACGTCTGTCGCGGAGTCGGTCACCGGATCGACGGTCGCGACGCCGGAGTCGTTCACGTGCAGGCGCCAGTCGCCGTTCGCGAAGCCGAGGGAGTCTTCCACGCGGATGACGGTGTCGATCGGCGCCGAGTATCGACGGGCGGTCAGCGCGGCGGGGATGTCGAGCACGCGCAGCCAGCCGTGGTCGTGCACCTCCTGCTTCACGCCGCGGGTGTCGTGCACGAGCCATGGCAGCGGGTCGTCGACCGGGCGGAGGTCGGCGACCACCTCGTCGACGAGATCGTGCTGCAGAGCGAAGCGCCAGAGCGCCGTGCGCGCGTCCGTCGTCTCGGCGACCAGCAGGCGCACGTCCATCCGGAACCGGAAGGTGCCGGCGGCCTCACCGACGGTGTAGGCCATGACGCCACGCAGCACGCCGTCTTCGTCCCGATAACGCACCCCACGTGCCTGGTCGCGGTCCGGGGTGGGAGACACGCCCGCGTACCCCTCCCATCGACCTTGCCAGCCCGGGATCTGCCCCGCGGCCCTCCCCCGTGCACGTTCGTGGACCGTGCCGAGGTCTGCAGCGAGGGTCTCCCGGTCGACGTACTCGAGGGTGCCGAGCGGGGTCGGGCCGCTCCAGCCGGCGCGGCGGGTGTCGACCGTGTGACGCGCGACCGGGATCGCGGAGCCAAAGCCGTAGCGACCGTAGATCGTCGCCTCCGACACCGTGAGGCCGGCGATGGGCACACCGGAGGCTGCCGCAGCGCGAAGCTCTCCTTCGAGAAGCGCCCTGGCTATCCCGCGGCGTCGATGCGTCGCCGACACCGTCACCACGCTGATGGCCCACATGTCGATCTCACGCCCACCGGAAACGGTGAGCGGCGTCACCCAGCCGTTGATGGTCGCGACGGGAAGGTCGGCATCGACGGCGCCCTGCTCGTACACCCCGACGTTCCGCCGTTCGGCGAAGGTCTTGCGCACCTGGGCGATCATCTCGGTGCTCGGCTCAGGCCCGAGGAACCCCCGGTCGACCGCGCGCTCGAATGCCGATGCCTTCGGGTCGTCGCTCAGATCGACGACGCGATAGTCGAGACCGGCTCCGGCCAGTCGTTCCCTCGAGGTGGTGTCAGCGGGTACGTCTCTCGCATCGATGGAGGTCATCCACCCACACTACCGACGCCATCCGACCCGGAGTCAGTGCTGGGCTGCCTGCACTGCCCGCAGCCGCGCGAACACCTGGTCGCGCAGCTCCTCGGGTGCGGTCTCCTTGCAGGCCCGCGCGATCACATCGGTGAGGGTGGTAGCGACGAGAGCCTCATCCCGACAGGACGGGCAGTTCTCCAGATGCTCGCGGATCTCGGTGTGCTCGGTCTTGCACACCTCGTTGCGGAGGTACTCCTCCAGATCCTGACGGGCTTTGTCGCAGCCGCAGTCACTCATTTCTTGCTCCTCGTCTCGGCCGCGGCGATGCCCCGCTCAGCGGCGTAATCTGCCAGCAGCTCCCGCAGCATCCGCCTGCCACGGTGCAGACGGCTCATGACGGTGCCGATGGGGGTCTTCATGATGTCGGCGATCTCCTGATATGCGAAACCCTCGACATCCGCGAGATAGACCGCGAGACGGAAGTCCTCCGGCACGGCCTGCAGCGCGTCCTTGACGACGGAGGCGGGCATCCGGTCGATGGCCTCCGCCTCGGCCGACCGGCTGTGCGACGCCGTCGTCGACTCCGCTCCGCCCAGCTGCCAGTCTTCGAGCTCGTCGATCGTGCCCTGGAACGGCTCCCGCTGACGCTTGCGGTAGATGTTGATGTAGGTGTTCGTGAGGATCCGGTAGAGCCACGCCTTGAGGTTCGTACCCTGCGAGAACGTCGCCCAGGACCCATAGGCCTTGACGAAGGTCTCCTGCACGAGGTCTGCGGCGTCGGCGGGATTGCGCGTCATACGCATCGCGGCGGCGTAGAGCTGGTCCATGAACGGGAGCGCCTGCTCTTCGAACTCGCGCCGAGGGTCGCCGACGGTGTCTGCGGTTGCGGTGTCATCCATCACCGGCCAGTCTAGGCCGCTGAGGTCGATCACCTCGCGCTCCAACGTCGCCGTCATACTCGCTCCTTCGGTGGGGTGGGAGCCTGTCGTTCGCGACGAAGCTCCCTGCGTTTACTAAGGTGAGAACCGATGAGCGCCAACAGGTATTCCCCCTCCCGCGTGCAGGGCGCCTACACCGCGCCCTCGACCGACGTGCCCGTGCACGCCGAGCTCACGATCCCCGGTTCGAAGTCGCTGACGAACCGCGAGTTGATCATCGCCGCGATCGCCGACGGTCCCGGCCGCCTGATCGCCCCTCTGCACTCCGACGACTCCGCGCGCATGGTCGACGCGCTGCGTGCCCTCGGGGTGGGCATCGAGGAGGTGGATGCCGGTCATGAGTTCGGGCCCGACCTCGTCGTCACCCCTGCGAGACTCGACGGCGGCACCACGATCGACTGCGGGCAGGCCGGCACCGTCATGCGCTTCATCGCTCCGCTGGCCGGACTCGCCGAGAACGACGTGCATCTCACCGCGCACGAGACCGCCCTCCATCGGCCGATGGGGGGCCTCATCAGCGCGCTGCGCGACCTCGGAGTCGACATCGACGACGAGGGCACCTGGGCTCTTCCGTTCACGATCCGCGGCCACGGGCGCATCCGCGGGGGTCGCATCGAGATCGATGCCTCCGCGTCGAGCCAGTTCGTCTCCGGGCTCCTCCTCGCCGCTCCGCGTTTCGACGTGGGACTGCACCTCGTCCACACCGGCGAGCACCTGCCGAGCCTTCCGCACATCGACATGACCATCGAGGCTCTCAGCCGCCGAGGCATTCGCATCGAGCGCCCAGCCGTCGGCGAATGGCTCGTCGAGGCGGGCGTCCCCCGCGCCAAGGAGATCGCGATCGAACCCGATCTCTCGAACGCCGCACCGTTCCTCGCCGCCGCGCTCGTCACCGGTGGATCCGTGTCGATCACGGGCTGGCCTCCGCACTCCACCCAACCGGGCGCCCTCCTGCCGGAGATCCTCCAGGCGACCGGAGCTCACGTCGGGCGGCACGGCGGAACGCTCACGGTGCGCGCGGGCTCCGGCATCCGCGGTCTCGACCTCGATCTCTCGGCGGCGAGCGAGCTCACCCCGACACTGGTCGGCCTCGCCGCCTTCGCGGACTCCCCGACGACGATCCGCGGCATCGGGCACATCCGTCTGCACGAGACCGATCGAATCGCCGCGCTGATCGGGAACCTGCGTGCCCTCGGCGGCGAGGCCGAGGAACTGCCGGACGGACTCCGCATCATCCCGCGCCCACTGCACGGCGGACGCTGGGCTGCGCACCACGACCACCGCATGGCAACGACCGGCGCGCTCATCGGTCTCCGTGTCCCCGATGTGGAGATCGACGACATCGGCACCACTGCGAAGACCCTCCCGGAGTTCACGATGCTCTGGGAGCGGATGCTGCGGGGCTGACGGTGAGCTGGCTCGACGACGCCGACGACCTCGAAGACGACTTCGAGGACTTCGACGAGAGCAGCATCCGCACCCGCCCGAACCCCAAAGCCAACCGGCCGCGCACGAAGCGCCGTCCCGCGCACGAGGACGCGCAGGTGGGGCGAGTGCTCGGTGTGGATCGGGGTCGCTACTCCGTCCTGCTCGGGGAGGACACGGCGGAGGAGCGCACGATCACCTCCACACGTGCGCGCGAGCTGCGCCGAACACCCATCGTCACGGGCGACCAGGCCCGAGTGGTCGGCGACACCTCGGGAGACGATGGCACCCTCGCCCGTATCGTCGGCATCGTGGAGCGGACCTCGCTTCTCCGACGCAGCGCGGACGACACGGACCAGGTCGAGCGGGTGATCGTCGCCAACGCGGACCAGATGCTCATCGTCGTCGCGGCCGCCGACCCCGAACCCCGTGCGCGCCTGGTCGATCGCTATCTCGTGGCAGCACTCGACGCCGGCATCCGCCCCCTTCTCGTCGTCACGAAGACCGACATCGCCGACCCGACCGAGTTCCTCACGCATTTCGAGGGGCTGGACCTTCGGGTCTTCACGAGTTCCCAGGACGAGATGCCCGTCGAGGAGATCGGCGAGGCTCTCATCGGTCACTCCACGGTGTTCGTCGGACACTCCGGAGTCGGCAAGTCGACACTCGTCAATGCACTCGTCCCCACAGCGCTGCGCGCCACGGGACACGTGAATCAGGTGACAGGACGCGGACGCCACACGTCGTCGTCGACCGTGTCCCTGCGTTACCAGGGAGCGGGTGGCACCGGCTGGGTGATCGACACCCCTGGGGTGCGCTCGTTCGGACTCGGCCATGTCGATCCGGCCAACATCCTCGCGGCCTTCACCGAGCTCGCGACGATCGCCGAGGACTGCCCCCGCGGCTGCACTCATCTGGCCGATGCCCCCGACTGCGCGCTCATCGAGGCGGCGGAACGAGGGGAGCTGGGAGAGACCGGTCGTGCGCGACTCGACTCTCTGCAGCGGCTGCTGCAAACGTTCGCAGACAAGGCGGAGCAGACGCCCGGGCGTTAGGCTGGAGGCGTGACCCAGCGCCTCGAACCAGGAACCGCCGCCCCCGACTTCTCACTCCTCGACCAGGACGGGAACACCGTCCGCCTCAAGGATCTGCGCGGCCAGAAGACCGTGCTGTACTTCTACCCGGCGGCGATGACCCCCGGATGCACCACCGAGGCCTGCGACTTCCGCGACAGCATCTCTTCCCTCCAGGGCGCCGGCTACCGCGTGGTCGGCATCTCGCGTGACGACCCCGCGACGCTGACGAAGTTCCGCGAGCGCGACGCCCTCACCTTCCCGCTCCTCAGCGACCCCGATCACGCGGTCCACTCCGCGTACGGTGCGTGGGGAGAGAAGATGAACTACGGCAAGCTCGTCGAAGGCGTCATCCGCTCGACCTTCGTCCTCGACGAGGACGGCACGATCGTGCTCGCGCAGTACAACGTCAAGGCCACCGGCCACGTCGCGCGTCTGCGCAAACAGCTCGGCATCGACGCCTGACCTGCCCCGTAGGCACCTCCCGAGCCTCGGAGATCCGAGCTCCGAGCTCCGAGCTCACTCCGCCGCGCGCTGCGGCCCTTCGCGACGGGCGCTCGTGATCAGCAGCGCGAAGCCGACCAGGCCGGGGAGCCCGACTCCGAGCGTGAACGGCCAGGAGATCGGCTGCAGCGTGAGAGAAGCCAGCGCGAGCGCCACGGCGAGCACCTGGAAGACCACTCCCCCTGATCGCGCCCAGGACTTCCCGGAGCGCGTGCCCACCGCGAAGGCGACGAGGGCTGCGGCACCGATCAGCGTGAGCACGATGAGCGCGAGGGCGGTCGGGAGAGAGGCCGCGTCACCCGCACCGAGGCCGGCGAGTTCGATCACCGCGAAGACCAGGAGCGCCACTGCCTCGAGAGCGAGGACGGCTGCTGCCGCGAGGGCGATTCCGGGTGCGCGCACGGTGTCTCCCATGGATCGAATGAGGAGAAAACCCTTGATTTCACGGTTTTCATGTAACAGAATAGAGAAAGTCATGTGCTCCCACAGCGGCGTGGGGCGAGCGTTCACGCTCGCATCACAATTCGCGGGCATTCCGTCCGCATCTCAACAGGGTAGCGGAACCCGAACTACTACCCGAATCCGAGAGGTCGCATCGCGACATCTCATGAAATCCACACCGAGGAGCCCCCATGGACTGGCGCGATAAGGCCGCCTGCCTGACTGTCGACCCCGAGCTTTTCTTCCCCGTGGGGAACACCGGCCCGGCCGTCGATCAGATCGAGAAGGCGAAGACCGTCTGCGCCACCTGCACGGTCACCGAGATCTGCTTGCAGTACGCCCTGGAGACCAGCCAGGACTCCGGCGTCTGGGGCGGCCTCTCCGAGGACGAGCGCCGCGCTCTCAAGCGTCGCGCCGCCCGCGCACGCCGCGCCTCCTGAACTTCCGGAAGCGGCCTGAGATCGACCCTCAGGCCGCTTCCGTCTGTCCGGACCCTGCTGCGCTCAGCGTTCCAGCCAGCGCAGCGGGATGTCGATGACCACCTCGGTGCCGTCGCCGTCGCTCCCGTGCCACTCGATGGTGCCGCCGAGCTCGCCCTGGATCAGGGTGCGGATGATCTGCGTGCCGAGCCCCTGACCGATCCGCCCTTCCGGCAGACCGAGGCCGGTGTCGCGCACCGTGACACGGAGGTTGTCCTCTGTGCGCTTCGCGTCGATCGTCACGACACCCTCCTGGCCGGCGAGCCCATGCTCGACCGCGTTCGTGACGACCTCCGTCAGTGCGAGCGCGAGCGGGGTCGCGTACTCGCTCGGCAGGACTCCGAACCGCCCGGTCGACTGCGTCCGTGCCCGGGTGTTCGGCGCGGAGGCGACCTCGGCGACGAGCTTGAGCACACGGTGGAAGACCTCGTCGAAATCGACCTTCTGGGTGAGGCCCTGAGCGAGGGTGTCGTGCACCACGGCGATCGCGTCCACGCGGCGCATGGCCTGCGTCAAGGCGTCGCGTGCCTCGTCGGAGTGCGTGCGGCGAGCCTGGATGCGCAGGAGCGAGGCCACGGTCTGCAGATTGTTCTTGACCCGGTGATGGATCTCGCGGATCGTGGCGTCCTTCGTGATGAGCTCCTGCTCCTGATGGCGGAGCTCCGACACATCACGGCACAGCACGATGGCGCCGATGCGCGTGCCATGGTCCTTGAGGGGGATGGCGCGCAGGGATACCGTCACGCCGCGGGCCTCGATGTCCGTGCGCCACGGAGCGCGCCCCGTGACGACCACGGGCAGCGACTCGTCGACCTGGCGGGAGGGCGGGACGAGTCGGGTGGTGACCTCGGCCAGCGATTCCCCCTCGAGCTCATCGTCGAAGCCCATCCGGTTGAATGCGGAGAGCGCGTTCGGGCTGGCGAAGGTCGTGATCCCGTCGACATCGATGCGGATGAGGCCGTCGGAGGCGCGAGGGGCTCCTCGGCGGGGCGAGGTGGGGGCCGTCAGGTCAGGGAAGCTGCCGTCGGCGATCATGCGGAACAGATCGTTCGCGCACTCGTCGAACGTGATCTGCTGTCGCGAGGGCGTGCGCACCTCGCCGAGGTTCGTGTGGCGGGTGACGACCCCGATCACAGTGGACTGGGCGTCAGCTCCGCGCTTCACGGTGACGATCGGCACCGCTCGCACCCTCGTCGGTGTCTCCTCGAACCAATCGGGCGAGGAGGAATCGACGATCTCGGCGGACTCGAATGCCCCCTGCACCTGGGTGCGCCACTGGGGCCGCACCCGCTCTCCCACGATGTCGCGATAGAAGAGCGTGGCCGCACCGCTGGGCCGGGCATGCGCGACGGCGATGAACGACCCGTCCTCGGTCTGGATCCAGATCACGATGTCGGCAGAGGCGAGGTCTGCGAGAAGCTGACCGTCGCCGGCGAGTCGGTGGAGCCATTCGACATCGCTGTCGTTCAGGCGCCCCTGGGCATGGGCGAGATCACTGAGGGTTGACACCTGACCAGCCTACGGTCAGATGCCTCAGAGAATCGCCAGCGAAGTCGCGCGCCACCGACGATCGATTCCCTCCAGCCGGACGGCGACCGCCCGGGTGCGGCCGGGCCCCGCCACCACGACGACGGCCTCGATCACCCCGTCGAGAGGTTCTGTGACCCTCAGCGCCCTGATCTCGAACGTCGGCCGCGCGGGCACCACCCCGCGCGCGCTGCGTGCCCTGGCGGACAGGTTCGCGCGGGTCACCAGGCTCCGGAACGCGTCTTCGCTGAGCCATCGGGCGAGCTGGTCGACCTCCCTGACCCCGGCGAGGACCTCGAGGACGCCGTGTGTGAGGCTGCGCAGAAGCGGTACAGGATCGGGAAGCTCGCTGGTCGACGTCGGCTGGGGTGCGAAGTACTCGTGCGGCATCATGACGGACTCTCGATCGGGACGGTCTGCGAGTGAGCCAGTACAGCAGCGCGTGCATCTCGACAGGGCCGGGATCGACGAAGAATGTGGATAACTCGTATGCCCCGTATCCCGGTCGCCTACGCTCTGTCGAATGCACTGGGACCGACTGTTCGAAGACCTCGAGGGCCAGCTCGCCTCGGAATGGGAGGCGGAGCGTGCGGTGCTCGATGCCGAGTCGGAGCGGCTGCGGATCGCGCGGCTGGATCTGCGCCATCGCCTGCGCGCACTGTGCGGCGGCGGCGCCGAGGCCACCATCGACCTCATGAGCGGGCGACGGATCCCCGTCTCGCTGCAGACCCTCGGAGCGGACTGGATAGCCGTGAGGACGAGAGGAACCGGCAGCGGCAGCCCCGCTTCCGGCACATCGATCCTCCCCCTCCTCGCGGTCGCGGGGATCACGCTGGATCACGGGATGATCCTCGCGAGTCTCGATGAGCCCACGGCCGCCGACGTGCCACTGCGGGAACGGATGACGCTCGGCTTCGTGCTGCGCGATCTCGCCCGGCGTCGTGTGCCGGTGCGCATCACCACACTCGTCGGTGACGACCTCCACGGAACCATCGATCGTGCGGCCGCCGACCATCTGGATCTGGCCGTGCACGATCCCGGCGAAGCGCGATCGGCCGCGGCGGTGCAGGCGTTCCGCGTCGTCCCGTTCTCTTCGCTCGTCGCGCTGCGGGCTTCGAGCGGTCAGATGCCCTGAGCGGCGGACGTTCCCCAGACCTCGGGGAAACTCGCCGTCTGAGACTGTCGCCACAGCGCCATCCGGCGGGCGATCTCCGATTCCTCGGACAGATAGCCGTCGAGGCTGGACTCCTCCACTCGCCACCGAGGCGGCGAACCGAGCCGAGCGCCCCTCAGCCTCCCCTCCTGCACGAGGGTGACCACCTCGTCGACGCCGATGCTCAGCAGCTCCGCCACCTGCGCCGGCGCGAGATAACGCGGTGCGCGAACGGGGGTGGCAGCCATGTGCCCATTCTCTCCCAGGCGCTCCCGCAGGTGCCGCCGGATCCTTCGCTGTGGATAACTCGCGAAGCGCCGAAGCCGATTCTGTGACGATATCGCCATGGCTTCCCTCTCTCCTCCCCGTCGCGCCTTCTGGGGCGACGTGCGATTCCTGATCGGCATCGCCCTGGTCGCCCTGTCGATCGGCGGGGTCTGGCTCATCGTCTCCGCCGCCGACGATGCGGTACCCGTTCTCCAGACCACCCGGACGATCACGCAGGGCCAGCCCGTGACCGCCGCGGATTTCCAGGTCGTCGACGTGCGACTCGGCGCTGCCGGTGAGGGATACCTCGGTCCCGACGACCTCCTTGCGGACAGCGTGGCGACCCGCACCCTCGACGGCGGCGAACTCGTCCCCGTCTCGGCGCTGACCGATGCGGAGGACAGCCGATCGACGACGGTGGTCATCCAGAGCACGACGGGAATCCCGGAAGGCGTCGCCGCGGGAACAGTCGTCGAGATCTGGCAGGCACCGCCGGTGGATGAAGGGCGCTCGTACGATGTCCCGCGCATCCTGGTCGCAGACGTGATCGTCCGCGACGTGCTCGAACCCGAGGGCGTGCTCGCCGAGGCCGGAACCCGGCTCGAGGTCGTGATCGACCGCGCCGATGTCGCCGACGTGCTCGCGGCGATCACGGGAGGCTCCGCGCTCTCGGTGGTGCCGGTCGGGGCGGGATCGTGACGGGCGTCGTCGTGGCCATCCCGCAGCCACGGGCGGATGAGCTGGCAGCGGAACTCGCCCTCGAAGGCGTCGATGTCATCGCGACCGTCCCCGCCGCCCCACTCGCAGAGATCCCGGACGGGGTGGAAGCGATCATCGTCCCCGCCACTCGATCGATCCTGAATGCGGACCTGATCGCACTGTGCGACCGTGCCGGAGTCCGTATCCTGGCTCTCGGCGCCGAGGACAGCCGACTGCTGGGCCGTCTCGGCCTCTCCACAGCGCTGCGACCTGACGCGGCGGGGTGGGAGATCGCAGCCGCGCTGCTGGCCGAGACGGACACGCCACCGCCACCAGAGGCCCAGCTCCCCCCTCGTATCGTCGCCGTCTGGGGACCACATGGGGCGCCGGGGCGGTCGACCCTGTCGATCCAGCTGGCCGTGGAGCTCTCCCGCACCGGACGCCGCACGGCCCTGGTCGACGCGGATACCGTCGCTCCTTCGCTCGCGATGCTCCTCGGTCTCGGCGACGACGCTCCCGGCATCGCCGCCGCCTGCCGGAGGGCCGAGCGCGGCGCGCTCGATCCGGCGGAGCTGACGCGACTGGCGACGACGGTGACGACGAGCGCGGGTGAGATCGAAGTGCTGCCGGGGATCAACCGCCCCAGCCGTTGGCCCGAGCTGTCATCCGCGCGCCTCGTCGCCGCGCTCGTCACCTGTCGCGGGTGGATCGACGAGACAGTGGTGGACGTCGCCGGTGCGTTCGACGCCGACGACGAAGTCACGTACGACCTTGCCGGACCACGACGTCACGCGGCGACCACGGCGGCGCTGCAGGAGGCGGATCTGATCGTGGCGATCGCATCGGCCGACCCGCTCGGTATCAGCAGGTTCATCCGCGATCATGCCGAGCTTCGCCGCCTCACCTCCCCCACGCCCGTCATCGTCGTGGTGAATCAGGTGCGCCCCGGCCCCCTCGGGATCGATGCGCGCGGGCAGGTGCGACGCACCCTGGAGAGGTTCGCCGGCATCACCGACGTCTTCTTCCTCCCCTTCGACCTGCGCGCGGCGGATGCGGCTCTGCTGCACGCCCGGCCGATGACCGATGTCGCGCCCCGCTCGCCGTTCGCCGCCGCCGTGCGGAGACTGGCGGCATCCCTCTCCCCGCCGGCGACGGCTACTGCCGGTAGCTCGAGAGGAAGTTCCCCAATCGTTCGACGGCTTCGCTCAGCACTCGGGGTTCGGGGAGCGTGACCAGTCGGAGGTGGTCGGGGGTCGCCCAGTTGAATCCGGTGCCCTGGACCAGCAGGATGTGCTCCGAGACCAGCAGGTCGTACACCAGACGGGCGTCGTCCCTGATCTCGTGCACGTTCGGGTCGAGTCGAGGGAACGCGTACAGCGCACCCTGGGGCTTGACGCACGACACTCCGGGGATCGACTCGAGCCCCTCCCACGCGATGTCCCGCTGTTCATGAAGACGTCCCGTCGGCGCGATGAGCGCCTCGATCGACTGCACTCCGGAGAGCGCCGCCTGCACGGCGTGCTGCGCCGGCACATTGGGGCAGAGTCGCGTGGACGCGAGCAGCGTGATGCCCTCCAGGAAGCCCTTCGCGTGATCCTGCGGCCCTGTGATGACCATCCAGCCCGACCGGTATCCCGCGACCCGATAGGTCTTGGAGAGGCCGTTGAAGGTCAGGCACAGCAGGTCGGGAGCGAGCGTGGCCGTGGGGATGTGCACCGCTCCGTCGAACAGGATCCGGTCGTAGATCTCGTCGGAGAGCAGCAGCAGCTCGTGCTCCCTGGCGATCTGCACCAGCCCCTCCAGGATCTGGCGCGAATACACGACGCCGGTGGGGTTGTTCGGGTTGATGATGACGAGAGCCTTGGTCCGCGGTGTGATCTTCGAGCGGATGTCTTCGAGGTCGGGCTGCCACTCGTCTTCCTCGTCGCAGAGGTAATGCACCGGTGTGCCGCCAGCGAGACTGGTCATCGCCGTCCAGAGGGGGTAGTCCGGTGCCGGGATGAGGACCTCGTCGCCTTCGTCCAGCAACGCCTGCATCGTCATGGTGATGAGCTCGGACACACCGTTTCCGAGGTACACGTCATCGGGGTCGAACCGGGGGAAGCCCTCGATCTCCTCGTACCGGCTCACCACGGCACGTCGGGCCGAGATGATGCCCTTGCTGTCGCTGTATCCGTGTGCGGTCGGCAGCGCCGCCAGCATGTCGCGCACGATCTGGTGCGGGGCGTCGAAGCCGAAGATCGCCGGGTTGCCGGTGTTGAGCTTGAGGATCTTGTGGCCCTCCGCCTCCAGCCGCGCCGCCTCGACGAGGGCGTTTCCGCGAATCTCGTACAGGACGTTCTTGAGCTTCGACGACTGGTCGAAGTTGCGCGTTGGGGTCATCGGCCAAGCCTACAGCGACGAAAGGAGGGCCAATCCACGCGGACTGGCCCGCCTCTGCGCACGCCCTACTTCTTCTTCTTGCCCTGGGCCCGACGCTGCTCGCGGTTGCCTGCGGCCGGAGTCGCTGCATCGGTGCGCTGGCCGAAGGCTCCTCTCGGCGCCTCCTCCGGCTCGCTCTGCGGAGCCTGAGCGCGGGCAGCGGCCTGGCGTACGCGATCCGTCGCCGCCTGCTGGACCTGGCCGCGGTCGTTGCGGACCTCGACCTCGCCCGCATCGTTGGCCGCCGAGTACTCGAGACGCTGCTCTCCCCCATCGGTGGCGAGCCCCTTGGCTTCGACCTCCGCCGTCTGGGAGTCGCCGGCACGACGCACCTCGACTTCGAGGTTGTAGAGGTAGCCGACCGACTCCTCCTTGATCTGCCCCATCATCGACTGGAACATGGCGTAGCCCTCGCGCTGGTACTCGATGAGCGGATCGCGCTGGGCCATGGCCCGCAGACCGATGCCGTCCTTGAGGTAGTCCATCTCGTAGAGGTGGTCGCGCCAGCGGCGATCGAGCACCTGCAACACGACGCGACGCTCCAGCTCACGCGTCGCCGCTTCACCGAGGGCCTCTTCACGCGCTTCGTACGCGATCTTGGCATCGGAGAGCAGCTCGCGGGTCAGGCCGTCGGCGTCGATACCGCCCTTGCGGTCGGCAGCCTCGGCGACGACCTCATCGATCGTCACCCCCACGGGGTAGAGGGTCTTGAGCTCGGTCCAGAGCGCGTCGAAGTCCCAGCTCTCGTTGTGGCCCTCGCCGGTGTGGTCACGGACGACACCGCTGATGGCGTCCTCGATGAAGTGCTGCACCCGGTCGGCGATGTCGTCGCCCTGGAGGATCTGACGGCGGTCGGCGTAGATGGCCTCGCGCTGACGGTTCAGGACGTCGTCGTACTTGAGGACGTTCTTGCGCATCTCCGCGTTGCGGGACTCCACCTGCGACTGAGCGCTGCGGATCGCACGCGACACGAGACCGGACTCGATCGGCACGTCGTCGGGGAAGTTGGTCCTGGCGAGGATCGCCTCGGCAGCGCCCGACTGGAACAGACGCATCAGGTCGTCGGTGAGGCTCAGGTAGAAGCGGCTCTCGCCCGGGTCGCCCTGACGTCCGGAGCGACCGCGGAGCTGGTTGTCGATACGGCGGGACTCGTGGCGCTCCGTGCCCAGCACGTAGAGGCCACCGGCCTCGATGACCTTCTCGGCCTCCTCGGCGACGACGGCCTTCATCGCTTCGTACGTCTCGTCCCAGGCGACCTCGTACTCCTCGGGCGTCTCCACGGGGTCGAGCCCCTTGCCCTTGAGCTCCTGGACCGCGAGGAACTCGGCGTTTCCACCGAGCATGATGTCGGTTCCTCGTCCTGCCATGTTCGTGGCGACCGTGACGGCACCGAGGCGACCGGCGCGCGCGACGATCTCGGCCTCGCGCGCGTGGTTCTTCGCGTTGAGGACCTCGTGCTTGATGCCCTTCTTGGCGAGCAGACGCGAAAGGTACTCGCTCTTCTCGACGCTCACCGTTCCGACCAGCACCGGCTGGCCTTCGGCGTGCCGTTCGGCGATGTCCTCCACCACCTGCGCGAACTTCGCTGTCTCGTTCTTGTAGACGAGGTCGGACTGATCCTTGCGGATCATCGGCTTGTTGGTCGGGATCGGGATGACGCCGAGCTTGTAAGTCGACATGAACTCGGCGGCCTCTGTCTCGGCCGTACCGGTCATGCCGGCGAGCTTGTCGTAGAGACGGAAGTAGTTCTGCAGTGTGACGGTCGCGAGGGTCTGGTTCTCGGCCTTGACCGGCACCCCCTCCTTCGCCTCGATCGCCTGGTGGATGCCCTCGTTGTAGCGGCGACCGACCAGGATGCGGCCGGTGTGCTCGTCGACGATCATGACCTCGTCGTTCATGACGACGTAGTCGGTGTCCTTCTTGAAGAGCGCCAGCGCCTTGATCGAGTTGTTCAGGAACGAGATCAACGGCGTGTTCGCGGACTCGTAGAGGTTGTCGATGCCGAGGTAGTCCTCGACCTTTTCGATGCCGGGTTCGAGGACGCCGACCGTGCGCTTCTTCTCGTCGACCTCGTAGTCCTCGCCGACCTCGAGGGTGCGGGCGATCTTCGCGAACTCGGCGAACCACCGGTTCGCCTCGCCCGATGACGGGCCGGAGATGATGAGCGGGGTGCGCGCCTCGTCGATGAGGATCGAGTCGACCTCGTCGACGATCGCGAAGAAGTGCTCGCGCTGGACGAGATCCTCCTTGCGCCAGGCCATGTTGTCGCGCAGGTAGTCGAAGCCGAACTCGTTGTTCGTGCCGTAGGTGATGTCGGCGGCATACTGCTCGCGGCGCACTGCCGGAGTCTGACCGGAGACGATGATGCCGGTGGTCATGCCGAGCGCGCGGAACACGCGCCCCATGAGCTCGGCCTGGTAGCTGGCGAGGAAGTCGTTGACCGTGATGACGTGAACGCCCTTGCCGGCGATCGCATTCAGGTACGCGGGCAGCGTCGCGACGAGGGTCTTGCCCTCACCGGTCTTCATCTCGGCGATGTTCCCGAGATGAAGGGCGGCCCCACCCATGATCTGCACGTCGTATGCGCGCATGCCGAGGGTGCGCTTGGCGGCCTCGCGCACGGCGGCGAAGGCCTCCGGCATCAACTGGTCGAGCGTCTCGCCCTTCTCGAAGCGCGCGCGCAGCTCGGTGGTCTCGTTGCGCAGCTCGTCGTCGGTGAGCTTGGAGATGTCCTCTTCCAGTGCACCCACTGCCTTGACGACCTGATTCAGGCGGCGGATGACCCGCCCTTCGCCCGCACGCAGGAGCTTCTCAAGAGGATTGGCCACGGATGTCATCTCCCTGTCGGTGGGTGAACCGCCGGTCGTCGGTGAACCCGACGCCAGGCATACTTCGCCATGTTACCGGGCTGTGACCTGCACGTCGCCTGCATAGCCGTCCCGCGCGTCGAATCGGACGTTCGCGCGCCGACCATATACTCGGTATCGCATTCCCGGACGGCCACAGGAGACGAACGATGTCAGTACGCCAGAGTCTGCTCGCGATCCTCGCGCAGGGGCCGTGCTACGGCTATCAGCTCCGCCATGAGTTCGATCGCCGGACCGGTTCCATCTGGCCGCTGAACGTCGGGCAGATCTACAACACGCTCGAACGTCTCGAACGCGACGGCCTGGTCTCGCGTGGAGAGGCAGACGACCGGGGCCATGTGTACTGGCAGATCACCGACGCCGGACGGACGGAGGTCGACCGCTGGCTCTCCTCCCCCGTCATGCGCCCCCAGGGCACCAGAGACGAACTCGCCATCAAGGTCGCGGTCGCCGCCACGTTGCCCGGCGTCGACCCCGCAGCCGCGATCCAGTCCCAGCGATCCGCATCGCTCCGACAGCTGGAGGCGTTGCAGACGCAGCGACGCGCACATCGGGACGTCGACGCCCCTGAGGGACTCGCGTGGTCGCTCGTCGCCGACTCGATGATCTTCGCCGCCGAGGCCGAGATCCGATGGCTGGACCATGCCGCACAGCGTCTGGGCGCCCACCCTCGCCACGCGATGACGCTCGAGCTCACCGCCGATCGCCCGAAGCGGGGACGCCCGACGAAGGCCGAGACGGCGACGGCCGACGCGATCGCGGCGTCCTGACCCGGCCCGATGTCGCCCGGCTCGCTCACACGGACCGGTTCCGCGTTCGCCCCGAGCGGATGCTCAGCCACCGCCGGCCCCCGGGAAACTAGGATCGGGTCATGGCTGGATTTTGGGGCAGACGCAAACGCGAACAGGAAGAACTCGCCGCTCAGGACGCCGATCTCGCGCGCCGTGCTGAGCAGGCCCTGGTCAGCGCAGACGAGCGGATCCGCACGACCTCCGATGAGCTCGCCTTCGCGGAGGCCGAACTCGGCGAGTCGCTCACAGCCGATCTGCGCAGGGCGCTCGCGGCTGTACGCACCCATCTGCGGGAAGCGTTCCAGCTCCACCAGCTGAACCACGACGAGATCCCCGACACCGACGAAGAGCTGCGCACACGCAACGCGCGCATCCTCCAGCTCTGCGACTGGGCGCAGGACCTTCTCGACGAGAAGACCTCCGTGCTCGCCGAGTCGGTCGCCAAGGTACGCCGCGCGCCCGAGATCATCGCCCAGGTGCGGGCAGACGCGGCGGCGCTGAGTGCTCGCATCCCGCAGACCAGCGAAGCCATCTCCCGCCTCTCGTCGCGGTATGCGGACTCCGCCATGCATCAGATCACCGCGAGTGCCGCCGAAGCGGAACAGCTCATCAGCTTCGCGACCCACAGCGCCGACGTGTCGGAGCGCCGTCGGGCCGCGAAGCAGAACGAGGAAGCCAACGTGGCGCTCGAGACGGCAACCGAGGCCACCCGCCGTGCCTCCGCCCTGCTCGACGCCGTGGAGGACTTCGAGATCGAGGCACTTCGCGCGGAATCCACCCTCGCCGAGGTCGTCGCCGACTCGCGCGGCGATCTCATCGCGGCGCGAACAGCACCGAACGTCCCGGCCGTCGCCGACGCCGTCACCGCCCTCCAGAGAGCGTTGGCCGCGCTCACACCCTCTGGGCAGCCGAACGACCCCTTCGCCGAGCTGTCCCAGCTTCGTGACGCCAACTCCGCGCTCGACGAGGCGATCGCCAAGGCCCGTCACAGGGCGGAGAACCCGCTGCCGAGCCTCGCTCAGGTGCAGCATGCCATCGACGACGCCGACCGCCAGCTGGGCGTCGCGCGAGGCCTCATCTCCGGCCATCGGGGGTGGATCGGCGCGGATGCCCGAACCCGACTCGCGGAGGCGGAGCGGCTGCGGGTCGACCTCTCGGACCTGCTGCCCGCAGAGGACACCCGCGAAGCCGCGCTCGTCCAGGCGCGCCGCGTGGCTCATCTGGCTTCCGAAGCACTGCAGCTCGCGCAGCGCGACATCGACTCCTCCCGTCCGCAGGATCAGGACTGGGGCGGCGGTGGCGGCTGGGGCGGCGGCGGACGACGAGGAGGCGGAGGCGGAGACCTCGCCTCCGGCATCCTCGGCGGGCTCGTGATCGGCAGCCTGCTCGACGGCATCTTCGACTGACGCGCCCTTCTCGGCTTTCGCACACCAGAACGGCCCGGTCCCCTGCGGGACCGGGCCGTTCTGCGATTCTGCGATTCCGGATCAGGAAGCGAGCGCCTCGGACGGCGGAGCCTGGGTGCTCAACGCGATCACTCCGTAGTCCCAGCCCTTGCGTCGATAGACGACACTCGGGTGGTCGGTGCGGACATCGACGAACAGGAAGAAGTCGTGTCCGACCAGTTCCATCCTGTCGACGGCTTCCTCGACGGTCATCCACTCGGCATCGAAGCTCTTCGTGCGGATGACGACGGGCGAGTACTCGTCCTCCTCCGCCTGCTGCACCGGCACGCTGCCGGTCGCGACCGCACGGAGGACGTCAGCGGATGCCGGCTGGACGTCGATGCCCTCCAGCACCCCGCTCCCCTTCTCGAAGTGGGCGCCGCGCGGGTGCTGCCGTCCGTCGACCCGCTTCTCCTTCGCGCGACGCAGCTGCTCGGACATCTTGTCCACGGCGAGGTCGAGCGCCACGAACTTGTCGCCGTCCGTCGCCTCTGCGCGGACGACGGGGCCCTTTCCGATCAGCGTGAGCTCGACGGTCTCGTCGGGGATGCGACCGTTGCGATACACACGGTGGGTGACCTTCACATCCAGTCGCTGCGCACGGGACGCGAGCATCTGGATCTTGGCGATCTTCTCTTCGACAACGGTTCGGAAGCGATCGGTGATACCCACTCCGACGCCAACGATGCTTGTTTCCATTGCTGCCTCCTTGTCCCGGTCCTCCCGGCCAAGGGCGGACCGTGGTCGCCTTGTGTCCCCCCACCGTAGTCCGCCCGTCGGCGGATGTCACGGGGTCTTCCCCCTGTGTCGCCGATGCGTTCCCGATGAGGTTCATCCGAATCCGTCACGGCGCGGCGTGGCGGCCAGCGCGACCGCTGCCGAGACGTGGAAGCCCGCCGCGGTCAGCGCCCGTGTCGCCTCGTCGAAGGTCGCCCCTGTAGTGACGACGTCGTCCACGATCACGACCTCGGTGCCTTCGCCTGCCCGACGCACGCGCATCGCGCCGCTCACGTTCGTCGCACGCGCCCGCGCGCCCAGCCCGCGCTGGTCCGAGGTGCCGCCCACGACGCTGAGGAGCCTCTGCGGTTCGGCGTTCGCCCTCCGGATCAGGAGGTCGGGGACACGGTATCCCCGGCGCCGGAAGGCGCTCCGCGACGTCGGCACCGGCACGATCCACCTGCTCGCACTCTCCGTCGAGTTGAGCACGGACGCCAGCGCCGCGCCGAGTGGGCGCGCCAGGAGCGTCTCGCCCTTCCCCTTCAGACGACGGATGCACTGCGCCGCCACCCCTTCGAAGGCGAGCGCGGCCGTCACCGGAAGCCCCTGCGGCGTCGCGAGCCGCTGCGGGTCCGGTTGCAGCGCCTGCCGGCATCGGCCGCACAACAGGGTGCCGGGCTCGTCGCACCCCGCGCAGGTCGCGGCGAGGAGGAAGGCTGCGATCTCGGTGCCCAGATCCAGGAGGTGAGTCTTCGTCCACATCCGACGATTCTGCGGTCTGGCGGTCTGCCCCTCCCAGGATCTCAGGATGTGCGGGCGAAGAGCAGCACATCGCTCTCGCGTGCAGGGAGAGTCACTCCCCGACGCGCGTGGCGAGCACCGCGACGCCGGAGGCGACTTCCCGCCATGCCGACCCCGCGTGGGCGAACAGCTCACCGTTCGCCCCGAGGATGCGCACACCGGACGCCGTGCGCGCCCCGGCGATCGAGACGGCATTGTTCGGTGCGGCCTCCGTCGCCCCCGGCCCCCCGACCATCTGGGTGATCAGTCGCGGGCTGCTCGGATCGGCGAGCACCCCCACCCGGTCGAGTCCGAGCCACACCAGGCCTGTCGCCGGGTCGGCGAGCTGCGTCAGCTGCTTGACCTCTCCGAGTTCGATCGGAACACCGGCCGAGTCCCGGACGACCGCCGCGACGACGACCCACATCTGCTTGCCGACGGTCACGACGGCTGCCACCCTCGCGCCATCCGCCGAGACCCTCAGATGCGAGATCCCCGACGCGCTCGGCCACGCCTTCGCGATCGGATGGGCTACGGCGTCGCTTCCCGACGCCTGCAGGGACGCGGGGGAACCCGTAGGCACCGACCAGGTGTAGCCGTAGGGATCGAGCGAGGGATTGATGAGCCCGGGGCGGGCGTCGAGCTCGTCGAGGCTCCCCGCGCCGACGAGGTAGACGTGCTGGTCGGCGAGTCTGGTGGCGGCGTGGGTGTCGTCGGCGGCCACATCGATCGAGACGATCGGCTGCGGGATCGATGTGATCTCCCCGCTGATCCCGTCGAGCGGCGAGATCTCGTCCCCGACGATGCGCCCGAACGCGCCGTTCTGCAGCACGAGTGTGCCGATCTCGGTGGAGGGCTCCTTGACCTCGGCCTGCCCCGCGTCCAGGTCTCTCCCGTCCACCGTGAATCGCACCTGCGTGACGGCGACGCCGGAGGCCCTGAGGGTAGCCTGGAGCTGCGTGCGCATGCGCGACAGCGTCGTGGCATCCAGTCCGCTGGCCGGGCGCGTGAGCGCGACGTCAGCCACCTGTCCGACGATCGGCACCGCATCCTGCGCCAGCTGCACGTCGGCGGGGAAGGCGTTCTGCACTGCCGGGTCGAGCCATTCGCTGGGGGCACCGCCGATGAGCGCCCGTGTCACCGTCGTCGCGGGGCTCTGCCGCCGCGGGAACCAGCGCATGTCGGGCACCAGGCGCGACCAGCCGAGGTCGAAGTACTGCAGCGGGTACCCCTCGAAGACCTTCGTGAATCGCGTCTCGTCGATCACGACGCCGTCGGGCGCCTGCGTGATGCGCCATTCGCCGTTCTCCATGCGCTGCACGGTGAACGCCACCGCGGACGAGCCGACGGCCTCGGCGTATCCGCCGGAGTCGTCGACACTCGCGACGAGGTCCAGGGTCACCTGGACCTCCGCCGTGTCCGCGTCCTCGACCTCGTCATCCGGGACCGAGGACGTGACGGTCCTGGTGTCGGGGCCGATGTCGATCGACACGCCGGCGGAGGGGCTCCAGCTCCGCTGCAGCGATGGCGCGAGGAAGTCGCGCGCGGTGTCCCAGTTGTCGGTGGTCGTGATGCCGGCTTCGAGGAAGCCGTCGACGATCTCCTCCGGCCCTGCGCCCGTGATCGGCCCGGAGGCCACGGGAAGGATGTCGATGTCCTGTGGGGATTCGCCGAGCTTGAGGCCGACGGCGACGTCGCCGCTGGTCGGCAACCCGGCGCAGGCGGGAAGCAGCAGGGCGACGAGCACCAGCGCGAGTCCCCGCAGCCTTCGCTTACCTCGGTGCTCGGTCACGGCCGATCCTCCTCATCGAACATGCCGGTCGGCGCATCGGTCAGCGAGATCGGCTGGGTCGCGTCCCCGATCTCCGCGAACGGCTCCTGCGGCTCCACGGGGATGGGGCTCGGACCGTCCAGGACCCCCTCGTGTCGAGGAATCGTCAGGACGAAGTTGGTGCCGACGCCCAGCTCCGACCACACATCGAGCGTGCCGCCGTGCAGCGTCGCATCTCCCAGGGCGATGGAGAGCCCCAGCCCCGTGCCTCCGATCGTCCGCTGGCGTGAGGGGTCGGCACGCCAGAACCGGTCGAACACCCGCTCCGCATCCGCCGGATCCATCCCGAGCCCGAAATCCCGCACTCCGGCGGCCACCGCGTGCTGATTGCTGTCGATGGTGACGACCACCGGACGACCTTCTCCGTGCTCGATCGCGTTTCCGATCAGGTTGCGCAGGACACGCCGCACGCGCCGCGGGTCCATGTCCACCGGGGAGTATCCCCCAGGCGCCACGAGCCTCAGCTCGGTGCCGTGCCCCTCGGCGAGAGGACGCATCTGCTCGATGATGTCCTCGGCGAGGTGGGTGAGGCTCGTCGCCTCCAGTTCCAGCTGCACCGATCCCGCGTCGTACCGACTGATCTCGAGAAGGTCGGACAGCAGCGTCTCGAAGCGCTGCACCTGGGCGTGCAGCAGTTCGGCCGTGCGGGCGGTGGTGGGGTCGAACTCCTCGCGCTGATCATTGAGCATGTCGGCGGCGAGACGGATCGTGGTCAGCGGTGTGCGCAGCTCATGAGAGACATCTGACACGAATCGCTGCTGCACCATCGAGAGTTCGCCGAGCTCCTTGATCTGGGATTCGATGCTGTCGGCCATCGCGTTGAACGAGCGCCCGAGCGTGGCGAGCTCGTCCTCCCCGTGTACCTCGAGACGCACACCGAGATCACCTGCCGCCAACCGCGCACTCGTCTCGGCCGCCTGCACGATCGGGGTCGACACGGCACGGAGGACGATCCAGGAGATGGCGGCGACGATCGCCACCAAGCCGATTCCCGCGATCCACAGCGTCCGCTGCACGAAGACGAGGGTCTGGTCGGCATCGCCGAGGTCGTAGGCGAAGTAGATCGCGAAAGCCCCTGCCTCCGGGACCTGCAGCTGCTGCCCGACGATGATGCCCGGCACTTCGCCACCGTCGGCGGCCGGCAGAGCCACCGACTGCCAGGCCTGACGGTCGTCGAACTCGATGACACGCGCCTGGAGCTCAGGGCTCAGCAGACTCCGGCTCAGTCCGGCCTCGAACCCGTTCAGCCGCACGCCCTTGGCATCGTCGACCTTGAAACCGGCGAGCTGATCCGTGCTCGACGTGCGGGTGAGATTCGACTGCACACTGTTCCACAGTTCGGTGAGAGCCGCGGAGTCGTCGCCCACCTCCGCCACATCCAGGATCCCCTGGGCCTGGTCGACCGCGCGGCGGGAATCCTCGAGCGCGACGTCCTTGCGCGAGATGAAGAGATCGTTCTGGATCACCAGCGCCATCGTGACGCACGTGATGAAGATCGCGAGCGAGGTCGCCAGCAGTGTGATCGAGAGCGTACGGAAACGCAGCGAGCGGCGCCACAGGACCCCGAGCATCGTCGGCCAACCGCGCCAGTCGCGCAGGACAGCGACCGTCGTGGTGGTCGCTGTCGTCGCGGCCATCGTGCGCCTAGCCGACGCTCCCGGCGCGATAGCCCACTCCACGCACCGTCATGACGATCTTCGGGTTGTCGGGGTCGAGCTCGACCTTGGCGCGCAGGCGCTGGACATGGACGTTCACCAGCCGGGTGTCGGCCTTGTAGTGGTACCCCCACACCTGCTCCAGGAGCATCTCCCGAGAGAACACCTGCTGCGGCTTGGAAGCGAGCGCGACGAGAAGCTGGAACTCCAGCGGTGTGAGCGCGATCGGCTCGGAGCCGCGACGGACCTCGTGCGCATCGACGTCGACGGTGAGATCACCGACGCGAAGCTGCTCGCTGGTGGTCTGCGGCGTCGGACGGAGACGGGTGCGGATGCGCGCGACGAGTTCCTTCGGGTTGAACGGCTTGACCATGTAGTCGTCCGCACCGACCTCCAGTCCTCGGACGACGTCGGCCGTGTCGCTGCGAGCGGTGAGCATGATGATCGGCACGCCGGACTCCGCACGGATGCGCGTGCAGATCTCGATCCCGTCCATGCCGGGAAGCATCAGATCGAGCAGCACGAGATCGGGCCGCTGGGCTCGCCACTCATCGACGGCGCGCGCGCCGTCGGCGCAGAAAACCGGCTCGAAGCCTTCGGTCCGAAGCACGATCCCGATCATCTCGGCGAGCGCTGTGTCGTCGTCGACCACGAGAATACGTGAGGTCATAAGAGTTACCTTATGGCACCGAGTCCCAGCGATCCCAGGTCTGCGCTCCGTGCAGGGGATATGACACGATGGAGGCGCACGATGGAGAGGGAGTGCCTGTGACCGGACAGACGTGGACGCCTGCCCCGAAGAAGGGCATCATCCCTCTTCACCCGCTGTCGTTCGGGATGCTCCTGGGGAAGGCCTTCGCGGCACTGCGACACAACCCCAAAGTGCTCTTCGGGTTCGCCGTCGTCATCCAGCTCATCGTGGTCGTCGTCACCGCTGTGGTGATGGGCGTGGTCCTCTTCACCACGTTCAGCCGCCTGGAGACCGTCTCCCCCTCTTCTCCGGACTTCGAGGCGGTGATGGCGGGCACCATCGCGGTGAACGTCATCGCCGGACTGGCCGTCGGTGTCGCCTCGATCGCCTTCACGGCCATGATGCAGGGGGTCGTCGCCGCGGAGATCGGGTACGCCGCGATCGGTGTGAAGGCCACGCTGCGGATGCTGTGGCGGCGGATGGCGCCCGCCTTCTGGAGACTCGCCGGTTTCGCCTCTCTCTCGGTCGCCGCCGTGTTCGGTCTCTTCATCATCGCCGCCGTCATCATCGCGGGCTTCGTCGCCGGAGGCCTCGGGGGGAGCATGGAGATGGTCGGCGTCGTCGTGCTCGTGGTGATCCTGATCGTGCTCGCCTGCATCCCCCTCGCGGTGTGGCTCACCACGAAGCTGCTGCTCGTGCCGTCGATCCTGGTCCTGGAGCGTGCCCGTTTCCGTGACGCCTTCGTCCGCTCCTGGCGGCTCACCCGCGGGCGGTTCTGGGTCGCGTTCGGCGTGACATTCCTGATCAGCGCGATCATGGGCATCGCGGCACAGGTGGTGAGCGTGCCGGCGACGTTGCTGGGATCGCTCCTCGGCTCCGTCGTCGCCCCCACCGGCGCAGCGGATCCGAGCGCTGTCGTGGCATTCGTCGTGACCCTGATCGCTCCCCAGATCCTGCTCCTGGTCATCCAGGCGATCACGCTCGTGGTGCAGAGCACCGGAGCCGCGCTCGTCTACCTGGACTGCCGGATGCGCTACGAGGGCCTGGATCAGACGTTGATCGCCTATGTGGAGCGCCGCGACCTCGGATGGACCGATGAGCAGCAGGAGGATCCGTTCCGCGTCGATCCCTCACGCGCGGTGACATCGGCTCCTCCGCCCCGCCAGGTTCCGGAACACGTGATGATGTCCCAGGGATACGCATACCCTCCGTCTCCGGCGACGCCCTATCCGACGCCTCCGTACCCGACGCAGGGATACCCGACGCAGCCGGCACACCCGACGCAGCCGATGCAGCCGGCGGCAGGAGCATTCCCGCCGCCGCCACCACCCGCGGTGCCCGCCCCCGGAGACGCTCCGGCCGACAGCGGCTGGACAGCACCCGGCTCCGACGGCGCCGCATGATCCGACGCTTCGACGATCTCTTCGTGCCCGATGGCGACGAGGCTCGACGCTGGGCGGAGGAAGAGCTCTCCAACCCGCGCTACGCGGACGCGAAGCCCACCTGGTTCGATCTGGTGGCCCGCGACATCGGCCGCTTCCTCGCCGATCTGTTCAGCCCGGACAACGGTGCGAACGTCGGTCCGTCCGCCCTCATCATCGTCAGCGTCATCATCGCGGCTGCTCTGATCGCCGCCCTCATCATCTGGGGACGGCCGCGCAGTTCGAGGTCGATCAGGCGGGCGCACGGAGACCTCCTTGGTGCGGCGGACGACCGCACCGCAGCACAGCTGAGATCGGATGCCGAGCGCGCCGCACGCGAAGGCGACTGGGACTCCGCGACCGTCCTGCGCTATCGCGCCATCGCCCGCAGCCTGCGGGAACGCGATCTGATCGATCCGGCACCCGGCGCGACCGCTCAAGGGATCGCCCGCGAGGCCAGCACGGTGTTCTCGGACGAGGCCGAGGCGATGCGACGCGCCGCCCTCACCTTCGACGATGTCCGCTATCTCGGACATCACGCGACGGCGGAGGCGTATCGGGATCTCGTCGACACCGACGATCGGATCCGCGGACGCCGCCTGGAAGTGGTGCCAGCGTGAGCATCACAGACAGCGAGCGCACGCCCCTGCTCCCCGCCGCCTCCGACGCCGAACCGCTCTCCACCGCCGAACGCCGCCCGAGTCGCGCGAAGTCCATCATCGGCTGGGCCATCGTCGCGGCGCTCGTGCTGATCGTCACGGTGGTGGGTCTTCGCGTAGCCGCGACGGCACCCGGTGCGCGCGGAGCCCTCGACCCCGAGGCCCGCGACGATGCCGGCGCACTCGCGCTCGCGAACATCCTGCGCGATCAGGGCGTCGAGGTCGACGTCCATCGGTCACGAGTCGAGGCCCGCGCGGCGATCGACGCCGACACCACACTGGTCATGGCCAACCCCTACACGCTCACCGACGAAGCACTCGCGACGCTCACCGAACCCGCGGAGCGCGTGGTGTTCCTGTCCACGAGCACGCATCTGCTGAACGAGCTCCGCATCGGCGACAACGCGCCGGGCACATCGTCGGCCGTGAGCGCGGAGTGCGATGTCGCGGAGTTCGCGAAGGTCGGCACGATCCGCGCCGACCGTCTCTTCGCCGCCGCAGACGGCGTGCAGGCCTGCTTCGGGGATGACGAGGGCGCAGCCGTCCTCGTCGATCGTCGCACCAGTCCTCAGCGCACCGTGGTGGAGGGATCGAGGCTCTTCGGCAACGCCTACCTCGCCGAGAACGGGAATGCGGCCCTCGGACTCGCCCTGCTCGGTCAGACCGACCGCATCGTCTGGTATGTCCCCAGCTTCGCGGACTCCGACATCGAAGCCGAGCCGGTCGACACGCTGGGCAGCCTCACGCCCCCGTGGGTGACGCCCGCCATCCTGCTGCTGATCGCGGTGGGGGTCGCGACGGCGATCTGGCGCGGCCAGCGGTTCGGTCCCCTCGTCGCCGAGACGCTGCCGGTCACCGTGCGAGCCTCGGAGACGATGCAGGGACGCGCACGTCTCACGGCCAGAGCCGCGGACTCCGCACACGCCGCGCAGGCGCTCCGCGACGGCACTCGGCGACGTCTCGCCCGTCGGCTCGGACTCGCCGTCCACGCCGACGCGGATGAGGTCGCCGACGCGGCATCGGATCGGCTGCGGGTCCCGCGCGGCACGCTCCAGGTACTGCTGGCCGGGCCCCCGCCCGAGGACGACGCCGCCCTGATCGAACTCGCCAGACGCCTCGACCAGCTCGAGACAGCGGTGGACGAGACCGCCCGCACCGACACGACCGCCCATCCCCGAGAAGCAGAGGGAAACACGTGACCCCTGAGAACCATCCCACCGATGACGCCACGCTGCGTCAGGCCATGCACCGGGTGCGCACGGAAGTCGACAAGGCCGTGGTCGGCCAGGCCGGCACCGTCACCGGTTTGCTCGTCTCCTTGCTCGCTCGCGGACATGTGCTGCTCGAGGGTGTGCCCGGTGTCGCGAAGACGCTGGTCGTGCGCTCCTTCGCGCGGGCACTCGGCCTCGACACCAAGCGCGTGCAGTTCACTCCGGACCTGATGCCCGGCGACGTGACCGGCTCCCTGGTCTACGACGCACGCACCGGCGAGTTCGACTTCCGAGCCGGTCCCGTGTTCACCAACATCCTGCTAGCGGACGAGATCAACCGCACGCCGCCGAAGACCCAGGCTGCACTCCTCGAAGCCATGGAGGAGCGCCAGGTGTCGGCGGACGGGGTCAGTCGCCCCCTCCCCGACCCGTTCCTCGTCGCAGCGACTCAGAACCCGATCGAGCACGAGGGCACCTACTCGCTGCCGGAAGCACAGCTGGATCGCTTCCTGATGAAGCTCGTCGTCGGGATGCCGGAGCGCGACGCGGAGGTCTCGGTGCTGCGTCGGCACGCCTCGGGCTTCTCCCCCAGAGAGCTCACCGGAGTGGAGGCGGTGGTCACCGCCGAGGAGATCCGAGCGGCGCAGCACGCTGCTGCCGCGGTCGAGGTGACCGACGACGTCCTCGGCTACGTCGTCGATCTCGCCCGAGCGACCCGCCAGTCGCCCTCGGTCGAGCTCGGTGCCAGCCCCCGCGCCTCCACCGGACTGCTCGCCGCAGCGAAGGCCTGGGCCTGGCTCAACGCGTCTTCGGCGGTCACGCCCGATCATGTGCAGACGATGCTGGTCCCGGTGTGGCGCCATCGTCTCCAGCTGCGCCCCGATGCGCAGATGGAAGGCGTATCCGCCGATGCGGTGCTGACCTCGGTGGTGCAGCAGACCAGGGTGCCGATCTAGGTGTTCATCACCGGTCGCCTCGCCGTCGCCATCGCCGCCGGTGTCGTCCCGCTCGTCATCGCCGGGCTCGCGGGCTATCCGGCGTACGCGGTGCTCGGCGCCTGGATCGCTCTGTGCCTGCTGCTCGTCGCCGTCGACGTCGCCCTCGCCGCGAGTCCTCGCTCCGTCACCGTGAGCCGCCGGCTGCCCGCACGCGCGCGGCTCGGCGAGCCGGTCCCGGTGAGCGTCGCGGTGCACAACCACGGCAACAGGGCACTGAACGCGACGCTCCGCGACGCATGGCAGCCGACAGCGGGCGCTCCGCTCGACCGGCAGCGTCTGCACATCGCTCCTGGCGAACGCGGCCGGGTCGCCATTCCGCTCCTCCCCCGCCGCCGCGGAGAACTCGTGAGCGAGTTCGTGATGCTGCGTTCGCGCGGGCCCCTCGGCATCGCCGGTCGACAGGCCCGGCACGTCGTCCGCGGGGCGATCAGAGTGCTCCCGGCGTTCTCCTCCCGCAAGCATCTTCCGTCGCGACTCGCCCGGCTGCGCGAGCTGGACGGCAACACGAGCATCCAGGTGCGCGGTCAGGGCACCGAGTTCGACTCCTTGCGGGAGTACGTGCGCGGAGACGACGTGCGTTCGATCGATTGGAGGGCGACGGCTCGCGCCGGGACCACCATGCTGCGGACCTGGCGGCCGGAGCGGGATCGCCACGTCGTCATCATCATCGACACGGGACGCACGGCTGCCGCACGTGTCGGGGACGGCACCCGCGTGGATGCCTCACTGGAGGCTGCGCTGCTGCTGGCGGCACTCGCCTCCCGCGCGGGTGATCATGTGCACCTCCTGATGTATGACAGGGTGGTCCGCGCGCGGGTGACGGGCGTCGACGGCGCCGCGCTGCTGCTGGCACTCACCGACGCCATGGCTCCGGTGCACGCTCGGCTGGTCGACACGGACTGGCACGGCGCGTTCACCGCCGTCCGCACGCTCACCACACGCCCCTCGCTCATCGTGGCTCTGACCGCGCAGGATGCCGCCGAGTCGGCGCGCGGATTCCTCGGTGCCTTCCCGAGCGCGTCACGCGCGACCACCGTGCTGGTCGGCTCCGTGACCGATGACGGCATCTCCGCGCTCGCGCGCCGACGCGACTCCCGGGAGGACGTGTACCTCGCAGCAGCGGCCGAGAGGACCCTCCGCGATGCGGAGAACGTCGCCGATGCGATCCGCAGGGCGGGCGGAGAGGCGATCGCCGCCGATCCGGAGGAGCTTCCTCCCCGGATCGCCGACCGCTATCTGGAGCTGAAAGCGGCTGGTCGGCTCTGAACCCCCGTCCACGATGAGATGTGGCGGCTCACCGTCTGTCAGCCCGCCACCAGACGCGGCGTACCCGCTTCGTACTCGACGAGGTCTCCCGTCTCACCCTGGCGGTGCGCGCGCCCGCCGATGACGAGCATGTAGATCAGGAACACGGCGAGTGCCGCGCCTCCGATACCGATCTTGACCGGCCACGGCAGTGCCCAACCGGTGACGAAACCTTCGACGAGCCCCGCGAGGAACAGGGCGAAGACCAGACCGATCGCCACGGTCGCGAGCGCTCGGCCCTGCTCGGCGAGCGCTTCACCTCGCGTGCGTCGCCCCGGCGCCACCCAGGCCCAGAACACGTGCAGACCTGCGGCGGCCGCCACGAAGATACAGGTCATCTCGAGCATCCCGTGCGGAAGGATGTACAGCACCATCAGGTCGGCCTTGTCGTGGACGGCCATCACCGCGCCGGTGGTCCCGAGACCCATCGCGTTCTGCACGAGCATGTAGACCGGCCAGATCCCCGTGACGCCGAAGAGCACGCACTGCATCGCGATCCAGGCGTTGTTCGTCCAGACCATGCCCATGAACACGGCGGCGGGGTTCTCGGTGTAGTAGCCCGTGAAGCTCTCGTCCGCATACTGCTCGAGTGCGGACGGCGAGCCCAGAGTCGCCACGAGCGCGGGATCGCTCGCGATCCAGGCCGCGGTGCCGACGGCGACCGCGATGAAGGAGATCGCGATGACCAGGGTCGTCCAACGCAGGCGATACAGCGCAGCGGGAAGCTGCAGGCGGAAGAAGCGTCCGGTCTGCGTGAGGATGCTGTCCGATGCACCGGTCAGACGCAGGCGTGCACGGACCAGGATGGTCGACAGGTAGGCACCCTGCGGCGAATCGCCGACCGAGGTCTTGAGCTCAGCCAGGTCGGCGGAGGCGGCGCGGTATCGGACGATGAGCTCGTCGACCCCGTCCCCGTCGAGACGGGCGCGACTGAGTTGGTCCAGCCGCTCCCATTCGGCGCGGCGTGCATCTGTCAGCGCATCGGCATCCACCTGATTTACTGTACTCATGTCCACCCCGATCGATGCTGCAGACGAGGTGCTCTCCGGCGAGGCCGTGGCGATCGACGTGCAGCCCATCGGCTTCCTGCTCCGAGCGCTCGGCGCCGCGATCGACATGCTCCTCGGATACGCCGTGTTCCTCCTGTGGATCTTCCTGCGCATCTGGCTGCTCGACGCCGGCGTGCTCGACGAGACGACGGATCGGATCGCCGTGGTCTCGGCCTTCGTGGTGAGCTTCGTGGTGCTGCCGATCACGATGGAGGTCGCCCTGAAGGGACGCAGCCTCGGCAAGCTCGCGGTCGGCGGGCGCATCGTGCGCGTGGACGGAGGCGCCGCGGGGTTCCGACACGCCTTCATCCGCGCCCTCCTCGGCGTGCTGGAGATCTACATGACCTTCGGCGGTGTGGCGGTGCTCACCGGCGCGTTCAACGCGCGATCGCAGCGCCTGGGCGACCTGGTCGCCGGCACCTACAGTCAGCGCGTGCGCACCCCCGCTCTCGTCGCGCACGTACCCGTGCTTCCTCCGTCGTTGGGCGGCTGGGCCCAGATCGCCGACGTCGCTCGGCTCCCCGACCGGCTCGCGCGGCGCATCTCCCAGTTCCTGCAGAGCGCCCCCCGCATGATTCCTGCGGCACGGGCACGTGTCGCGCTCGATCTGCTGACCGAGGCGACCCCCTTCGTCTCGCCGCTGCCTCCGGCTCCGCCGGAGCAGGCGCTGATCGGGATCACCGTCCTGCGCCGGGAACGCGAACGCCGGGCACTGGAGAACTCCGACCGTCGCGCCGAACGGCTCACCGGGCGGCGCGTCGGCGTCTGAACGGCGCCGGTCACCGCGGCGTCCTCCGCACCTTCACGCGTGCGTCAGAAGCGGATCGCGTCGATCACCTTGACACGGAGAGCGACCAGCGCGGGGATGAACCCGGACACCGCACCGACGATGACCGACGCGAGGAGGCCGATGAGCGCCGCGCGCATCGGGAAGGGCGGGATGTCCTGGATCCCGTAGAACATCGACGTGATGATCCACTCCGAGCGCAGCACCGCGACGACGATCGCGATCCCGATCACTCCCGCGACCGTGGTGGCCACGAGGCTCTCCAGGAACACCGCGAAGAAGACCCGCCCCGAGCTGGCACCGAAAGCGCGCCTGACCCCGATCTCCCGAACGCGTTGACGCATCGCCACGAGCTGGATGTTGATCAGGCTGAGCGCCCCGAGGGCGAGGATCAGGGCCGCGATACCACCGGTGACCATCTCGAACGTCGCCTGCGCATCCAGAGCCCCCGGCTGCGCAGCCCAGTCGGACCTGCTCACCGACACCGTCTGGCCCTCGGGCAGCCCCGCCCTGAGGTCCATCGCGAGCACCGGCGCGATCCGATCCACCTGGCCGGTCCCCATCCAGATCTCGTACTGCGTCCACGCATCGGTCGGGAGCGCATCCACGCGGGCACGGTAGGAGTCGTACAGCACATCGACGCGCATCTCCTCGTCGCCCATCCCCTGGCGCGGAGTGATGCCGATCACCTGGTACGTCCCGCCGGCCGGGCCGCCGAGCGTCACGGTCGGGTGCTGCGACAACGGCACACGCCCCAGCCGGTCCCACAGGGGCTCCGTGATGACGACGGGCGGGGCCATCGCCTCGCTGTCGGAATCGAGGAACCACCGCCCTTCCAGGAGGCGCTCGCGATGGATCTGCGAGAACGCGGGATCCATGACGCGGGCCGGAACCTGCACGATCCCGTCGGGCAGCTGGACGTCGAGCATCACGCCCTGGGAGATGCGCGCCGTGTGGCTGAACCCGAAGCGCTCGGACACGCGGTCGAAGCGGGCATCGAACTCGTCGGCGTCGACGGGCGTGCCGTCGTCGCTGTTGACCGCGACGACGACGGTGGCCGCTCGTCCGCCCCACCGGTCGGACTGCTCGGCTTGGAACTGTCGCTGGTACTCGGAGATCGCGACGACCGCGGTGAGCGCGCCCACGGACACGGCGATCCCGATGAGGCTGAGCAGCACGCGCAGCTTGTGCACCCGGATCTCGGCCCAGGCGTCGGAGAGGGCGCCGAGGAAACCGGTCATGCGACCACCTCCGGTGCGGCTGAGGGCACGGGGGCGGCGAGGGTCGACGCCTCGAAGGCGCGGCTGAGGTCGGCGATCTCCAAGCGTCCGGCATCGAGTCGGTAGTGGCGCCGCGCCCGCGCAGCGACATGGAGATCGTGCGTGATGGTCACCAGTGCCGCGTCGGTCTCCGTCGCCACTTCGTCGAGCAGCGACATGACCGACGCCCCGGTGTCGATATCGAGGGCTCCGGTGGGCTCGTCCGCGAGGATCAGGACCGGTCTGCGGACGAGAGCCCTCGCGATGGCGACACGCTGCTGCTCACCGCCGGAGAGCTTGTCGGCGATCTGGTCGACGCGATGCCCCAGACCGACGCGCTCGAGCATGTCGGCCGCGATCTGGCGACGGTTCCAGAACATCCGCCCCTTCGCGTGCCCGAGCGGCATCATCACGTTGTCGATCGCCGTACGCCCCGGCAGGAGGTTGAACTGCTGGAACACGAAACCGACGTTGTCGCCGCGAAGGCGGTCGAGGCGACCGGAGCGCATCCGGCGCACCTCCCGACCTTCGAACGCGACGGAGCCGGAGGTGGGCGCATCCAACATCCCCAGGATGTTGAGCAGCGTCGATTTCCCCGACCCCGAGCGACCCACGATGGAGACGTGGTCCCCCGCTCCGACCTCGAGGGTGACGCCCCGAAGGATCTCTAGGCGCGAGTCATCGGCGAGCAGGACGCTCTTGGAGACGTCGTCGAGCGCGACCAGGCTCACCAGCTGGTCCCGGTGTCGCACTGCTCCACTCCCGGGGAGACCTCATAGCAGAACTCCTCGACCGGCGCGACGAAGCCGGGCACGAACTGACGGATGGTGTCGCCCTCCGCCAGGCCCTCCGTCACCTCGACCATGACGCCGTCGTTGACGCCGAGAGTCACCGCCCGCTCCTCGGGGTCGGAGCCGTCACCGGCGTCGACCCAGACCTTCCCCGACCCCGCACCGCCCTGGACGGCGGTGACCGGGATCACCAGCGCGTCATCCACCTGGCCGAGAGCGAGATCGATCTTCGCGGGGAGACCTGCGAAGACCGTCTGGTCGACCGGGATCGCGCAGCGCACATTCGCGGTGCCCTCCGCCGTCACCTGGACTCCCACACCGGTGCACGCGAACGGGGCAGGGCCGCCCGTGATGGTGACCGTGGCCTCGGTGGGAGCATTGACGAGCCGGTACAGCTGCACGGGGTCGACGGTGGCGAGCAGGTGGTAGCGCGCTGGCGTGAGCTTGTACGTCTCGGTGCCGACCGTGGTGGCCTGGCCCTTGACGACGGCGAACTCCGACACGTCGCCGGCTTCGGGCGCGAGAACGTCGATGTCCTTGCGCGGCTCCTCCTGACGCACGGTGTACAGCTTCTGCCCCGCGGTCACGGTCGCCCCCTCCCCCACGTGCACGGCGAGGACGGTGCCGTTGAGCTCACCCCGGACGGCGAAGTCGTCGTCGCGCGCCACGTTCCCGCTCAGGCTCAGCGCGTTCACGACCGAACCGCGCTCGACAGCCACGACGGGATCCGTGATCCCGGCCTCCGGACTGACGACGCTCTCCGCGCGGTCGGGGAAGAACGCGATCTTGACGAGAGCCGCGGCGCATGCGCCGAAGACCACGACGAGAAGCAGGGGGAAGATCCAGCGACGCCAGACGATCACGAGTGCCTTTCCGGCCGCGCCGCCCTGGCACGCCTGCGGTCAGCGTATCCAGACTTCGGAATTCAGCGCTCGGCTGTGACCGCGTGTCGATCCGCCGGTGTCAGGCGCGCAGTGCTTCGTGACGAACGACGAGCCACCCGGCGGGCACCGAGAGCCGGTCGGCGTGGGGCGAGCACAGATCATGCGCCTGAGGATCGTTCGCAGCGCCGAGCGGGCCGAGGGCCGCCATCTGATCGCCGTAGTCGTAGGTGAGGGTGGCCACGGCCTCTCGCGCGCAGCCGACCTTCGAGCACAGTCGTCCGTCCATCTCCGCCAGCGTACGGCGCACTCCGACGCGGCGACGGATGCCGCGCCGGGCGAGCCGCCACCGCCTAGACTTTCGTCATGCCTCGTCGACGCGCCACCCCCGCCACCGCCGCTCCTCGGCGCGGTGCGCGGCATGGGCGACATGGTCGCCTGGGCCGCAGCGAGGTCGTGCGTCCGCCGTTGGCTCCTCTCGACGGACGCATCGACCGGTTCGACCTCACGGTCGGCACGGCCGTCGAGTTCCTCCGCGGTACCTGGCCCGAACTGCAGGAAGTCCGGTTCGAGATCGGCGCGATCCCGGGGTTCGACGCGACCGACGAAGTGCCCCGGTGGTATCTCGACCGCGAGAACCGGCGCATCGTGCTGTTCCGACTCCCCATCGAACGGCTCCTGCCCCCTGGGCACGACGATGCCGCGCACCGGCGCATGGCCATCGAGAGCGCGGTCTTCCGGGCAGCGGCCGAGTACGTCGGCCGCGAGCCGTGGGACCTCGGCCACGACCACTGACACCACCACTGACGCCACGACAGTCGTTGCCGGCATGTCGGCCCGAACGCGGTGCGCCGCTCAGGGATAGACCGTGATCGGCTTCTCTCCGCCGGCGCTCGTCTGGATGGGCATCACCGCGATGGCGCCGGGAGCCGTGAGCGCCACCGCAGCGTGCACGGGCGCCGTCGTCTGCATCCGATAGGTCGTACGCCCCGCGACGGCGACCCCGGCGGTCTCGCCTGCCGGGACGACGATCTCCTGCGCTTGCCCCCCGTCCACGGGTTCGAGTGTGACGGTGGCGTCAGCGTCGGACGTGTTGGCGAGCTGCAGTCTGGCCGCCGGACCGGCCGGCACGGCGAACACCACATCGACATCGACCTCAGGAGCCGGCATCACCCAGGCGAAGTCCGAGTCGAGCCCGAATCCGTCCTGCTGTCGGACGGCGGCGATGAGCGGCACGTCCGCTTCCACCTCGACCGTGTACCGACCCGGCTCGAGACCGGACAGGGACACCTGGGACGGGAGATCGGCTTCGAGCGGGACGGTGAACTCATCGGCCAGACCCGCCTCCCCCTCGGCGTGGACCTTGACCTGGACGCGAGCGCCGACGCCCGGCGAGAGAACGCGAAGAACAGTCATCTCGGAGTCGTCGCCGCTGGCCGGGAACGCCTCCACCCCGGTGAACACGAGCTTCTGCTGCGCCCCGGGGACCGAGTCCTGCAGGTCGATGCCCGCGGGATCGAGAACCCGCACCAGCGATGACTGGAGGGCTGCGCGCACCGGGGCTCCCACCGCGCTCACCTTCACCACGGGCACGTCGTTGCCGGTGGTGAATGAGGTGAGGGGAAGGGCCGTCTGCGAGCGCGCGGGGACGATCACCGTTCGCGTGCTCCGCGCGGGTCCGTACACCGACAGCGTGACCGTGGACGGGACATCGGCCGCATTCGTCAGCGTCACGATGTCCTCCGTCCCGGTGTCGATGCTTCCTCCGACGAGCCACGACTCCAATCGCGGCTGACCACACGGCAGGGCGGCGTATCCCGCGAGGTCGTCGGCCGCGATCGTGATCGACTCCGCTCCGGCGATCAGCGGTGCCGTGCGCCCGTCGACCCGCCCTGTGAGCCGTTCCGGTCCCTCGGCCTTCGGCAGATCCGTCACCGCGAGCCGATCCGCTTCCGGAGCTCCCGCGGTACCTCCTGTCGTCAGGGACGGGGAGGCTGCGGGGAGCATGTCCAGCGGGGCCGCGGCGTCGCGCCCGAGTGCACGGAGGTCACCGTTGCAGACGAGGATGCTGTCACCGGGGACCGGTGTGACCTCGACCTGTGCCGGATCGTGCGCGACGACAGGCCACGGGGCGTGCACCGCCGTCGCGACACCGATCACGCACGCGGCGATGACCGCCACGCCCGTGATGACCCTGGCACCGGTCGCGGCGACTCGGAATGCGCGGTTGCCACTGCTCATCGGTCCTCCTCGGTAGAGGTCGGGCGTCGTTCACCGCGGTCCGTCGACGCTTCTGCGCCAGACGAAGACGGCTCGTCGCTGGTCGGCTGGGCGATCGGCGCGAGGGCATCCTCGTTCAGTGCGGGCTCGTCCTGCGGGTCCTCGATCGTCCCCACCGGAGCTTCGTCGATGAGGTCGGCGTCCTCCCTGTGCCTCGGCAGGACGATCGGCTCGTCCGGCACACGACCGACGATCCGGGAGCGGGAGCGTGCGGCGCGGCGCGATGCCCTCGTCGGGATCGACAGCAGGAGGGCGGCGAACACCGCCAGCAGCTGCAGGGTGATCACGAGTCGTGCCGTGCCCTGCTGGGCGGAGGTGAGGGAGGGCTGCTCGGCAGGTTCGGCCTCCAGCCGCCAGAGCACTCCACGGTCGGTGGTCCCCGCGTGCACCAGGCCGGCACGCTGGTCGATCGCTGCGACGGCCTCGGTGCGCAGAGCCCGCGCTTTGTCGCCCTCTCCCCGGACCTGGGCGACGAGCACGTAACTGATGCCCGTCTCGGCGAGGGCACCCGGCGCATCGAAGTCGCGCGCGGAGAGGAGATCCACGGCCAGCGTCGAGATGTCGGCGCCCTGTGGCTCGATGGCTGTGGAGGTCAAGGTCGACTGCGAACCGAGGGTCTCGCTCGCTCCCCACGTCACCTCAGCGGCGAGGCCGCCGTCGTTCTGCGGGGTCAGCACGAGGGTCGCGATCGGGCGATCGCCGGCTGCCTGCGCCGCCACGTACGCCGGCAACGTCGAATCGGGTCCGTTGGTCAGGACCGAACGGCCGGTGTGCTGCGCGCTGAGCGCGGGAACCGCGCACACCGCCAGTGCCACCGCCGCGACGACCGCGGCGGAGATCCGCAGTCGCGGCATGGTGAGAGCGGTGTCCAGGGTGACGACCGCGGCACCGACCACGCCGATCCAGGCCAGGCTGAGCCCTGCCCCTGGCCAGATCGCGACCGGAGTTCCCTGCGCGAAGCTCACGGTGACGCCGACAGCGAGGAAGGCCGTCGCGAGGCCGGATGCAGCGACGACGAGCAGGGTGATCCCCGCACGCCAGCGCGGCGCGACCGCTGCTCCGAGCGCGAGCACGGCGATGGGGGCGCAGAGCAACGGAGCCCATACGGCGATCGACGGCGGGACGATCTCCATCCATCCGGCCAGCGCCGGCGTCGGGAAGCCGCCGGCGAGCGCGAGACGCCCTGCGGCGTCGGCGGCGACCTGCGGGCCCGCCCAGATGAATCCGGGATCGGCCAGCAGTGCCAACGGCGTGCCGTGTGCGAGCTGCCAGAACACGAGCGGCGCGAAGAGGACGATCGTGGGCACCGGCAGCCACAGCAACCGGCCCGCGCCGCGGAACTGCGCGGTTCCCAGCACGATGCCGAGTGCGACGACCCACAGCAGTGCGAGGGCGGGGGCGAGCGAGGGAGCGCAGGCGACGACCGCGGCGAGGAGCAGCGAGGCGCTTCCCGCGGCACCCCAGGAGCGATGCGCGACCACCGCGCTGTGGAAGAGCCACGGGAGCAGGAGGTGTACCAGGACCGCAATCGGGCGCCCGTCGACGAGCGCGGTGAGGAAGGTCGGGGCGAGAGCCCACGCGACTACCGCGAAGATGCGCAGGCCCTCACGGTCGGTCACCCGCGTCGCGGCGAACCAGCCGCCGAGCACGGCGAGCGGGAGCGCGAGGATCCACAGCAGAACCACCGAAAACGAGGGGCCGGCCGGCCAGAGCGAGCCCAGCACCGCCACGACCGACGCGAAGGGGTCGGCAGGGCCGACCAGGTCGAGGGCGACGTCCCGCATCCCCCACGCGGCGTCGCTCCACAGCGCACCCACGGTCTGTCGGAGGGGCAGCAGTGCCCCTCCCCCCAGCGTCGGCCATGCCAGCAGGCTCGTGAAGGAGGCGATGCTGACCACCAGCGCTGCGAGCACGGCCCAGGCGCCGCCCCCCGAGAAGAAGCGCAGTTCGCTGACCGCACCGCCCTCGCTCCCGTGGCCGTCGTCCAGCCGTCGCCGCAACTCCGAAGACGTCACTCGCAGCGGCGCGATGCTGGCCCAGCTGGAGGTGCGGAACGCACGAATCGCTGCGCGCGAGCGCACGACGGCGCCGAACCGAGACATCGCCGTGAGCGCGGCACCCCATTCGGGAAGCACGGCTTCCGGGCGCTTCGCGACGAGATCGGTGATCGAGCGCCACAGCGCGAGGGGCAGCAGGCTGAGCCAGTGCAGAGGTACGGCTGCGGCAGGCGCATAAGCCAGGCGCCGATGGAGCTGGGCCAGCCGGGTGACGAAGGCGCGCCGGAATCGGCCGGACGGCAGCGCGGCAGGACCATCGGGGGATACGGAGACGCGCGCGCCTGGAGCGAGCACGACGCGCCCTCCGCCCAAGCGCGCGCGGACTCCGAGGTCGAGGCCCTCGTCTGCGCCGGCGAGCGCGGGATCCGGCCGCAGGGCATCGCGGACCTCGCCACGGATGAGGAGACCTCGCACGTCCGCACCGAGTGCGTCGTCCGAGCGGTCGTGCTGTCCCTGGTCGAGTTCACCGGCCGCGAGTTCGACCGAGCGTCCGAGAGCGGTCATGCTGACGCCGAGCGACACGATCTCGCGGTCGTTGTCCGAGGCCACGAGCTTGGGAGCGATGATCGCGGCGGAGGGCGAGCGCTCCAGCATCCCGCTCAGGCGCTCGAGTGCCCGCGGGTGCGGCGTGGTGTCCTGAGCGAGCAGCCAGATCGCCGAGCCTTCCGCGACTCGGGGCCTCGCGAGCTCGACGGCCTCGGCGAAGGAGGTGGTGGCGCGCGCTTCGATGATCCCCTCGACGGTGCTCGCGACGGCCTCGCTCTCGCGCACTGACGATGCGTCGCCGCACACGACGAGCGTTACAGCGGCGGCGGGAGTGGTCTGAGCGCGGAGGGCGTCGAGAGTGCGGAGCAGTTGCGCTCGGGAGGACGATCCAGTGCGCGCGACGATGATGGCGTGAACTCGGGCTGGCATGACGTCGTCAGCCTATGCGCGCGACCCCCGACGTCTGCGTACTGGACGCGGCGCGCCCGCGAAGCCACGCATCCCTGCGGTTCTCGCTCCGGGAGCGATGGACGACTCAGCTGGCGCGGCGCTTGAGCTTGCGACGCTCGCGCTCGGAGAGGCCGCCCCAGATGCCGAATCGCTCGTCGTTGTTGAGAGCGTATTCGAGGCATTCGCCACGGACGTCGCACGAAGTGCAGATCCGCTTGGCGTCTCTGGTCGAGCCGCCCTTCTCAGGGAAGAACGCCTCGGGGTCCGTCTGGGAGCAGAGCGCGTCGCTCTGCCAGGCGAGGGCATTGTCGTCCTCTGCAGCGTCCGCGCGTCGCACCCCGGGAACACCGAGGTTGATCGGATCGACGAACCAGTTCTCCGGTACGTCTGAACGGTATCCCGTCATCTCGATCTCCAACCCTGTCTCCGCCCCCCGGCGGGCCGTGCGCATGACTAATTACACCCGTGTCATTCGCTCCGGTCAAGTCGCGGATCGTAAACCCTCAAGGAACTCTTTAAGGTTCTTGACCTGTCACCGGCGTGTCGGATCGCGTCCGATGAGCCCGTGTCAGCGTCCGGGTCCGGCGACGAACGCCTCGCCAGCGCCCGAGAGGGTGATCCCCTCCTCGGTGGAGTCCGCGAAGGCGACGGTCCCGACCGCGAGTGTGAGCGCCTCGCCCTCTGAGGAGGTCACCGTCACCTCACCGGCCGTCGCGAGGACCATCGTGGGCCCGGAGAGCCCGATCGTGAGCGGGGTGCCGTCGACGATGACCCGTTCGAGGGCGAAGTCGGGCACCGGAACGGGATACGGCGTGACGGGACCCTCATCCCGCGCCCGCAGCACCGGCACTTCTCCGGGGGCGGTGTCGAGGATCGCGAGAAGCTCGGGGACGTCGATGCGCTTGGGAGTGAGTCCGCCGCGGAGCACGTTGTCGCTGGCCGCCATGATCTCCACGCCGAGACCGGAGAGGTAGGCATGAAGGAGACCGGCACGGAGGAAGATCCCCTCGCCCCGCTCGAGGACGACGTGGTTCATGAGCAACGCCACCACGACGCCGGGGTCGCCAGGGTACGTCTGCGCCACGCTCGCTATCGCCTGCAGAGTCGTGCTCCACTCCCCTGCGTCTTCGCGGGTGGAGGCAGCGACGACCGCGGCGATGATGTCGTCGACCTCAGCGCGTGCACCGCCACCGAGCAGCCAGGCGATCACGTCGCGCAGGACGTCGCCTTCCGCGCTCAGGCGCGTCCGGAGCTCCTGGACGCCGTGGCTGTCCTCGAGAGCGCCGAGCAACGCGAGCGTCCGGGGAACGGGACGCAGTCCGCTCAGGGACTCGAAGCGCTCGCTGAGTGCGACGAGGAGTTCCGGCTTGTGGTTGGCGTCGCGATAGTTGCGCCGAGGGTCGTCCGCGGCGAGATCGCTCTCCCGCTCCCATCCTGCCTTGGCCTGATCGATCGTCGGGTGCACCTGGATCGAGAGCGGGCTCCCCGCGGCGAGCAGCTTGAGCAAGTACGGGAGCGTGCCCCCGGTGATCTGGTCGAGCGTGCCGCCGCCCGCGACGTCGGCGGGGTCGCCGGGATGGTCCCCGAACCACACCTCGGCCTCCGGCGCACCGGTGGGCGTACGCCCCTCGAGTCCGGCGAGAAGCGAGTCCGATCCCCAGGCGTAGTCACGGGGCGTGTTCGAGAGGCGCAGCAGCATGTACCCCAGCGTAGAGCGGTGCTGCGGCGTTCAGCGACGCCCGGAGCACGGCGCGGTAGCCTGAACGCGATGGCCCAGTACACGAAGCATCCGGTGTCTGCCCCGCCCACCGCGCCGGAGCGCGAGTCGACGGGGCATCTGCTGCTGCGCGGGTATGCGATCCTCGTGCTCTTCGTGACCTTCGCCCACTCCGCGGTCTACAACCTGCTCGGGCGGGACGGGGCCGCCGTGACGCTCGCCGTCTTCACGCTCACGACTCTCGGCATCGGCATTCCGATGCTCGCCCGCAATCGCCCCCAGCCTTTCCGCTGGCGGCGCCTGCCCTGGACAGCCCTCGGCTACACCGCCTTCGCGCTCGTCTCCGTTGCGTGGTCGCAGTGGCGCGGTCCCACAGTCGTCACCTGGATCCTTCTCGCCGCCGTCACGGTTAACGCGCTCTTCCTGGCCCACGTGCTCACCTGGCACGAGATCGTCCGGGCCCTCTCGTCGGCATTCAAATGGATCCTCGGCCTCTCGCTGGCGATCGAGCTCTGGGTCTCGCTGGTGCTGCACGGGCCGCTGCTGCCCAACTTCCTCACCCTCCCGGACGGCAAGATCGATCCGCAGTGGTACTGGGTCCGCGACAACCTGTTCGACGGCGGCAGGATCCAGGGCATCGTCGGGAACGCGAATCTGCTCGCGATCATCTCGCTCTTCGCGATCATCACCTTCGGAGTGCTGTTGGCAGCCAAGGCGCGCTGGCGCACCACGCTGGCCCTGTGGATGCTTCTCGCCGCGTACTTCCTGTTCCGGACCGCATCGGCGACGGCCCTGGTGTGCGCGGCGGCGGTCGCCGTCGTGCTCGCTGTCGCGCTGCTGATGCGGCGGGCCCGCACTCCGGGAGCGCGCACCCGCATCTACGTGGTCTCGATCGGCGGCGCGGCGGCCGCCGCGCTGGGGATCTGGCTGCTGCGCGAGCCACTGCTGGGGCTTCTCGGTCGCAGCAGCGACCTCACCGGACGATCCGAGAAGATCTGGACCAAGGTGCTGGAGCGGGCGGCCGAGCACCCGATCGTCGGCAACGGGTTCTCGAGCCCGTGGATCCCCGATGATCCCGCCTTCGACCGGTGGATCACCGATCACGGGATCACCGTGTTCCACGCGCACAACATGTGGCTCGACGTCCTGCTCCAGCTCGGTGTGGTGGGAGTGGTGCTGATGGCGGTCGCCTACGGCACGCTGCTGTGGCGCTCCTGGTTCTTCGCGGTCGATCGTCCCCGCTGGGACCTCGATGACGCACGTCCGTTCTCGCCGTTGACCCTGCTGCCCAGTCTGTTCACGGTGGTCCTGCTCGTGCAGGGCTTGACCGAGTCGACGCCCATCATGCTGTGGGGCTGGATGCTGCTCGTGCTGCTGTCGTTCAAGCTCAAGTCGGTGCCCCTGGTCGGCGTCGGCGAGCGCGACCTGCTGTTCGAACGCGGCACTCGGCAGCGGCGGGTGCCGTGACGCCGGCACGCCCGATCGTGCGGCTGCTCGGCTCCGTGGAGCTGGCACGCGCCTTCACGCTCGCAGCGCTGGCTGCCGTGTTCGGTTCCCATGCCATCCAGCAGATGACGTCGGCGACAACGCTGGCGACGATCATCGCCGCGCTCTGCCTGCTGGGCGCGGCCATCCTCTGGATACGTCGCGACGAGCTGTCGCTGCTGCGCATCGCGCCGTCGTCATTGCTCGCCTTCCTCGCCTGGGCGCTGGTGAGCGTCTTCTGGACCACAGACAAGTCCGACACGATCTTCGGATGGATGTCGCTCTTCGGCTTCGCGTTCCTCGCCATCACGATCGGCCACGTCCGCGACACGCTCCAGACGGTGCGCGCGATCGGCGACACGCTCCGGGTGCTCCTGGCCGCGTCCCTCGCAGTGGAGATCCTGTCCGGCGTGCTGCTCGATCTGCCTTTCACCTTCCTCGGGATCCAGGGGAACCTCGCCGTCGGCGGCCCGATCCAGGGCCTCTTCGGCAGCCGCAACATGCTCGGATTCATCGCGGTTATCGCGCTGATCACCTTCGTGATCGAGTGGCGCACGCAGTCCGTGAAAGCCCCGCTCGCCGTGGCGTCGATCGCTCTCGCGAGCTTCCTGGCGGTGCTGTCCTCCTCCCCGACGGTCCTCGTGCTCGCCGGTGCCGTCGGCGTCGTCACGATCGCCCTCACGATCGTCCGCCACACCCCGGCCGACCGGCGCACGATCGTGCAGTGGACGCTCGGCGTCGTCGTCACCCTCGCCCTTGCGGCGGCGTTCGCGCTGCGCCATCAGATCATCGCCGTGCTCGATGCGGGCTCCGACTTCTCGATCCGCGGCTCGCTCTGGAACACGATCCTCGATTTCGTGGCCGTGAAACCGGTCCAGGGATGGGGATGGTTCGGCGACTGGGCACGGGGCGAGTACCCGTTCACCTACATCAACTTCCAACTCGACGACCGCCATCAGAGCGCGCTGAACGCCTTCTTCGACGTGCTGCTCCAGCTCGGTGCCGCGGGGCTGGTGCTCTTCCTCCTGCTGGGCGGCGTCGCTCTCATCCGCTCCTGGCTCGTAGCGAGCACGCGCCGCTCCGTCGTGTACGCCTGGACGCCGATCATGTTGGTGACGCTGGCGGTCGACTCCATGTTCGAGAGCTTCACCCTCCTCGGTGCGGGATGGTTCATGCTCGTGCTGTGCGCCCTGCGTGCAGGGCAGTCGCGTTCCTGGCGCGAGAACATCGATGCGGCACACACGGGAGCCATACCGACGCTCCGCCCTCAGGAGTAGCCGAAGGGCGCCGTCAGCGGATGGAGGGCAGCTTCTCCGCCCAGGTGATCGCGTCGCGGACCCCGTCGTCCACCGAGCGCTCGGCACGCCAGTCCAGCACCTCAGCCGCACGATCGACGATCGCGAACGCGCCGGCCTGATCGCCGGGACGCCGCGCGGTCTCGACGACGGCGAGAGCCTCGCCCGTGACCCGCTCGAAGGCCGCCACCAGCTCGCGGACGGTCACGCCCTCCCCGGTACCGATGTTGATCACCCGATAGGGGTCATCGCCCGTCGCGACCTCGTCGAATCGCTCGACGGCCGCCACGTGCGCGAGCGCGAGGTCCCAGACGTGGATGTAGTCCCGCAGCCCGGATCCGTCCCTGGTCGGCCAGTCGGTTCCGGTGATCGAGAAGGCCTCGGCGGCGGCATGGGACTGCATGATCTTCCCGAGAGCATGCGAAGGCAGAGGGTTCTGCAACCCGGTGCGCATCTGCGGATCGGCGCCGATGGGGTTGAAGTAGCGGAGAGCGATCGCACGGAAGTCGCCGTTGGAGGCCGCATCCTCGAGGATCTGCTCGACCATCGCCTTCGTCGTGGCATAGGGACTCGAGGGAGCCAGCGGAGCGTCTTCATCGACCCCCGCACCGCTCTCCCCCTCGTAGACGGCAGCGGAAGAGCTGAACACGATGCGGGGGATCCCCGCGTCACGCAGATGCTGGAGCAGCACGATCGTCTTTCCCACGTTGGTCTCGTAGTAGCCGAGGGGATCCGTGACCGACTCGGGCACGACGATACGTGCAGCGCAGTGGATGACCGCATCGATGTCGGGGTGATCGGCGAGCAGACGTTCCAGGACCACCTGGTCGGCGATGTCGCCCTCGTAGAACGCGCGACCCTCGCAGAAGGCTCGGAGCCCCTTGGAGAGGTCGTCGAGGATGACCACGTCGATGCCCGCCTCGATGCACGCGGTGGCGACCGTGGATCCGATGTATCCGGCGCCGCCGGTGATCAGTACCTTCATCGCAGCCAGTCTAACCGTCGCCCCTTCGCCACCGAGGTGAGCCTCTCCGCTGATCCGAAGGGAGCGGACGGTAGGCTACTCTCTGCTCGTCGAGTCCGGCCGCTGTCCCCACGACAACCGCCTGTGACACCAACATCGGAGAAACCAACCCGTGGCATACGTCCTGCAGAACGTCGTCTTCCCCGGTGGCGACGACCCCGATGTGTTCCCGCTCTACGTGGACGCCGAGCATCGACCTGACACCGAGGACGAACGCGCGGCGCGTGCTGCTGTCACACCGATCGAGGGCATCCGCGACCGCTCCGGTGCGCGGGTCCCGGCGAAGAGCACGTGGTCTTTCAGCACCTATTTCAACGCCTTCCCCGCCGCATACTGGCGCCACTGGACGGGCGTGCGGGACGTGCGTCTCACCGTGCGCTCCACGGGATCGGGCACCGTGCTGCTGCATCGTTCGGATGCGCAGGGCGAGTCCCGCCGGATCGAGGCGCGCTCCGTCGTGGGAGACGCCACGACGACCTTCGATCTCGATCTCGGCCCCCACGAAGACGGCGGCTGGATCTGGTTCGATGTCGTCGCGGATGAGGAGCCCGTCGTCCTGGACGGTGCGCGTTGGGAGACGGAGCAGGAGCCGATCCGAACCGGCAAGGCCTCACTCGGGATCACGACGTTCGACAAGCCTGACTACTGCGTCGAGACCCTGCGGACGTTGGCATCGTCCCCCGATGTGCTGTCGCTCGTCGACCGTATCTTCCTCATCGACCAGGGCACGCGGCTGGTCGCCGAGCAGGATGGATACGAAGCCGTCGCCGAGCTCCTCGGCGACACGCTTCACGTGATCCGACAGGACAACCTCGGCGGGTCCGGTGGATTCGCTCGGGCCATGCAGGAATCGCTCCTGCGTCCGGAGAGCGAGTTCGTGCAACTGCTCGACGACGATGTCCGACTCGAGCCGGAGGCCCTCCGCCGCTCGATCGTGTTCGCCCGCTACACGAGCGAGCCCACCATCGTCGGTGGCCACATGTTCGACCTGATGGCACGCTGCACACTGCACGGTTGGGCCGAGGTCGTCGACGAGGCGGCCTTCGCCTGGGGCGACGCCAACCCGGAGCGGATGCCCCACGACTTCGCGAAAGCGAGCCTGCGGGACTCCCCCTTCCTGCACGCGCGCATGGAAGCCGACTACAACGGGTGGTGGATGTGTCTCATCCCGCTCGAGGTGATCCGCGGAGTCGGACTCGCGCTGCCGGCGTTCATCAAATGGGACGATGCCGAGTTCTGCCTGCGCGCCCGCGAAGCGGGCTTCCGCACCCTCTCGCTTCCCGGTGTGGCGCTGTGGCACGTGTCGTGGGTGAACAAGGACGACATGATCGACTGGCAGGCGTACTTCCATGCCCGAAATCGGATCGTCGCCGCGCTCCTGCACTCGAACGCGCCCCGCAGTGGACGGCTCCTGGTGCACAGCCGCCGCGTCGACCTCAAACACCTCATGATGATGCAGTACTACCCCGTGGCTCTCCGGGCGAAAGCACTTCGGGACGTCCTGGCCGGGCCGCGTCATCTGCGAGAGAGCCTCGCGACAGCGATGCCCGCAGCCCGGGCGATCGCGTCCGACTTCCCGGAGACGGTCGTGCACCACGACACGTCGAACCTCGGGCGCCCGCGGACGGGACGACGCCGGTACCTGCAGGAACCGATGAGTCCTGAGGGGATGAAGCTGCGGTGGCTGACCCTCTCCACGCTCGTCTCGAACTGGTTCCACCGTCCTGCTCCGGAGAACGTCGCGGCGCCCCAGACGGAGTTCCGGAAGAAGGACGCCGTCTGGTGGCGGCTGGGAAGCGTCGACAGTGCGCTCGTGGAGACGGCGGACTCCACCGGCAAGCTCCTGTACATCCGTGACAGGCGCACGCACCGCCGGATGCTCCGCGACTCCCTCCGGCTGCACGCCGAGCTGCGCCGCCGTTGGCCCGAACTGCAGAAGCACTACCGTGACGCGCTCCCCGAGCTCGTCTCCTCCACGTCCTGGCAGCAGATCTTCAAGGAGAAGGCATGACCGCGGCACCCGCTGCATTCGACCCGACCACGGCGACGATCGTCATCGTCACCTACAACCGCTCGCACCTTCTCACCGGACTGCTCACGAGCATCACCGCGATGGAGCCGAAGCCGGGTCGCATCGTGATCATCGACAACGCGTCGGAGGACGACACCACCGACGTGGTCGACTCGTTCCGTGACGACATCGGTACCGAGATCGTGTACCGCCGTCTCGACACCAACACGGGCGGATCAGGCGGCTTCAGCGAGGGGATGCGCACCGCATACGACCTCGGCGCCGAATGGATCTGGATGATGGACGACGACGTCGAGGTCCTTCCGGACGGCCTGGCCAGGATGGGCTTCTGGACTCCGCGTTTCAAGAGCATCCAGGGGCGCCGGTACGACTACGACGGCAGCGAGTTCTACTGGCAGTACCGCATCGCCGAGCGCATGGGCATCCCGATCCCGTTCGCACCGTCCGGTTTCGACACTTCCGGCTACAAGGAGATGAACAGCGGCTGCTTCGAGGGCATGTTCATCCACCGTTCCGTCGTCGCCCAGATCGGGCTGCCCGACCCACGTTTCTTCATCTACTGGGACGACCAGATGTACGGCTGGCTCGCGTCTCGCAAGACGACCGCGGTGATCGTGGACGAGTTCGTGCTGCGACGCACACGGGAGATCAAGCAGTGGGACATGGGCATCCGGCACATGAACGCGTCGAGCAACGCCTACCGCTTCTACATCATGCGCAATCGCGCCTACATCAAGAACTACTACCGCGTGCACGGCGTCTACAACCCGGTGCTGTTCGGTCTGGGGACGGCGATGACCTTCGCGAAGGAGCTCATCCGACTGGTGTTCGTGGAGCGGACGGTGCGTGGCACCAGCAACCTGTTCCGAGGCCTGAGAGAAGGCGGCAGACTCGCCCGTGATCGGTCCTGGCAGCCGATGGCTCCCCTGGAAGGATGAGGCCATGACAGAGCAACCACAGCCGGAACTGCGTTGGGCGCCTCAGGAGCCGAAGCCGAACACCGCAGGCCGGACCTGGCTCATCGTCGGACTCATCGTCGCGGCTCTGATCATCGTCGGGGTCCTGCTGTTCTTCCTCCTCCCCCGCGGCGGATCCCCCGAGCCGGGCTCATCCGCCTCCGCCTCGCCGACGCAGAGCACGTCACCGTCACCGTCGCCCTCGTCCGAGCCCGAACCCTCGATGACTCCGATCACCACTCCGCCGGCACCCGTGGACCCCACCGTCGAGGCATTCCGTGGACAGGTCGAGGGCTACCTCGACGACGCGGTCACCGGACTCGACATCGTCGCAGGATCCGACGGGCAAGCGGCGGGCGGCGTGGTCGACTTCCTCCAGGCGGACGCGCAGCGACTGTCCGAGATGGCTCCCCCGTCGTCGATCCAGGATGCGTGGAGTTCCACGCTTCGCGACTATGCGGACGACCTCGTGAAGCTCAGGAGCGCAGTGGATTCCGGCCAGGACCTCACGGGACCGCTCGCTGACGCACGGACGTCGGTCGAAACCGTTCGCCAGACGGTGGGACTCTGACCTGATGTGACCGAGGCTTCCCCCGGCTGGATCAGGCTTCGTCTTCTTCCAGCCGGCGGAGGCGCTCCTCATAGTGCGAGGCGAGCTCGAGGCGCATCCTGGCGCGCTCGTGTTCCTGCTTCGCCATTGCCAGGGCGCTGTCCGCGTCGATCTCATCGATCTGCAGCTGGGACCGGAGCCACTCGAAACGCTGCTCGAGTGCGGCGAGCTGCGGCGCGATGCGATCGAACTCGGACCGCAGGTACGAGAAGTCCGCCTGGGTACCGCCGAGACGGGCGTCGTAGTCTCGCTGCGCATGCTCGATGCTCTCCCGCGCCTCCGCGAGGCGCGGCCCCATGCGGGCGTCTACTCTGGCATCCACTCGGGCCGCGACGGCAGCGTCGAAGCGCCGCCGGAATCGGTTCAGCATTCAGTCCTCAATCATTCGGGTGATTGGCGATATTCGGGTGTTCGGCTCAGCGTTGATAGGAGATTCGACCGGTGTCGATCCAGCGACGGACCAGGACGGACTCGAGGTCGATGCGGTGCTCGGCACCGACCGCCGACGGGTCGCCGTAGGCGTGCTGCCAGGCGGTCTGCTCGGGCGCGTCGACGAATGAGAAGCCCGCCGCGTCGATCTCGGCGTCCGGAAAGAGCCTCGTCGCGATCCACAGCATCATCGTGCCGGTCGTCGCCCACTGCCCGCCGGCGCGGGGGTCGGCGCCGATCGCTTCGCCGAGCGGCAGCACCACTTCGCGGTTGGGCATCGTGACGATTCCGAGATCGGCGGGCCAGAACTCCGGAACCTTCGGGTTCTCCCAGAGAAGACGGCCCGGCTCGACCATGAGGTACAGACGTTCCGTGTAGTCCGCGAAGAACCAGGGCGTGGGTCGCACCCCTCGATTGAAGACGACGATGTCCGCCCTGCGTCCGACGGCAGCGGGTCCGTCGACATCGTCCAGACGGAATCCGTTGACCCGGAAGACCAGGTCGGCGGAATCGATCCGCTCGGCACGCACGGCCGACGGCTCCAGCGGCTGGTTGCCCACCACGGCGACGCGACGGATACGACCTGATGATCCGAAAGAGGCCGCGAGAGGACGGAGGCGATCGTAGAAGGCGACCTCGCCAGCCGTCGCTTGCTCGTCACCGACGAGCTCCGTTACGCGCCCCATAGACCACAGCCTAGGGCAATATGCCGGCTGGACCGGAACTGCACCCGGAGGTGGAGGATCGCATCGCCGGTACGACGCGTGCCGGGATCACGCATGACCGGTGCCGTCTAGAGTTGTCGGCGTGACTTCTGCACAGATCATCGATCTCTCCTCGGCGAAGATCGGCACCGGCTCCCCCGTGTTCACGATCGCCGAGATGTCGGGCAACCACAACGGAGATCTCGAACGAGCGCTCGCGATCGTGGATGCCGTGGCATCGACCGGGGCGAACGCCCTCAAGATCCAGACCTACACCGCCGACACGCTCACGATCGACTCCGACCGCCCCGAGTTCCGCGTGAAGGGCGACCACGATCTCTGGGGTGGACGCAATCTGTACTCGTTGTACCAGGAGGCGCACACGCCCTGGGAGTGGCACGCGCCCATCTTCGAGCGCGCCGCCGCACACGGCCTGATCCCCTTCTCCACGCCGTTCGATCCGACTTCCGTCGAGTTCCTCGAGGGTCTCGGCGTCGAGCTCTACAAGACGGCGTCCGCGGAGATCGTCGACCTTCCGCTCCTCCGCGAGGTCGCTCGCACGGGCAAGCCCATGATCGTATCGACGGGGATGGCCACGCTCTCCGAGATCGACGCCGCGGTCACGGCCATCCGCGACTCCGGCAACACTCAGCTGGTGCTGCTCGCCTGCACCGCGGCCTACCCGGCCATCCCTGAAGAGGCGCGACTGGGCAACATCCGGACGCTGCGCGACGCCTTCGACGTGCCCGTCGGCCTCTCCGACCACACCCTCGGCATCGGGGTCGCCGTGGCGGCGGCGGCTCTCGGGGCCGTGGTGATCGAGAAGCATGTCACCCTCGACCGGGGCGACGGAGGCGTGGACGCCGACTTCTCCCTGAGCCCAGCCGAGTTCGCCTCGCTGGTCAGCGCGTCGGAGCAGGCACGGATCGCCGCAGGAAGCGGAACCGCCTTCGGTCCCACCCCGCAGGAGCAGACCGTCCTCGCACTCCGCCGGTCCCTGTACGTGACGGCGGATGTCCGCGCCGGCGACGTCGTCAGCGCGGCGAACGTCCGCTCGATCCGCCCCGCCCGCGGTCTGGCACCGGAGGCCTACGGACTGGTCGAAGGGCGTCGATTCACCCGCGATGCGGACCGAGGCACCCCTTTGTCCTGGGATCTGCTCTAGTCAGCCAGCCGGCGAGAGACGCCACTTCGCGAACGTGGCGAAGCCGCCGGCGTCGGCGGGAAGGTGCGGCAGGTATCCAGCCCGCTGGAACAGCTTCGAAGAGGCCGTGTTCGTGGTGTGGACGGTCGCGAGGAGGCGACTCGGCGCGTCCACGATCAGTGCCTGTTCCGAGGCGGCGAGCACGGCGCCGGCGAGGCCACGTCCGCGCTGTTCCGGGGCCACCGTGATCGACGCCTCCCAGTCCGTCGGGGAACGCCGGTCCCACCGCGTCGAGGCCACCGGTCGTCCTTCCGACTCGATGACCAGGAGCCGGCGGTCCGGGTCGGAGAGGGTGCGGTCGAGCCACGAGACGTGCGAATCCCATTCGAGAGCTTCGCTCGACCGGGAGTGCGCTCGAGTGGCTTCGTCGTTGCGCCAGTCGTAGAGCACCCTGACGTCGTCCCGCGTCGCCGGGCGCACGCTGATCGGAGACGAGGGACGGGGCTCGTCGGGCCCTGCATCGACGAGTTGCTCCCAGGATGCGACGATCCGCCATGTCCCGAGCCCGTCGACCGTGTCCCGAAGCGCGGCTGACTGCGCCGCCAGCGCGTCGCCGTCATGCAGAAGAGCACCCAGCTCGGCGACCCGTGCCTCCAGATCGGCATGGGGCGGAACACCGAGCCCCACCGCGAGCCCCCGCCTCACGACGTTCGCGTAGCCAGGACGCTGATTGTCGACAGCGCACAGGACGGCCATCGGAACGCCCATGCACGCGAAGTCCCACACGGACGTCCCGGCCGCTGTCACCGCGAGATCATGCTCGCGCGCCAGGGCAGGCAGATCATCGACGAATCCGCGCACCTGCACGTCATGGACGGACGCGGCGGCAGCCTTCCGCACCTCCAGGCGGTCGCGCGGATCGATCACCGTGACACGAAGCGGCGCGGGCACACCGTCGAGCGCTTGCACGACATGAGCCGTGAGCCCCCGGGGGTCGGAGCCGCCCATGACGACGAGCACACGGGGCACTGCGCCTGGCCGGTGTGATGCGGCGCGCTGACGGAGCACCTGCTCGCGTACCACCGCGACATCGAGACCGGCCAGAGGGTGGCGGGTGAGGTCAGGACGCGCGAACGTCTCCTCGGCCCCGAGGTTCGCGTCGATCGAGAGATCGGCTTCCCGGACGCCGTAAGGGCCGTCCTGCATGTTGCTCACCAGAGTCCCGGAACCGCGAACATCGGGCACGTCGGTGTATGCGTCGATGTGCAGGACGTCCACCTCTCCGGCCACTGCGAGGATCGTTTCGGGAAGCTCGGCCGCTCCGACGGATCGGATGGCGAGATCGGGCTCGATGCGGTGCGCGGCGGCCGATCCGGCCTCGTCGATGTCACCGATGAGCAACACCGACCATCCGCGTCCCCTGGCGACGGCGGCGATCGCGAGCGTGCGCATGAGGTGCCCCATGCCGTACTCGACCCCGGCATTGCAATGGAGGAGGGCTCGTCGTCGACTCATCGTTCGCCCTTCATCACCGTCCGCAGGCACGCCCGTACCCACCCGATAGGATAGGCCGGGCGTGATTCAACCCGGGAATCCGCACCATTCCACGACGCTGAGGGAGACAGAGTGTCGGTTCTCGAGGGCTCGAGCATCCTCATCACAGGCGGCACAGGATCGTTCGGCAAGGCGTTCATCCGCCACGCGCTGACGCACCTCGATCCACGGCGCCTCGTGGTCTTCTCCCGCGACGAGCTGAAGCAGTACGAGGTACGGCAGCAGTTCGGCGACGACCCCCGGCTGCGCTGGTTCATCGGCGACATCCGCGACGAGCGGCGCCTCGCCCGCGCCCTGCACGGAGTCGACTACGTGGTGCACGCAGCCGCGCTCAAGCAGGTGGACACCGCGGAGTACAACCCGTTCGAGTTCGTCAAGACCAACGTGCTGGGCAGCCAGAACGTGATCGAGGCGTCGATCGATGCGGGCGTGAAGCGGGTCGTCGCCCTCTCGACGGACAAGGCCTCCAGCCCCATCAACCTCTACGGCGCCACCAAGCTCACAGCCGACAAGCTCTTCATCACCGGGAACCACTACGCGGCCGCCTACGACACGCGCTTCGCCGTGGTGCGGTACGGGAACGTCATGGGCTCGCGCGGCTCGGTCATCCCGTTCTTCGAGAGGCTCGGAGCCGAAGGCAAGCCGCTGCCGATCACCGACCTGCGCTGCACACGATTCTTCATCACGCTGCCGCAGGCCGTCGAGATGGTCGTCGACACCTTCGAGCTCATGCAGGGCGGTGAGCTGCTGGTCCCCCGCATCCCGTCGATGAAGGTGACCGACCTCGCGCACGCCGTCGTGCCCGGTGCAGACCTCGTCGACGTGGGCCTGCGCCCCGGCGAGAAGCTGCACGAGGAGATGATCAGCCCCGAGGAAGGCCGTCGTGCCGTGGTGGTCGCCGACGGCAAGTACTTCATCATCCAGCCCGACCTCGCATCGTGGGGCTATCGCGTCCCGAAGGATGCCGTTCCGGTGCCCGAAGGCTTCGCCTACCGATCCGACAGCAACGACCGGTGGTACTCGCAGGCCGAGATCGCGGCCATCATCGAAGCGGGTATCTGAGGATGCTGCCGTACGGGAGACAGTCCATCTCCGAAGATGACATCCAGGCCGTCGTCGACGTCCTCCGCGGCGACTGGCTCACCACCGGACCCCTCGTCTCCGCCTTCGAGTCGAAGATCAGCGAGCTCACCGGCGGCCATCGCGCGGTGACGGCCACCTCGGGCACGGCGGCGCTGCACATGGCGTACGCGGCAGCAGGGATCTCCGAGGGCGACGTCGTCATCTCCACGCCCATGACCTTCATCGCGACGACGTCGACCGCGTCCATGCGCGGTGCACGGATCGTCTTCGCCGATGTGGAGGAGGACACCGCCCTCATCGACCCGGCCGCGGTGGATGCCCTCATCGACGACCGCACCCGGATCATCGCCGCCGTCGACTACGCCGGTCACCCCGCCGACTACGACCGGCTCACGGCGACGGCGGCGCGCTACGGAGCCCTCGTCCTCGACGATGCCGCGCACTCCATCGGCAGCACCTACAACGGCCGGCCGGTGGGCGATCTCGCCGACATCACGACGCTGTCGTTCTTCCCGACGAAGAACCTCACCACCGGCGAGGGCGGAGCGCTCGTCGCCAAGGATCCCGAGCTGGCACAGCGTGCCCACGAGTTCCACAACATCGGTCTCGTGCGGGATGCCTCGCGCTTCCAGGTGCCCGGCGAGGGTGCCTGGCATCAGGAGGTGCACGAGTTCGGCGTGAACTACCGACTCACCGACATCGCCTGCGCGCTCGGCCTGTCCCAGCTCTCCAGACTCGACGCGTTCAAACGTCGGCGCGCGGAGATCACGCGGCGCTACGACGACGCACTGGCCGATCTCGACGGCGTGCGCCGCCCGGTCCAGCGCGAGAACGTCGACGCGATGCGTCACCTCTACCCCGTGCGCATCCTCGACGGGCGACGTCGTGAGGTCTTCGATCGGATGCGGGAACTCGGCGTCGGTGTCCAGGTCAACTACATGCCCGTCTACTGGCATCCGGTGTACGCCAACGCGGGCTACCGGCGAGGGATGTGCCCGAACGCGGAGGCCTTCTACCGCGAGGAGCTGTCGCTTCCGATCCACCCTGAGCTGACCGATTCGCAGGTCGACCAGGTCGTCGACGCCCTCGCGGAGGCGCTGCGGTGACACGAGTCGGGATCATCACGCAGGCGCGGATGACCAGCACCCGGCTCCCCGGCAAGGTCCTGCTCGCCGCGGGCGGACGCACCCTGCTCGACCATCACATCGACAGGCTGCAGAAGCTCGACCTGCCACTGGTCGTCGCCACGACGACGAATGCGAGCGACGATCCGATCGCGGCGCTCGCGGTGTCCCGAGGAGCGCGCCTCTTCCGTGGCAGCGAGACCGACGTGCTGGGACGGTTCGCAGGCGCCGCGCGCGATGCCGGGCTCGACGTGGTCGTGCGCGTCACGTCGGACTGCCCCCTCATCGACCCCGCGCTCGTCAGGCGGGGCATCGAGCGGTTCGCCGAACTCGCGGACCCCACCGCACACGTGTCCAACGTGCTCGAGCGGACCTATCCCCGTGGCTTCGATTTCGAGGTGTTCTCCGCCGTTGCGCTTCTCGAAGCGGACGCACGGGCATCCCTTCCCGCCGATCGCGAGCACGTCACCCCGTTCCTCTACAGCGGCCGGGGAGCCGATACGAGCCTGCACGCCATCACCGGCACGCGCGACGCGTCGCGCTTCCGCGTCACCGTCGACACCCCGGAGGACCTCGCGGTCATCCGCGCCCTCGTCGAGACCTACAGCGCGGCTGACCTCAGCGCCGACGAGATCATCGAGGTCCTCGAAGCCCACCCCGAGCTGGTGGCCCTGAACGCGGACGTGGAGCAGAAGAAGCTCGGGGAGTGACTTCCCGAGCCGACGTGCGTCAGCGCGCGTTGTAGTCCTCGTTGTAACGGTCGAGGACCTCGGCGATCGGCGCGTCGAGGACCAGAGCGCCCTTGTCGAGGTAGAGGCCACGCGTGCAGAAACGGCGCAGGTCGCGTTCGTTGTGGCTGACGAAGAAGAGCGTGCGCCCATCGGCGAGCAGCTCGTCGATGCGTCGATAGCACTTCTCGCGGAACGCCTTGTCCCCCACCGCGAGCACCTCGTCGACGAGGAGGATCGGCTCGTCGAGCTGCGACACGACCGCGAAGGCCAGCCGCACCTTCATGCCGTTCGACAGGTGCTTGTAGGGAGTGTCCTCGAAGCCGGCGAGCTCTGCGAACTCGATGATGCCGTCGTAGCGCCGCGACACCTCCTCGCGGGACATCCCGTGCAGACCAGCGGTGAGTCGGACGTTCTCCCGCACCGTGAGGTCGCCGACGAATCCACCGGTGATCTCGATGAGCGGTGCGACTCCGCCGTTGACGGTCACCGTGCCTTCGTCCGGAAGGAGCACCTTCGCCACGAGCCGGAGCAGTGTCGATTTCCCCTGACCGTTCCGGCCCACCACGCCGATCGATTCTCCGGATCGGACCGAGAAGGACACGTCCCGAAGCGCCCAGAACTCTCCGGGTCGGGAGCGGCGGGAGGCGCCGCCGAACAGATCCTTGAAACTGCGGGACCCGCGTCGGTTGCGACGGAAACGCACTCCGAGGCTGCTGACTTCGATCGCGGTCGCCATCACAGCTCCTTCAGCACGGGTCGCTCGAGCTTGCGGAAGGCCCAGATCCCCAGCGCGAGGATCAGCAGGCTCATCGCGATGCTGATCGTCAGCGTGAACGTGTTCCACTGGTCGGGGAAGAACGGCATCCGGTAGAGCATGAAGATGCCGGCCAGCGGGTTGAAGGCTCCGAGGGTCTGGAAGATCCCCGGCAGATCGGTCACGTTGTAGATGATCGGCGTCGCGTAGAACATCGCCCGCAGGATCAGCGCCGTCGTGCGCTCCAGGTCGACGAAGAGCACGCACAGGGGCGCCACCAGCAGGCCGAGCCCGATGAGGAGGATGGTCTGCAGCACGACGGCCAGGGGAAGCCAGAGGACGCCCCACCCGATCTGCACCGTCCGGTCCGGATCGGCTTCGACCAGAAGGTTCACGACGATGAACAGCACGAGGACCGGCAGCGAGAAGAGGAACTCGATGCCCTTGCTCAGCACGATCCGGTTCACCCAGATCGATCGAGGGATGGCCGTCGAACGCACCAACCGCGAGTCCTTCTTGAAGGCCTTCGTGAAGTCGGAGACCGAGCTGTTGAACCACACCCAGGGCAGCAGCGCGCTGATGAGGAAGATGATGTACGGCTCTTCCCCGACGTCCCGCTTGAACACCTGCGTGAAGACGAACCAGTAGATCACACTCATGACGAGCGGATCGAGCACAGACCACAGGTAGCCGAGGATGCTCGTCGAATAGCGGACCTTCAGGTCTCGGGCCGAGAGCAGCCACAGCGAGTGAAGGTATCGCCGCGGCGTCCCCGGCGCCCCGACAGCAGCGTGACTCACAGTGCCGAGTCTAGGCGAGCTCGTTGTTCCACATCGACAGCGCAGAGCCGATGGCCATGTGCATGTCGAGGTACTGGTACGTGCCGAGGCGACCGCCGAAATGCACGTCGGTCTCGCCCTTGGTCAACTCGCGGTAGGCCAGCAGGCCGTCACGGTCGGTCGGCGTGTTCACCGGGTAGTACGGCTCATCGTCGCGCTCGGCGAATCGCGAGAACTCCCGCATGATGACCGTCTTGTCCTGCGCGTAGACGTCCTTGCGCTCGGGGTGGAAGTGCTTGAACTCGTGGATGCGCGTGTAGGGCACATCCATGTCCGGGTAGTTCATGACACTGGTGCCCTGAAAGTCGCCGACGCTGAGCACTTCCTGCTCGAAGTCGAGCGTGCGCCAGCTGAGCGCACCCTCGGCGTAGTCGAAGTAGCGGTCGACCGGCCCGGTGTACACGACCGGCAGCTGACCGACCGTGGCCTTCTTGTGCAGCGGCTGCGAGTCGTCGAAGTAGTCGACGCCCAGCTTGACCTCGATGTTCGGGTGATCGGCCATCCGCTCGATCCAGGCGGTGTAGCCGTCGGTGGGCAGACCCTCCCAGGTGTCGTTGAAGTAGCGGTTGTCGTAGGTGTAGCGCACGGGCAGACGGCTGATGATGTCGCCGGAGAGCTTGTGCGGATCCGTCTGCCACTGCTTGGCGGTGTAGTCGCGGAAGAACGCCTCGAACAGCGGACGCCCGACGAGGGCGATGCCCTTCTCCTCGAAGTTCGCCGCCGACTTCACGTCGAACTCCCCCGCCTGCTCCCGGACGAGAGCTCGAGCCTGGTCCGGCGTGTACGCCGCCTGGAAGAACTGGTTGATCGTGCCCAGGTTCACCGGCATCGGGAAGACCACGCCCTTGTGCGTGGTGTAGACGCGGTGGACGTAGTTGGTGAACGTCGTGAAGCGGTTGACGTACTCCCACACCGTGGCGTTCGACGTGTGGAAGAGGTGGGCTCCGTAGCGGTGCACCTCGATACCGGTCTGCGGCTCGGCCTCGCTGTAGGCGTTGCCGCCGATGTGGTGACGACGGTCGATGACCGTGACCTTGCGGCCGGCGTTCGCGGCGCGCTCTGCGATGGTGAGGCCGAAGAAGCCCGATCCGACGACGAGGAGATCCATGTTGCTGCTTTCCGATTGATTTTCCCGCCGACACGATCCTTGCGGCCGAGCGGCTTCCGCCTAGCGAGTCTATTCGTCCGCGCCTGACAGCCAACTCCAACCGTCGGGTGTCATAGAGTCTTTGCGGCGGGAAAAGAAGGTGGCGAGATCGACGAGCGCGAGCGCAGCATCGTCCCCCGCCTCACGCCGCCCCGAAGCCGTCGTTCTCTCGAAGGATCCCATGGCACACCACACCGCGACCACCGACGGCCCGGCGACGACGGAAGTCCCCTCGTCGAGCGAGCACGCGCGGGCGGGCGTACGCCCGGAGATCCAGGCTCTGCGTGCCCTCGCCGTCCTCTCGGTCCTCCTGTACCACCTCTGGCCCACCAGATTGCCGGGCGGTTTCGTCGGGGTCGACGTCTTCTTCGTCGTCTCCGGCTTCCTCATCACGGCGCACCTGCTGCGTGAGCACACCCGCACCGGCAGGATCGCCCTGACGAGATTCTGGGCGCGACGTGCCCGCCGGCTGCTCCCGGCCTCGATGCTCGTGCTGCTCGTCACCGCCGGCGCCGTCTATCTCTTCGTGCCCCCATCGCGCTGGCCCCAGTTCGGCGGAGAGATCATCGCCTCGGCGTTGTACGGCGAGAACTGGGCCCTCGCGTGGCAATCGGTCGACTACATGGCGCTTTCCAATGTGAAATCGCCGACGCAGCACTTCTGGACGCTCGGCGTCGAAGAGCAGTTCTACATCTTCTGGCCTCTGCTGCTCCTGCTGATCGCGATGCTCGGGCGATGGGCGGGCCGGCGGCGTTCCCTCGTGATGCCGCTGGGCATCGCCTTCGTCGTCGTCGTGTCGCTCGTGCACTCCGTGCTGTTCACCGCGGCAAGCCAGAGCATGGCCTACTTCTTCACGAGCACGCGTGTCTGGGAATTCGGCGCCGGTGCGCTGCTGTCGATCCTGCTGGCCAGGAAGTCGAGCTTCTCGCTCCGGCCGCTCACCGCCGCCGCCCTGTCCTGGCTCGGCTTCGGCCTCATCGTCGCGGCCATCCTGCTCTTCGGCCCCCTGACGCCGTTCCCCTCCTACACCGCCCTGCTTCCGGTGGTCGGGACATGCCTCGTCATCTTGGCCGGCGCGCCTGCCTCGCGGGTCTCGACACGTTGGGCGATGGAACGACGCTCTGTGCAGTTCGTCGGCGACGTGTCCTACGGCGTCTATCTCTGGCATTGGCCTCTCATCGTCCTTCTTCCGTTCGCGCTGGCGCGTGACCTCTCGACCGTGGACAAGATCGTGATCCTGGGCGCTTCGATCCTGCTGGGATGGCTGTCGAAGGTCGTGGTCGAGGACCCGATCCGCACGGGACGAATCTCCTCCGGCTCTCGCCCGAGGTGGGTGTTCGCAGCCGTGGCGGTCGTGATGGCGGTGGTCGTCGCTGTCGCGCTTCCCCTCGCGACGTGGCGCCCCACGCCGGTGCCAGAGCCGGCTGCATCGCCCCAGCAGTGCATCGGCGCACAGGCGATGCTCGAAGTGGGGTGCGAGGACCCGACGTCCATCCCCCTGGTCGCTGACCTCTCCTCCTTCAGCGCCGATACCCCACCGTCCGATGTGCTCGAATGCGAGGTCTCGGCCCAGGCCGAGGCGGTGAAGCGCTGCGACTTCGGCGACGAGTCATCTCCGCGCCTCGCGATCATCGGTGATTCTCACGCCACCCGCTGGGTCGAGGCGTTCCGAAGCGTCGCCGACGACGCGGGATGGTCCACCTCGACGTTCCTGATCTCGGGATGCCCGGCGTTCGTGGATGAGCTCGTCAGCACCGCCTGGGGCTATCCCGAGACCGCGGAGAACTGCCGTCGGCTCTCGGACGATGCGCTCTCCCAGATCACCGCCGATCCTCGCATCAGCGCCGTCATCCTCACGAATCGGACGCGCCTCTACGTCAGCCCTCCCGGTGAAGAGCCCGGACTGAGTGAGACCGCGGTCGCCGCGACGATCAGCCGCCTTGAGCAAGCAGGCAAGTCGGTCGCCGTGCTCAAGGATCCTCCCGAGATGAACAGCGTCCCTCCGAAGGGGGGCGGGAGCGCAGCCGACTGTCTCAGCCGCGCGACCGGCCCCGAGGACTGCACCCTTCCTCGCGCGGATGCCGCCTTCCCCGACCCGGTGACTGCGGCGGCGGAGAAGTCAGCCGCGACTGTGATCGACCTGGACGACGCCTTCTGCGATTCCGCGCGATGCTATTCCCGGATCGGCGGCCTGGTCGTCTACTCGGATGACAATCACGTGACGAGGAGCTTCGCGGCAAGCAGTCGCACCGCGCTGGCCGAGCGGCTGGCTCCGCTTCTCGACCCGGCGAACTGAATCACGGCGAACCGCTCGACGCGTGGCCTTCGGATCACCGGTCACCCAGGATCCTTCGGTAGGCTGTTCAGGATCCGACGCCCGGATCGGTGCTCTCGAAGCGCTCAGAGCACGAAGGACGCGAGAAAGTATCCATGGCACTTCCGGACAACGGTGAGCTCGATCAGGACGCCCCCGACGGCCCGCTCCTGAGGCTCTTCAAAGACCGACGCGTCGCATTCATCATCGTGGGCATCATCAACACGGGTGTCGGTTTCGGATGGTTCATCCTCTTCGAACTCACGATCGGCAAGGTGTGGGGCTACATGGCGACCCTCCTCTTCGCGCATGTGGCCAGCGTCCTGTGCGCGTTCGTGCTCCACCGCCGCTTCGTCTTCAAGGTCCGCGGACACGTCTGGCTCGATCTGGCCCGATTCGAGTCCGTCTACCTCGTCGCGCTCGGGGTCAACGCCGTCCTGCTCCCCGTCCTCGTGGAGTTCGCGAAGATCCCCCCGATTCCGGCACAGGCCCTGATCGTCTTCGTGACGACGATGGTCAGCTGGTTCGGACACTCTCGCTTCTCCTTCCGCAGAAAGGCCGATTCGTGACCGGTCCCCGTGTCTCCGTCGTCATCCCCGCGTACAACAATGCGAAGGTCATCGGTGAGACCATCGATTCCGTCCTCGCCCAGGAGGGCGTGGACCTCGAGCTCGTGATCGCCGACCACTCGTCCACCGACGGCACCAGAGCGGTGATCGAGCAGTACGAATCCGACCCTCGGGTCACGTTGCTCGACACGCCCTCAGGCGGCGGCGCCCCCCGCAACTGGAATCGCGTCACTGCCGAGGCCACCGGTGAGTTCCTGAAGCTCGTCTGCGGCGACGACGTCCTGCGCCCCGGCGTCCTCGCCCGACAGGCCGAGCTCCTCCGCTCGTCGGGAGCAGTGTTCACCGCGTGCCGTCGCGACATCGTCGACGCCGACAGCAAGGTCCTGTTCAAGGGGTGGGGGCTGCGCGGTCTCACCGCGTCCATGCCCGGTAGCTCCGCTGTGCGTCGCGCCGTCCGCGCAGGGTCCAACCAGTTCGGCGAGCCGGCGTCGGTCATGATGCGTACCGCCGCGTTGCAGGAAGCCGGCGGCTGGTACGACCGGTTCCCGTATCTCATCGACCAGGCGTCGTATTCTCGCGTGCTGATGACCGGCGACTTCGTTCCCGATGTCGAGACCGGTGCGACCTTCCGGATGAGCACGACGCAGTGGAGCGTCGCGCTCGTGAAGGATCAGGCGACCCAGGCACATCAGTTCCATCGGTGGCTGCACGAGGAGTACCCCGATGCGGTGAAGGCTGCGGATGTGACCATGGGGAACGTCCGTGCAAGTCTCATGGCACGCGCAAGAAGACTCAGCTACAGGGTCTTGGAACGGAGGATGCGATGAGCGCGATCGACGCTGCGGAATCGCCGTACGTGCACCGGATCTCGATCGTGATCCCCGTCTACCAGGGCGAGCGCACGCTCGAGGCGATCATGGACGAGATCGCGCCGCTGACCGCCCCGTTCCTCACGCCTGATGGGAACCACGCCGTCGTGCACGAGGTGGTGCTGACCTTCGACCACGGGCCTGATGATTCAGCTCGTGTCATCCGTCGACTCGCGGCCGAGCGCTCGTACGTGAAAGCGGTGTGGCTGAGCCGCAACTTCGGACAGCATGCTGCCACGCTCGCCGGTATCGCATCGTCGGGTGGCGACTGGGTGGTCACCCTCGACGAGGACGGCCAGCACGACCCATCGGCCATCGGCTCGCTCCTCGACACCGCGATGTCGAAGCAAGCGGACGTGGTGTACGCCGAGCCGACGAACGCACCGCCCCACGGCTATGTGCGCAACACCGCATCACGTGCCTCCAAGCGGATCCTGGAGACCGTGTTCGGCGGCGGGCGCGCCTCGAACTTCAACAGCTTCCGCCTGATCCTCGGCGAGGTCGGACGCTCGGTGGCTGCGTATTCCGGCACCGGTGTCTACCTGGATGTGGCCCTCTCCTGGGTGGCCGCGAACATCGTGACCTCACCGGTCGAGTTGCGTGAGGAGGGCGACCGGCGATCCGGGTACTCGTACCGCCGGCTGATGGCGCACTTCTGGCGCATGATCCTCACCTCGGGAACCCGCGGTCTTCGGCTCGTCACAGCGCTCGGCGCCCTGTTCGCCGTCGGCGGCATCGTCTTCGCGATCTGGTTGACGATCATGCGGTTCGCCGGCGGCGACGTGCCGGAGGGATGGACTTCGCAGATGGTGCTGACAGCACTGGGCACCGGCGCGATCCTGGTCTCACTCGGCATCATCGCCGAGTACGTCGGCGTCGCCGTCAACATGGCGCTCGGGAAGCCGGCCTACCTCATCGTGCGCGACCCCAAGGCAGGGCCGCTCGGGCGCCAACGTGGCGACCGCTGACTGGGTGATCGGTCGAGGCCTTCTCGGCTCGGCGATCGCGTCACAGCTCGGGAGCACCCCGTTCGCGGCCTCGGTGAACTGGGCTGACCGCACGGCGTCGGAGAACGACCTTCGTGCAGGGCTCGAGAGCTTCATCGCCGGTGCAGACGGCGAGTGGAGCATCTACTGGTGCGCCGGCCGCGGCGTGACGTCGACGCCCCGCGAGCGCATGCTCGCCGAGGGCGCCGTCTTCAGTGCGTTCCTCGACGCCGTCGCCGAGCTTCCTGAAGATGTTCGGGCGCGAGGGCGGGTCTTCCTCGCTTCGAGCGTCGGAGGTGCGTACGCGGGAAGCTCCGCTCCCCCCTTCACGGAGGACACCCCCACGGTTCCGATGTCCGCGTACGGCGAGACGAAGCTGGCCATGGAGCAAGCGCTCCGCGATCAGGCGACGGCGCACGGCTTCCGCGGGTTCATCGCTCGCATCACGAACCTCTACGGCCCCGGTCAGGACCTCGGTAAAGGCCAGGGACTCATCTCGGTGATCGTCGAGAGCTACGTCACCGGACGCCCTGTCTCGATCTACGTCCCCCTCGACACGCTGCGCGACTACATCTACGTCGACGATTGCGCACGCGTCGTGCTCGCCGCGATGTCTCGCATGGCAGCCGAGCCGGCGGGCAGCGTCGTCACCAAGATCGTCGGGGCGATGGATGCCCTCTCCATCGGAGCGCTCATGGGTGAGATGTCGCGACTGCGGCGAAAGCCCGTGCCGATCGTGACGGGACAGGGAGATGCCACCGGCCAGGCCGGCGACCTCCGTGTGCGATCGATCGTCTGGCCGGAGTTGGACGCCTTCGTCTCCACCACCGTGCCCGAGGGCCTCGGCAACATCTATCGGGCGCAGCTCAGCCAGCACATCCTGCCGTCCTGAGCGGTCGCTCGGCCGGAGCCGCCGCTCGGCCGCCTCAGGCGCGCCGGCGGCGGAACCAGATCACTCCTGCGGCGATGGCTGCGAGCACGGCACCGCCCGCGGACGCGAGCTCGAGGTTCCACCCCGGAGGCCGGAAGGTCACCGTGATGTCCTTCCCCGCGTCCTCCTTCGACAGATCGAGCGTGAGCAGGAAGCCCAGGTCGGGGTCCGCGATCTGCCCGCCGTCGGCGGAGTAGCCGGGCCAGGCCAGGCGGCTGAACACGACGGACCCGCCGCGTTCGCCGACGGAGTCGACGTGGACGGTGACGCTCATGTCGTCTCGAGACACCAGGCTGACCTCCGCATCGCCACTGGTGCGTGCGATCCCGCCTGCACGGTCCACCGGCTCGTCACGCGTCAGCAACCAGGTGAACTCCCGGTCTTCCACCGACCACCCGGCCGGGGCGGATCCGATTCGCTCGAGCCCGTCTCCCTTGACGACGACGACGGTGTTCAGCGACATGTCATCTGCCAGGGTCTGGCCGTCCGTCTCCTCGAAGAGCGCGTCGAAGGCGTCAGGGCAGGTCCATCCGCGCAGATCGACACAGAGCTTCTCCGAGAACGCCTTGAACGGAAGCACCGTGTACACACTCGCGGCCTCCTTGCCCGTCACGTACCAGAGGTTCGCGAGGAGCGATTCCTCGTACGACCCCGGCGCTCCGAACTGCAACGAGTAGACGTCTCCGACAGTGAAGATGCCCGGATCCCAATCCGCCGCGACGTCGCGCATCGTCGACACCGACGACGGCACGTTGAAGTTGCCGAGCGGACTCGTCGGGTACTTGACGATCTGCGGCACCATCACGAGCAGCGAGGCCACGAGGAGCACCCCCGCCTTGCGCGGGCCGGACGAGACGAGCACACCGAGACGACCGCGGGCCGCGAGAAGCAGGAAGACCGCGCCCTGCAGGACGGTCGCGAGAAGGACCCATTTCCAGGAGGCCGGCTGAGCAGCCCAGGCGAGCCACCCCGACACCACGGTCAGGCCCACGGCGATCCAGGCCCTCCTCGGGTCGACGCGACGGGGCATTCCGTTCGATGCGACCACGGCGATGATCACGGCGACCGCGAGGACGACGTAGGGCATCATCCGTGCCGGGTACCGCAGCGGTCCGATGACGCTGGGGCCGACCACGAGAGCGACGCTGAAGACGAGCATGATCGCCGGGATCTTCAACGAGGCGAGCGAACGCCGCCAGGAACCGCAGAGCACGAGGAGGGGAATCAACCAGGACACGTACTGCAGCGGTACCGGAACGAGGTCGCCCCAGTATCCGCGGACGGAGCTGGTCGCCGTGGTGATGACGGAGGTGGCGAGGTCACCGAGATCCATGTTCAGGAACTGGTCGTTGAGGATGTCCGCGCTGGCCCTGGCCGTGACAGGCGACGTCAGCAGTCCCGGCAGATAGATCAACACGGCCACCAGCGCGGTGTACACGCCGACGAGAAGCACACGCGTGACGTTCACCCAGTCTCGAACGATCGCCCGCTCGACGACGATGGCGAGGAGCAGGACGGCGAGCTCGATCACGCCGAAGACGTAGCCTGCCGTGACGAGGAGGTAGGCGAAGAGGATGTACAGCCACGGGCCCATCTTGCCGTCGAGATGCCGTCGCAGCGCCCACCAGCTGAGTGCGAACATCGCGATGTTCTGCAGACCGGTCACCCAGGAGGGGGCATCCATGAAGATCGTCTGCCCACCCGTGGCCGCGATCACGCCGGCGAGGGCAGCCCACCAGGGTGCAGCACCGTATGACCTTGCCAGCAGAAAGGCTCCGGTGGCGAGCAGCAGCAGCAGCACGACCTTGACGATCGTCGTGTAGATGAGCGCGTTGTCGACGGCGTGGGTGCCGATGGCGATCAACCAGGTGAGCGGGTTGAAGATCCCCCACTGCCCCTCGGCGAGATAGTTCCCTCCCTGCCAGGAACCCGGCGAGAGCAGCGACAGATCGCCGTTCAGCAGACGGTCTCCGAGGCCGTACCACTGGCCGTACGCGCCCAGTTGCGAGTCGTCCCAGAAGAAGAAGCGCGGTGCTCGGACGACGCGGATGACGCAGATGACCGCGACCGTCAGCAGCGACGCAGCCCACCAGAACGTAGCGCTCGCGGTGACCGACGAGAGAGCCCGCCGCGGGCTTTTCGTGAGGTGGGGGGTTTCGACAGTGTTGAGCACCCTTCGAGGCTAGTCGATGCTCGCGAACAGGCCCCGCAGCCCCGGGTAGGCCGCCCCGCGTCGCGCAGAGACGCGCTGATAAGCTCGACCGGTGCCGAGAACTGATCGCCGACGCTTCCTGTCCCTGACCATAGCCGCCGCGATCACGGCGGGCTTCGCGATGGTCGTCCTGCAGCAGGCGGGCCAGATCGGCCGCGGGCGCAACCCGCTCACGGGTCTGCGCACGAACTTCTGGTACGACCAGCTCGGGTACCTCGCGATCTCGGCAGACGTCGCGAACGGACACCTCGATTCCACCGAACCGGTGTCGATGACCGGAGTCAGCCACTATCCGCGGTTCTACTACTCGATCGTCGGCGCCGTGGCTCGCGTGTTCGGCCTCCCCACCGTGACGGCATGGAATCTCACCTCCTTCGTCCTGCAGATCATGGCGGTGACCGCGATCGGGATCGTCGCCGCCGTCCTCGCCAAGCGCTGGTGGGTGGCGCTGCTCGCGCCCCTCCCCTTCTTCACCGGCACCTTCGCCTACATGCAGCAGGCCGACAGCTGGTACACGGTCCTACAGGCGCACGCGGTGCTGTGGGGCCCATACGGGGCACTGTTCTCCAACAACGGCGAGACCGCAGGGCTCTGCGTCGGTCTCATCGCGGTGTCGGCGTTGATCTGGGCGTGGTCCGGTCAGCGGCGCACGCGTACGCGCGTGATCGTCACACTCGTCGCCGCCGGCCTCGTCGGCATGCTGTCCAGCTTCCAGACATACTCGTTCCTCACCTTCACCTATCTCCTCGCGTACGGAGCAGCCATCGCCGCGATCGTGTTCGTCCGCGAACGCCGGAAGACGACGATCGTCACGGCCGTCCTGCTGGTCGCGGTGGTCTTCGTCGCCGGACCCCTCATCGCCGATCGCATCGGCCAGCTCCCGACCCTGATGTTCGGTCTGATCCCGGCGTTCCCCGGGCTCGTGAGCGCCATCGTGCGCACGCGCGGGCTCGTCGCTCTGGCGGGCACGGTCGCCGTCCTCACTGCGGCACCTCAGGTGCTCTTCACGCTGGGCGGCATGGTGTCGGGTGACCCGTTCCTCACCTACCGCGTCGCCTCGAACCACCAGCTGGGGATCGTGTCCTGGCAGGCGCTGGTCAGCGCCGCGCCCGTGCTCATCCCGCTCGTCCTCGTCCTCGTCCTCGCTTTCCGCCTCCAGGACCGACTGACGATCACCCTTGCGTCCACGGTGCTCTTCGTGCTCCCGTTCCTCTCCGTCAACGACGTCTGGGGCGCGAATGCGGAGCCGTACCGCTTCTGGATCGAGGGGCTGCTCGTCGGCGGAGTGTTCGCACTGTTCGGGTTCGCCCGGCTGTCGGCCCAGTTGACACGGGTGAGGGCGGAGGGCACCGACCGCGCGAAGAACGCGCCGGAGAAGACGATTCTCGTGGCAGCGGTCGCGGTGTCCATCGCCATCTGGGGCGTCTCGGTTCCCGACTGGATCAACTCGGTCAGGGACGGCACGATGCAGGCCTCGTGGAACCCGTCGACCGAACGGGAGTCAGCGATCACCGCGATGGCACGCGAGGGGAGCCTCGACGCGTCCACCGGGCTGCTCGTGACCGAGCGATGCGTCGACAACCGCACCGCCAAGGTGACGTCGGGCTCACCCTTCGCGTACTACCACCTGGGGATGGCGTGGCCCGCGGACAAGGATGCCATCGACGACATCATCAGCGCGCGGGACGCGGGGACCCTCGACTTCGAGGCGATGAAGTCCTCCGACACCCGGTTCGTGCTCACGGACTCCAACTGCGCCACCGATTGGGAAAGCGTCTATGCCGATCGCCTCGAGCGCGTCTCCACTGCCGACTACGGGCTGAGCGACGGCGAAGTCATCCTCGACGGCACGCAGGGAGACGGTCGGATCACGCTCTGGCGGGTCGCCGACTGAAGCCGGCGGCGCGGCGCCCCCGAGCCTGCTGAGGCCACGACCCGGCCCGGGATACGTCTGCGGGGACGCCTCGATGCGAGCGGAAGACAGGCCGGTGGACGCGAGTGCCGTCTTTCCGAGATCTTCGTCATCGGAAGGCCGGCATCCTCCCCCGCGGCCTGCGCCGCTAGCTGAGTGGGTGCCCCTGTCGGGGCACCCACTCAGGTCAGAGGGCAGCGCCCTTCGGGAGCATGGCGAGTGAGTTCGCAGAGAGAGTGAGGATCTGAGGAGACCCGGTGCCGGCCAGGGCGACGAGCTTCGCCCACGAGGTGACGTGCTTCGCCGAGCCGCCCTCGACGACATAGACGTCGCCCGAGGTAGCTGACTTCACGAAGACCCGGTCCTTCGCGCCGCCCGCTTTCAGATCGAGACGGGCGCAGGCCGCCGAGCTCAGCTGGACCACGGAGGTGGTCGGCATCACGGTCGCGGAGATCGGCCAGAGGCCTCCCGATGCCGCCAGATACGTCTGGCCCGCGCACGCGACGATCGGGCCGACATCCGGTCCCTTCGTCATGCCGCTGAACGCTTCGGCCGACAGCAGCGTGAAAGCGAGGCTCACGCCGAGATCGGCCGCGACGCCGGCCGAGGGGATCCGGAACGCGGTCTGTCCGCTGACGAACATGATGTCGGGTGAGGTGCTGAGCTTCACCACCTGTCCGTCTGCCATCGCCGGTCCGGTGGGGAATGCCGCAAGCGTCGCGGGCTGCACGGTCGCGATGCTGGGGGCCGCTCCGCCGTTGGCCTGCACGAGCAGGCTCCAGGCCAGGACCGGCCGCTGCTTGCCTGCTTCGATCACGACGACCGAGGGCGAGGCCGCGGTCTTCACCGCGAGCACGTTCCCCGCGCCGCCGATCGACGGCAGCTGCGCGCAGGTGGCCGCCCCGGCGTCCATGAGCGCGACACCGGCCGACGCCGGCGTGGCGATGGGGGCCAGGGCACCGCTCGCGACGAGGTAGCTCTGGGTGCCGCAGCGCAGCCCTGGCTTGATCGCCAGACCGCTGTCCCGGTAGCGCGACATGCTGCTGGCCGGGACCGTCACCATGGATGCCGGACCGACGCCGTACTCGGCCACCTCGGACCAGTTGCGGATCCACGCGAGCTTGTCGAAGTCGACGGTCAAATACACCTTGCTGTCGTTGTCCGCCTTGACCACGGATACCGGCGCGAAGTACGGAGCCGACTTCGTCAGTTTCGCGAATCGGTCTGCGGAGATGTACGGCGCGTACGGCGGCTTTCCCGGCGTGCTGTTGACCGCTGCGGCCGCCCTGGAGTCGAAGAGAGGCGTCGCCGTGGTCGCGGAGTCGAAACGGCCCCACGTGGACGAGCCGCGCACCTGGAAGTAGGTGCCGACCTCCGCGCCCATCGACAATCGGTTGAAGAGCGTCGACGTCACGGTCGTCGGCGCCGCACACGAGGAACCCCAGTACGCGACGAGTTCGCAGCTCGGAATGCGGTGCATCTGGCCGCCCTGGACCATGGCCATCGTCCCCGTCGCGGGGTCTCGCAGCACCGAACTGGTCGTCCCCCTCAGCGTGAAGGCGCTCAGGGTCGCGTCGCTGACGACTCGCACCGGGCCATACGCCGCGTTGAGCTCGCCGAACGACTCGAGATCGCCGATCCGCCAGCGCGACTTCTCGGAGATCAGGAAGACATCCGCACTGGAGTTGGTCTTCGCGATCGTCATGTTGGAGATCTGCGTGCTGCCGAACCAGTCGACGAAGTTCCGATAGAAGTTCCGGTTTCCGTACGCGGAGCAGCCGTCCCCGTTCCCGTAGGGGTTGTTGAGGGCGGCGGCGTTCGGCTGATACGGGGTGTAGTAGTACAGGGCGGCGGTCGCCTTGTTCGCGACGTACACCGGCGAGGTGCCACAGCCACGCTCCGGGTAGGGGCTGTAGAGGATGTTCCACGTCTTCCCCGGAGCGTAGTAGGTGAAGTAGCGACCCTCCGCATAGATCTGGAACTGTCGAGCCGCGCCGTACACCTGATTCTGGAATCCGGCGAAGCGGGGGTCGCACTTCCTGAAGTCCGGGCAGCCGTGCCCCATCGCGACCACATAGCGCCAATCGCTCGGCAAGCGGTTTGTGACGAGGCTCTGCTCTTTCTCCAGCGTCGCGAGGATGACCTGCGGGTTGATGCCGCACGAGATGGCGGTCTTGTAGATGATCCTGGCAGCCGGCTCGTTGGCCGCACCGGCATAGCCATCGCAGTACGCGTCGGCGGCCTTGGAGACCGTGCTCTGCGTGTAATCCTTCAGACAGACGTACCCGGACTGGCACGAAGGCACCTTGCTGCGCAGGAACGCGGCGATGTCCGACTCGGACATGGTCCCGGGGTTGAAGAAGACCTCGTCGGAGATGATGTTCCCCGCGTTGAACTGGCGGAGGTCCGCCGCGGGCACGATCAACGACTGCGCCGTGCGTTGAGACGCGGACTCGGCAGGAGTCGCAGCGGTCGCGACGCCCGGGGCGAGGGCGACGAGGAAGCCGGACAACACAGCCACGATGGTGACGGCGGCACGCACCCTGGGCGCACGAACGGAATCGGGTACACGCTGTCTCATGGGACCATTGTTGCGCATGTTAACGGGTGGGGCTACTGGGACTTCCGCGACGCGCCCGGACCCAGCGGACTCTCACCCGGGCTCTGACCCGATCACCACAGGTTCCGACACGCATCCCGGGCTCGCGCGCACACACCCCTCCGGGCCGGGCGAACCGCAGGTCAGCGAAGTCACAAGCCCGCTGGCGTGGATGTGGCACGATAGACGGGTGAAAGGCATTATTCTCGCGGGCGGCTCCGGTACCCGACTTCATCCGATCACCCTGGGCGTCTCCAAGCAGTTGATCCCCGTGTTCGACAAGCCGATGGTGTACTACCCGCTGTCGACGCTGATGCTCGCGGGCATCGACGAGATCCTGGTGATCACGACGCCGCACGACGCTCCGTTCTTCGAGCGCCTGCTGGGCGACGGTTCCCAGTTCGGGGTGTCGATCACGTTCGCGGTGCAGCCGTCTCCCGACGGACTCGCGCAGGCGTTCACGATCGGCGCGGATTTCATCGGCGACGACCGCGTCGCGCTCGTGCTGGGTGACAACCTGCTCTACGGCCCCGGCCTCGGCACCCAGTTGAAGCGCTACACCGAGATCGACGGCGGCGCCATCTTCGCCTACTGGGTCGCCGACCCGAAGGCGTACGGCGTCGTGGAGTTCGACGAGGAGGGCAAGGCCATCTCCCTCGAGGAGAAGCCGGCCGTCCCGAAGAGCAGCTTCGCGGTTCCGGGCCTCTACTTCTACGACAACGACGTCATCGAGATCGCGCGCAACCTGCAGCCCTCTCCCCGCGGGGAGTACGAGATCACCGACGTGAATCGCGCCTACCTCGAGCGCGGTTCGCTGCAGGTCGAGGTACTCCCGCGCGGGACGGCATGGCTCGACACCGGAACGTTCGATCAGATGACCGACGCGGCGGAGTACGTGCGGACGATTCAGCGTCGCACCGGCCTCTCGATCGGGGTTCCCGAAGAGGTCGCGTGGCGGCAGGGATTCCTCAGCGACGACGAACTCCGTCAGCGAGCCGAACCGCTCGTCAAATCCGGGTACGGCTCGTACCTTCTCGAGACACTGGAAAGAGGCCGTCGATGACTCGTCTGCTCGTCACCGGCGGAGCCGGATTCATCGGTTCGAACTTCGTTCACCATGTCGTCGAGAACACCGATGCACAGGTCACGGTGCTCGACAAGCTGACGTACGCCGGCAACACGGCTTCCCTCGAGGGGCTTCCGTCCGACCGCGTGCGACTCGTCCAGGGCGACATCGCCGACGCCGAGCTCGTCGACGGGCTCTTCGCGGAGGCGGATGCCGTCGTGCACTACGCCGCGGAGTCCCACAACGACAACTCGCTCCACGATCCGCGCCCGTTCCTCGACACGAACATCATCGGCACCTATACGCTCCTCGAGGCGGCCCGGCGCCATGAACGCCGGTTCCACCACATCTCCACCGACGAGGTGTACGGCGACCTCGAACTCGACGATCCAGAGCGATTCACCGAATCGACGCCGTACAACCCGTCGTCGCCGTACTCGTCGACCAAGGCCGGCAGCGATCTCCTCGTGCGCGCCTGGGTGCGTTCCTTCGGCGTGCAGGCGACGATCTCGAACTGCTCGAACAACTACGGCCCCTACCAGCACGTCGAGAAGTTCATTCCGCGACAGATCACGAACGTCATCCGCGGCATCCGGCCCAAGCTCTACGGAGCCGGTCAGAACGTGCGCGACTGGATCCACGCCGACGACCACTCGTCTGCCGTGCTCACGATCCTCGAGAAGGGTGAGATCGGCGAGACCTACCTGATCGGCGCAGACGGCGAGAAGGACAACAAGTCCGTCATCGAGCTGATCCTCACCGAGATGGGCCAACCTGCCGACGCCTACGACCACGTGACCGACCGCGCCGGCCACGATCTCCGGTACGCCATCGACTCCACGAAGCTTCGCACCGAGCTCGGCTGGGCGCCGAAGTTCGGTGACTTCGAGGCCGGTCTCGCCGCCACCATCGCGTGGTACCGCGAGAACGAGGATTGGTGGGCTCCGTCCAAGGACGCCACCGAGGCGTTCTACGCGGGCAAGGGACAGTAGGCGTGGACGTGGACACCGCATCTGGTGGGGGACATCGGTCGTGACTGAGTACGGAAAGACCCTGGGTTCGACAACGACTCCGATCCCGGGGCTCCTGGTCTGGGACCTCCCCGTGCACGGGGACAACCGTGGATGGTTCAAGGAGAACTGGCAGCGCGAGAAGATGGTCGCTGCCGGTCTCCCCGATTTCGGGCCCGTCCAGAACAACATCTCGTTCAACGATGAGATCGGGACGACCAGAGGGATCCACGCGGAGCCGTGGGACAAGTGGGTCTCCGTTGCGACCGGACGGGTGTTCGGGGCGTGGGTGGATCTGCGCGAGGGCCCCTCGTTCGGCGCGGTCTTCACTGCCGAGATCGATCCTTCGGTCGCGGTGTTCGTTCCGCGGGGCGTCGGGAACTCGTACCAGACCCTCGAAGTCGACACGTCCTACTGCTACCTCGTCAACGACCACTGGTCGCCGGACACCGCGTACAGCTTCCTCAACCTCGCCGACGAGACGGCAGCGATCGACTGGCCCATCGCCCTCGAGGATGCAGCCGTCAGCGACAAGGATCGCGCCCACCCGCGTCTCGCCGATGTGCGTCGCGTCGCACCGCGCAAGACTCTCGTCCTCGGCAGCAACGGACAGCTGGGCCGTGCGCTCCGCGACCTGCTGAGCGACAGGACGGATGTCGAGTTCACCGACCGGACCACGTTGGATCTGCTCGACCCGGAGCTATATCGTGCGCGTGAGTGGAGCGAGTACTCGACGGTGATCAACGCGGCCGCGTACACCGCGGTCGATCATGCGGAGACGCCGTCCGGACGACGGACGGCATGGGCGGCGAATGTGGACGGCGTCCGCCGCATCGCCGAGATCGCCAGGGCGCATCGGCTCACTCTGGTGCACGTGTCCAGTGACTACGTGTTCGACGGCACCAACGACGATGCGTACGCCGAAGGCGATGCGATCGCTCCGCTCGGCGTCTACGGCATGACGAAGGCGGCCGGAGAGACGGCAGCTGTGGTCGCGCCACGGCACTACATCGTCCGGACCAGTTGGGTGGTCGGAGACGGCGACAACTTCGTCAAGACGATGGCATCGCTCGCACGGCGCGGGATCGACCCCCGCGTCGTGGATGATCAGCGCGGTCGTCTGACCTTCGCTGACGAACTCGCTCGCGGAATCCTCCACCTGATCGAGTCGGCTCCGGCCTATGGAATCTACAATCTGACCGGCGCCGGCGATCCGCAGACCTGGGCCGACATCGCCCGCTCCGTCTTCGAGCTGACGGACAGTGATCCGACACGCATCACCGGCGTCACCACGGAGGAATACTACGAGGGGGCGGCACAGCCGGTCTCTCCGCGACCGAGCAACAGCGTGCTGGATCTCGCGAAGATCCGTGCCACAGGCTTCGTGCCGGCTGACATGCGCGCGTCGCTCGAAGCGTACCTCGCAGAGCTGGCTGAGTAGTACGGCTCCTCTTGGGTGGCGCATACGCGGCACCCAAGAGGACCTGTTCAGTGCGGGGTGTTCTCCGGGTACTCGATCTTCGGATTGAACGTGATCCCCCGCAGCCACTTGGCAAGCAGTTTGGCGCGCAGATCGAGAGCCACCCGTCCGCGGTGCAGACTCACGAACAGGCGGGCACCGAACTCGAGGTACTGCAGCAGCCCACGGTGGTGCAGCTGCCAGGAGGCCTCGTTGCGCACGCCGTAGGCGAACTTCCAGAGGCTCTTCCGATCGACCATCGCGAAGTTGACACCGCGATTGTCACCCATGTCGTGGACGACCTTGCTGTCGAGCACCTGCACTCCGGGGCAGCGGTTCGTGAGGCGCAGGGTGTATTCGCGGTCGTCGAACCAGATGAAGTACTCCGAGTACGGGAGCCCGTACTCGGCGATCGCCCACCGCGGAATGAGCACCGACACGAAAGAGCATGCCGTGACCATGACGTTCTGCTGACCTTTGACGAGGAGACGACCCCAGTCCCACGTCGGCACGGGATTGTTCATCTCGCAGATGCTGCCGTCGGTGAACTCCACGACGGAGCATGCGAAGGGCACGTCTCCCCCGAGCTCTGCGACGGCTCCATCGAAACCGGCGATCAGAGCGGAGAGCGCCTCCGGCCGCGGGTAGCAGTCATCGTCCATGATCCACACGTGGTCCGCACCGGAGGCGTAGCCGCGGCGCATCCCCTCGGAGAAGCCACCCGCCCCGCCCGAGTTCCGGGTCATCGTGACGACCTCGAACGGGACCGCCAGCTCGAGCTCGGCCAGGTAGTCTGCCGTGCCGTCGGTGGAGGCGTTGTCGATGACGAACAGCGTCTCGACCGGATGCGTCTGCGCCGCGACCGAGGCCAGCACCGTCTTCAGCTTCTCCAGTCGGTTGAAAGTCACCACGACTGCTGCGACGCTCACCACGAGCTCACCTCTTCCTTGAACCACGAACTCGCGGACGGCTGCGACAGCAGCTTCTTCTCTGCTTTGCGTTCTTTGCGCCACAGCGCTTCTCTCGCCGTCTCGTCATCGATCAGCGGAGCGACCAGTTCTGCGAGTCGACGGGATCCGCGATGCGCATAGCGTGGGGCGAGCGCCGCCGCGGGGATGACATCGCGCTGCGCACCGACGTCGGTCGAGACGACGGGAACACCGTGAGTGATCGCTTCGAGCGTCGTGAGGGTGAGTCCCTCGTTGTGCGATGAGACGACGAGGACGTGCGCCTCGTCGAGAGTCTCCGTCACCGGAGTCGCCGAAGTGCGGCGCACGATGTCGGCCGTCATGCCTTCGGCGGCGATGACGTCGTCCACCCAGCCGGCGAGCTCCCCATCGCCGTGCATGATGAAGCGGAGCCGGAATCCCTGACGCTTGAGGCGAGCGGCCATCGCGACGAAGACCTCCGGAGCCTTCTGCCGAGCCATCCTCCCGATGAACGCCACGGTGAACGGCTCGCCCTCGACGCGTGGTCGGAACACCGCGTCCTTGGGTTCGACCGTCAGTCCTCCGAGCGGAGCCATCACGACCCGGTCGGCGGGGACCCCCTGCACCTCGATCATCCACCGCGCGAGACTCGGCGAGATGACATGGTGTGTGGAAATCGCGTTCGCCGCGATCGCGCTGCTGAGCGGGTACCCGCCACCGGTGTACTCGACGATGTGCGTGCTGTCGAGGATCGGAATCCCCGGACGGGACGCCGCGATCCACGCCAGGCGGTCGTAGAGCCACTGATTGTGGTGAACGACGACACCGCGGACGTCGAACGTGCGCAGCAACGCGCGAAGAAGCTGCTCGATCCCCGGGGTCTGCGAATCCACGGTGGGCTCGGAGAACGGGATCACGAGTGCTCCGTCGAGTTCGGCTCGCGTGATCCAGGGCTGGTGCGATGCGCGGTTCGACAAGACGATGGGAAGGAATCCCGCTTCGCGGACCAGTCTGACGGCCTCGAAGGCCCAGATCTCCGCGCCGCCGAGCTGGAACCAGTGCAATCCCAGGATGACGGCCTTCGTCGCCCCCTCGGGTGCCCGCGCGGCCGGGACGATGACATCGTCCTCATGAGCGCCGCCGGGCAGGAACTCGGCCTCGTACGTCCGCGGAATCACCGGCGTGTTCAGACGCCGTCGGTGCCGAAGCAGCGCCAGGTCGCGGAGGTCGTCGTAGATGAGCGGGGCTCGTGCTTTGACCCGCCGGGCAAGACCACCGATGAGCCCACGGCGCGGCGGCTGGTAGGGGTCGTGGCTGAGAACCGCGTCGGACGAGACGTGGAGGTGACGCGTCGTGGATTCCACCAGTGCGGTGGAAAGGGCTTCGGAGGCCTCGACAGCACGGGTCTCGGACGCGACCGTGCTGGTGATCTCGAACGATTCGAGGCGGTGACGGTTGAACCGCGACATCCCGTCGAACGTGCTGTCATCGGTCAGGCGAGGGAAGGTCTCGGGCGTGCCGTCGTACAGGTGGACGCGAAGCGTGCGCCCTGGAGCCATCAGGGAATGGAAGTTGAGCGCTCCCACCAGCAGGCGTCGCTCGCGTTCGGACAATCCGGCACCGGTGTTCTCATCGGCGAACCGGAAGAGCGCAGGCTGATCGAGAGCTTGAAGAACTGTCACGGATACTGGTTGCTTTCGGATCGACGGAGGCACGAGGCTTTTCACCCTACCAGCGGGGTGCACGCGCTCCCTGGGGATCGCTGTCAGCGTCGGTGACGCACCGCGTTCATCGTCCTGCCAGGCAGCGAGGACGGTCACTCGTATGATTGTCTGCGGTGCGCGCGAGACGGTCGGCGCATACGGAAGGTGGATCCGCGGTGCAACAGGCTCGCACGCTCGAGGCGCAGAGGTTGACGACCCCCGGCGCGAATCGAGGACTTCTCGAAGTCTTCCGACAGCGCTATCTCCTCTCGCTCATCGTGCGGAAGGAAGTGCAGATCAGGTACCGGGGCTCGATCTTCGGCTGGCTCTGGTCGTACGTGAAGCCGCTCGTCCAGTTCGTCGTCTTCTTCGTCGCCATCGGCGTCTTCCTCGGTCTGAACGATCGAGTCGAGTTCTTCCCGATCTATCTGCTGTCGGGGATCACGGTCGTCACCTTCTTCAACGAGGCCTTCTCGAACGGCACCCGCTCCCTCGTCGACAATGCGGCGCTCATCAAGAAGATCTATCTCCCCCGTGAGATGTTCCCCGTCGCGAGCATGATGATCGCTGCCGTCAACACGGTTCCGCAGATCATCGTCGTCGTGGGGATCTCCCTCTTCTTCGGGTGGGCGCCCTCCCTGGCGTCGGTGGCCGCGATCGTGCTCTCGCTGGTGATCATCGCCGTGCTGGCGAGTGGTCTCGGGCTGTTCTTCGGCGCGATCAACGTCACGTTCCGCGACGCGCAGAGCTTCGTCGAGATCATCGTCATGGTCGCGATCTGGGCGTCGCCCGTCATGTACGAGTGGACGCAGGTGGCCAGCGTCGCACCGGAGTGGCTCTTCGTGCTCTACCGACTGAACCCGATCACGGCGGCCGTCGAGCTGTTCCACTACGGCATCTGGTTCCCCCTCGGCCCCGACAACGCCTCCCCACTCCCCGACCTCTGGATGTACGGGCTGATCGCCCTCGTGACGTCTCTCGCCGCGCTGGTGATCGGCCAGCTCGTCTTCCGCCGACTGGAGGGCCGTTTTGCCCAAGATCTCTGAGCCTCTGACCCAGACGCTCCCCCGCGTCGTGATCGACGACGTGCACAAGACTTTCAAGCTTCGTCACACGCATTCGATCAAGGAGACAGCCCTCGCTGCCATCCGCCGCAAGCCGCTCACGACGAACTTCCACGCGCTCGACGGAGTGTCGTTCGAGATCGGCGAGGGCGAGTCGGTCGCACTCCTCGGCTTCAACGGCTCCGGCAAATCCACCATGCTCAAGCTGATCTCCGGAGTGCTCGAGCCCGACACCGGCACCGCCCTCACGCGTGGTCGAGTAGCCGGACTCATCGAGGTCGGCGCCGGGTTCCACCCCGATCTCTCCGGCAGGGAGAACATCTTCCTGAATGCCGCGATTCTCGGCATGAGCAAGAAGGAGACCGAGGCTCGCTACGACGAGATCGTCGCCTTCAGCGAGATCGAGAAGTTCATCGACACCGAGGTCAAGCACTACTCCTCCGGGATGTTCCTGCGCCTGGCCTTCTCCGTGGCGATCCACACCGAGATGGATGTGCTCCTCATCGACGAGATCCTCTCGGTGGGCGACGAGCCTTTCCAGAAGAAGTGCCTCGCCCGCGTCCGAGAGCTGCACGCGCAGGGGAAGACCCTCGTCGTCGTGAGCCACGACCTCAACATGGTGTCGAATCTCTGCGAGCGCGGCATCCTGCTCAAGGGCGGGAAGGTACACTTCGACGGTCCGAGCAAAGACGCCGTCGAACTGATGCGAGCCTGATTCAGAGGTCCGCGTGCAGTCCCCAGAGGCGTTCGGCTGAACTCGCCCAGGAGAAGGCTCGCGACCGATCGGACGCGAGCACCTTGAGGCGTTCGGCGGATCCGCCTGCCGCATCCTCGACCGCCTCCGCGATCGCATCGACGGGGACGATCCGCCCGCCGTCGGCGATGACATCACGATGCGAACCGCTGTCGACGGCGACGACCGGCAGTCCCAGCGTCATCGCCTCCACGGCACGCCAGGGCCATCCTGCCGTGGCGTCGGCGGCCACATACACGGAGGCACCCTCGAGGACACCAGCACGGTCTTCGGCCGAGAGGGCACCTCGCACATGCACACGGCGCTCCGGGAGTCCCGAGGCGGAGGCCGCCTCCACGTAGCGGGGCTCGGATCCCTCCGGTGCATCGATGACGATGGCATCGAGACCGGCCGCCACCGCTCCGCGGAAGCCTTCCGCCGCTTCGGCGACAGACCCTGTGAGCACCAGGTACCCGCTGGTCGGCGACAGTGCATCGCGGGGAGCGGCACCCTCGGCGGCACCGCCGAAACCCTGCGGCGGGGCACCTGCGATCACGCGGATGCGGTCGCCGAGCTTCGCGATCTCGGTGAGTCTCTCGGCAACGGCATGAGAGGGCACCACCACGGCGTCGGCGTGTCTCACGGCACGTCTGAGCATGCCGCGCTGCCACGCGACGTTCCCCTTGGACAACTGCTCCGGAGCGTCCCAGGCACGCAGATCCCACACCGTGACGGTCGTCTGATCGTTGTCGTGCAGCCGGTCGTGTCTGACGAGCGGCGCCATCAGGGTCGGCGAGTGGATGAGCCCTCCGCCGACACCGGGGGCGATGCCGAGCTGCCAGGCCGCGGCGAGCTCACGCCGGCCCATGGCGAGCGTGCGCACGTCGGCGATCCCCGCCACCGGCACGGAAGCACCTGCGGGGACGATCGCATCGACCGCGCATCCCGACGGCGCTGTGGCGACCAGACCGCCGACCAGCCCGACCGCTGCCTCGGCGTGGTCGGGATCGACGACGCTCGCGAGCTGATCCAGAACAACGCGTAGCCGAGCACCCATGGCCCCAGGCTATCCTCGCCATACCTCTCCCCCGCGGAGCACACAGCCGGAGACGCGCGAATGTCAGCGTTCGCACAGTTTCCGCCCACCACGGCAGCAGAGGTTCGTGCTTGAATGCTCGAGTGAGCGATGGTCGACTTCCCGTCCGACGCCGATGGATCGGGTGGACCGTCGGCGTTCTTCTGTCCCTTCTGGTCGTCGCGATCGGCTGGGTCGCCATCCGAGGGTTCGGCGCGGTGAGTGATCTTCAGCAGGTGGCCAAAGGCAGCGCGCAGCTGAAGGCGGCGATCGCGGCCGGTGACCTCGACGCAGCCAAGCCCCTCGCCAGGAGCATCGCGCACAATGCGGACTCCGCGCACGACCTCACCTCCGACCCGGTCTGGCACGCTTTCGGCGCACTGCCATGGGTCGGCCCCAACTTCAGTGCCGTCAGCGACATCGCCGAGATCGCCGACGACGTGTCATCCGACGCGCTGACGCCGCTCCTCGACGTGGCGGCGGACTTCGATCTGGCGAGCCTCGGCTTCACCGGCGGCTCCATCGACCTCGCACCGTTCGCAGAGATCGCGGGCCCACTGGGAACCGCCGAGACCGCGCTCACGGCCGCGCAGCAGCAGGCACGTCGCATCGACGCCGATGCGACGCTCCCCCCGCTGGCCGATGCCATCCGCACGATGCGTTCCTCCGTCACCGAAGCCGCGACGGTGGTCGGCTCACTGCACGGTGCTGCCGTGCTGCTGCCGACCATGCTCGGCGGCGAAGGCCCCCGTACCTACGTGCTCGCGATGCAGAACAATGCGGAACTGCGCTCCTCGGGCGGAATCATCGGGGCGATCGCGCTGCTGCACGCCGAGAACGGAAGGATCACCCTCCAGACTCAGGCATCGACTCGCGACTTCCCCCCGCTCGACACGGCCCTGCCGCTCAGCGACTCGACGACCGCCCTGTTCGAGGACCGTCCAGGTCGCTATCTGCAGAACATCACGAGCATCCCGGACTTCCGCGAAGCAGGTGCCGCGATCGCCACCCGGTGGCAGGGCCGATTCGGCGGAACCGTCGACGGTGTCGTCGCCGTCGACGCGGTCGTGGCGAAGCACCTGCTCGCTGCCACCGGCGACCTCACGTTCGGACCTTTCACGGCGAGCTCCGACAACGTCACCGACATCCTTCTCTCGCAGATCTACGCCGCGGTCCCCGACCCCGCGGTGCAGGATGAGATCTTCGCGCAGGCCGCAGGGGCGTTGTTCGGCGCTGCGCTCTCCGGCGCAGAGCCACGAGCTCTGCTGGGAGCACTCGCGGACTCCGCGGCAGAAGGACGCATCCGCATCTGGAGTGCTCACGAAGATGAGGAGGCCGTGCTCGCCGACTCCGACCTCGGCGGCACGATCCCCGCGGACACCGGCGATGCGACCTACGTCGGCGTGCTGATGAACGACACGACCGGCGGGAAGATGGACTACTACACCAGGGCGTCCCTCTCGACGTCGGTCGGCACCTGCCAGGGCCAGCCGACGACCCAGGTGCGCGTGACGTGGACCAACACCGCGCCCGCCGACGCCGCCACCTCGCTGCCCACCTACGTCACAGCCGACGGCTTCTACGGCGTGCCCGCCGGCACGGTGCGGACCCTGATCGCCGTGTACGGCCCGGAAGGAGCGACGCCTTCGCACATCGATCGTGACGGAGCGGAAGAGGGCGTTCAGACCACGATGATCGACGACCGCTCGGCGGTTCAGCACGAGGTGTCACTCGCGCCTGGCGAGTCGACGACGATCACCGTCGAGTTCCAGGGCACGGGTGCAGGGCAGAGACTCACCGAGGTGCTGCACACCCCCCTCATCGACACCCCCGAGACGACACGGGAACCGCTGCGATGCGCTTCGTGACTTTCGCCGCCCGATAGGGTATCGTCGACTCACTGGGGAATATCTGGCGTCTGTCATCCTGCCGTGGGGGCAGGAAGACGCCACGCAGTTGGATGCAGGGGTGTGTCCAAAGGCGATTCCGCGTGAAATTCTGGGGAGAAATCATGCTGAAGAAACTGGCTGCCATCAGCCTTGCCGCCGGCGCGCTCGTCTTCGTCGCGCCAACCGTGGCCACCGCTGCGCCGACTGCACCTGTCGCGTCGTCCGATTCCTATCCGACGCCTCCCGGCGCCAAGGTCGGCGACCCCATCATCGACATCTGCGAAGCGTCGACGATCGTGTTCGGTCCCGGCTACTTCGTTCCGTCCGAGAACGTCAACGTGGCGGTGTCCGGCTACAACGCCGCGAAGGCTGCGATCTCGGGCAACACCGCGGCCGCTGACGGGAGCATGACGCTCACGTTCCGCCCGCCGTCCGACGGCGAAGGCTCCTACGCGGTCGCCTTCAACGGCTCGCGCTCGTACACCGCGACCATCACCGTGTCGCACGGACACGATGCCGCGGCCAGCTGCGACCACGATCCCGGCGTCGCGGCTGCGGGCTCCGAGCTTCCCCTCACCGGGGGCGGCATCGAGCTGGCCCTGACCGGTGGAGACGTGTCGCCGTGGATCCTCGGCGGCGGAGCAGCAGCTCTGGTGGCCGGCGGAGCCCTCGTCGCAGTGGGAGCCTCGCGTCGCAAGCGCGCCTAGGTCCGGCTGCCGCCTCGTGCGGTGGTCGACTGGACGACGGTGATCCCTCCCCCTCCGATCACCGTCGTCTGGTGCATCCGGCGGAAAATCGCCGGAAGCCCACGGCTGTCCTCCTCCGGGAGGTGGCCGTGGGCTTTGTCGCGCGTGCGCTCAGGAGCGCCGGTGCCGACGGTGCCCGGGTACACGGCTTCGCCCTGGCCGTCGTGGGAAGTCCAGCACGCCTCGCCCGGGACTCTCGATCAGGGCTCGGGCGTCGGCGTCGCCGTCGGGGGGTGCAGCTTCTGCTGGATCATGTCGCGGATGAACGCGTAGTCCGGCTGGTGCTCGTCGACGCCCGAATCGGGCGTGAGCTCGATCGTGGTGACCGGCTGCTCCTTCGCCTTCAGCATCAGGTCGAAGAACTCGGGCAGCTTGTCGGAGGGAAGGTCGGTGCTGATCAACGCCGTACCCGCCGCCGCCACTTCGTTGAAACGTGTGAGCACCGTCTGCGGGGTGAACTGCGCGAGGATGGCCGCCTGCAGTTCCCGCTGACGCTTCATCCGATCCCAGTCGCTGGTGGTGTACCGCGAGCGGGCGTACCACTGCGCCGTGTCGCCGTCCATGCGCTGCTTGCCGGGCTCGATCCACCCGATGGCCCACTCGTTCACATCGCTGCCCGTCCACCCCTCGGGCGGACCGCCCTTGGGCAGGCGCTCCGTGACGTTGATCTCGACCCCACCCAGCGCGTCGACGAGCTCAGCGAACCCGTGCATGTCGACGAACACGTAGTACGGGATCTCGATCCCGAGGACTCCCTCTGCGGCGTCCTTCGTGGCCTCGATGCCCGGTTCCGAGCCTTTGGCGACGGCGTCGGGGTAGAGCCCCTTGCCGCCGTCCTCCCGGCAGACCTCTGCGGCGTTGCGTACGTGGTTCATCCACCCGTTCCAACCGCAGGTCGAGGAGCCATGCCCCTCGAAACCGTCGGGATACAGCTCCTGCATCGGGCTGCCGTCGCTGAACGGTGCGTTCGGGAGTTCTCGCGGGATGCCGGTGATCGTCACGGCACCGGTGTCGGCATTCACCGAGACCACAGAGATGCTGTCGAAGCGCATCGAGTCACGACCGTCGCCGCTGTCCGCTCCGAGGAGGAGGATGTTGTAATAGCCGTCGCTGGGTGCGACGCTGGGACCGCTCTGACCGAAGATCGATCCGATGGTGTTGCGGACGGACCCCACGGCCGTGGCCGCATAAGCTGCCCCGCCGCCCACGAGTCCCAGGAGGACCAGCGCGACGACCGGGATTGCGAGCCGGGACGCGGTGGGCAGCTTGACGAGCCTCACCATGCGCAACGTGTCGAACGTCAGCACCACCCAGAGCACGACGTAGCCGACGAGCAGCGCCTGCACGAGTGTCAGGACCACGGTGGAGAAGAATCCCCCACCGATCGTGAGCCACAGCAGGACGGGACGGGCGAACAGGGCGAGCGCCATCGTGACGATCGCGAGGAACCAGGCGAGAAGGGTGGCGCCGAGCCCGAATCGACCGAGTCGCCGATTGCCCGCGACGACCTGCGCCGAGCCCGGCACCAGGAGGTTCATCACGAGCAGCCACCAGCCGCGCTTGGTCATCACGCCGGGGTCGGCGGAGTCCGGGTGCCGTAGCGGCCGGGTCTCGATGAGCGGGCGCTGTGATGCGCGCGGAGGCGCAAGGGTCACAGCGAGCCCTTCAACCGTTCGTTCTTCTCCTCGACCTGCGCCTCGAGGTCGCGGGCATACTGTTCGACGCGATCCGCGAGCGCGACATCCGAGGTCCCGAGGATGCGTGCGGCGAGCAGACCGGCGTTGCGGGCTCCGCCGATGGAGACCGTCGCCACCGGGATACCTGCGGGCATCTGCACGATGGACAGGAGCGAGTCCATGCCGTCGAGGAAGGCGAGCGGCACCGGCACTCCCACCACGGGTAGCGGCGTCATCGAAGCGAGCATCCCGGGAAGGTGAGCAGCTCCCCCGGCACCGGCGATGATGACGCGGATGCCGCGGGAGCGTGCGTCGCGCGCGTACGACATGAGCTTGTCGGGGGTCCGGTGCGCCGACACCACCTCGACCTCGTGCGGTACTCCGAAGTCCGTGAGGGCCTGAGATGCGTCGCTCATCACGCGCCAGTCGGAGTCGGATCCCATCACGACGCCGACGAGAGGTGCGGCGGAGGAGTGCAGTGGCTCAGTCACCAGATCAGGGTACGGTCTGGTGCTGTGAGATTCCCCGAACGGCACACCTCTGGTCCCGCATGTTTCCGGGATCAGGCCCTACCGTCCGCTGATCAGTCGAAGTGGGCGGCGACGGCGCGCGCGACGTACACCGCATCGTCGAGGTCCGCATCAGCGACGTTCACGTGACCGACCTTGCGGCCGGGCCTCGGAGCCTTCCCGTACGTGTGGATCTTCGCCTGCGGGTGCTCAGCCATCGCCGCACCGAACCGCTCCTCGATGGTGCCCTCAGCCGGTCCCCCGAGGATGTTCACCATGACGGACCAGGGCGCCCGCGGTGCAGTGCTGCCGAGCGGAAGGTCGGCGACTGCGCGCAGGTGCTGTTCGAACTGGCCGGTGACGGCACCGTCCTGGCTCCAGTGCCCGCTGTTGTGCGGACGCATCGCGAGCTCGTTCACGAGGATTCGCTCGTCGTCGGTCTCGAACAGTTCGACCGCGAGCATCCCGGTCACCCCCAGCCCCTCGGCGATGGCGCGGCCGATCCCCTCGGCGACCTCCGCGAGTCGTTCCGTCGCAGCGGGAGCGGGAGCGATGACCTCGGCGCACACGCCATCACGCTGCACCGTCTCGACCACCGGATACGCGACCATCTCGCCACCGGCGCGACGCGCGACCTGCTGCGCGAGCTCACGCACGAACGGGACGAGTTCCTCGACGAGGAGCGCGTCACCTTCGGCGAGCGCCACCAGCCAGTCCTGCGCCTCCGCGGCCGCACGCACGACGCGCACACCCTTGCCGTCGTACCCGCCGCGTGGCGTCTTCACCACACCGGCGCCTCCGTGCTCGTCCAGGAAGGCTTGGAGTTCGGGCTCCGTGCGCACCACAGCCCATTCGGGCTGAGGCACTCCGAGTTCCGCGAGGCGCCTGCGCATCACGATCTTGTCCTGGGCGTACTGCAGCGCGTCCGGTCCGGGGTGGACGACCACACCGCCGTCGACCAGCTGACGAAGGACATCCTGCGGAACGTGCTCGTGGTCGAAGGTGACGACGTCGACATCGGCCGCGAATGCGCGCACGGTCTCCAGATCGCGATAGTCGCCGACGGCCGTGGCCGCGAGCCCTGCGGACATCCCCTCATCCTCGGCGAGCACTCGCAGATCGAGTCCGAGCTCGACCGCCGGAGCGATCATCATCCGTGCCAGCTGTCCTCCGCCGATCACGCCCACACGCAGCGCCATGTGCCGCCTCCATTCGTCCTTCCCATTCTCGCTCACCGATCATGGCGCGCACGACAGGTTGCGGATATGGCGGCGCGATGGTGCAGCTCTACCGTGCACCCGCCGCCGTCGACGCGCGGTTCAGTCGCCGACGGCCTGTGCGTCGCGATGGGCGAGGATCTGCCCGACCTCGATCTGGTCTGCGAGCGTCTCGTGCACGAGGGTCACGTTGGGGACGTTGGGCAGTCGGAGGGGAGCATCGACACCGTTCGAGAGGATGATGGTTCCCGAGCCCCACAGGCGCTGCAGCGGACCGCGACGCACGGCGATGGTGTAGCCGCGCGCATGGGACATCTCATGACGACTCCGGGCTCCGAGCCCCTGACGAGCGATGACCCGTCTGGTGGTGACCGTGGTGGTCCGGGAGTACCAGATGATGAACGGCAGCACGACGGCGAAGAGCACCAACGCCCCGGCGGCGGCGAGGAGCATCCAGTCCTCGAACCCCTCCGGCAGGTTGCCGAAGAAGTAGCCGGTGGCCCCGAACGCCGCGATGAGCACGACGGCAGACCAGAACAGGCGCCGCGCGTGGCTCCGGAAGCGCGCGATCAGCAACTCCTCCGAAGGCGTTCCGGGCGGCGGCATCAGAGGCCGTCCACCGAGCGTCACAGGCTGGGTCACCCCACCATTGTGCCTGTGATCTGCGACAAAGCCGTCTGTGCGACGGCGTGTCAGCTTCCGGCAGGCCGCACGTGCACGACGTCACCGGCCGAGACAGCATGTTCCCGGCCGTCCGACACGACGAGAAGACGGCCTTCCGCGTCGATCGACGAGGCCGCGCCCTCCAGTACCGCTCCGGCAGGCATCGACACCCGCACCGCCTGTCCGATGGTCGCGCACAGCGCCGAGACGACACCGTGCAGACCGCTCGCGACCGCGTCCTCCGAAGCGGTGAGCGCGGCCAGATGGCGGTCGAGCGTCTCCAGGTACACCGACAGCAGTAGGTCCTCGTCCACGGCAGCGCCCAGCGCGGCGAACGACGTCGCGGTGGGCAGAGGAAGCTGCTCGCGTGTCATCTCCGTGTTGACCCCGGCACCCACCACCACCGCGTCCGCGGTCGCCTCCGCGAGGATGCCGCAGATCTTGTGCGCGTCGACGAGCACATCGTTCGGCCACTTCATGGAGACGTCGTGACCGGGAAGCTGCGCGCCGATCGCCTTCACCATCGCGGCGCCGGCGGCGAGTGGAATCCACCCGCGCGCCGTGGGCTCCGCCGGCAGTGTCCGCAACAGCACCGAGACGGCGAGCGCCGAGCCGGCTGGAGCGACCCAGGTGCGGTCGAGACGGCCACGTCCGGCACGCTGATCGCGGGTCACCAGAGTCGCCAGGTGCGGCCACCCCTCGACCTCAGCAACGTGCGCCCGCAGGTCGGCGTTGGTGGAACCGGTGTGATCCACCTGCACGAAGCGGGGCACGATCGCGCTCGACAGCGGGAACCGCATGCTCAGGCGTCCTCGTCTTCGGCTTCTTCGTCGTCATCGTCCTCGTCGTCACGGACGCTCCCGACCTCGCGGGAATGCCAGTGCTCCCACTCCTGCATCAGACGTTCGACAGCGGCATGGAACTTCGCCGTCGCCACCCCCTGCGTGGTGTCGCCGAAGTAGTGCTGCACCCACATCCGGAGTCGGGCGATCGCCGCCTCGTCGGCCCGGACCCTCTCGACCTCCGCCACGATATCGTCGGCACCCTCGACGGTGAGCCACTCGCAGTCCGACAGGTAGCCCTGCGTGTCGATCGACGCCTGCTCGTCGGCCGGCCGGGTGATCATGAGGGGCTTCCCCGCCGCGAGCCTGTCGTAGACCATGGCGGAGATGTCGACGATCGCGACATCGGCGGCCGTGAGCTGCCAGCCGAGTTCGGGGGCGGCGTCATAGACGTGATGAGCGGTAGCGTCGGCGGCGTTCGCAGCCTCGATGGCCGCCACGATGCGCCGATGCGCCGCACCGTACTCCTCGTCGACCACCCCGCTGCGCGGGTGGGGACGGTAGATCACGCGGTGCGCGCCGGTCGCCAGCAGTCGGTTCACGAGGCTCTCGCCGTGCGAGGCGATGGAGCCGTAGTGGGCACTGGGACGATCGCCCTCCCACGTGGGGGCATACAGCACGACGGTGCGCTCGTCCGGCGTGTAGGGAAGGGTCCCGGAGTAGTGATCCGCCTGCGGACGGCCGATCTCGATCGTGCGGCGGTCGACGTCGTAATCCCAGAGCGTTCGTGAGAGCCGGTCCCGCGCGGCCTGCCCGGCGACGAAGGCGTAGTCGTACGCCTTGTACTGGTTCGTCGTCATGTACATCTTGTCGGACTCGCCGTGATTGATGAAGACGTGCCAGCGCCGTCCGTAGCGGAACATCTGGAAGTTGCGGGTGTTCTGGTTCACGTAGAGCACGACACGGATGTCCTGCGTCGCGATGAAGCGCTCCAGATCACGCACCGTCGGCACGAACGCCACCGGTGGCGAGTCCTCCTCGAGCAGCTTCTCGGCCCCGGTCGCCTGCCGGGAGAGCACCACGACGGGCCAGCGCTTCGAGAGCTCGATGAGCGGGCGGTACCACTGGCGCATCTGGTACATGTTCACGGCGCCGTCGGCGAAGTAGACAGCGACCTTGAAGTGACCGGCGGGAAGCGGTTGCTGCTCCGCGAGGTGCCGCCGCACGCGCTGCACCGCCGAGCGTGACGCGAGCGCCCGCTTCAGCAGACGGTATGCCTTCTTCGCGTCAGACAGTGCACCCATCCCTCCAGGATAGTTCGTCCTGATCGTGCCCACCGGCGTAGGTCGCCGCGTCCAGCTGACCGAGAAGCGCCGTTCCCGCGCCCCTCAGGGAACGTCCGTCGGCGCCGTGCCATGATCGTCATGTGTCCGCATCCGAATTCCCCGCTCCCCCTTCCGGGGTGTCGTTCGTGATGCCGGTGCTCAACGAGCGCGCCTACCTCGAGCATGCGATCGCCTCGGTGCTCGCGCAGGACGTCGATGCGCCGACGGAGCTGGTGCTCGCGCTGGGACCGTCGACGGACGGCACCACAGAGCTCGCACGCCGACTCGCCGAAGCAGATGACCGGATCCGGTTGGTCGAAAACCCCGCCGCGCACATCCCGGTGGGCCTGAACGCCGCCATCCGCGCGAGTCGCTATGACACGATCGTGCGCGTCGACGCACACTCCGAGCTCTCCCCCGGCTACGCCGCCCGCGCGATGGAGACCCTGGAGCGGACCGGGTCGGCGAATGTCGGCGGGGTGATGCACGCCGAAGGGCGCACCCCGTTCCAGAAGGCGGTCGCGCGGCTCTACAACTCCCCGGTCGGACTCGGCGGCGGCGCCTACCACGGGAGCGCGCACGAAGGTGAGGCGCAGTCGGCCTACCTCGGTGTGATGCGACGCGAGGTGCTCGACGAGGTCGGCCTGTTCGACGAGTCGATCCGACGAGGCGAGGACTGGGAACTCAACCTGAGGATCCGTCAGGCCGGACACCGCGTGTGGTTCGACCCCGCCCTCTCTGTGACCTACTGGCCGCGGGAGAGCTGGCTGCGCCTGGCTCGACAGTTCCGGGCGACAGGCGCCTGGAGGGGTGAGCTCGTACGCCGATTCGGCAGGAGCAACGGAATCCGCTACTTCGCTCCCCCGGCGCTGGTCGTGGTCATCGCTCTCGCGGTCGTCCTCGCTGTGCTGCAGGTGACGGGGGTGCTCGCCGGAGCAGCCTCCCTCGTCGCGTCGATCCTCGTCTACGGACCGCTCGCGCTGTACCTTCTTCTCGTCCTCGGGGTCGCTCTCGCACCAGGCGGCGGCGGCTTCCGTCAACGACTCTGGACGATCCTGGTGCTCCCGACCATGCACGTCTCGTGGGGACTGGGCTTCCTCGGCGGGGTCCTGCGCGGCGCCCGCGACACCGTGGATGCCTCGCGTCTCGGCACCCGCAACACGCCTCTTCCCTGAGCCGGCGGCAGACACCAGCCCACACCACCGGCGCTATCAGCGCGTGACGAACCCCAGATCGAGGATCCGGTCGACCACGCGCTCGGCGGCGTGACCGTCGTCGCGTGAGTTGAACTGCCTCCGCCAGGCGGCGTACCGCGCCGCGTAGACGGCCTCGTGCCCTGAATCGGCGAGAGCGGCGGTGAGCTCCTCCTGCGTGCGCACGAGCGGCCCTGGTGCCCTCTCCGCGAGATCGAAGTAGAAGCCCCGCAGCTGTCCGCGGTAGTGATCGATATCGGGAACCAGGAAGTACATGGGCTTGCCGGTCACGCTGAAGTCGAACATGACAGAGGAGTAGTCGGTGATCAGTGCGTCGGCGGCGAGGAGCAGCCGCGCGGTCTCCGGGTACCCGGTCACGTCGATGACACGCGCACCTGCGCGGTCCCGCCCCTGCTCCAGGGTGCGCGAGTGCCCGCGGACGAGGACAACGGCGTCGGCCTCGCGTGCCAGCAGCTCAGCGTCGATGAAGTCCACCATCTCCGCGCGGTCGTCCCGCCACGTCGGCGCGTAGAGGAGCACGCGCTCATCCGCCCCGATACCCAACGATGCGCGGACCGCGACGGGATCCCCCGTGGTGAGCGCGTCGTTCCGCGGGTAGCCCTCCACCCAGATCGGGCGTCCGAAGAAGGCGTAGGCCTTGCGGAGGATGCGTTCGGAATAGGTGTTCTGCGCCAGCAGGACGTCCCAACGCCGTGACTCCTTCACGACGGCGGCCATGCGCCGCGGGTCGAAGCCGGGGCGGTGCAGGGCCAGTCGCTTGAGCGGCGTGCCGTGCCATGTCTGGAGCACCTTCTGTCCCGGCTTGCGTGCGAAACGTCGGCGCAGCCAGTCGTTCACCACGAGCAGCCGGGCCGCCCCGCGAGCGTGCCACCACTGCGGACTGCCCTCGACGACGGCGATCGCTCCTTCCGGGACCTCGACGGAGAGGTCGACGACGCTCCAGTATCGCCGCACCTCGGGAGCACGCTCCGCGAGTTCGCGATCGATGGCCCGCGGGTTGCACCCCACGCTGCGGCCGTAGAAGCTCTCGAAGAACACCGCGTTCTCGGTGCCGCCCGCCTGGGCGACGTAGCGCTCCTCCAGGGTCGAGCGGCCTTCCGCGGTCTCGTAGACCGGGTCGATCGGAGCGGCGATGCGGACGGTGCCCGCGTTGACGGCGACGCGGACCCCCGTGAGCACCGTGGACGGCAGCTGCAGCTCATCCAGATCGACGCCGGGGATGCGCAGCTCGTATGCTCCGGTCGGCAGCGGGAGGGAAGGGCCACCCCACCGCGACGCCTGCAGAGGGAAGGTCGCCTTCCAGGTCCTCCCTCCGCCGGTGAGGCGGGCATCGACCTGCGCTCGCGGACCCACGAGCTCTGCCGCTTCCGGTCGCTGACCGGTCCCTTCGATGATCAGGGCCTCCGCCGCGTCATCGATGCGGGCCGTTGTCATACTGCTCCCTTCGGCGCGGGTATCCCCCGCGCGCGGATGACCTGGTACACACGCTCGGTGTTCCGTCCGTCCCGATATGCATGCATCTCCGCGCTGAGCGTAGCGGAACGCTCGGACGCCGCGTCACGCACGGCATCATCGCCGAGGAGCGCGTCGAGCTGCATCAGCAACTGCGTCCAGTCGGAGGCCGCATCGGGCCCCGCGACGTCCTCGAACCGGCCGTAGAACCCGCGGGTGCGGCCGTACTCCTCCGCATCAGGAGCCAGGAAGAGCACGGGCATCCGCAGCAGACCGACGTCGTACGCGAGCGAGGAGTAGTCGGTGATGAGCACGTCGACCGCGGGAAGCACGGGGGTCACGTCCGCCAGCAGAGAGGAGCCGAACGCGCGCACCCGCCTGCTCGGAAACGGCGGCGCATACCCGCCCTCGCCCAGCGGATGGGAGCGCACGAACAACACGGCGTCGTGTTGTTCGAGAACCCGCAGGATGCGGATCCACTCGTCGCCGGTGGGGACCGCGGGGTCGGCGGCACCGTCGCGCCAGGTCGGCGCGTACAGGATGATGCGCGAGGTCTCGGGGATATCACCCGCGACTCGACGGATCAGGGCGGACGCGTGCGACCGCACCTCATCGGCCGGTCCGGAAGAGAGCACGTCGACGCGAGGCTCCCCCGTGACGACGACGCGCTCGTCGCCGAGGCCGAACGCCGACTCCAGGCGCCCTCTCGCGCGATGCGAGGCCGCAGGGAGCACACGGATGCGCTGGGCGGCCGCACGGTACAGGACACCGACCGCGCGACTCAGCAGCGCCGCTCCGGGGACGGCGGGAACCTCCGTCGTCGCCCGGGAGTCCAGCCCGATCCGCTTCAACGGGATCCCGTGCCAGAGCTGGACGACGAACCCGCCCCCGTTCGCGTAGCGGTTCACGTCGCCCAGTCCGTGGGTCACGACGAGCACGCCCGCCCGCGCTGTCGCCCACCAGCCTCGCAACCCGCTCTTGCGGACGAAGCGGATGCCGAGTGCGGCAGCGTCGTGGTCCTCGCGCTCCGACGACGTGAGCCATACCGTGTCGTGGCCGAGCCGCGCTGCGTGGCGCTGCAGCGCGAGAGCGCCGTCACCGACCCCGGCTCCACAGCCGAAGACCCAGCGCCGTCCACGCGGCAGCACGAGCGTGCCGATGCGTCCGACGGCATACAGCGGGATCCGGAGCAGCTTGGCCGCATTGCCGGTGCCGAAAGAGAAGGACGCCACTCCGCGAGCCTATCGCGGGGTGGCGTCCTTCTCTGTGTGTGAGGCGTACTCAGCCGGCGAGTTCGCCGAGCGTCACGTCGACGTCGTAGTCCTTGCCTCCGCGCACGTACGTGACCTTGGCATCGCTGCCGGCCGCAGCCGCACGGACCTGGGCGGTGAGATCGCTCGCACTGGTGATGGGGACACCGTTGAACTCGGTGACCACGTCACCCTCCTTGATGCCCGCGGCCGCCGCTGCGCCGCCCTCGTTCGCCTTGGCGATGTAGGCCCCGGAGACGGTCGCTCCCTGCACGCTCGAGGCGTCCTGCACAGAGGCGCCCAGCAGACCGTGCGTCGCGACCCCGTCGGCGATGATCTCGTCCGAGACGCGCTTGGCGATGTTCGACGGGATGGCGAATCCGATGCCGATCGAACCCGACTCCTCGGAGCTTCCCGAACTCGCGATCGCCACGTTGATGCCGATCAGCTCGCCCTTGCTGTTCACCAGAGCACCACCGGAGTTGCCGTGGTTGATCGCCGCGTCCGTCTGGATCACCGCGATCGAGATGGAGTCGGAGGTCTGCGGCGTGCCGCTGCCCGGGATGTCGAACTGGAACGGTCCCTGTCCCTGCCCCTGATCGGGCGTCTGCTGCTGATCCGGCGCATCCTGCGACGAGGAGTCGGGCAGCGCGGAGGAGGCGATCTGGATGCTCCGGTTCAGGGCGCTCACGATGCCGGTCGTGACGGAGTTCGCCAGTCCCAGCGGTGCGCCCAGCGCGACGGCCGTGTCTCCGACGTTGAGCTTCGAGGAGTCGGCGAACTCCATCGGGGTGAGCCCCTTGGCATCCTTCAGCTTGATCACGGCAAGGTCGTAGATCGGGTCGGTCCCGACCACGGTCGCCTCGAAGATGCGCCCGTCCGACGTCGTCACGCGGATCGTTGGATCGGCGACCGCGCCGCCCAGCGTCACGACGTGCGTGTTGGTGAGCACGTATCCGTCGTCGCTGATGATGACGCCGGACCCGCTGCCCGCCTGGTCGGAGCCGGCGACCTCGATGGTCACGACGGAGGGAAGGGCTGCCGTGGCGACGGCGGTCGTCTCGTTGACGGATCCGGGGTTGTTCACCGTCACGGTCTGCGGCCCTGTGGCCGTGCCCGACGACGGGCGGTCCTGGATGCCGTTGAGCAGCGCCCCTCCGCCGAATCCGGCGACTCCGCCGACCAGGGCTGCGGCCACGATGAAGGCGGCGAACTTCGCGCCGCCACGAGGCTTCTGCTCCTTGGTCTTCGTCCCGTCGCCGTGGGCGCCGTACGGAGCGCCGTCGCCGAGAGGCTGGGTGGGCTGCGTGTGCGCGGTCGCGGTGGGGATGCCGAACGCGGCTCCCTGCGCAGTGGCCGTTCCCGGTGCGCCGGCGGCCGGTGCCGCGTGGCCGTGCGGAACCGGGGCGATCACGGGCGCGGCCGGGGCCTGCGAAGTGAAGGACGACGGCATCTCGTGGCCCTGTGTCGGCGCGGCAGCGGCCGGAGCGACAGGCGCCGACGGCACGGATGGCGTCGCGACGGAGGGCGCGGTCGAGTCAGCGGCGGCGTTCGTCGCCGGCTGTGCGGCGACCTCTGCGGCCTCGGTGGACGGCACGGCGTCGTTCGACGCGGGTACCGACTGGTCCTGGGGGTTGTCTTCGTTCATGGTGTGTGCTCCTTCGACGACCATTTCAGAATGACGCCTGTATCTGTGCGTTCCTTATGTCGAGGATGAGTTTCAGCTATGGCCTTAGCCTGTTCTTCATGAGTGTCATTCCCGGCGCATGGCGGCGCACGGCAGCGGGTGCAGGTCTGCTCGCTGCGGACGGAACCGTCGCGCCCACCATCTTCGCAGAGATGTCGGCGGCAGCGGCCAGAACCGGTGCCATCAATCTCGGGCAGGGCTTCCCCGACGAGGACGGTCCCGCCGAGGTTCTGGAGGCCGCACGAGCGGCCATCGCGAGCGGAGCGAATCAGTATCCGCCCGGTCGCGGCATCCCTGATCTCCTCGAAGCCATCAGCGCGCATCAGCAGCGCTTCTACGGGCTCTCGGTCGATCCGGCCACCGAGGTGATCGTGACCGCAGGGGCGACCGAGGCTCTCACCGCGACCCTCCTGGCGCTCATCGACGGCCCCGAGGACGAGGTGGTCGTGTTCGAGCCCTACTACGACTCGTACGCGGCCGCCGTGGCCCTCGCAGGGGCAGCCCTTCGCACGGTGCCGTTGCGGGCTCCGGACTTCCAGCCCGACCTCGAGCGCCTCGCCGCGACCGTGAACGACCGCACCAGGATCATCCTCGTCAACGACCCGCACAACCCGACGGGCGCGGTCTTCGGGCGCGATGTGCTCGAGGAGGTGGTGCGCCTCGCTGAGAAGCACGATGCGATCATCGTCACAGACGAGGTGTACGAGCATCTGGCGTTTCATGCCCCGCACACGCCGATCGCCACCCTTCCCGGAGCCGCCGACCGCACGCTCACGATCTCGTCCGCCGGGAAGACCTTCTCCGCGACGGGATGGAAGATCGGGTGGGTGCACGGGCCTTCCGCCCTGATCACCGCAGTACTGACCGTGAAGCAGTATCTGACGTATGTGAACGGCTCGCCCTTCCAGCCCGCCGTCGCGGTGGGGTTGCGGATGGACGACGCGTACTTCGCCGACTCCGCAGCGTTGCTTGCACGCAAACACGGGATCCTCGGCGATGGTCTGCGCGCGGCGGGCTTCACCGTGCACGCCCCGCAGGGCGGCTACTTCACCGTCGCCGACGCGACTGGCCTGGGCGGAGGAGACGCCGCTGCATTCTGCCGGGCCCTGCCGGAGCGCGCCGGTGTCGTGGCGATCCCGCTCACGGCGTTCGTCTCCGCTGCACACAGGAGCGAGTGCTCGGGTCTGGTGCGATTCGCCGCCTGCAAGCGCGTCGAGGTGCTCGAGGAGGCGGCGACCCGCCTCGCCGGTCTGTCCGGCCGCTAGGCCCGCACGGGCTCGACGACATACCGTCGTGCCCGCAGCGAGGGGTTGGTCACGCGGACGCGCTCGATCATGTCCCGCTCCACGGCGGCGACCGCGATCCCCGGGCCGGTGCCCACTCCGGCGAGCACGACGCCCTGGGGGTCGACGATCTGCGAGTGCCCGACACCGATCGGCGTCGGATGGTCGGCCGCGAGCACGTACACGGTGTTCTCGATCGCGCGCGCGGCGAGCAGTGTCGTCCAGTGGTGCTCCTTGAGCGGACCTCTCACCCACTCCGCCGGCACGACCAGGACGTCGGCCTCCGCATCGACGAGAGAGCGGGCGACCTCCGGGAATCGGAGGTCGTAGCAGGTCATGAGCCCGAACCGCAGACCGCCCAGGTCGAAGGTGGCCGCGACTCCCACCTCGCCGGGCTCGACCCAATCGGACTCCGTCTGCCCGAACGCGTCGTAGAGGTGCTGCTTGCGGTACACCGCGAGCACGCCGTCGCCTCGCACCGCCACGACCGTGTTCCGGACCCGCCGCTCGTCGGATGCCCGTTCGGCGAGGCCGGCGACGATCGCGACCGCGTACTCCCCCGCCAGCGCCGTCAGCGTCGAGACGAACTCCCCGTCGAGTTCTTCCGCGTTCGCCACCAGGCTCTCGTCCATCGGGTCCACGAAGTAGCTGGAGTACTCCGGGAACACGATCAGCTTCGCGCCGCGCGCAGCCGCAGCTGATGTCAGCTCGGCTATCCGTTCACGATTGTCGGCTCGGGATGCGGTCGGCGCGAACTGGCACACGGCGACGGGGACGGCTGCGGTCTCGGACATGTCTCCATCCTCGCGCATCGACACGCCCGGGACCCCGTCCGGAGGGCCCCTCGATTAGACCGACCCCGGAATCCGTGATAAGTTTCTTCTTGTGCCGCGGGGTGGAGCAGTTCGGTAGCTCGCCGGGCTCATAACCCGGAGGTCGCAGGTTCAAATCCTGTCCCCGCAACAAATGAAAGGCCCTCTGACTTGGAGAAATCCAGGTCAGAGGGCCTTTCGCTTTCTCTGTTCATCCTGAACCGCATCAGCCGCAGCGGGTCAGAGGAGTTCCGCCCCCAGACGCTCGGTCGGCGTGCGGATGTCGTCGTGGATCGGACGGACCACCTCGAGACACGAATGGGCGCCCCGAGGGACGCCCATTCGAATCGTTGCCGCAGGTCAGTTGCCCGCGGAGTCCAGCTCGATCAGCTTCTGGACCGCGGCAGTGAGGCGCTCGTCGGCCTCGGCGAACTTCGCGAGGTCACCCGCTTTGAGCGCGGTCTCGCGGTCGACCAGGGCCGCCTGAGCGGCCGCCAGTGCGTCCGCCTGGGCGTCCGTGGGCTGCGAGGGCTCCGTGGGGACCTCTCCGGTGTCCGGGACCTCGGCGTTCGGATCCGGCTCCACCGTGTCATCACCGCCGGTCGCACCGGAATCACCGCCGAACAGCGTGTCGAGCGCTTCCGTGAGCGTGTTCTCGAACGCGACGCGATCACCGAACGCCACGAGCACCTTCTGCAGTCGCGGCAGCTGGGTTCCCTCGGACGACTGTACATAGACGGGCTGCACGTAGAGCAGACCGCCACCGACGGGCAGCGTCAACAGGTTTCCGTAGATGACCTCCGACTCCCCCTGCTGGAGCAGGTTGAGCTGGGGAACCACCGACGTGTCGGAGTTGTACGTGTTCTGCACCTGGCCGGGACCGGGGACTGTGGTGTCGGTGTCGATCTCGAGCATGCGCAGCTGGCCGTAGCCGTCCGCTTTCACGCCCTTCTCCGACCCCGCATCGGAATCCACCGCGAGGTAGCCCATGAGCACGTCACGGCTTCCTCCCGCGCCCTGCGAGTTCGGGATGAACGTGGAGAACATCGAGAATCTCGGGGCGTCCTGACCCGGCATCTGCATGGTCAGGTAGTACGGCGGCTGCAACATCGACTCGCTGCGCGGATCGTTCGGCGTCTGCCAGCGGTTGTCCTGCTGAGCGAACGATCCGGCCTTGTCGACGTGGTAGACGCCGAGGATGTCGCGCTGCACCTTGAACAGGTCTGTCGGGTAGCGCACGTGACTCATGAGCTCACCGGACATCTCGCTGATCGGCTTCAGCGTCGACGGGTAGACCTTCTGCCAGGTCTTCAGCACCGGGTCCTCGTCGTCCCACGCGTACAGCGTCACCGAACCGTCATACGCATCCACGGTCGCCTTGACCGAGTTGCGGATGTAGTTGATGTCGTCGATGGCGAGCGTCGGCGACGGGATGTTGGAGTCGGCGATCGCGTCCGACAGGCTCACGCTCGTCGAGTACGGGTAGGTCTGGCTGGTCGTGTAGCCGTCGACGATCCAGACGATGCGACCGTCCACCACGCTCGGGTACGGGTCGCTGTCGAGCTCGAGGTACGGCGCGACCTTCTGGACGCGCGTCTTGGGGTCGCGGTCGTAGAGGATCTGCGAGTCCTCGTTGACGAGGTTCGAGAACAGGATCTGCTCGGACTGGAACTTCAGCGCGTAGAGCAGCTTCGTGAAGGTGTCGCCGATCTTCGGACCGCCGTCGCCCTCGAACGTGGTCTTCGTCTCGCTCGAGCCGTCCTTGCCGCGCGGGTAGTCGATCTCCGCGGGCTCGGAGCCCTTGGGAGCGCCGACGATCGAGTACTCGGGCGAGTTCTCGCCGAAGTACACACGCGGTTCGAAGTTCTCGCGGTCGGACAGGAAGCCCGAGGTCGGGATGCCGCGCTCGAGGAACACGGGCTCGCCGTCGGTGGTGCGCTGGTTGCCCGCGGCGGCCACGAGACCGTAGCCGTGCGTGTACACCGCGACACGGTTGTTCCAGTTGTCGCCGTCGCCGAGGCCCGACATGTCGAGGTCGCGCACGGACACCACGGTGTCCTGCATCTTGCCGTCGATCTCGTAGCGGTCCACGTCCATCGTGGTCTGGAACTGGTAATAGCCGCGGTACTGCTCGAGCTGACGCACCGTCGGCGGGATCACCTTCGGGTCCATGATGCGCGTCGAAGCGGTGGTCTCGGCGTCTGCGCGCAGCTGGCCGGCCTCGGCGTCCGTCTTGGCGGCGAACGGCGTGGTCTCGAGGTCTGCGACCCCGTACGCCTCCTTGGTGCCGTCGATGTTCCGCTGGTAGTACTCGGCCTGGTAGGCGTTCTGGTTCGGCTTCACCTGGAACGTGGTGACGACCCAGGGGTAACCGATGCCCACGACGAGCGATGCCACGATCAGCAGGGCGGTCGCCGCCAGCGGGAAGCGCCAGCGCCCGATGACGGCGGTGACGAAGAAGAGGATCGCCACGACGGCGGCGATGATGGCGAGGATCGCGAGACCGGGGATCGTCGCGTTGACGCCCGTGTAGGCCGCACCGGTGATGCGGTCATCGGGCTCGACGAGGGTCTTGTACTGGTCGAGCCAGAGGCTGGCAGCCTGCACGAGCAGGTAGAGGCCGGCGATCACCGCGAGCTGGATGCGGGCGGGCTTCGAGATGCGCAGCTCGCCCTGGCCGATGCGCACAGAGCCGTACAGGTACGACACCAGCGCGGTCACCAGCAGCGAGAGCAGGAGCACCGCGGAGACGAACGCGAGCAGGATCGAGTAGAACGGCATCGCGAACATGTAGAAGCCGGTGTCGATGCCGAACTGGGGGTCGACGTCGGACGTCGCCACACCGTTGGCCCAGAGCCAGACCGTCTTCCACTGCCCGGCGGCAGCGAAACCGGCGAAGAGACCGAAGAAGATCGGCATGCCCCACATCGCCAGGCGACGGAGCGGTTCGATGACCTCCTGGTAGCGGTCCAGCTGCGAACTGAGCCGGACGTACACGGGACGGAGCCGGTAGGCGAGCTGGATGACGACGAACAGCGGCACGGCCATCCCGAGGAAGCCGACCACGAACATCACCGCCGTGGCGATCCACTGCGTCGTGAGGACGCCGGTGAAGCCCACCTGGTCGAACCAGAGGAATTCCGTGTAGAGGGAGGCGAACACGAAGAAGACCGCGATCAGTGCGGCGATGATCACTAGGGAGATGCCGAGGATACGTCGGGACGTTCGAGGCGTGGCCGGATTCGGAGCTGAGGGCGAGGAGGTCACCCCTCCATCCTAGGCATCGCTCACTGTGCGCAGGCTGTCATCCCGGTCACGGGGCGGTCACGGCGTGGTCGCAGCAGCTTCCGCGCTCACCGGTCGGCGACGTCGCACGTCGGGAGCGCAGCGACGTCTCCGTCGTCGGCGATCACCTGCAGGGCGGCCAGCGACTCGTCGAGGGTCGCCGTGCGGATCACCTGAAGCCCGTCGGGCACATGACCCACGACCTCGTCGCAGTTGTCGGCCGGCGCGAGGAAGTACTCCGCTCCGGCATCTCTGGCGCCGTAGAGCTTCTGCCGGATGCCGCCGATCGGGCCGACGGTGCCGGCCGCGTCGATCGTCCCGGTACCGGCGATGTCCTTGCCGCCGTTGAGCTCGCCCTCGGTGAGCGTGTCGATGATGCCGAGTGCGAACATCATCCCTGCGCTCGGCCCGCCGACGTTGTCGAGCTGGATCGTCACGTCGATCTCGAAGTCGTAGTCGGTGCGGAGGGTGATGCCGATGAGCCAGGCGGTCTTGTCCCCCTCGGTGTGCTCCTCCGGGGTGACCTCGACGGTCTGCTCGGCGCCGTCGCGCACCACGGTGAGCTGCACCGGGGCTCCTCCCGCCGCCTGGATCGCCTCTCTCAGCTGGGTGGCCGAGGTGAGGGCCGTGCCGTCGATCGCGGTGATCACGTCGTCGGCTTCCAGGACGCCGTCGGCCGGCGAGTCCGCGACGGCATCGACCACCACGACCTGCGCGCCGGTGTCATAGCCGAGCTCGTTCAGCGCTGCCGCCGTCGCCTCGTGCTGGGAGTCGACCATCAGCGTGGCGTTGCGCTCATCGCGCTGTTCGGTGGTCACGCCCTGGGGGAACACGGAATCGAGCGGGACGACCGCCTTCGACGAGTCCATCCAGGCCAGAGCGAGCTCGAACCAGCTCGGAGTCCGCTCACGGTTGCCGACGACCTGCACCGTGGTCAGATCGAGGGTGCCGGCGGTCTCGAACGTCTCCGCGCCTTCGACGCTGATGAGCGGCACCTGCTCGCCGTCCGCGCCCTTCGCGGTGCCGAGCGTGTCGTACACCGGCCCCGGCCGCTGGATCACATAGGGCGACGGAAGGAAGGTGAGCAGGACCAGCGCGAGGAGCGCGACGATCAGCGCCCAGACTCCGAGTCCGAGCTTCCCAGACCGCGTTCGATCCACTGCATTCCTCCGTCGTTCGCGAGCGGCGTACACCGATCTGCCCGCATCGGGTTCGCGCGCAGAAACCTGTGACTAGCGTAGATGCCACGGCAACAGAACTGCTGAGAGGGCGAGTGACATGGCAGACAACGACCCGACACCCGAGGACTTCCAGGAGTTCCTGCGGAAGATGCTCTCGAACCAGGGCGGCGGGGACATCGACCCCGAAGCGCTTCGAGGCGCGTTCGAGGGGATGGACGGATTCACCCTCGACCCGGCGATGATGCAGACCATCATGTCGCAGCTCCAGGGCGCCTTCGGCGGTGATCCGTGGGAGAACGCCCTGCGCCAGGCCCTGTTCATCGCCAACCGCGACGGGCAGGGAGTGACCGACGGTTCCCGCACCTCGCTCGCCGATTCCTTCGCGCTCGCGAACCTGTGGCTCGGCGAGGCGACGACGATCTCGGAGCTCTCCGAGGCTCCGACGGCGATGACCAGGGGTGAGTGGGTCGAGAAGACGCTCCCGGTGTGGAAGGAGATCGCCGACCCGGTGTCGACGAGCATCGCCGACGCCCTGACCTCGGCGTTGGACACGCAGGTGCCCGAGGACATGCGCGGCGTCGTGCAGGGAGCGGGGAAGCTCATGCGGGGCCTGGGCGGCTCGGTGTTCGCCGCGCAGTTCGGGCAGGTTCTGGGAAACCTCTCGCTCGAGGTCGTCTCCGGTGGCGACGTGGGAATCCCCGTGCTCCCTGCGGGGACCGCGGCCATCATCCCGCAGAACCTCACGGCGTTCGGGGAGGGGCTCGAGATCCCGGAAGACCAGATCGCGCTGTACCTCGCCACCCGCGAACTCGCCTACGCGCGGCTCTACCGGCACGCGAAGTGGCTGCACCTGCACGTGATGGCGCAGATCACCGACTTCGCACGGGGAGTCACCGTGGACGTCGACGCTCTGGAAGACGTGGCCAGTCGCCTCGACCCCTCCGATCCCGAAGAGCTTCGCGCGGCCATCGAGGGCGGCGCGCTCCTCCCCGTGCAGAGCGAGGCGCAGCGCGAAGCCCTGACCCGTCTCGAGAACCTCATCGCGACGATCGACGGCTGGGTGGACGTGGTGACCGCCGAGGCGACCTCCCGTCTGCCGGACGGCGCCCGTATCGCGGAGGCCGCTCGACGCCGTCGTGCCGTGGGCGGACCGGCCGAGGACGCGCTCGGCGCGCTGGTCGGGCTCAAGCTCCGCCCCCGTCGGATGCGCGAGGCATCCGCGATGTGGCAGGCGGTGACGGATGCTGTCGGCATCAGCGGCCGCGACTCGCTGTGGGACTACCCGGACCTCATGCCGACCGCCGAGGACATCGACGACCCGAGCGGGCTCGTGGCTCGCCTCCAGGCCGCAGAGCGCGGCGAGCAGCCCGTCGCCGACGAGTTCGATGAAGCACTGGCCCGCCTGCTCGACGGCGACGACTTCTCGCAGGACAGGCCCGCGGACCAGAACTCCGCGGATTCGGACGGAGACGACGACGCAGCGCCGGAGGGCGACCGACCGGTCTGAGCACGACGGGTGTGGCCGAGGGAGCTCCCTCGACCGCACCCGCCCTCCCCGTCTGGCGGATACGGAGGAGTTCTCCACCGATGCCCGCAGACGGCCCCGCACCGCCCGGTTCCTCTCCACAATCGGAGAGATGCCGCTGACTCCTCCACTCCTCACCCGCCTGGACCCGGGCTCTCCGCTGCTCTGGCGAGACGAGCGCACGCTCCAGCTCGGCGACGATGACGGTCCCCGCTTCGACGCCGCGGAGCCCTGGGTGGAGCGGTTGCTCAGCCGGCTGCGCTCCGGGTTCCGCCGCGGCTCCTTCGACGTGATCGCCCATGCGGCCGGCGCACCGCGGGAGGCGGCACGGATGCTCCTCGCTCGACTCGACGCGCTCCTGGTCGACGACCCCGCGCCCGCCCGATCGGCCTGGGTGGAGAGCATCGGTCTCTCGGACGGCCGCGGCGAGTATCGCATGCGGGAAGCGCTGACGGACGAAGGAATCACCCTGGTCGAGATCGGTCGGCGACCCGGTGTCGGTGTCGTGCTCGTGAACGGAGCGACCGCCGCGCTGCAGTTCGCCCGCTTTCTGCGCGAGGACACCGCGCACCTGCCCGTGTCGTTCGAGCCGGGCAGGGTCACCGTCGGGCCGCTCGTGGTTCCCGGCGCATCGGCGTGCCTCGCATGTCGCGACGCCCATGCCCGAGACCTCGAGCCGGCCTGGCCGCTGCTGCACGCACAGATGATCGGCCGAGACTCCGGTCCGATCAGGGCTGCGCAGGTCGCCGAGGCCGGGCGACTCGCGGCTGTGCTTCTCGCCGACGACGCCACGGCCATCGGACGCACGGTGCGGGTCAGCGCTGACGGCTCGCTCGCGTGGCGTTCGGTGACGTTTCACGAAGAATGCCGGTGCCGCGGCCCGTGGTTCCCATCTCGGCGAGGAACCGAGACGGTGCGCGCTCTCCCCGACCCGCCGATCTCGACCATGACAGCGCCAGCGTCCGCGCGGCGCGCGTGACACCGACGTACGCCAGGCGGCGCTCCTCGTCGACGGCCTCGAACGTCGTCGCGTAGGAGATGGGCAGCGACCCCTCCGCCCACCCGGCCAGGTAGACGTGCGGCCACTCCAGACCCTTGGCCGCGTGCAGAGTCGACAGGGTGACCGTGCGCATCGTCGGCTCGTGCTGATCCTTCGCCCGCGCCATCAGGGCGTCGCTGAAACTGCGCAGGTCCGAGTCGGGACCGGCTTCTTCCGCGAGCCGCAGAATCGCTCGCCGGGCCTCCCACCCGTCCCGTTGCGCTCCTCCGGCAGCGGGCGGCTGTTCCGTGAGTCCGAGCTCGCGGAGCACGCGCTCCACTCCGGCGAGGAAACCCTGCTCCGTCGGGGCGACGGCCGCAGCGCGAAGGGCGAGGATCGCCTGGCGGACCTCCGGCATCGAGAAGAACCTCGTCCCCCCGAGGACCGTGGTCGCGATGCCCTCGGCGGCGAGCGCCTGCTGCAGCACGGCGGACTGGGCATGAGCGCGATAGAGCACTGCGATCTCGTCGGGAGAGGTGCCGGCTTCGATACGGGCGGAGATGCCGGCGGCGATCCCCGCAGCCTCCTCGCCCTCGGTGTCGTACGCGGTGATCGTGGGCGCGTCCGCAGTGAACTGCTCGCGCGCCGGTACGAGTTCGAGCGCGCCGGGACGACCCCGCATCAGCGCATTCGCCGCGGTGAGGATCGGCGGCTGCGAGCGGTAGTTGGTCTCCAGTCGCACCACCGTGGCGTCGGGGTGGCGGCGCTCGAACTCGAGGAGGAACCGCTGCTCGGCCCCGGCGAACGAGTAGATCGTCTGGCTGGCGTCACCCACGACGCAGATGTCGTGCCGGTCCCCGAGCCACAGCTCGAGCAGACGGTTCTGCAACGGAGACACGTCCTGGAACTCGTCGACCGTGAAGTGACGGTACTGCTCATGGACGGACGAGGCCACGCGCGGCTCGGCCTCGAGCATGCCGGCACACGCCAGGAGCACGTCTTCGAAGTCGAGCTGACGGCGGTCGTCCTTGAGCGCCTCGTACCCGCGCATCAGCTCGACCAGCTGCGTCGCGTCGACCCCGGAGACCGGCCGACCCAGCGCGGCGTACTGGTCGATCGAGAGCATCGAGACCTTGCGCCACTCGATCTCCGAGGCGATGTCCCGCAGCGTCGCGGTGCTGGGCCGGAGGCGGATCGCATCGGCAGCCTGCCCGAGCATCCGCACCTTGTTGTCGATGATCGACGGTGCGGGCGAGCCGGCCAGAGTGGGCCAGAAGAAGTTCAGCTGCGCGAGTGCCGTCGCGTGGAAGGTGCGAGCGGCGACGCCCTCGACGCCGAGCGCGCGCAGCCGTCCGCGGAGCTCCCCCGCAGCCTTCGCCGTGAAGGTCACGGCCATCACACGCGACGGCGAGTAAGCCCCGGTGTCGACACCGTGGGCGATGCGGTGGGTGATCACCCTGGTCTTGCCTGTTCCGGCTCCCGCGAGCACGACGACGGGACCACGCAGCACGGATGCCGCCGCCCGCTGCCGCTCATCGAGGGCATCGAGTGCGCTCACGCCCTGTCCTCGTACCAGTCGACGATCAGCGCCCGAGCGATCGATGCAGGTCCTGGAAGCCCGACCGGTCCGTCTCCGGCGAGCGCGGATCCGATCTCGGCACGTGTGAACCAGCGGACCTCGATGATCTCCTCGCCGTCGGCGCGCGCGGTCGTCTCGTCGTCGACGACGGCGCGGAAGCCGACCATGAGCGACCGCGGGAACGGCCAGGGCTGCGAGGAGACGTATCGGAGGGCGGACAGACGCACACCCGACTCCTCCTCGATCTCACGGTAGGCGGTGGATTCGAGGGACTCCCCCGCTTCCGTGAACCCCGCGAAGCAGGAGAACATCCGCCCGCCCCAGTTCGCGTTGGCGCCCAGCAGCAGGCGCTGGCCATCCCTGCTCTCGACGGCGACGATCACGGCGGGGTCGGTGCGGGGGAAGTGCTGCCGTCCGCAGACGAGACAGCGCCGGGACCAGCCCGCCTGTCGGAGCTCGGTCTCCCCTCCGCACGTGGGGCAGAACGCCGCGTCCTGAAGCCAGCCGGCAAGCGCGATCGCGCTGATGAGCAGCTCGGATTCCCGGCCGTCGATGCGACCACCCAGATCGCGCAGTCCCAGCCAGATCTCGTCCGGCGCCGTGTCGAGAGCATCGTTCTCCGGCGGGGCGGCCGCGAGGAGCAGCAGGGTGCCGTCGAGATCGCGCCCCAGAAGCGCCCAGCTCGCCTCCACGACGGCATCGGGTGCGACGCGCACGAGTGCGGAGTCGACGACTCTGACACGACCTTCACGGACCACGATGACGCGCGTCGCCGGGTCGTCGCGGAGACGGGCGAGCACATCCGGTTCTTCGCGGAGTTCGGCCGCTCGGTCGAGGGACGGGCGCTGAATGGTCATCGACTCCCTCTTTCACGGGCGTGGCGGAGGCGGGACCGCCCCTGAGCCGACCTAACCTGGGGGCATGGGACGCTCTCCTTTCACTCTAGCCGCGGCAGTGACCGCCGCACTGCCCGGGGCGGAGGTCACGGGTGCCCGTGGTCTGAGCGCGGACGGCGAGGGCCGGTTCGATTCGGCCATCGCCACCCTGGCCGATGGCCGTGAGCTCGCGATCCGCGTCGCAGACGACGACGAGACGGCGCGCGAACTCGCCGCCGAGGCGATCGCGCTTCGTGCTCTCACCGACGGCGCTCGAGCGATGCTGCCGTTCCGGGTGCCGGCCTACATCGGGGAGACCCGACTCGGCGAGGGACGCGCGCTCGTCACCGAGCTGCTGCCCGGGTTCCAGATCGACGCGGCCCACGTGCCGGCGGGGCGCGGCGCTGCCCCGTCGATGGGGTCAGCGATCGCCGCGGTGCACAGCATGCCCACCTCGGTGGTCCGCGGGGCGGGACTGGCCACACGCACGGCCGAGGAGAGCCGCGCCGAGCTGGATCGCCTGATCGACACGGCCGCATCGACGGGGAGGGTTCCCGCGCGTCTCACCGTGCGATGGCGCGACGCCGTCGCCGACGACGACCTGTGGCGCTTCGAGTCCACCGTCGTGCTCGGCGGCTTGCAGTCGACGTCCTTCCTGTTCGAGGACGACCCGGAACGCGGCCCCGAAGTCATCGGGCTCCTGGGCTGGCATGGACTGTCGATCGGTGATCCTGCGGTCGATCTGTCGTGGCTCTCCGCGGCACCCGAGGCGTCCGACGATGTCCACGCCGCGTACTCCGGCGCACTCGACCGCGCACCGGACGCCGGCCTCGAAGTGCGTGCTCGTCTGCTCGCCGAGCTCGAGTTCGCACGGTGGCTCGTGCACGGCGACGCCATGCATCGACCGGATATCGTCGACGACGCGGCCGCGCTGCTCGAGGCTCTCGCCGAGGGTCTGCGTACCGATGACCTGAGCGTGATCGATGCCCGCAGCGCCGGAGTCGACTCTGCCATGGACGCACTCGACCGCGTGCCCCGAGACGCCGTGACCGAGGTCGACACGTCGATGCAGACCGACGCCTACAACCCCGAGGAGCTGTGGATCGACGTTCCGGCCGAATCGGAGGAAGGCGCGACCGACGCGACTTCCACCGATGTCGTCGAACCGCTTCGCAGCGGTGCCGAAGGCCAGGGACAGGAGCGGGACGACAGCTCCCACCGCGCCGGGATGCTCGACCGCGAGACCGAGGACCTCTCCGAAGCGCGGAGCATCTTCGCCGGCACCCACCGCACCGATGCCGGGGACAGGCATGGCATTTCCGGGGCGCAGTCGGAGACCGCGTACGACGAGGATGACTCCGAGGAAGCTCAGCGCGCCGCGCGAGCGGCACTCCAGCGTTGGAAGAGCTCTTCCTCCGAGTAGATCCGATCGTCGCGGATGATCAGGTCGTCGGCCACGTAGTACAGCGCGACATCGATCTCCTCCAGCGGTACGTCGAATCTGCGGTGGTACGCGAGACGGTAGAGCGCGAGCTGCAGCATGCGCTCCTCCCGCTCGGCGGCGGTGCGCGGGGCCTTGCCGGTCTTCCAGTCGACGATCTCGACGCGGCCGCCGCGGTCGGCGCGCCGGTACACGGCATCGAGCTTGCAGATGACGATGTGACCCCCCGCAGCCTCGTCCGCGGAGAGGCCTGCACCGAGCACGAAGTCGATCTCGATCTCGACGGCGATGGGCTGCAATCCTCCCCACTCGCTGCGCTCGAACGTCGCCTGCAGCACGGCGAGGTCGGCGGCGTCGGCGGTCGTTCCGCGCCCCTCCCCCGACGCCCTCGTCAGGTGCTCGGCCTCGATCGGCGCCTCCTCCTCATCGAGCTCCCAGAGCGCCTCATCCACACGGCTGCCGACGCCCACGAGCTCGGACCGCTGCTCCACCCAGGCGTGGAACAGCGTGCCGAGGCGGGTCTGCCGGTAGGGCCGCTCCGGCATCGGCCTGACGATCGACGAGAGGGTTCCGGAGAAGTCGGTGACATAGTCCTTGAACCTCGAGGCCGGCACGCGCGTCGGCGCTTCCGCATCGGCACCGCGCTGTCTGGCCGCACGCTCGGCGAGCAGACGAGCGAGCTCGATCGAGGGTTCTGCCGTTCCCCGGAGCGTGGCCTCTTCGACAGCCGCTGCCGCTGCGGACACGACACCCCGCCGAGCGCCCAGCGGGTCGAGGGGCCAGCGGAGCGTGGAACCGGGGCCCTCATACGGATTGTCGTCCGGATCGACCTGATCGATTTCCTCGAACCCCTGCGCCTCGATGGCTTCGAGCAGATAGGGACTCGGCGTGCGCGGGGACTTCTGCCCCGCCCAGTGGGAGCCGCTCAAGAGCAGATCGGTCCGCGCACGGGTGACCGCGACATACGCCAGACGTCGCTCTTCCTGCTGCTGATACGCCCGGTACGCGTCTTTGAAGCGCTTGATCGCGCCCCCCTGCGGATTCGCCTTGGTCGCGCCGCCGGAGAGCGACGCCTGCGCGAGCTTCTGACGCTTGACGGGGTCGGTCTCGTCGCCCATCGCCCCGACGGGGTCCCACTCGAAGCGGGGCAGCGCATCTCGGTCGCCGCGCAGAGCGAAGGGGACGACGCCGAACCCGAACCACCCTGAGGCGTCGGAGACACGGCTCGGAAGCTCGTCGACCACGAGTCGGACGACCGCGACGGCATCCCACTCCAGGCCCTTCGAGCCGTGGATCGTCAGCAGCTGCACGACGCCGGGTTCCGGCGGTTCCGGCCGAGGCATGAGCTCGTCCGTGCTCTCCGCCTTGTCGAGCCAGGCCAGCAGGCTGCCGATGCTCCCCCGGTCGTCGGCGGCGAGGAAGGCCCTGACCTCGTCGGAGAACGCGCGCAGCTGCGTCGCGGCGATCCGGGCAGGCCCTCTGGTCTCGTTCGCCGCCAACTCGATGTCCAACCGCAGTTCGAGCTCGATCAGGCGGATCAGCTCCGGGATCGGCTGCGAGGACGCTCGTCGCAGACGCTCCAGCATCTCGCCCGCGGCGCGCACGCGTGCCCGCCCGTCCGGGGTGATCGCTTCGAGCAGTCTGTAGTCGTCGCGCACGGCCCTGACCACGTCGACGGCGTCGATGATCGACACCGCCTCGTCGGCGCCCCGCGACCCGCGCAGCCGCGAACGGATCTCCTCAGGCAGCGGAGCCATCGCGGGGTCACGCTCCGAGAGCGTGCGCCCGAGGTCGTAGAGCGCCGCCATGTCGGCCACCCCCACGCCGAATCGCGGCCCGGTGAGCAGTCGGATGAGCGCCGATCCCGCCGTGGGGTCGTGCACCACGCGGAGCGTCGAGACGACGTCGACGACCTCCGGCGTCGCCAGCAGTCCGCCGAGACCGAGGATCCGATGCGGGATCCCCCGGGCTGCAAGCGCAGCCGCGAACGTCTGCATGTGCCGCTTCGAGCGGAACAGGATCGCGCCGGTGTGCGGCTTCGTCGCGTGTGCCGCTGCCGTGTCGCGGGCATCGTGTGCCGCTCGACGCTCGGAGAACCACTCCGCCACGGCTGCTGCCTCCTCGTCGACCGTGAAGGGGTACTCCACGGTCACGGTGCCCTCTCCCGCCCCAGGACGGGGTTCGAGCGGGGGCACGTCGAGCCCGGGCCGCTGGAGCGGTTCGAGCACCCGGTTCGCGATCCCGAGGATACGGCGGTCGTTGCGCCAGCTGGTCATGAGGCTGTAGGTATGCGCCGCGCCCGTGCTCGAGAACGTGCCGGAGAACGCGTAAAGATTGTCGGCGCTCGCCCCTCGCCAGCCGTAGATCGACTGGTGCGGGTCGCCCACGGCCATCACCGCCGAGTCACGGAAGAGCTCCGCGAGGAAGCGGGTCTGGATGACCGACGTGTCCTGATACTCGTCGAGCAGCACCACGCGATGCTGCTCGCGGAGCTCGGCGCGCACATCGGGCGCCGACTCGACGATGTCGTATGCGCCGCCGACCTGATCGGCGAAGTCGAGCACGCCGCGACGATGCTTCTCCGCGATGTAGTCGCGCACCAGGCTCGACAGCGTCGGAAGACTGAGCAGGTTCACGGCCGCCTTCTCGACATCGCCGTTGCTCCGATAGGGCTCGAAGGCGAGGGCCTGCTCCCGGGCGATGCGCTCGGCGAGATCCAGGTCCACACGGTGGTCGAGGGCGTCTCCGGCGAGCCGCTGCACCGCATCGATGACCGTGCCGAGCGCGAAGTCGATGTTCTCCAGCTCAGGGAGATCGCTACGCAGCACGACCTCGCGCGCGAGCATCCAGGAGGCCGCCTGTCTGAGCATCGCCACGTCGGGGTCTCGCCCGATGCGTGCAGCGTGCTCGCGGACGATGCCGTCCGCGAAGGCGTTGTAGGTCGAGACCCGAGGCCGGATCATCAGGTCCTCCGCCGCCCGAGGGATCACCGGGTCCCACCCGGTCCCGCGCTGGGCGGCGAGCTCGTCGAGCACGTGTGCACGGACCACCTCGCGCTGGCGGCCGGGCGCCGCCTCCTCCACCCTGCGCAGTGATCCGTCCGCCACGATCGCCGGGAGATGGGGCAGGAGTCCACGACGACCGTACTCGTCGATGACCGCGAGCCGATGGCCGATCCGCTCCGCGAGCTCACCCGCAGCCTTGCGCGTGAAGGTGAGGCCGAGGATCTCGTCGCGGCGCACGTGCCCGTTGGCGACGAGCCACACGACGCGCCCCGACATCGTCTCGGTCTTCCCGCTGCCGGCACCCGCGACCACGAGCGCAGGTTCCGGGGGCGCCTCGATCACACGCTGTTGGGCGGGGGTCGGCGAAGGCTGGCCCAGCGCGGCGGCGATGTCGGTCGCGGAGATCGAGACGCCGACGCTCCACCGTGCGCCGTTCTCCCCCGTCACGAGCTCACCGCCGGCACCGTGTGAATACGGCAGGGATGCACCCGACGCTGGGTGTCGGCACAGTGCGATTCGACCTGCGCTGTGAAGCTCGAAGCCGACATGCCACGCGCCGCATCCGATACGCGCATCAGGAAGGCCGAGCGCGACTCGTCGTCGAGCGTGTGCTGATGGGCGATGCGGTAGTCGCTCTTCGCGAGGGTCTTCGAGACGATCACGAGCCGCGCTCCGGCGAGTGAAGCCGGCGGCGCCCCCTCGACGAGTCCCTGCTGCACCGCGATCTGATAGGCGGCCAGCTGCGCATGCTCGAGCACGCCGGAGTCGGATTCCGGATCGTTCTTGCCCGTCTTCAGATCGACGACGACCGTCGGGCCCTCCGGACCGCCCGACATGGGCTGCCATCCGCGGCCTCGCGCCGCCGCATGCTCACCCGCGCCGGCGGGGTAGGCCTCCACCCGATCGATGTAGCCGTGGATGATCGCCTGATTCGCCCTGCTCTCCCCCACCGCCTGCACGGTCGGCACGACATCCTCATCCTCGCCGCTCGCCCCCGCCACGTCGACGGCGAAGCGGAACTCGACCTCGCTGCCGATCACCCTTCCGCCTTCCCGACGGACGTCGCCCAGGTAGGCGTGCAGCCTGTCGACGAGCAGATCGGCACGGCGTCGCTCCTTGCGTCCGATCCATTCGGTCTCGAAGTCGAGCTCCGGCCACTGCTCGGCCACGATCGCCCGCATCTGGTCCAGGTCTCCGTCGGGAACCCGCTCCATCGCCTCGTGCACGATCGTGCCTATGCCCGCCGTCGGCGGCATCACGGTGTCGCCGCCGAGTGCCGAGACGACCCAGTTGAGACCGCACTCCTCGTAGGACTCCATCTTCGAGGGCGAGACCCGCGCACCCGTGACCGCGAGGTCGCGCAGCGGCGCATCGGTGGAGACGGGCGTCACTCCGTACCATTCGGCGGGGTCCGCACCCGGGACCCCCTCGCGGGCGAGGACGGCGAGCTGCGCAGCGGCGACTCGCCGCACGGGTTCGGCGGATGTCGTGGTGAGGGCGCGTCGGTGCCGTGCGACCAGGCCTCGCAGGGTGAGCGGATGCTCCGCCGAGGCATGCCGCTCAGGCGGCTCGGGAGCGGGCAGGAAGCCGAAGAACGGACTGGGAGTCAGATCGTCGTCGTCCACCGCAGTGATCAGGAGCCGATCGCGCGCACGTGACACGGCACGGACGAACAGACGCAACTCGTCGTGGAGCGCAGCCCGTCGCCGGTCGAGGACGCCCGGCGGCTCGATCGCCATCCCCGTGCGGACGGCCTGGATCGCGTCGGGCAGACGCCACGTCTGCAGCAGTCCACCGCGAAGGCGCACATTCGGCCAGATGCCGTCCTGCACGCCGGCGACGACGACCGCATCGAACTCGGTGCCGAGCGCCGTTGCAGGGGTCAGCAGCGTGACCTTTCCCGGCCGATCGGGAGTCGACAGCGAGTCCTCGGGAACTTCGCTGTCGAGGATGTCCCGCACGAACACCTCCGGCCTCTCGTTGGGGGTGCGTTCGACGAAGCGCTTGGCCGCGTCGAACAGCGACACGAGCGCGTCGAGCGAACGCGCGGTCTCCGCCCCCGTCGGCAGCAGCGAGATCTCGCGCCAGGCGACCTGCAGTCGACGCCCGTCGACGGCTCGGGCCTGGTCCCACACCCGCCAGAGCAGGTCGTGGATCGTCTCGCCGGCATCCGCACCGCTGGCGAGAGCCTGGATGGTCTCGGCGAACCTCTCCGCAGTGCGCGACTCCGGAGCGTCGATGAGAGTGAGGTGGGCAGGATTCGCCATCGCCTGCCGCAGCAGCTCCCGCGCGGGGGTGGAGCCGCCCTGCTCGAGCTCGACGTGTCGGAGCCGGGCGCGCAGGCGCCGCAGCCCGATGGCGTCCATCCCCCCGAACGGGGTGCGCAGCGCCTCCTCGAGCGCGGTCGAGGTGCGCTCTTCGACGGGCGTGAGAGCCAGACGAACGATGCCGACGATGTCGCGCACGATCCCCTCGCTGCCGAGCGGGCGTTGCACACCGGCTGCGCGCGTCGGGATCTCCCTGGCGGCGAGCTCGGTCTCGAGCGTGGTCACCTGCCGGGTGTCGTGGGCGATGACCGCCATCCGATCCCACCGGATCCCTTCGGAGAGGTGCCATTCGCGCATGACACCGGCGATGCGATCGAGCTCTTCGTAGGGAGACGGGGCGATGAACGTGGAGACTCCGGCGTCGACGTCATCGGCCGTCGCCGGCACAGGCGCCCGCCGATGCTCCACCCGCCCCGACACGCCGATCGCCTGCGTCACCGTGCGGGTGAGCGCCGTGAGCGCCGGACGTTGACGATGGGGGCCATCGAGCACGTGCACATCCCCCAGCACCCCGGCGAGCTGCGCGAACAGCTCGGGGCTGGCTCCGCGGAAGGAGCCGGAAGAGATATCCGGATCGCCGAACGCCAGCACGGCGATCCCCCGACTCCGCAGGGCCTTCACGACCGATATGCCGCCGCGGGTGAGCTCCTGAGCGTCGTCGATGAGCACCACGCGCAGCGGTGCCAACGGGCCGAGAGTCGCCGGATCGGCCGTGTGCAGGATGGCGCTCGCCTCGCTGAGCAGGTCGGCGGCATCGCGATGTGCGGATCTTAGGGCGTCGAGCACGGCTCGGTACTCCACGAGGAACTCCGCCGTCGCCGCCCACACGGCGTTGCCCGATGCACGAAGCTCCGCAGCGTCCACCCCGAGTTCGGTGCACTCGGCGAGGAAAGCGCGCAGCTCGGAGCGGAATCCCTTCGACGCCCGCACCGACGCGCTCAGGCTCTCCGGCCACGGGATGCGCATGTCCTCCGCGTCACCGGCGAGGAGCTCGGCGATGATGCGGTCCTGATCCGCGCCCGTCAACAACGCCGGCGGCTCGGACCCCTCCTTCACCATCGCCCCCCGCACGAGCTGGAAGGCGAACGAGCCGAGCGATCTCGCGAGCGGACCCGGCGTGGCCTGCCCGATCCTGACTCCGATCCGGTCGCGCAGCGCCGTCGCCGCCTGACGGTTCGGGGTGAGGGCGAGCACCTCTTCGGGGCGCAGGGCGTCTGCATCGAGAAGGTGGACGACGCGGTCGATGAGGGTGCGGGTCTTCCCCGTGCCCGGTGCGCCGATGATGACACCGGACGCGTGCGACTCCGCGGCGATCACAGCACGCTGAGCGGAATCCGGTGTCATGACATCAACGCTATCCGGACGCGCGGACATCACCGTCCCCACCCGCCTGAGGCCGCCCGCAGCCATGGTGCCTTCCCCCTGTGCGCTCACGGCGAAACAGGCCGCGACCGCCGATCCCGGCCTGTACTCCCGGGGTAGAGTTGGCGCAGTCCCCGAACTTCAAGGAGCACGCGTGGAAATCCGCATCGGCATCATCAACACCGGCCGTGAACTGAGCTTCGACACCAGCGCAAGCGCCGAAGAGGTGCGCACCCAGGTCGCCACCGCCCTCGAGCAGAGCGCGTCGCACGTGAGCTTCGCCGACGTGAAGGGCAACTCCTACATCGTCCCGACCGCGAACCTCGCGTACATCGAGCTGGGCACCGAGGAATCCCGCCGCGTCGGCTTCGTCGCCTGACCCGACGATGTACATCCTCCTCGCACTCATCGGCGCGTGCGCTCTCGGGATCGCCGCACATTTCCTGATCGGCGGTCGTGAGCTGCGCGGTGTCGCTCTGACCCCCGCCATCGCGACCGCGGTGGCTGCGGTCCTGTACACCGCGCTGCAGTGGGCGGGCGTGGGCGAGGACAGCATCTGGCTGTGGCTCGCGAGCGTCCTCGGAGCCCCCATCGTCGCTGCACTGGCGACCGTGGCGATCACCGGGATGCGCAAGCGCGCCGACGCCCAGAAGCGAGTCGCGCTGGGAATCTGACCGCCGTCGGAATCTGACCGCCTCGAACCGACCGCGCGTGTGGCGATGTCGGGTCAGGACGCGAGTCCCATGGCGTCCATGCGCCGTGCGTGAGCGCCCATGAGCTCGGTGTACACCGGCTCGATCCGCTCCTCGTCGACGTCGAGACGCTCCGGCCGCAGCGCCGAGCGACAGACGAGGATGGTGTCGCCGACGAGACGGCGGGCCCACATCGACAGCAGCGACCGCCACTCCTCATCGCTCTCGATGGTCTCCTGCACGATGGCGACGATCTCGTGCCTGGCATCGTCCTCGCGCAGGATCTGCGCCACGCGGTGCCCGGTCTCCCCGTAGCTGGAGGCGAGCGCGAGGTAGAAGTCGTCCAACATCCCTGCGGTGATGTAGACGGCGAGCAGCGTCTCGCGAGGGCGGGCGCCGATGGTCTTCCGACGGAACGCATCGAGGTTCTCCCGGAACGGCAGCATCAGCTGCGTCGGGTCGTCCCCCCGCTCCGCGATGAGCTCCACGATCCCGCGGTGCTTGGTGAGCGCGGCTCCGGCTGCGCGCGAGAGCGACTCCTTCTCGGAGAGCTCGGGGGTGCCGCGGATGAGACGCGTCAGCGTCTCGAAGTAGCCCAGCTGCAGATAGGCGGCCTGTCCGAGGAAGCGGTTCAGCTCGGGGGCGAGCTCGGCGAAGTCGATGCGCGTCGCATCTCCCTGCTCTCCCCTGCCGCGCAAGGCGAGGGTGCGTCGCGGCGCCGCATCGCGCTGCCAGAACCACTTAACCACGAGGTCGTCCTCCCGAGTCCACCACGACGTTCACAATACTCGTGCGGAAGCCCTCTTCCCGGCCTGCGGCACCCCTCGGGTAGGCTGGGCGTGTCCCCGCCGTCGGAGCGGGGCCCCGCGCCTGTGGCACAAGAGACGGCGTGGATCCGTGAACGTGGCGATCCCGCAGGGTCGCCGGACAGGCAATCTGAACAAAGTGACAACTTTCGCCGATCTCGGCATCGATCAGGACATCGTCGACGCACTCGCCGCCAAGGGCATCGTGGACGCGTTCCCCATCCAGGAGCAGACCATCCCCCTCGGCCTTCCCGGCCAGGACATCATCGGTCAGGCCAAGACGGGAACCGGCAAGACCTTCGGCTTCGGCATCCCGGTCGTCCAGCGTCTCGGCAAGAACCCGGAGCACGGCGTCAAGGCGCTCATCGTGGTGCCGACCCGTGAGCTCGCGGTGCAGGTGTACGAGGACATCGACCTGCTCACCAGCAACCGCTCCACCAGCGTCGTCGCCATCTACGGCGGAAAGGCCTATGAGGGCCAGATCGACCAGCTGAAGGCGGGAGCGCAGATCGTGGTCGGCACCCCCGGCCGACTGATCGACCTCGCCGGCCAGCGCCTGCTCGACCTCTCGAACGCGACCGAGGTCGTGCTCGATGAGGCCGACAAGATGCTCGACCTCGGCTTCCTCGCCGACATCGAGAAGATCTTCCAGAAGGTGCCGGCCGTCCGCCACACGCAGCTGTTCTCCGCGACCATGCCCGGTCCGATCGTCGCCCTCGCGCGTCGCTTCATGTCGAACCCGATCCACATCCGCGCCAACGACCCCGATGAGGGCCTCACGCAGGCCAACATCAAGCACCTCGTGTACCGCGCTCACTCCATGGACAAGGACGAGGTCATCGCCCGCATCCTGCAGGCGGAGGGGCGCGGCAAGACCGTGATCTTCACCCGCACCAAGCGTGCGGCGCAGCGGCTCGTCGACGAGCTGAGCGACCGCGGTTTCAACGTCGGCGGCGTGCACGGAGACATGGGCCAGGACCAGCGTGAGCGTTCGATGGCCGCCTTCAAGGCGGGGAAGAAGGACGTGCTCGTCGCGACCGACGTCGCCGCTCGAGGCATCGACGTCGACGACGTCACCCATGTGATCAACCACACCATTCCGGACGAGGACAAGACGTACCTGCACCGCGCCGGCCGTACCGGCCGCGCGGGCAAGACCGGGATCGCGGTCACCTTCGTCGACTGGGAAGACCTGCACAAGTGGGCCCTCATCAACCGGGCCCTCGAGTTCGGTCAGCCCGAGCCCATCGAGACCTACTCGTCGAGCCCGCACCTGTACGAGGACCTCGACATCCCCCACGGCACGAAGGGCCGCCTGGTGTCGGCGCCCAAGACGGAGTCCGTCAAGACCGAGCGCAGCCGTCGCCCCGAGCGGGCGACCGACGCCGCGGCGGAGGGCACCGACGAGAGCGGTACCCGTCGTCGCCGGCGTCGCCGCAACAGCTCGACGCCCGTGGGCTCGACGTTCGCCGAGGGCGCCGCGTCGTCGTCCAGCGGCGAGGGAGAGACCGCGCCATCGTCCGATCGCGGAGCCGAGGGCGCAGGGACCCACGATGGCGCTGGTAAGGAGCACCACGACGGCAAGCCGGCGCCCGCACGCCGTCGCCGCCGTCGCCGCGGGGGTTCCGGAGCAGGGGCCGCTCCCGTCGCGGGAGCCTGAGTCGTCACACCGAGAGGGCGCATGGGTCGGGAACCCCCCGAACCATGCGCCCTCTCGCATGCACGGGCGACGACGTCAGGCGCGACCCTCGCCGCCCCCTTGCACTCTCCTGGCGGTTCCGCTCCCCGTCGTACGCAACAGCGCTCCGGGAACCTGCGGCGGATACACCCAGGCCACCAGGACGACCGAGATGATCATCAGCAGGAACCACGAGCTCAGCTTGCTCAGCGAGACCGGTTGCCACCCTCCGGCCTGATCCGGATAGGCCCACGCGCCCGCCCAGGTGCCGATGTTCTCGGCGAGATAGATGAACACCGCCACACCCGCGAAGACGGCCAGCAGGGGAAGGCGGATCGTACGCCGCCAGACGCGCGCGTGCATCACGGTCGGGAGCCACAGCAGCACCACTCCGACGAGCAGCACCCACCGCGCATCCCACCACCAGTGGTGCGTGAAGAAGTTGACGTAGATCGCCCCGGCGAGGATCGCCGTCATCCAGCGTCGCGGATACCGCGTGAACCCGAGATCGAACAGCCGGTAGACGCGGACCATGTACGACCCGACCGCCGCGTACATGAAGCCGCTGAACAGCGGGACCCCGCCTATTCGGAGGATCCCGTCTGCGGCATACGCCCACGAACCCACATCGGTCTTGAACAGCTCCATCACGGTGCCGGTGATGTGGAACAGGACGATGACCCACAGCTCACGGCCGCTCTCCAAGCGGAAGACGAGCATCGTGATCTGGATCAGCACCGCAGCGATCGTCAGCGCGTCGTTGCGGGCCAGCGCCGCGTCGTCGGGATACCACAGGCGCGCGGCGACGATGAGGACCAGGAGCGCTCCACCGAAGATGCACGCCCACGCCTGCTTGACCACGAACACCGAGAACTCGATGAGGCCAGCGCGGACACCGTTCGACGGGGCGTCACGGAGGAGCCGGTGAGCCCACGCGTCGACGCGCCGCTCCAGGGAAGTCGCTCGCTGCATGCCTCGGACGGTATCGGTCCGGTTCGACAGCCCGCAGGGAAGTCGCCGACAGAACGCCGAGGGTCAGGGAAAACGCGGGGCGATGCCGGTGCCTCGTGCTATGAGCCTGGACACCATCTCCTCGGAGGTCGTGTTCTCGCCAGGGCGGTTCGGTTTGCCGGTGCCGTGATAGTCGCTCGATCCGGTGACGATGAGGTCGTGCTTCGCGGCGATCTCACGCAGCACCCGCTTGCCCGACTCCGTGTTCTCCCGATGCTCGACCTCGAATCCGCCGAGCCCCGCGGCGATGAGTCGCTCGATGAACGGCACGGGCATCATGCGGTCGCGACCCGCCGTCACGGGGTGGGCGATGATCGCCACTCCCCCCGCGTCCGTGATCAGACGCACCGCCGTCAGCGGATCGGGCGCGTAGTGCGGCTCGTAGTAGCCCTCGCGAGGGTGCAGGATGCCGTCGAAGGCCTCCGTCCGGTCCCGCACGATGCCGCGCGCGATGAGGGCGTCGGCGATGTGCGGGCGCCCCACGGTGGCATCCCGCGTTGTCTGCGCGACCACGTCGTCCCACTGCAGGTCGTAGTCCCGCCCGATGTTGCGCACGATGCGCTCGGCCCGGCCGATCCGATCGCCGCGGATGCGATCGGTCTCCGCACGCAGCGCCTCGTCCTCCGGGTCGAAGAGGTACCCGAGCACGTGGACGCTCCGCCACTCGTGCTTCGCGGAGAGCTCCATACCCGGGATGAACGTCATACCGAGCTCGACAGCCGCATCTCCGGCCTCGCTCCACCCCGTGGTGCGGTCGTGATCGGTCAGCGCCAGAGTACGCACCCCGTGCGCATGCGCCTGGGCCACCACCTGGGCCGGCGACTCCGTGCCATCGGAATGGTTGGAGTGCAGGTGCAGGTCGGCGGGACCGGCGAACCCGGGGGACGAAGTGGCCATCCTCCGAGCGTACCGAGCATCCGCGGCCCCAGGCCCGCTCCATCCCGCTCAGGCTCGGCACGGATGTCGAGGCAGGGACTTCCCAGGCGGCGCTCCTAGGCTGGAGGGGATGTTTCGTCTCCTGGGGATCCTCTTCACCGTGCTTCTCGCGATCGCGACGGCGATCGTGGTGTGGCCGCAGTTCTTCCGTCTGGAACAGACGTACCCGTTCGCGCAGCTGGTATCGGCGCGCGGTCTCGTACTCGGCGGATTCCTCGTCGTCGCGGCCCTGGCGCTCCTCCTCCTGTTCGCCCGCCCGCTGAGGGGGTTCGCCGCATCGATCCTCATCGTGGCGCTGCTGGGCGCGGGTGCGACCGCGGCCATCGGAGCCGTGCGCGGCTTCGGATCATCCGCGCTCCCGGAGAAGACCGACGGCAGTGTGCGCGTGCTCACCTGGAACACCGCGGGCGAGGCCGTCTCCGCGGAGGTGATCGCGCAGCGGATCCTCGATCAGGGAGCCGACATCGTCGCGCTCCCTGAGACGACCGAGGCCGTCGGCGAGCGCATCGCCATCATGCTGCGCGAGCAGGGACATCCGATGTGGGTGCATCACGTGCAGTTCCGACCGGATGTGCAGGACGGCCCGCAGTCCTGGCACACCACCGTGCTCGTCGCTCCAGACCTCGGCGAGTATTCCGTGATCGAATCGGCCAAGGACGGCACGAGCAACACCGGCTCCGTTCCCAGCGTCGTGCTCATGCCGACCGATGGGACCGGCCCCACGATCGTCGCGGTGCACGCGGTGGCCCCGCGTATGGAGGAGATGCAGCAGTGGCGGAGCGATCTGCAGTGGATCGCCGATCAGTGCCCGCAGGGTGACTTCATCCTCGCCGGCGACTTCAACGCCACCGTCGATCACATGGCTCCGCTCGGAGTTGAGGGCGGCGACATCGGATACTGCCGCGATGTGGCCGCCCGCACCGGGAACGGACTCACGGGCACGTGGCCGAGCTCGCTGCCCGCCCTCGCCGGTGCACCCATCGATCATGTGATGGCGTCGCAGAACTGGTCGCCGAGCGGTTCCGTCGTGCTCGACGATGCCGGCGGAAGCGACCACCGCGCCCTCGTCGTGCAGCTCGAGCCCGCCGGCTGAGTCCCACGCCGGCCCACCAGGTGACAGACTGGAGGGATGAGCACAGGAGAGCGCGACACGATCGCAGAGCCCACCGTCGAAGCGTCTGCCGAGAACGGCACGACGAACCGCAAGCAGCCGTTCCCGCAGGGCTTCCTCGACACCATCTCCACCGGCTGGGCCGAGCGTCCGGAGACGCTCCCTGCCCCGCGTGCGCAGGCCTCATACGCAGCCATCCGCCGCGCCGCCGTCTCCGCCGCGTTCCCCGGCAAGCGTCTGGTGATCCCGGCAGGCTCGCTCAAGCAGCGCAGCAACGACACCGACTACGTCTTCCGGGCGCATTCCGCCTTCGCGCACCTGACGGGGTGGGCTTCCGATGCCGAGCCCGACTCCGTCCTCGTCTTCGCGCCGACCGAGAACGGTCACGACATCACGCTCTTCTTCCGCGAGCGTGCCGACCGCACCACCACGGAGTTCTACGCCGACGCGACGGTCGGCGAGTTCTGGATCGGACCGCGCCCCTCCCTCGCCGGCGTCGCCGCCGACCTCCAGATCACGACGGCGCACCTCGACGAGCTCGAGGCGGTCGAGGGCGAGCTCGTGCTCGACGAGGACGAGGCGCTCACCCGTTTCGTCTCCGAGCTGCGTCTCATCAAAGACGAGTTCGAGATCGCAGAGATGCGCCGCGCGGTCGAGATCACGGCGAACGGCTTCGACGACATCATCCGTGAGCTCCCCGCTGCGACGGCGCACGCCCGCGGCGAACGCGTCGTGGAGGGTGTCTTCCACCGCCGCGCACGCGAGGACGGGAACGGCGAGGGGTACGACACGATCGCCGCATCAGGGCCGCACGCCTGCTACCTCCACTGGACCCGCAACGACGGGACCGTGGTTCCCGGTGATCTGATCCTGGTGGACGCCGGCGTCGAGGCGGACAGCCTGTACACCGCCGACATCACCCGCACCCTGCCGGTCTCCGGCACGTTCACCGAGGTGCAGCGCCGCGTCTACGAGACGGTCCGCGAAGCAGCGGATGCCGCGTTCGCCGCTGCCAAGGTCGGGGTGCGCTTCCGCGATGTGCACGGTGCCGCAATGAAGGTCATCGCCGAGCGCACGGCCGAGTGGGGTCTGCTCCCCGTCACAGCGGAAGAGGCTCTGGACGCCGACAAGGGCGGTCAGCACCGGCGCTACATGGTGCACGGCACCTCGCACCACCTCGGAATCGACGTGCACGATTGCGCGCAGGCCCGCCGCGAGATGTACTACGACGGCATCCTCGCACCGGGCATGGTGTTCACGATCGAGCCGGGGCTGTACTTCCAGATCGACGATCTCACCGTGCCCGCCGAGCTCCGCGGCATCGGCGTGCGCATCGAGGATGACATCGTGATGACCGAGGACGGTCCGGTGAACCTCTCGGCCGGCATCCCGCGCACGGCCGACGAGGTCGAGGCGTGGATCGCACGCCTGCAGAGCTGACATCGGCGGATGCATGAAGGGGAACTCGCGCTCGACACGGCGGCGGCGGCACGCCTGATCGCCCGGCGGTTCCCCGAACTGCGCGGAGAGCCGGTGCGACCCGTGCCTCTCACGGGGACCGTGAACAGGATCATCCGCGTGGGCGGGGAACACGTCGCCCGGTTCCCGCTGCTCGGGGCCACGGAGACCGAGCTCGCGGGCGAGGCCGCCGCTCTCGACGAGTTCGCCGCCGCCAGTCCCTACCCCGCGCCGCGACCGTACGGGATCGCCGCGCCGTCGCCGGAGTTCCCCTCGGCCTGGGCGATGCAGACCTGGGTCGAGGGCGAGACGGCGGACCCTGCGCGCTCCGCCGCCGCCCCGGCGTTGGCGCGCGACCTGGCCTCGCTGATCCTGGCACTGCGCGCCGTCGACCTCCGCGGACGCACCTTCGACCGCAACGGTCGCGGCGGTCGCCTCGGCGATCACGACGAGTGGGTCGCGCACTGCCTCGCCAGGAGCGCGCACCTGTTCGATGCGCCACGCGCCGAGAGGCTCTGGGCCGTGCTGCGGGAGCTCCCGTCTCCCGTCGCGGAGGTGATGAGCCACAGAGACCTCACCCCGTTCAATCTCCTGGTCGCCGAGCGTGCGGATGAGACGCGACTGGCCGGCGTGCTCGACGGCGGAAGCTTCGGACCCGCCGATCCTGCCCTCGACCTCGTCGTGGCCTGGCATCTCTTCGACGCACCGACACGGCGCATCCTCCGTGACGACGTCGGCGCGGACGACGTCGAATGGCACCGGGGCGCGGCATGGGCGCTCCAGCAGGCGCTCGGGCTCGGCTGGTACTACGAGGCCTCGAACCCGATCATGAGCGCACTGGGCATCTCGACGGTGCGACGTCTGCTGGCCGATGCAGGTCTCTCCGCGCTCATCGACTGACCGCTCTCAGCCGGATCGGCGAGCGCGGACGAACTCCGCGACGATCGGCGCGAGTGACGCTCCGATCTGCTCCGCCGGGCGCTTCCGCCCCTTGACCTCGAAGGTGTGCCCGCCGCCATCGACCCAGACGACGCGCGCATCCCGACAGCTCGCGACCGCCTCCTCGAACTGCGAGAGGGGCTGGATGAACGGATCGTTGGTCCCCTCGACGAAGAGCTGCGGCACCGTGATGTCCGGCAGATGCTCGATGCGCGGCTTCTCGGGCCGCCCCGGCGGATGAAGCGGGTAGCCGAGGTAGACGAGCCCGTTGACACGCAGACCTTCGGCGACCGCCATCGACGCCATCCGCCCGCCGTACGACTTCCCCGTCGCCCAGACGGTCGCCGCGGGGTCGGCCGAGCGGGCGAAGGCCACGACGGCATTCCAGGTGGCGATCGCATGCGGGGCGGGACCGGGCATGCGTCGTCCCTGCTCGACGTAGGGGAAGTTGAACCGCAGAGTCGAGAAGCCGCTCTCGCTCAGCGCATCGACGTAGCCCGTCAAGAACGGATGGTCCTTGCCCGTCCCGGCGCCGTGCGCGACGATCACCGTCGCGCCGTTGTCGCCGGGGGCCCAGTCGGCGGACACCGCCGCAGGTCCGGTCGGCAGCTCGACCTGGATCTCGACCATCAGGCGGCGGAAACCGGCACCGACGTCATGCCCGCTCGCCCTGGACTCCGTCGGAGTCCGGGCGGGGATCGGGAGCGGGAGTGTGCTCCGGCTGCACCGGCTCCGCCACCGGGTCTGCCGGGCGCGGCGGGATGACGGGTTCCTCGGGCGCAGGGACGGGCTCGGGCGCCGGCGTGGCTTCCGGCACCGTTGCCCCAGGAGTGATCCGCTCGCCGTAGCGGGGCGGTTCATCGAGGTTGACGGGGGGACGCACCGGTGCGACCTTGTTGGCCCCGAGCACCTGACGGGCCTTGCCCAGCGAGGAGGAGAGCACGGTGACCTCGTAGTGATCGGCGGCGAACTGCGTGACACTGGCGAAGTCTCGGCGACGACGCACGATCGCATAGGTGATCAGGCTCAGGAGCATTCCGACCGCGACGCCGATGAGCACGAAGCCCAGGAAGAGCTGGATCGGCACCTCGGGGTTGCCCAGCACGAGGATCGCGGCGAGGAAGAGACCGATCAGCACGCCGTTGATCGCGCCGGAGCGCGCTGCGGCGGCATAGCCGAGCTTGCCGGTCACCCGCTCGACCGTGCGCACGCTCTGTCCGACGATGGCGATGTCGCGCGCGGGCACCTCCCCCGCGATCAGCTTCGAGACCGTCTTCTGCGCGCTCTCGTAGTCGCGCATCGACGCGACGATCTCGCCGGTGTCTGTGCCGCTCGCGGGCCGGTTCAGCATGCTCATCCGGCTATTCTTCCACGCGCGCCGATGGACGGCCCGAGGCGCGGCCATCCCGCCGGAGACCTGAGCCGCCGACTACTCTGGAGAGGTGAGCACACAACGGGTATTCGCCGCGCGCCTCGCCGGGTGCGCCGTCTTCGATCCCGTCGGCGACCGGCTCGGCAAGGTCCGGGATGTCGTCGTCGTGTATCGAAGTACCGCGGCACCCCGCGTCATCGGCCTGGTCGTGGAGATCCCCGGGCGACGACACGTGTTCCTCTCGATCGGACGCGTCACCTCGATCCGCTCCGGCCAGGTGATCACCACGGGCCTGATCAACGTGCGCCGCTTCTCCCCCCGCGCCGGTGAGGTCCGCGTGCTGGCGGAGATGCTCGGGCGACGGGTGAGCTTCGTCGACGGCAGCGGCACCGCCGTGATCGAGGACATCGCGATCGAGCCCAACCGGCTCGGCGAGTGGGCGATCAGCCAGCTGTTCCTCCGCCGACCCAAGACCAGCGCCTCTCCCTTCGCGAAGGGCCCGACGACCTTCGCCGCCTGGAGCGAGGTGACGGAGCAGCGTGCTCCCGGCGAGTCGCAGTCGGCGGAGCAGCTCGTCGCCTCGTACTCCGAGCTGCATGCGGCCGACCTCGCCAACACCCTCCTCGATCTCCCGCAGCAGCGCATGATCGAGGTCGCGGAGGAGCTCTCCGACGACCGCCTCGCGGACGCCCTCGAGGAGATGCCCGAAGACGAGCAGGTGCACATCCTCGATCGCCTGGGAGACGAGCGCGCGGCCGACATCCTCGACCAGATGGAGCCGGACGACGCGGCCGACCTCCTCGCGCAGCTGGCACCGGACCGTCTGGAGCAGCTCCTCGAGCTCATGGAGCCGGAGGAGGCCGAAGACGTCAGGATGCTGCTGCGCTACGGCCCGGACACGGCCGGCGGTCTGATGACCCCGGAACCGATCATCCTGTCCGCCGATGCCACCGTGGCCGAAGCGCTCGCGCTGATCCGCCGCCACGAGCTGCATCCGGCCCTGGCCGCCGCGGTGTTCGTGACGCTCCCCCCGTTCGAGACGCCGACGGGGCGCCTGCTGGGGCTCGTGCACTTCCAGCGGATGCTGCGCTACCCGCCGCATGAACGGCTCGGCGCGATCCTCGACGACAGTCTCGAACCCGTGCCCGTCACCGCCTCCGCCGCCGAGGTGGCACGCCTCCTGGCCAGCTACGACCTGGTGTCGCTCCCGGTGATCGACGCGGCGCACCGCCTGGTCGGAGCGATCAGCATCGACGACGTGCTCGACTACCTGCTGCCCGACGACTGGCGCTCGCACGACAATGACGACGCCGCCGCTCCGGCGAAGGAGGTGCGCTGATGCCCCGCTCCCCCCGCCTCGACGCGCCAGGGCGCACGACCACACGCCCCAGGGCGACCTCACGCGACCGCTTCGGCCGTTTCACGGAGTGGGTCGCGCGGGCGATGGGGACGCCGGCGTTCCTCCTGATCCTCACCCTGTTCTGCGTGCTGTGGATCGTGTGGAACACCCTGATGCCGGACGAGTTGCGCTTCGACGACGCCGCGCTCGGGTTCACGGCTCTGACGCTCATGCTCTCGCTGCAGGCCTCCTATGCGGCACCCCTCATCCTGCTCGCGCAGAACCGTCAGGACGACCGCGACAGGGTGCAGATCGAACAGGACCGCCAGCGTGCAGAGCGCAACCTCGCCGACACCGAGTACCTCGCCCGCGAGATCGTGGCGCTGCGGATGTCGCTCGAGGAGCGCAATTCGCAGGTCGTGACGCGCGACGTGCTCCGTCAGGAGCTCAAGGCTCTTCTCGCCGAGCTCGAAGAGTCTCCTGAGAAGACCCGATCCGGCTCCGCATCGTGACGGCGGTGGAGCGCGTCCGATCCGCCGTCGCCGCTGTGACGGATCCCGAGCTGCGTCGTCCCATCGGCGATCTCGACATGGTCCGCGACATCTCGGTGGAGGGTGATCGCGCACACGTCGGCATCGTCCTGACGATCGTGGGCTGCCCCGCCGCTGCCAGGATCGAGACGGATGTGCGCGAGGCTGCAGCGTCCGTTCCCGGTATCGCCGAGGTCGAGGTCGAGGTCGGCGTGATGACTCCGACCGAGCGGAAGGCGCTCACGGCGAAGCTCCGCGCGGGCAGGCCAGCACGGCACATGCCGTTCGGCCCCGACTCCCTCACCCGCGTGATCCTCGTCTCCAGCGGCAAGGGCGGCGTGGGCAAGTCGACGGTCACGGCCAACCTCGCGGTCGCCCTCGCCGCGCAGGGTCTCTCCGTCGGGCTCGTCGACGCCGATGTGCACGGCTTCTCGATCCCTGGCCTGCTCGGCATCCCGGCAGGCACGCAGCCGACGCGCATCGACGACCTCATGCTCCCCCCTGTCGCACACGGCGTGAAGACGATCTCCATCGGGATGTTCCTCCGCGACGGCGAATCCGTCGTCGCGTGGCGCGGTCCGATGCTGCACCGCACGGTGTCGCAGTTCCTCACCGACGTGTTCTTCGGCGACCTCGATGTGCTGCTGATCGACATGCCACCGGGAACGGGCGACATCGCCATCTCGATCGGCCAGCTCCTCCCCCATGCGGAGGTGCTCGTGGTCACGACGCCGCAGACCGCCGCCGCCGACGTCGCCATCCGCAGCGGACTCGTCGCCCGGCAGACGGGCCAGCGCGTCATCGGCGTCATCGAGAACATGGCGGCGTACACCCTCCCCGACGGCACTGTCGTCGACCTGTTCGGCTCCGGAGGCGGCGCGGCCGTCGCCGAAGCACTCTCCGAACCGGAAGCCGCGGTCCCGCTGCTGGCATCCATCCCGCTGAGCCCCGCCCTGCGCGAAGGCGGAGACACCGGACGGCCGATCGTCTCCGACGACACGGACGATGCCGCAGCCGTGACCATCCGCGGCCTCGCGAGCGCGCTCGCGCACCGGGGCAGGGGTCTCTCCGGCCGATCCCTGCCCATGTCGATCCGCTAGGGACTGGGAGGATGCTCGGATGCCTGCACGTTCCCTGACCGTCGACGAGAGCCTGCTGCGACGGATGGCACGCGACGCCGCGATCTACTCGCTGACCCGTCCTGCGGCCATCGTCATGTGGGTCGCACTCGCGGCGGCGCTCGTCTTCAGCGTCGTCAACCTCACCGCGCCGGTGGCTCCGGGGGAAGAGGGACCTTACGGGGCAGGCTGGATGCCCGTGCTCATCGTCGCGCTCGCAGGTTTCGCCGTGTTCATGTCGGTGTCGGGGGCGCGCACCGCCGTGCGGATCGCGATGCCCGTCGGGACACGCGTGTGGGTGTCACTGGAAGACGAGGGTCTGCAGATGGGAAGCGGGCGACGTCGCTCCGACATCGCGTACCGCACGTTCCAGAGGATGCACGTGGGAAGGGACGCGGTGCTGTTGAAGCTGCGCGACACCTCGGCCGCGACCGCGATACCCCGCGAGCTGCTGACGGACGACGACATCGCCGCTCTCCGCTCCCGGATCTCCTAGCCCTCTCCCGCGGACCCCTGACGTCGCGACCGGGTCAGGTCGCCTCGGGATCGAACGGCGGGCGGTTGGTCGCGCTGAACTCCTGCGGGACCGCGCGCGAGGTGGCGATGGAGCCTGCGACCGGCTCCGCGATCGTCGCTGTGGCCTGCATCGGGGTCGCCGGCTGCGGCTCTTCCATGAGGGCATCGCGGATGATCCGACGCGGGTCGTACTGGCGGGGATCGAGCTTGCGCCAGTCGACGTCGTCGATCTCGGGGCCCATCTCCTCGCGCACCCTCGACTTGGTCGCACGAAGGTACTCGCCGGCCTTGCGGACCATACGGGAGAAGCTCTCCGCTGCGCGCGGGAGACGCTCGGGGCCGATGATCAGAACCGCGATGAGGCCGATCAGCAACAGCTTCTCGAAGGTGAGCCCGAACGTCATCTCTACAGGCTACCGCCGCGCCTGCGGTCCCCGCACTCGCGGACCGAATACGCTGGAGAAGATCACAGGCAGGCAGGGAGATACAGGCCATGAGCGAGCATGACGCGAACGCGCGTTTTCTGCGCGAGTCCATCGTGGAACCCGACGCCATCGCTCGCGCCCGTGCGCACGCGCTCGAGCTCGGGGCCATGCCCGTCAGCGCGTCCGTCGGCTCTCAGATCGCTGTGCTCGCCGCCGCGACCGGCGCCAGGTCGATCGTCGAGATCGGCACCGGTGCCGGTGTCTCCGGACTCTGGCTGCTCCGCGGCGCGCCCCAGGCCGTGCTCACCTCGATCGACAATGAACCGGAGCACCTCGCCGCTGCGCGGCAGGCCTTCTCCGACGCGAAGATCCCCTCCACGAGAGCACGTTTCATCACGGGGCGTGCGATCGACTTGCTCCCGCGCATGAACGAGAACTCCTACGACATCGTGCTGGTCGACGCCGACCCCGAGCACGTCATCGAGTACGTCGAGCACGGTCTGCGTCTCGCACGCACCGGCGGCCTCGTGCTCGTGCCGCGTGTCCTGGCGGGCGGCCGCGTCGCCGACCCGGTGCAGCGCGACGAGGTCACGGCCGCCTACCGATCCCTCGTGCAGGAGACGCAGGAGTCTTCGGCCGTGCTCGCGACGCTCTCCCCCGCGGGCGAAGGCCTGCTGCAGCTGATCAGCCTCGCAGAGCGCGGCTGATCGCCCGGATTCCCGATGGAGGCGGTGCCGACCACGCAGGTGCCGACCCAGGAAGAAGGGCGGTGGTTCCGAGGAACCACCGCCCTTTCGGATCCGCTGACGCGGATCCCTGGTCGATCAGGCCGGTGCCACGACGGCGCCAAGCACGTCGTGAAGCTCCTTGGCCTCGGCGTCGTTCACGGAGACGACCAGGCGGCCGCCGCCTTCGAGTGGAACGCGCACGATGATGAGTCGTCCTTCCTTCACGGCTTCCATAGGCCCGTCTCCGGTCCTCGGCTTCATCGCTGCCATCGTGGCTCCCTTTCCTCCGGTGGTATGGGATGAGTTTATCGGGTGTCACCGGGACCTGGAGGTCACGGAGCAACAATTGGGTCGAGCTCCACGGTCACGGGACCTGCCAGAACGTGTTCCCGAGCCCATACACGTGATATATCCACACCCATTGACCGACCAGACATGCCGCCAGGACGCCGAGACGCCAGAGCCGAGTCCGCGGCACGGCGACCGCGCCCCACAACGGACTGAGCGGGAGCAGCAGGCGGAAGGTGCTCGACTGGGGGAAGAAGACGGCGAGCAGGTAGAGCAGATAGCTCGCGCTCCAGAGGCGAAGATCGACGCCGAGCGCCCGTACCTGCGGTGAGAGCAGGAGCACTGCGGCGGCACCTGCCACGATGAGCACCAGGGCGATGGGCCCCCACCACTGCGGCAAGCCCCAGAGACCGAACCAGAACTGCGACGCCTGGATCCACCCCTCGAAAGGGATGAACCCTTCGACGCCGCCGGTGATCCAGTGCTGACGCCAGGCGAGCTCGGTCGCGAGATACGCCCCCGCATCCCCTGTCGTGATGCCGGCGATCACCTGCCAGGCGAATCCGCACGCGGTCGCGAGCGTCCCGAGGGCGAGGATGTGGGCGATCTCCCTCCCCACCAACGGATCGTCGCGGCGACGGACCCAGCGCACCACCCCGTGCAATCCGAGATAGAGCGCGAAGGCGAGGACACCGGGGCGGGTGAAGGCCATCGCCGGGATGAGCAGATACAGCCAGGCGTACTTCCGCCGCGCCGTCATGTCGAGGGCGAGGAAGAGCAGCAGGAGGAACAGCGTCTCGGCGTATCCCACCTGGAACATCGCCGCGATCGGGCCGGCCGCGAAGAACACCACTGCCCACAGCGCAGCGGAATCACCGATGCGCTCGCGCAGCAGCCGGTGCAGCACGAGGCACGCCAGGTATCCGGCCCCGAGAGAGAGGAGGAGGGCGCCTGCTCCCCAGGAACCGAGCACGAGACCGATCCCCTTGGCCGCATATGCGAACACCGGCATGAAGGCCCAGGCATTCTCGGCGACGTCGCCCGCATCCGTGAGCGGCAGCTCTGTCGGGTACCCGTTCTCGGCGACGAGCCAGTACCACTGCGCGTCCCAGCCGAGCACGAAATCGATCAGGCCTGCCCCGGCGCCGAAGCGCGAGGAGGAGGTCGACAGCGATGCGGCGATGATGAGGAACACCGTCGTCACGACCCGCGCCCCGAGGTAGATCAGCGCGACGCGCAGCGCGATCGGCGCCTTCGCCCAACGGCGCGCTGCGCTCAGTGCGAGGTGAGCCATGCGCGCAGGCCCCGCTCCACGGCGTCGATCTGCGCGAGCGGCACGCGCTCCTCATCGTGGTGGGCCAGGTGCGGGTCGCCGGGACCGTAGTTGACGGCGGGGATCCCCAGAGCGGAGAAGCGGGCGACATCCGTCCAGCCGTACTTCGGCCGCGGCTCCGCACCGACGGCGGCGACGAACTGCTTCGCGATCTCCGCGTCGAGGCCGGGACGCGCACCCTCGGCGGCGTCGGTGATCTCGACGTCGAACCCCGCGAGGACTCCGCGCAGATGTGTCTCGGCCTCCGCCGCGGACTTGCTCGGCGCGAAGCGGTAGTTGACCTCGACCTCGCAGGCATCGGGGATGACGTTCCCCGCGACGCCACCTGCGATGCGCACGGCGCTCAGACTCTCGCGGTACAGCAGCCCCTCGACCGGCACCTCCCTGGCCCGGTACTCCGCGAGCCGGGTGAGGATCGGCGCGGCACGATGGATCGCGTTCTCCCCGATCCATGCCCTCGCGCTGTGCGCCCGGACGCCCGACGTGCGCACGATCGCCCGCATCGTGCCGTTGCATCCGCCCTCGACCTCGCCGTTGGAGGGCTCACCGAGGATCGCGAAGTCGGCCTCGAACAGGTCGGGGCGGACGGCGGCGAGCAGCCCGAGGCCGTTCTTCGACGCCTCGACCTCCTCGTTGTCGTACCACATCCAGGTGATGTCGATCGCGGGTTCGACCAGCTCCGCAGCGAGCTTCAGCTGCACCGCGGTCCCTGCCTTCATGTCGACGGTCCCACGACCCCAGAGGTACGGCACACCGTCGATCTCGATGTCGCGGGTGGGGAGGTTGGCATTGATGGGCACCGTGTCGATGTGCCCGGCGATCGCGACGCGCTGCGCGCGACCGAGATCCGTGCGCGCGATGACGGTGTTGCCGTGGCGGAAGACCTGCAGGTGCCCCAGCGGCGTGACGGCCGCCTCGATGGCGTCGGCGAGTGTCTTCTCGTCTCCGGAGACGCTGGGGATATCGCAGATCGCACGGGTGAGGTCGACGGAGGACGCGGTCAGATCGAGCACCATGGGTCAAGACTACTTACCCGTCATGCGTGCAGTCACCGCGCTGCGGGCGCGATAGCGTGGAGGGATGAGCGACGCGCGCACGGTATGGGGTATCGGACTGACCACGATCGCCGGAGACGGCACCGTCCTGGATGCGTGGTACCCCGAGGTGCGGACCGGAACCGCGGAGGCGGATGAGGCCGCCGTCACCGCGCTCGCGGATCTCACCGGAGCCGACCAGCGACGCAACGTCACGGTGGAAGTCGTGCAGCTGCAGATCGACCTCGACGCCGCACCGGCTTCGACCGCGGACGCCTATCTTCGTCTGCACGCGCTCTCCCACCTGGTGGTGCGCCCCAACGATGTGAACCTCGACGGCGTCTTCGCTCATCTCCCGAACGTCGCCTGGACCAACGCGGGACCCGTCCTGCCCTCGGACGCCGCCCGCCTGCGTCCGCTCCTCCAGCGGTCAGGCATCCAGGTCCAGGGTCTGGACAAGTTCCCCCGTCTCACGGACTACGTGCAGCCGACCGGTGTCCGCATCGCGGATGCTTCCCGCGTGCGCCTCGGCGCATACCTCTCCCCCGGCACCACTGTCATGCACGAGGGTTTCGTCAACTTCAACGCCGGAACGCTCGGCGCGTCGATGGTGGAGGGCCGCATCTCCCAGGGGGTCGTCGTCGGCGACGGCAGCGACATCGGCGGGGGCGCCTCCATCATGGGCACGCTCTCGGGCGGAGGGACGCACCGCGTCGCGATCGGCGCGCGCACGCTGCTGGGCGCCAACGCCGGCATCGGCATCTCCCTCGGTGACGACTGCGTCGTCGAAGCAGGCCTCTATGTGACGGCCGGCACGAAGATCGTCCTGGTCGACGGCCCCGTGACCGCCGATGGCGGGCGGAGGACGGTGAAGGGCGGAGAGCTCTCCGGTCAGGACGGACTGCTGTTCCGCCGCAACTCGCTCAGCGGTGCCGTCGAGGCCGTCCGCCGCGCCGGCGTCGGGGTGACGCTGAACGAGGCCCTGCACGCCTGAGACCCCCGGGCGGCGGGTGTCAGTGCGCGCAGGTGGCCTCGGCGACCCGCGCAGGAGCCGACATGCAGCCGAGCTCATGCATGCACTGGTAGACTGACTCCGTTGCGTGTACCGCCGGTACCCAACATCGTCGTCGTCACGGGGTCTCCGAGGACCGAAGCGAGCGGAACCGCTCCCACCACCAGCACGAGCTGGCCTTTCGAACGGCGAACCGATGCGCGATTCCGCGCCGTCGCCCACCTCACCCCCTATCTCGCGCCGTTCATTCGTGCGCTGACGGAGTTTCTGCATGTCTACTTTCCTTGAACTCGGCGTTCCCGCCGAGCTCGCCGCCGTTCTCGCCGACTCGGGTAAGACCGAGGCGTTCGCCATCCAGCGCGACACGCTGCCCGACTCTCTCGCCGGACGCGACCTCCTGGGTCGCGGACGCACCGGCAGCGGCAAGACCATCGCCTTCGCGCTCCCCCTCGTCGCCCGCCTCGCCACCTCCGGCGGTCAGCGCCGCGCCGGCCTGCCGCGTGGTCTCGTCCTCGCCCCCACGCGTGAGCTCGCGACTCAGATCGCCGCGACGATCACTCCTCTCGCCGAGGCCGCCGGCCTTCGCGTCACGACCGTCTTCGGCGGCGTCAGCCAGCGCCCGCAGGAGCAGGCACTGCGCGGCGGTGTCGACATCGTCGTGGCCTGCCCCGGCCGCCTGGAGGACCTCATGAAGCAGCAGGTCCTCCGTCTCAGCGCGATCGAGGTCACCGTGCTCGACGAAGCCGACCACATGGCCGACCTCGGCTTCCTCCCCGGCGTCACCCGCATCCTCACGGCCACGCCCGCCGGCGGACAGCGCCTGCTGTTCAGCGCGACGCTGGACCGCGGTATCGACACCCTGGCGCGCCGCTTCCTCTCGAACGCGGTCAGCCACGAGGTCGATGAGGAGAGCGTTCCCGTCGGCGAGATGACGCACCGCGTGCTGGTCGTCGACTCCACCGACAACAAGACCGTTCTCGTGCGCGAGCTCGCCTCCGGCACCGGTCGGCGCATCCTCTTCACGCGCACCAAGCACCAGGCGAAGAAGCTGGCGAAGCAGCTCACCGCCGCGGGGATCCCCGCCGTCGACCTGCACGGCAACCTCTCGCAGAACGCGCGCGAGCGCAACCTCGGTGCGTTCTCGACCGCCCCTGAGGACGGCGGCGTGCGGGTGCTCGTCGCGACCGACGTCGCCGCGCGCGGCGTCCACGTCGACAACGTCGACCTCGTCGTCCACGTCGACCCGCCGGTCGAGCACAAGGCATACCTGCACCGTTCCGGCCGCACAGCCCGCGCCGGTGCTGCCGGAACCGTCGTCACGGTCGTGCTCCCTGAGCAGCGCCGCGACGTCAAGGATCTTCTGCGCAAGGCTGCCATCACGGCGCCGCTCGAGGACGTCACCGCCGCTGCGGTCGCCGAACTCGTCCCCGAGCGCGCGCCGCACGTGCGCCCGGCACCGGTGCAGGCACCGCAGCAGCAGCAGCGTCAGTCCTCGAAGCAGCGTCCGGCCGGCGGCGAGAGGAACAGCGCGGCCAACCCGCCGTCGCGTCGCCGTCGTCGCCCCCGTCCCGGCGCAGGCCAGGGTGGCGGGTACTCCACGCAGAGCGGTCAGTCCCGTCAGGGAGGTCGCGGCTCGCAGGGTCGCTGACCCCGCTGCACGGCGAAGAAGAAAGCGCCCCTTCCGCTACGGCGGGAGGGGCGCTTTCTCGTCACGCGCTCAGCGCGTGGGGAACTGACGTTCCGGCGATCCTGTGTACAGCTGCTGCGGACGACCGATCTTCGTCTGGGGGTCGAGCTGCAGCTCGCGCCACTGCGCCAGCCAGCCGGGCAGGCGTCCGATCGCGAACAGCACGGTGAACATCCGCGTGGGGAAGCCCATCGCCTTGTAGATGACCCCGGTGTAGAAGTCGACGTTCGGGTAGAGACGGCGCTCACGGAAGTAGTCGTCGGCCAGCGCCAGCTCTTCGAGCTCCTTGGCGAGGTCGAGGAGCGGATCGGTGACGCCCAGCGACGAGAGCACCTCGTCGGCCGCGTCCTTGACGAGCTTGGCGCGGGGGTCGTAGTTCTTGTAGACCCGGTGCCCGAAGCCCATCAGCTTCACGCCCTCTTCCTTGTTCTTCACCCGCTCGACGAAGCGCGAGACGCTCTGTCCGGAGTCGCGGATCTGACCGAGCATGGTCAGCACGGCCTCGTTCGCCCCGCCGTGGAGCGGACCGGAGAGAGCCTGGATACCGGCGGACACGGATGCGAACTGGTTGGCTCCTGTCGAACCGACCAGGCGGACCGTGGACGTCGACGCGTTCTGCTCGTGGTCTTCGTGCAGGATGAGGAGCAGCTCGAGAGCCTTCGACATCACCGGGTTGACCTCGTACTCCTCGCTGTGAACGCCGAAGTTCAGCTTCAGGAAGTTGTCCACGAAGCTCAGGGAGTTGTCGGGGTACAGGAAGGCCTGACCGACGCTCTTCTTGTGCGCGTAGGCCGCGATCACGGGGAGCTTCGCGAGCATGCGCACCATGTTCAGCTCGACGTGCTCCGGGTTGTGCGGGTCGGTCTGACCCTCGTAGTAGGTCGAGAGCGCCGCGACGGCCGAGGACAGCACCGACATCGGGTGCGCCGTGTGCGGAAGCGCCGAGAAGAAGCGCTTGAGGTCTTCGTGCAGGAGGGTGTGCCGGCGGATCTTCTCGTCGAATTCCGCCAGCTCGGAGGCGGAGGGCAGGTCGCCGTAGATGAGGAGCCACGCGACCTCGAGGTAGCTCGTCGAACCCGCGAGCTGCTCGATCGGATATCCGCGGTACCGCAGGATGCCCTTGTCGCCGTCGATGAATGTGATCTCCGACTTCGTCGACGCCGTGTTGACGAAACCGTAGTCCAGGCCGGTGTAGCCCGTCTGCCGCGTCAACGTCGAGAAATCGATGCTGTCGTGCCCCGCCGTGCCGCGCAGCACCGGGAATTCAGCGGTCGTGTCGCCGATCGTCAGCTTCGCCGTCTGGTCTGCCGCTGCACTCACGCGGACCTCCTCGTAGTGTCCGCCCCCGCTCGTCGCGGTGGGTTCGAACAAGATCTTGATCAAGCCTGAACTGGCGATCTCACGGCGCTCAGGCGCCAGGTCGGGTCACGACCGAATCGCCTTTACAGCCTAGTAGTCGCACAGGCCTACTGTGACATCCGCCAAAGGGACGCCCCCTCCGAGGAGGGAATCTACATGTCGGCCACAGTGAGACGGCGCGCAGCCTCGGCCACATGAGCCGTCGAAGCGGTGAGGGCCAGGCGGACATGCTGCCCGGAGTCACCGCCGTAGAACGGACCTGGACCGGCCAGGATGCCCAGATCGGCCAGCCGTCCCATCGATTCCCAGGAGTCCCGCCCCTCGGTCGCCCAGAGGTACAGCCCGGCCTCCGAACCGTCGATGCGGAAGCCTGCGGCCTCCAGCGCGGGACGCAGGGCATCGCGGCGGGTGCGGTAGAGAGCCTTCTGGACGGCGACGTGCTCGTCGTCCGCGAGCGCCACCGCCATCGCGTGCTGCACCGGTGCCGGGGGCATCAGCCCGAGATGCTTGCGGGCAGTGAGAAGCTCGCCGACGACACGAGCGCACCCGGCCACGAACGCCGCACGGTAGCCGGCGAGGTTCGACTGCTTGCTCAGCGAGTAGACACTGAGCAGGTTCGCACGACTTCCGCCCGTCACCCGCGGGTCGAGGACCGACGGGATCGACTCGGTCGCCCAGACGCCGTCCCAGCCCAGCTCGGCGTAGCACTCGTCGCTCGCGAGCACGGCACCGAGCTCACGAGCACGACGCACGGCAGCGGCGAGCTCATCGACGGTCCAGGTGCGTCCGTCCGGGTTGCCCGGGGTGTTGATCCAGATGAGCTTGGTGCCCTCCGGCCAGTCGGCTGGATCGTCCGCGGGAAGGGGCGTCGCTCCAACCACGCGTGCGCCGACCTCGTAGGTCGGGTAGGCCACGCGCGGGTGGACGACGATGTCTCCGGCCCCCAGACCGAGCAGTGTGGGCAGCAGCGCGACGAGTTCCTTGGACCCGATCGTCGGGAGCACGTTGTCGACCCGGAGGTCGGGCACTCCCCTGCGCCGGGCGTACCACTCGACGATCGCCTCCCGCAGGGTGGGCGTGCCCACCGTCTGCGGATAGGCATGCGCATCCGTGGCCTCGGCCAGGGCGCGGCGGATGATGTCGGGGGTGGGGTCGACCGGAGAACCGACCGAGAGGTCGATCAGTCCGTCGGGGTGCTGCTGCGCGCGCTCACGGAACGGGACGACGGCATCCCACGGATAGTCGGCGAGATCGCGGACGCTCACGGAGCCAGCGCCTACTCGCCCTGAGGCGGCAGAGCCGCGACGATCGGGTGATCGAACGAGTAGACACCCACCTTGGCGGCGCCACCGGGCGACCCGATCTCGTCGAAGAACTCGACGTTGGCCTTGTAGTAGTCCTGCCACTCATCGGGCAGATCGTCTTCGTAGTAGATCGCCTCGACGGGACACACCGGCTCGCAGGCGCCGCAGTCCACGCATTCGTCCGGGTGGATGTAGAGCGAGCGTTCGCCCTCGTAGATGCAGTCAACGGGGCACTCGTCGATGCAGGCGCGATCCTTGACATCGACGCACGGGAGGGCGATCACATACGTCACCCCCTCAGTCTACGACTCGCGCGGCTCGGGTTCCTGCGCGGCAGGCGCCTCCGTGCGCACCGGGAGGCGTCGGACGGAGGGCCAGGCGACGACGAGCAGGACGATTCCGGCGACCAGATAGGTCCAGATCTGCCCGAGGAACGAGGCGGGCACGACGACGGATCCGCCCGGCCCCTCCCCGGAGATCAGCACCAGCATGCCGATCATCCCGAGTCCGGCCGCGACAGCGGCGCCCCTGTCATGCGTGAGGGTTCGGACGGCGATGAGGATGGCAGCGCACGCGATGGCCGCGATGATCATGCCGATGGGGATGGGGCCCCACCTCACACTGTGACTGATAGTGCCGGCGACGCCGTAGACACCGCCGACGAGGGCGGCAGCGATCCACGACAACACTCTCGACACCCAGCTCACGCGCACCTGTCGATCTTACCGACGAGCCCCCGCCGGACGGGATCGGGGAGGTCGGTCATGCGGCGATCCCGAACAGACGCAACAGGGCTGCGACCGCCGCCGCCGCGACGACGACCACGAGGAAGGACTGCCGCAGCCACAGGAGGCCGCCGGCGACCAGCAGCGCGGGCACGCGAGCATCGACCGTGATCGCCTGACCGTCGCCGAGGGTCTGCACGGCCACGAGAGCCGCGAGCAGACCCACTGTCAGCAGATCGGAGATGCGGGCGGTGCGCGGCGCCTCCAGCACCCGAGGGGGCACCAGGTATCCGGCCGCCTTGAGGGCGAGGCAGATCAGGGCGGCGAGGAGGATCGCACTCCACACGGTCACGAGGCCGCCCCCGCACCCCGGTCCGCTCCACCGTCGGTCGAGGCCGCGGGACGACCCCACCAATCGAACCAGCCGACGGCGATCGCGACGACCGCAGCCACCAGAACCGGAAGGCCCGGCATCAGGAACGGCGTGAAGGCCGCGGCGACGACAGCCGCGGCGACGCCGACCGCGACGGCCTGCCGCTGCCGGAGCCGAGGCCAGAGGAGAGCGAGGAACGCCGCGGCTGCGGCCGCATCCAGTCCCCACGTCCTGGGGTCGCCGAGCACGTCGCCCACGAGCGCCCCGACGAGGGTGGTGATGTTCCACCCGACGAAGATGCCGATCCCGGTCACCCAGAAGCCGACCTGCCGCAGCCGAGGATCACCCTGTGAGATCGCCACGGCCGTCGACTCGTCGATCGTGAAGTGCGCAGCTGCGGCCTTGCGAGCCGGTCCGCCCCCGATGATGGGTGACATCCGCATGGCGTAGGCGACGTTGCGGACACCGAGGAGCGCCGCCGAGGCGATCGCGGAAGGCAGTGCCGACAATCCCCCGGCGGTGAAGACGCCGACGAAGGCGAACTGGGACCCCCCGGTGAACATCAGCAGACTCAGCACACAGGTCTGCCACACGTCGAGCCCCGACGCCACGGCGAGCGCGCCGAAAGAGACCCCGTACGCACTGGTCGCCAGCACCACGCCGAGTGCCTCACGCCAGACCTCACGCTCCGCGGTCATCGCGCCGCCCAAGAGCTGCCGTTCGCTTCGGTGAACACATGGTCATAATTCTGAACACGTTCTGCGGCATAGTCAAGCGAACGATCGTTTGACATGATGAACGTATGGAGGAACTTCGTACGCGCATCGCCCGCACCCTGCGCCGGGAACGTGAGGCGGCGAGTCTGTCGGTGTCCGAACTCGCTCGACGGGCCGGGGTCTCCAAGGCGACGGTGTCCCAGCTCGAGAGCGGCTCGGGCAACCCCAGCGTCGAGACGCTGTGGGCCCTCGGCGTCGCACTGGGGGTGCCCTTCGCCGTGCTCGTCGACCAGCAGTCCAACGCACCGAAGCTGATCCGCGCAGACGATTTGTCCGGGGTGCCGTCCTCCGCTGCCGCCTACAGCGCGACCCTGCTGTCTGCGAGCCCGCCCGGCGCACGCCGCGACGTCTACCTGATCCAGGCCGAGCCGGGCGACGCACGCCGGTCGGATCCCCATCACCCCGGGACGATCGAGCACGTGGTCCTGATGGCCGGCCAGGCGCGCATCGGTCCGGCGGAGAATCCCGTCCTCCTAGACCCCGGCGACTACCTGACCTACGCCGGCGATGCGCCCCATGTCTTCGAGGCGACCGTGGCGGGCACCAGAGCCGTGCTCATCTCGGAGCTGCGCTGAGCTTCACTCCCCTCCCGAGACCGGCGACGGATCGGGGATCTCGTGCGGCCGATACTGCGGTAGCCGGGAAGCCGGAAGGATCGCGAGCGCGCTGATCCCCGCCAGCAGAAGGAGTCCGAGCTTGAGAGTGCCCAGGCGCGACTCCTCGTTCACCACCACCGCGGCGTCGATCTGCTCGGGCGTCGCGTCCGTCGCCTCGAGCGCCGCGCGCAGATCGTCGTTGCTGATGAAGTTGATGTTGTCCATGTCGACCTGGGCGACGAGGGACGGCGGCAGCTCGGGATGCTCGACGACCGCACGACCGACGCTGAGACCGAGGAGGGACACCAGCAGCGCTCCGGCCAGCGCGGTGCCCACCGCCGAGGCGAGGTTCTGCGTGGTGCCTCGCAGCGACCCCACATCCCCCGCGAGCTCGGCCGGAGCCGCCGTCACCAACACGTTGAACACCAGGGTCACCAGCGCCCCCTGCCCGATGCCGAAGACGATCAGGCCCAGGATCGTCGGGATCGTCTCCCAGTTGTTGTTGACCACGAACGACAGCCACACCAGGGCCGCCGTGGTGAGGATGAACCCGACGACGCCGATCGTGCGCGGTGGGAACCGCTTGTACAGCCGCACCACGAGGGTGGCGGTGACGAAGACCGTCAGGTTGAACGGCATCATGGCCATCGAGGTGTCGAACGGCGTCCTGCCCTGCACGATCTGGATGTAGAGCGGGATCGTGAAGTTCACGCACGCTTCCAGCGCCACCACGATGAACATCGCGTACACGGCGGCGCGCTCGCGAGAGGATCCGAGGACGCTCAGGTCGATCAGGGGCACCTTCCCCTCCGCCATCCGCTTCCTCGTCCACAGGAAGAACGCCTGGCCGAGCACGAGGCCGACCACGATGAATACGGGGGCCGGCGAGAGGCCGAGCACCGAGAACGGGGCATCGGCCGTCGCCGCCACTGCACCCCACGAGTTCAGGTTGTTGAACCCGAGGGTCAGCAGCACGATCGCCGCGCCGATGAGCAGCGAGGCGACGAGGTCGATGCGGATCGACGCATCGCCGCGATCGCCGCGCAGGGTGAAGCTCAGGGCGAACACCACCACGGCGATGCCGAGAACGATGAAGAACATCGGTCGCCAGCCCACCAACGTGCCCAGCGTCCCTCCGATCAGGAATGCGCTGACGCCCGAGATCGCGCGCGCCGAACCGATGGCGCCGATGGCGGTCGCCTGCTGAGGCCCCCGGTAGTTCTCGGCGATGAGAGCGACGATCGACGGCACGATTATCGCGGCAGCCGCTCCGGCCACGGCCTGCCCCGCGATGGCCCACCACACGGTGGGGGCGAGGATCATCATGATCGATGAACCCGCGAACAACGCGATCACGATCCGGAAGATCACGACCCAGCCGATCCGCTGCCCGAGCTTCGCGCCGGTCATCACGAGCGCCGCGACGGCGAGGCCGTACATGACGATGGTCGTGCTCGCGACCGTCGGCGGCACTCCGAACTCGCTCACCATGCCCCCGAGCGAGATCGGCAGCGCGGCGACGTTGAACGACATCAGCACCTGCGCGAGGAAGAGGCTGACCATCGGCAGCCACGAGGTCTTGATCGGGGTCTGCGGTACGGGGATCTGGGTCATGACAGCTCCAGGGGTGCGGAGGGCGAGGCGGGAGAGGACCCAGGATGGGGGACGGCCGACGAGGCGAACAGGTTCAGCCCGAGCGCCCGCGACAGGTAGCCGATGGCCATCTGCGAGCGGACGGAGTTGCCCGCCTCGTCGAGTCGAGGAGAGAACCCCGCGACAGCGCCCTTTCCCGGCGCGATGGCGACGATGCCTCCCGCGACTCCGGACTTCGCGGGGAGTCCGATCTCGAACAGCCAGTCGCCGGAGCGTTCGTAGAGGCCCGTCGATGCGACGACCGCGAGCGTGTCGCGGCACACGTCCGCCGAGACGATCCGCTCGCCCGTGACGGGGTTCACTCCCCCGTCGGCGAGTGTGGCACCCATGACCGCGAGATCGTGAGCCGTGACCCCGAGCGCGCACTGGCGCGTGTACACATCGACCACCTCGTCCGGGTCACCCGCGAGTCGCCCGTAGCTGCGCAGCAGGCGTCCGAGAGCACGGTTGCGGTCGTTGGTCGCGGCCTCCGAGGCGTACACGACGCCGTCGAGGCTCAGCGGCCGGCCGGCGAACGCCGAGAGCCCCTCCCGCATCCGCTCCCACTGCTCCACGGGTGTCGCACCGGGCATGAGCGCTGTCGTGGCGATCGCCCCCGCGTTGACCATGGGGTTCATCGGGTGGCCGTCGTTGAGCTCCAGCGCCATCACGGAGTTGAAGGCCAGGCCGGTGTTGTTCACCCCGACGATTTCGCGCACGCGCTCATGGCCGTGCTCCTGGATGGCCAGGGCGTACACGAACATCTTCGAGATCGACTGGATCGAGAACGGATGCAACGCATCACCGGCGTCGTGCAGCCCGCCGCCGACCTCGATCACCGCCAGACCGAACAGCTCCGGATCGACCTCCGCGAGCACCGGGATGTAGTCCGCGACGCTCCCGCGGCGCTCGTCGGCGTAGCGGGCGTGAGCATCGCGCACCACCTCCTCGACGCGGTCCCACCCCGGCAGCGCGCCGGTGGACGCCTCCTGCGGGACGCCGTGCCATGCTGCGGGGTCGAGCACATCTCCTCCTCGGATCCGTGACGTCCCCCAGCCGTCAGAGTCACCGTAGCGCTCGACGACCGCCTTCACCTAGAGCATGTGCAGCGTTGCGGAGGGGATCAGTACCAGTTCATCGCCTGGGAGTGCGACCATGCGCTGCAGGGAGTGCCGTACACCGACGAGATGTACCCGAGACCCCACGCGACCTGCGTGGCCGCGTTCGTCTGCCAGTCGGAGCCGGCGGAGGCCATCTTGCTTCCGGGGAGCGCCTGCGGGATGCCGGTGGCACCGCTGGGGTTGTACGCCTTGTAGTTCCAGCCGGACTCCTTGTTCCACAGGGAGTTCAGGCAGGAGAACTGGTCACCGCCCCATCCGTACGTGCTCGACATGATCTGCTGTGCGGCCGCCTTCGCCCCCTCGGGAGTGTTCGCTGCAGCCAGCGCGGCTGCGGCCTGCTGTTCCGCGGCGGCCTGGGCCGCCGCCTGCTCCGCTGCGACCCGCGCTGCCTCCTCCTCGGCCTGCTTCTGCTGGGCGGCGGTCAGCGCCCCGCGCAGCTCCGCGGTGTCGGCGACCACGCTCGCGGTCTCATCCTGCGCCTTGTCGGCGAGGACGCCTACGAGCAGCACCGGCGTCACCTCGGTGTCATCGAGCTTCTCGATGTCGCTTTCGAGATCGGAGGTGTCGACGGAAGTCACTGCTCCCACATCGAGGCCGGCGGCGGCGACCTCAGCGCTCAGGGTCTCGGCTGCGGTGACCGCGTCCTTCGCCTGTGCCAGAGTGGCGGAGGCATCCTCCGCGATCTCTGCCAGCGGCTGAGCGCCCGCCAGTGCGGGTGCGGTGACGGCCGCAGCAGGGCTCATGGCTCCCACCGCGGGGGTGGAGGCCAGACCGACGCTCAGCGTGATGCCGACCAGCGTCGCCGATGCGACGCCGAGGATGGTCATGGGACGGTGGGCCGCGTTACGGGCTGATGCCGCCGCGGAGGCGCGCCGAAGCGCACGGGTCTTCTGAAGCATTGGGTTCGACTTTCGGGTTGTCGTACGCCCTTTAAGGAGACTCATCGGGAGCTCGTCCCAGGCGCAAGTGAACCACTCTGAACGATGAACCTGAACGAAAACAATCCCTCACCTGGGATTTACATGAGAAGAGGGCCCCGCGCACGCCTTTCGGCGGCACGGGGCCCTCTCACTCGGAGCGTGTCCGAGGCTGTTCTCAGACGCTCGCGTCCTGGCGCTTCAGGCGTGCGGTCTCGCGTGCACGCGTGTTCGCGTCGAGGTTCACCTTGCGGATGCGCACGACCTCGGGAGTCACCTCGACGCACTCGTCGTCGCGGGCGAACTCGAGGCTCTCCTCCAGCGTCAGCTGGCGTGGAGGCGTCATCGACTCGAAGGTGTCGGAGCTCGCTGCACGCATGTTGGTGAGCTTCTTCTCCTTGGTGATGTTCACGTCCATGTCGTCGGCGCGCGAGTTCTCGCCGATGACCATGCCCTCGTAGACCTCCTGCGTGGGCTGCACGAAGAACGACATGCGCTCCTGCAGAGCGATCATCGCGAACGGGGTGACGACACCCTGACGGTCAGCGACGATCGAGCCGTTCTGACGCGTCGTGATGGAGCCGGCCCACGGCTCGTAGCCGTGCGAGATCGCATTCGCGATACCGGTGCCGCGGGTCGTGGTCAGGAACTCGCTGCGGAAGCCGATGAGGCCGCGCGACGGGACGATGAACTCCATGCGCACCCAGCCGGTGCCGTGGTTGGTCATGTTCTCCATGCGACCCTTGCGGTTCGCGAGCAGCTGCGTGATCGCGCCGAGGTGCTCTTCCGGAGTGTCGATCGTAAGGTGCTCGAACGGCTCGTAGGTCTTGCCGTCGATCTTCTTCGTGACCACCTGCGGCTTGCCGACGGTGAGTTCGAAGCCCTCGCGACGCATGTTCTCGACGAGGATGGCGAGAGCGAGCTCGCCTCGGCCCTGCACCTCCCACGCGTCCGGACGGCCGATGTCGACGACCTTGAGCGAGACGTTGCCGATGAGCTCCTTGTCGAGACGGTCCTTGACCATGCGAGCCGTGAGCTTGTGCCCCTTGACCTTGCCCATGAGCGGCGAGGTGTTGGTTCCGATCGTCATGGAGATGGCGGGGTCGTCGACCGTGATGGCCGGAAGCGGACGGACGTCCTCGGGGTCGGCGATGGTCTCGCCGATCGTGATGTTCTCGAAGCCGGCGATGGCGACGATGTCACCGGGGCCTGCGGACTCGGCAGGGTAGCGCTCGAGTGCACGGGTCTTCAGGAGCTCGGTGACACGCGCGTTCTGGTGCGTGCCGTCAGCGCGCACCCAGGCGACGGTCTGCCCCTTCTTGAGGGTGCCGTTGAAGATGCGGAGCAGGGCGAGACGGCCGAGGAACGGGCTGGAGTCGAGGTTCGTGACCCAGGCCTGCAGCGGGTGCTCGTCGTCGTACTCCGGCGCCGGCACGTGCTCGAGGATGGCTTCGAAGAGCGGCTCGAGGTCGTCGTTGTCCGGAAGCGTGCCGTCGGCGGGACGGTTCTGCGAGGCGGCGCCGGCACGACCGGAGGCGTAGACCACCGGCACGTCGAGAAGAGCGTCGACGTCGAGGTCGGGCACGTCGTCGACCAGGTCGGAGGCGAGACCCAGCAGCAGGTCGTGCGCCTCTTCCTCGACCTCGGCGATGCGCGCGTCAGGACGGTCGGTCTTGTTGACCAGGAGGATGACGGGCAGCTTGGCCTCGAGAGCCTTGCGCAGCACGAAGCGGGTCTGCGGCAGCGGACCCTCGCTGGCGTCGACGAGCAGCACGACGCCGTCGACCATCGACAGGCCGCGCTCGACCTCGCCACCGAAGTCGGCGTGGCCGGGGGTGTCGATCACGTTGATCGTGATCTCCTTGCCGCCGGCGTGCTTGCCCTTGTAGGTGATCGCCGTGTTCTTGGCGAGGATCGTGATGCCCTTCTCACGTTCCAGGTCGTTCGAGTCCATGGCGCGCTCATCGACGTGAGCGTGTTCGCCGAAGGAACCCGTCTGACGCAGCATGGCGTCGACGAGAGTGGTCTTGCCGTGGTCGACGTGCGCCACGATTGCGACGTTGCGGAGGTCAGAACGGAGGGCGTGCGCCATGCAGGTGTCCTAAAAGATGTGGGGTTTCGCCGGGAAGCCGACGTTCCAGGATAACGCAAGCTCGCGGCCGGTTCCTGAAAAGCAGGTCGTAGCATCGAGATCGTGACCCGACCGCAGGCTCCGTGGGACCTCCCCGACCTCTCCCCCGCCCCCTCCCATGCTCGACTGTGGTGGGAGATCGCGATCGTCTTGGCGCTGGGTCTCGGCCAGTCGGCGGTCTACGCGGTAGTCCAGCTCGCCTACCGCCTCACGGACGACGTGCCGATCGCCGATCAAGTGGCGAAGCTCAACCCGTCTCGGAGCGACAGGGAGATCTTCGACCTCATCTACCAGGTGCTCGCGATCGGGTTCTCGCTCGTCCCCGTCGTGCTGGTGTGCTTCCTGCTGTGGCAGTCGCGACGCCCCCATCTGGCGCGTCTGGGGCTGGATGGCACCGGTGTCGCGAAGGATGCGGGCCGCGGCATCCTGCTCGTGCTCGCGATCGGCATCCCCGGGCTCGGTCTCTATCTCGCCGGCCGGGCGCTCGGACTGACCGTGGCCATCGATCCTGCCGGGATAGACGCGTATTGGTGGACCGTCCCGGTTCTCCTGCTCGCGGCGGCCCGCGCTTCCCTGCAGGAGGAGTTCGTGGTGCTCGGATACCTCTTCACACGGCTGCGACAACTCGGGTGGAGTCCGTGGACGATCATCATCTCCACGTCGGTCCTGCGGGCGAGCTACCACCTGTACCAGGGATACCCGGCGTTCGTCGGCAACCTCGCGATGGGGCTGCTCTTCGGCTGGCTGTATCACCGCAGCGGGCGGCTGATGCCCTTCCTCGTCGCGCACTTCCTGATCGACGCGGCCGCGTTCGTCGGGTATCCATGGGCCGCGTCCCTGTGGCCCGAGCTGTTCGGTCTCCCCGGCTGAGTGACGACGGCTGGGATGGCTCTCCCCCTTCGCTGACGGAGTGCTCTAGCCTGAAGGCTTCCAACGACGGAAAACGGAGGGAAGTCTCATGAAGATGAACAGGATGACCAAGGCGGGGGCCGCGATCGCCATCGCAGCAGGGATCACGCTGCTCAGCGTCGCGCCCGCATCGGCAAGTGTTTTCGGGCCCTACTCGTCGGCGGCGCAGTGTAACGCCGATCGCACCGACTATGTCAGGGGCGGGGGGAAGGCCGCCCCCTGCATCCCCGGCACCGGAGGCTGGTACTTCCAGACGTACTGAGCATCATCGAGGATCGAGGCGGCGGGCATCAGCCCGTCGCCTCGATCCGTTGACACCCGTCGGACCTCGCCCCTAGGCTCGGGGCACCCACGACGACGTGGGTACGACAATCCGGGGGGATTCGAATGAAGAAGAAACTGTCCGCAACGGCCGCAGGCATCGTCCTCGTCACGGGAATGGTGTTCGGCGGGGCCGCTGCAGCGCAGGCCGCCAGCTGGTTCGGCCCGTTCACCGATCTGTCCTATTGCCAGGCCGAACGACGGATCTTCATGCAGGAGGGCTACAGCGTCGGCTCCTGCGTGCACCGCAGCGGCCAGCCGGGGTACTGGTTCTCCTACTCCTGAACCGGCCCCGAACCGTATTGCAACGTGCCCCCTGTCCTCGTGAGACGGCAGGGGGCACGTGTGCGGGGAAGTGGGAAGTATCTCAGCCTGCGGAGGCGATCATCACGGCGACGACCGCCCACACGATGATGATCCCGAGCGCTGACAGCGCCCTGGCGTCCCAGGAGCGACGGATCGGCGCACTCGCGGCGTGACCCGCAGCAGCCTGCCAGCGGTCGCGGATGTCCGTCAGGCCGCGCAACGACGCGGAGACCTGCACTTCCTCGTCGCGCATCTTGCTTCGTCTCGGACGCGCGTGCGCCGGTCCACCCCAGCAGGTGAGCTCCGTGTCATCGTCGAGCGAGAACCGCAGCTGCCACTGCAGGTCGATGTCACGGACCCGGTGCCAACCGAACTCGGTGCGCCGCAGCATGTTCTGGACGAGTGCCCCGTCGTCGCTGATGCGGACCATCGACACGAAGCTGATCTCGTAGATGATCCACAGGCCGAGAAGCACCCACGGTGCGAGGAGCAGCGTCTGCCCCCAGCCTCCGCGCACGACGGCGTCGCCGAGCAGGAACACCGCCAGAGCGAGGCTCACGACCATGACGACCGTGCCCGAGGACGAGCGGAAGGTCCGCCCGTCCTCGGGAGAGTTCGGCATCGCCACGATCAGAGGCCACCCAGAGGGATGGACGCACCGGGGATCGCTTCGAGCAGACGGCTCGTGTACTCCTGCTTCGGGTTCGCGAAGGTCTCGTCGACCGTGCCTTGCTCGACGATCCGGCCGCGCTCCATGACGCAGACCAGATCGCTCGAGACACGCACCACCGCGAGGTCGTGCGTGATGAACAGGTAGGTGAGGCCCAGCTCCGTCTGCAGGTCGGCCAGCAGCCTGAGGATCTGCGCCTGGACGAGCACGTCCAGAGCGGAGACCGCCTCGTCGAGCACCACGATGTCCGGCTTGAGCGCCAGAGCACGCGCGATCGCGACCCGCTGGCGCTGTCCACCCGACAGCTCGCTCGGGTAGCGGGTCGCCAGATCCTGCGGCAATGACACCTGATCCAGAAGCTCACGCACGCGCTCGCGACGCGAAGTGCGATCACCCACACCGTGGATCTCGAGCGGTTCGGCGATGGTGTTCTCGAGATTGCGCAACGGATCCAGAGAACCGTACGGGTCCTGGAACACCGGCTGCATGCGCCGGCGCAGACCGAAGGACTGTGCGCGGGAGAACCCGGACACGTCCATGCCGTCGATCTCGATCGTCCCCGACGTCGGGTCCTCCAGCTTGAGGACCATCTTGGCGACGGTCGACTTGCCCGAGCCCGACTCGCCGACGAGAGCCAGCGTCTTCCCGCGCGGGATCTCGAACGACACGTCGTCTACGGCGCGGAACATCTCGCTGCGGAAACCGCCCTGTCGGATGCGGTAGTCCTTGGTGAGGCCGGCCACTCGCACCGTGGGAGGGATGGCGGCGAGATCCTCGAGCGTCTCCACACCGCGGTCCTCGACCACGGCCTGGATGCGCTGGGATGCCACGCTGGGGGCGGCGGCGACGAGGCGCTTGGTGTACGGATGCTGCGGGTTCTGCAGGATCTCCCGGCTCGGTCCCGACTCCACGATCGTCCCGTTCTGCATCACGATCAGGCGCTCCGCGCGCTCGGCAGCGAGACCGAGGTCGTGCGTGATCAGCAGCATCGAGGTTCCGCGGTCGCGGGTCAGGCTCGCCATGTGGTCGAGGATGACGCGCTGCACCGTGACGTCGAGGGCCGAGGTGGGCTCGTCCGCGATCAGGAGCCGGGGGTCCGCGGCCAATCCGATCCCGATGAGCGCTCGCTGGCGCATACCGCCCGAGAACTGGTGAGGGAACTGGCGCAGTCGCTTGGCCGCGTCAGCGAGCCCCGCCTGCTGGAGCACCTCGATCGCCCGAGCCCGGACCGCCGCGCGTCCCTGGGCGAGGCCGTTGGCACGGACCGCCTCCTCGACCTGGAAGCCGATGCTCCAGACGGGGTTGAGGTTCGACATCGGGTCCTGCGGCACGTAGCCGATCGCCTTGCCGCGGATGCGCTCCATCTCCCGCTCGGAGAGGTGCGTGAGCTCCTCGCCGTCCAGGGTGATGCTCCCGCCGGTGACCTTTCCGGTGCCGGCCAGCAGTTTGATGATGGACGTCGCCGCCGTCGACTTGCCCGAACCGGACTCGCCGACGATCGCGACCGTCTCCCCTGCCATGACATCGAAGCTGATCCCATGCAGGACCTGTCGTGTGCCGTTCTGCGTGTCGAACGCGACCGTGAGATCGCGGACGCTCAGCAGCGGGGTCGTTGCTTCACTCATCGGCGTGCCCTCGCCCTCGGGTCGAGGGCGTCTCGGATGAGCTCCCCCAGAAGGATGAACGCGAGCACCGTGATGGTGAGCGCGATCGACGGATAGATCAGTGCCATCGGCGCGACACGCAGCGAGCGTTGTGCCTGGCTGATGTCGTTGCCCCAGGACATGACGTCGCTTCCGAGACCGACACCGAGGAAGCTCAGGGTCGCCTCCGCGACGATACCGCCGGCCAGTGCCAGGGTCGCCAGTACGAGCAGCGGAGCGAACGCGTTCGGGATCACGTGGGACAGCAGGGTGCCGAAACGCCCCTTCCCCAGCGCGGCCGACGCCATCACGAAGTCCGCTTGTTTCACTCTGAGCACTTCCGCCCTGACGACACGCGCCGTCGCGGCCCAGGCGAACCCACCGATCGCGAGGGCGAGGGTGAAGACGTTGCGGTACTGCGCGAACACCGTCATCACGACGACCGCCGCGAGGATGTAGGGAATCGAGAAGAAGATGTCGCCGACGCGGGAGAGCACGGCATCGAGCCATCCTCCGTAGTATCCCGCGAAGGCACCCATGATCAGACCGAGAGTCGAGCTGATGATCGTCGCCAGCAGACCGACGCTGATCGAGGTGCGCGAGCCCCAGACGATGCGCGACCAGATGTCGCACCCCTGGAACGTGTAGCCCAGGGGGTGGCCGGCGGCCGGTCCCGCATTGGAGTTCCCGAGCTCACACTGGTTGTTCGGAGGTGTCTGCGTGAAGAGCGTCGGCCACAGGGCCATCAGCAGGATGAGCGCGACGATGCCGAGCGAGATCCAGAACGACGGGCGACGGCGCAGATCTGTCCACGCGTCCCGCCAGAGACTCGCAGGCTTGCCTTTGACGTTGATGGCATCCGTCGGCGGCTGTTCGGCCACCACCGGTGCGACGTAATGGGAGGGACGGTCACTTGACATAGCGGATCCTCGGGTCGAGCAGCCCGTAGAGCAGGTCCACGAGCAGGTTGACGAGAACGTAGATGATGACGAACACCGTCACGAAGGAGACGATCGTCGGTCCTTCGTGCCTCAACGTCGCCTGGAACAGGGTCTGCCCCACGCCGGGAATGTTGAAGATGTACTCCGTCACGGTCGCTCCGACGAGGAGCACACCGAAGTTCGTCGCCGAGTTGGTGATCACCGGGATCAGGGAGTTGCGCAGCACGTGCACGGGGATCACGCGATTACGCGACAGCCCCTTGCCGTATGCCGTGCGCACCCAGTCCTGGTTGAGGGTGTCGAGCACAGACCCGCGCATGAGCCGCATGCTGGTCGCGTACAGGCTCAGCCCCAGCACGATGGCGGGAAGCCACAGATCGCCCCAGTCGTTCTGGCCACCGACGGTCGGACGGAACCAGCCCAGTTTGATCGCGAGGAAGTACTGCGCGAGGAAGGCGACGACGAAGATCGGCATCGACAGGAAGACGAGCGAGACGATCAGCGAGGCGTGGTCGAACAGCTTGCCCTTGCGGAGCGCGGAGAGCGTTCCGATGATGATCGCGAGCGTGAACTCGATCGCGATCGCCATGATGGCCAGACGTCCCGTGATGGGGAGCGTGCGTGCCAGCACGGTGCTCACGGACTCACCGGAGAACGTCGTTCCCATGTCGCCCTTGAAGACGCCGGTGATGTAGTAGAAGTACTGGACGAGGAACGGGTCGTCCAGGTGGTACTGCGCTCGGATCGTGGCGAGCAGCTGCGGGCTCGGCGGTTTGTCACCGAAGAGCGCCGCGATCGGGTCACCCGGCATCAGGAAGACGAGCGCGTAGATGAGAAGCGTCGCACCGAAGAAGACCGGGATCAGCTGAAGAAGTCGCCGCAGGGTGTAGGCGAGCATCCTTGCTCCTTTCGTGGAGTCGGAGTCAGCCGGAGTGCACGACGCGAGGCGGTGACGTCGCCGCCACCGCCTCGCTGCCGTTCACTCCAAGGGCCTACTCGGCCTTGGTGATCTCGTAGTAGAGCGGAACCGAGTTCCAGCCGACGGTGACGTTGTCGACCGAGTCGCCGAAGCCACCGATCGAGTTCTGGTACCAGAGCGGGATGACCGGGAGGTCGTTGAAGAGGATCTCCTGGACCTTCTCGTAAGCCGCGTTCGCGTCGTCCGCGCTCGTGGCCGCTGCACCCTCTGCGAGCAGAGAGTCCACCTCGGGGTTCGAGTAGTCACCGTCGTTCGACGATGCACCCGTGCCGTAGAGCGGCTGCAGGAAGTTGTAGACGGCGGGGTAGTCGCCCTGCCATCCGGAACGGTTCGCCGTCTGGATCGTGCGCTTGCCCGCGTCGTCACGCGCGTTGACCGCTGCGCGGAGAGTGGCGAGGTCGACGTACGGTGCGCCCGACGCCTCGATGCCGAGCGTGTTCTTCAGCGAGTTCGAGACCGCATCAACCCACACCTGGTGTCCACCGTCGGAGTTGTACGCGATCTGGAAGGTGCCGGACCACGGGGAGATGGCGTCAGCCTTCGCCCACAGCTCCTTGGCCTTCTCCGGGTCGTACTTCAGGACGTCGGAACCGGGAACGCTGTCGCTCCAGCCGTCGATGACGGGCGTCGTGAAGTCGCTCGCCGGGGTACGGGTGTCGGCGAAGATCTTGCTCGTGATCTCGTCGCGGTTGATCGCCAGCGAGATGGCCTGGCGGCGCAGGGTGCCCTCTTCGCCCGAGAAGTGCGGGAGCTGCCCACCGATGGTGAACGACTGGAAGATGGCCGCGGGCTGGTTGGTCGCCCGCTCGCCGAGCTCGTCCTCGAAGACCGCGAGCGAAGCCTCGGGGATCTGGTCGATGACGTCGATGTTGCCGCCGAGCAGGTCGGCGTACGCGCCCTCGGGAGCCGTGTAGAACTTCAGCGTCAGGCCGCCGTTCTGAGCGACGCGCTCACCCTTGTAGTCATCGTTCTTGACGAGGTCGATCTGGACGTCGTGCTGCCATGCTCCCTCCTTGGCGAGCATGTACGGGCCGTTGCCGATCGGGTTTTCGCCGAAGGCGTCCATGTCCTCGAAGGCGACATCGGGCAGCGGGTAGAACGCCGAGTAGCCGAGGCGGGTCACGAAGTCGGAGGCGACGTCGCTGCTCAGGTCGATCGTGAAGGTCTGGTCATCGACCTCGGTGAGACCTGTGAGCTCGGAGTCTGCGTCGGGGTTGAAGCCGACGATGTCGGCGAACCAGGACTGGTTCAGCTGCGCGTTGGAGAGCTGCGCACCGTAGTTCCACGCATCGATGAAGTTGTGGGCGACGACGTCTTCACCGTTGGTGAACTTGTTGCCCTCCTTCAGCTTGACCGTGACCTTGTTCGGTGCGTCGACCGTGATCGACTCGGCCATGTCGTTGACGAGGGCACCGTCGCCGTCGTAGAAGGCGAGACCTGCGAAGACGGAGTCGAGAATCTTGCCGCCGTTGACCTCGTTGGTGTTGGTCGGGATCAGCGCGTTCTCCGGCTCGCCTCCGTTCGCCGAGATGATCGCCGACGCCGAGCCCTTGGAGCCCTCATCGCCGGAGTCGTTCCCGCCTGCGCAACCGGCCAGCGCCAGGGCGCCGACCACGAGCAGAGCGCTGCCCGCGAGGGCAATCCTGTTTCGTTTCACTTTTCGTCCTCCTGTGGACAGTGCTGAGTCTGCGCGCTCACCATCGAGCACGCAGGGATACCTGAGCGTAACCCGCCGCTTGACCCCCCGCCGCCTTCAGCTAACGAACTGTTACTGAGTGGTGACCATCCGTAACACCCGCGAAACACCTGGAAACACCGGGAAACACAGGACGGTGTCGCGCTTCCGCACGGAAGCGCGACACCGTCTGCTCAGATGCGCACCGGCTCAGGCGAAGGCCTCCACCGGCGGGCAGGCGCACACGAGGTTCCGGTCGCCGTACGCCTGGTCGATGCGACGCACGGGCGGCCAGTACTTGCCGGCGACGAGCGCATGGACGGGGTAGGCGGCTTCCTCCCGCGTGTAGGGGTGCTCCCACTCCCCCGCGATGAGGGATACCGCGGTGTGCGGTGCATGCACCAGCGGATTGTCGTCCGCGGGCCAGCGCCCCGCCGCCACGGCTTCCGCCTCGGCCTTGATCATGATCATGGCCTCGATGAAGCGCTCGATCTCATCGAGGTCCTCCGACTCCGTCGGCTCGACCATGAGCGTGCCCGCGACGGGGAACGACATGGTCGGAGCGTGGAAGCCGTAGTCGATGAGGCGCTTGGCCACGTCGTCGACGGTGATTCCGGTCGCCTCCTTGAGCGGACGCAGATCGAGGATGCACTCGTGCGCGACGCGACCGTTCTCCCCCGTGTAGAGCACCGGGAAGTGGCCGCCCAGACGCTCGGCCATGTAGTTGGCGGAGAGCACGGCTGCCGCCGTGGCACGACGAAGACCGTCGGCACCCATCATGCGGACGTACGCCCACGAGATCGGCAGGATCCCCGCGGAACCGTAAGGAGCGGCCGAGATCACACCGCCATCGAACGTGTAGCCGCCGAAGTGCTCGGCGCGCTGTGCGAGCGGGTGCGAGGGAAGGTAGGGGGCGAGGTGCGACTTCGCCGCCACCGGACCGATGCCAGGACCTCCCCCACCATGCGGGATGGCGAAGGTCTTGTGCAGGTTGAGGTGCGAGACGTCGCCGCCCAGGTCACCGAAGCGCGCGTAGCCGAGCAGCGCGTTGAGGTTGGCCCCGTCGACGTACACCTGTCCGCCCGCGTCGTGCACGGCGGCCGTGATCTCGACGACCTGCTCCTCGTACACACCGTGCGTCGAGGGGTAGGTGATCATCAGAGCCGAGAGGTCGTCGGCGTGCTGGGCGATCTTCGCGCGCAGGTCGTCGAGGTCGACGTTGCCGAGCTCGTCCGTCGCGACCACGACGACCTTCATGCCCGCGAGCACGGCCGATGCCGCATTCGTGCCATGGGCCGACGAGGGGATGAGGCACACGGTGCGGTGGGTGTCGCCGTTCGCGTGGTGGTACCCGCGGATGGCGAGGAGACCCGCGAGCTCACCCTGCGAACCGGCGTTCGGCTGCAGCGAGACCGCGTCATAACCGGTGACCTCGGCGAGCCAGCCCTCGAGCTGGTCGATGAGCTCGAGGTAGCCCTGCACATCGGCCGCCGGGGCGAACGGGTGGATGCCGGCGAACTCGGGCCAGGTGATGGCAGCCATCTCGGTGGCGGCGTTGAGCTTCATGGTGCACGAGCCCAGCGGGATCATGCCGCGATCGAGTGCGTAGTCTCGGTCGGAGAGACTCTTCATGTACCGCATCATGGCGGTCTCCGAGCGGTGCGAGTGGAACACCGGGTGCGTGAGGTACTCGTCCTGACGGAGCAGGTCTTCCGGGAGCCCCCGCAGCTTGTCCCCGCCGAACATGCCGAACGCGCGGTCGTTCTTGCCGCCGAAGACAGCCGTGACGTGGTGCAGCTCGCCGAGGGTCGTGGTCTCGTCGACGGCGATGCCGACCGTGTCGGCGTCGGCGACGTGCAGCAGGATCCCGTGATCGTCATGGGCCCGAGCGGCGAACTCCGCCGCACGACCGGGCACGCGCACCTGCAGGGTGTCGAAGAAGTCCGCGTGCACGACCTCCACCCCTGCCTCGGTCAGCCAGTCACGCAGCAGCGCCGCCTTCGCCGTGGTCTGGGTCGCGATCTCCCGCAGCCCGTCCGGACCGTGGTACACGGCGTACATCGACGCCATGACGGCGAGCAGCACCTGGGCGGTGCAGATGTTCGACGTGGCCTTCTCGCGGCGGATGTGCTGCTCGCGCGTCTGCAGCGAGAGACGATACGCGGGCTTGCCGTCGGCATCGACCGACACTCCGACGAGGCGACCGGGGAGCTGACGCTCGAGGCCGGAGCGGACGGCCATGTAGCCGGCGTGCGGACCGCCGAAGCCCATCGGCACGCCGAAGCGCTGGGTCGTGCCGGCTGCCACGTCGGCGCCGAGTGAGCCGGGAGAGGCGATGAGGGTGAGAGCGAGCAGATCGGCGGCCGCGACCGCGAGAGCGCCGGAGAGGTGCGCGGCGTCGAACACGGCCGACGGGTCCCAGACGCGCCCGGAAGCGCCGGGGTACTGCACGAAGACACCGAACAGGTCGGCGGGCAGCTCCTCACCCGCGGCGAAATCGACCGTGACGATGTCGATACCGAGAGCTTCCGCGCGCGTGGCGAGCATCGCCTTCGTCTGCGGGAGCGCATCCGCGTCGACCGCGAACACGGTCGACGCGGACTTCGACGCGCGCCGCGAGAGCAGCATCGCCTCGACCACCGCGGTCGACTCGTCGAGCATGGACGCATTGGCCGTCGTGAGCCCGGTGAGTTCGGCGACCATGGTCTGGAAGTTGATGAGCGCTTCCAGACGCCCCTGGGAGATCTCCGGCTGGTACGGCGTGTAGGCCGTGTACCACGACGGGTTCTCCAGCACGTTCCGCTGGATCACCTGCGGCGTGATGGTGCCGTAGTACCCCAGGCCGATCATCGGTCGGTTCACGGTGTTGCGCGAGGCGAGCACCCGCAGCTCGGCGAGAGCCTCGGTCTCGCTCGCGGCAGAGGGGATGCGCGAAGGCGCGTCCGACGAGTCGGACGACGGCCCGGTGTAGATCGACGCGGGCACGGCCTGGCGCATGAGCGCCTCGACCGGGCTCAGCGCGCCATCGGCCCCTGGGGTGTCGAGACCCAGGGCCGCGAGCATCGTGCGCTGCGCGGCATCCGTGGGTCCGATGTGACGATCGGCGAAAGTGACCACTGGTGAATCAGCCCTCCGTGAGTGCGACGTATGCGTCGCGGTCGAGCAGTCCGTCCAGCGCACCGGCTGCGACGGAGACCTTGAGCAACCAGCCGCCCTCGAAGGGCGCGGCGTTCACCAGCGACGGATCGTCGACGGCCGCGTCGTTGATCTCGACGACGGTTCCCGAGACCGGCGCGTAGAGTTCGCCGACCGACTTCGTCGACTCGATCTCGCCGACGACGGCACCTGCGGTCACCTCGGTGCCGACGGCGGGGAGCTCGACGAACACGACGTCTCCCAGCTTCTCGGCGGCGTAGTCGGTGATGCCGATGGTCACGGTGTCGCCGTCGGCGGCGATCCACTCGTGCTCTTCGGTGTAGTGGAGTGCGGCGAGGTCGGTCATTTGGTCCTCCGATAGAAAGGCAGGGCGGTCACGGTCGCGGGGATCTTGGTTCCCCGCACGTCAAGGAATACTGCGGTTCCCTCTTCCGCGGAAGATGGGGTCACGTAGGCCATCGCGATCGGGTGGCCGAGAGTCGGGCTGAGAGCGCCGCTCGTGATCTCTCCGAGCACGGATCCGTCTTCGTCGACGACGGCGTATCCAGCGCGTCCGGCACGCTTGCCCTCGGCGACGAGGCCGACCAGGACCGGCGCTTCCGATGCCTCTGTCGAGTCCTCGAAGGACGAGAGCGCCTCCTTGCCGACGAAGTGCTCCTTCGCCGTCACGACGACACGGCCGAGTCCGGCCTGCGAGGGGCGGGTGTCGGTGCTGAGCTCGTGGCCGTAGAGAGGCATCCCGGCCTCCAGACGCAACGTGTCCCGGGCGGCGAGGCCCGCAGGAACGAGACCATGCGGTTCGCCGGCAGCCAGCAGTGCATCCCACAGGGCTGCGGCGTCGCCGGCAGGAACCAGCAGCTCGAAGCCGTCCTCCCCGGTGTAGCCCGTGCGTGCGATGAGCAGAGGCTCCCCGCGGAAGCGCGCGTCCGCCCATGCGTAGTACTTCTGCTCCGCCCAGGGCGTGCTCAGCTCGTCGATGCCCGGCGTCGCAGCGAGGATCGCCTCGGCGGCCGGTCCCTGCACGGCGAGCAGCGCGAACACGTCGGACACATCCTCCACATCGACACCGCGGTCGCCCAGGAATCCGGCGAAGGTGCGGTCCTCCCCCGGAGCCAGCGGCGGAAGCGCCCGCTCGACGAGCGACGGGAAGTCCCGCACGCGCTTGGCGAAGCCCGAGTCCACGAAGCCCCGGTTGCCGGCGTTGGCGATGATGAGGTAGCGGTCCTCCGCGAGCCGATACGCGATGACATCGTCGACGATTCCGCCGTTCTCATTCAGCATCAGCGAGTACTTCGCCTTGCCGACCATCATGGCGGAGATGCGACCTGCGAGCGCGAAGTCGAGGAACTCGGCCGCCTTCTCGCCCGTGACGAGGAACTCGGCCATGTGCGAGATGTCGAAGATCCCCGCGTTCTGGCGCACGGCGTGGTGCTCGGCGAGGTCGGAGGTGTAACGCACCGGCATCTGCCAGCCACCGAAGTCGGTGAACGACGCGCCGAGTGCCTCATGGCGTTCGCGCAGCGGGGTGTAGCGGGGGTCGGACATGGAGTTCTCCCGGGCTGTGTCGGGCGGAACGGCGGCATCGCCGTTCCTCGGAACTCCCCCTCTGTCATGGGCCTGAGAGCTTCACCCGTGCACGGAGGCGGGGTTTTCACCGTCGGCGGATCCGCACATGAGACGGATCGCTTTTCAGAGTGGCCGGAACCGCGCGGTACGCGTACCTGAGAGATTGGCGGGGAGGCTTGCTCCTTCGGTGCCCGGCTGCGTTCGCCGGGGCTCTCCCGCGTGGGTCATTCGGCCTGTCTTCAGTTGTGGGTTCAGTCTAGCCGGTCGGCCCGTCGGTGCCGGATTCGCTCGACGCGCGTTCGAATCGCGCGAATGGTCCCATTCGCGACTCGGAAGGGACCATTCGCGCGATTCGAAAGCGCGATTCGAAAGCGCGATTCGAAAGGGGGGGTGCGGTGCGGCTATCCGCTGATGCCGAGTTCGGTTCGGACCTCGTCGCGGAGGCGGCCGAGGTTGTCGGGCTCGGGCGCGGCTCCCAGGAGGGTCTTGGTGTACTCGTGCTGCGGGTTGAGGATGACTTCGTCCGCGGGGCCCCGCTCGACGACATCGCCCTTGTAGAGCACCATGATCTCATCGGAGAAATGCCGTGCGGTCGCGAGGTCGTGCGTGATGTACAGCACCCCGAGGTTCTCCTCCCGCTGCAGATCCGCGAGCAGATTCAACACGCCCAGCCGGATCGACACGTCCAACATGCTCACCGGTTCGTCGGCGACGATGAACCGCGCCCCCGGGGCCAGTGCCCGTGCGATCGCGACGCGCTGCCGCTGCCCACCCGACAGCTCATGCGGGCGACGCTCCGCAAAGCTCTCCCCCGGGCTGAGCCGCACCCGCTCCAACAACTCCACCGCCCTGGCACGCACCTGCGCACTGGAGAGCTGCGGGTGATGCAGGCGGATCGGCCGCTCCAAATGATGCACGATCGTGTGGAACGGGTTCAACGACGCGAACGGGTCCTGGAACACCATCTGCACATCCGCGCGATACGCCTCCAACGCCCGCCCCCGAGTCCCGGACGGTTTACCGTCGAGGAGGATCTCCCCACTGGTGGGGGTCTCCAACTTCATCAGCATCCGCGCGATCGTCGACTTCCCCGACCCCGACTCCCCCACCAGAGCGACCGTCTTCCCGGCCTCGATCGTGAACGACACATCCTTCACCGCATGCAGGATGCTCGTCCGGAACCCGGACCTCAGGTGGAAGTCCTTGACGAGGTTCCGCGCCTCCAGACGCGCCGTCTGCCCGGCCGCACTGCCAGCCGCCTGCGTGTTCGTCATCGGACGCCCTCCTGGCTCACACCGGTACGCACGAAATCGCCCCGCTCACCCTTCAACGACGGGAAACTCGACAACAACCGTCGCGTGTACTCATGCTGCGGGGAACGATAGATCTCCTCCGCCGTCCCCTCCTCCACGATCTGCCCCTGCAACATGATCGCGATCCGGTCACTGATCTCGATCAACATCGGCAGATCATGCGTGATGAAGATCACCGCGAACCCGAGCTTCTCCCGCAACCGCATGATCTCCCGGATGATGCCGCGCTGCACGACCACATCCAACGCCGTCGTCGGCTCATCCATGATCATCACCTGCGGATCCAACGCCAGTGCCATCGCGATCATCATCCGCTGACGCATACCCCCGGACAACTCATGCGGGAAACTCGACAACCGGGACGGATCCACCCCCACCAATGTGAGCAGCTCCTCCGCCCGCGCCGTCTTCGCCTTCTTACTCATCCCAGGACGATGCGTGTCGAAGATGTCGAAGATCTGCGCCCTCACACTGATCACCGGATTCAACGAGTTCATCGCGCCCTGGAACACCATCGAGATCTTGTCCCACCGGAACGCCCGCAGACCCTCCCCATCCAAACCCACGATGTCGATGTCATGACCGTCCCGATCATGGAACACGATCTCCCCGCCCGTCATCAACGCCGGCGCCTTCAACAACCGGTTCATGCCGTACGCGAGAGTCGTCTTCCCACACCCCGACTCCCCCGCCAACCCCAGAATCTCCCCACGATTCAACGTCAGCGAGACATCCCGCACGGCCTTCACCGGCGGATCCACCTCATACTCGATCGACACATTCCGCGCCGTCAGCACTGGCTCGCTCATGCGGTGACCCCCTTGGTCTTGGCGGCCTTGCGCACGCGGCGCGCGGCTTCTGGCGCATTGCGCAGCTTCGGGTTGATGACCTCGTCGATGGCGAAGTTGATCAGAGACAGACCGGCGCCGAGGAGCGCGATCATGAGTCCCGGCGGGACGAACCACCACCAGGCCCCACGTCCGAGCGCCTGCCCCGACTGGGCGTCGTTGAGGATCGATCCCCAGGTGATCGACGAGTTGGGTCCGAGGCCGAGGTACGACAGGCCGGCCTCGCCGAGGATCGCGAAGATGATCGCGAAGAGGAACTGGGCCGTCAGCAGCGGCAGCAGGTTCGGCATGATCTCGACGAGGATGACGCGGAACGACCGCTCGCCCGCGACCTTCGAGGCGTAGACGTAGTCGCGTGTGCGGAGCGAGCGCGTCTGCAGCCGGAGCACGTACGCCGCCCCGGCCCAGGAGGTGATGCCGAGCACGAAGGCGACGAGCTGCCAGCTGCGCTGCGGGACGAACGAGGCGATGACCATCACCAGCGGCAGTCCGGGGATCACGATCATGACGTTCGTGAGCAGGGCGAGGCCGTCTTCACGCCACCCACCCAGGTAGCCGGCGAGCACGCCGAACAGGAGGGAGAGGACGATCGCGATGCTGCCGGCCGTCACGCCGATGAGCAGCGAGCCCTGGGCACCGGTCGCGAGCTGGGCGAACATGTCGTTGCCGAGCTTGGTCGTGCCGAGCCAGTGCTCGGCCGACGGCGGCTGAAGCGCTGGGTTGGCCGTGCTCCGCGGGTTCTGGGAGAAGATCGGCGCGATGATCGCGAACAGCACGATCGCCAGCACGATGCACACGCCCACGATGAACTTCGGCGAGGTGCTGGGCAGGACGCGGCGACGCTTTCGATCCTGACGCTGTGTGGCGAGAGCGACGGTGCCCTCAGGGGCGACGGTGGGTGGCTCCTCCGTGAGGAGCGGGTTCTTCGTGTCAGACATTCTGGCGAGCCCTCGGGTCGATGAAGCCATAGACGAGGTCCATGATGAAGTTGGCGGCGAGCACCGTGAGCGTGATGACGAGGAACAGCCCCTGCATCAGCGCGTAGTCGTTGTTGGTCACGGCCTGGAACATCAGCTTGCCGATGCCGGGGTAGGTGAACACCTGCTCCATGACGATGGAGCCGGCCACGACGAAACCGAGCGTGATCGAGAAGCCGGCGATCGAGGGGATCGCGGCGTTGCGGGCAGCGTAGGTGGTGAGCACCCGGCGCGGGCGCAGGCCCTTGGCCTCGGCCGTGAGCACATAGTCCTCGGCGAGCGTCGAGACCATCATGTTGCGCATGCCGAACATCCAGCCGCCGACCGAGCTGATCACGATGGTGACGGCGGGAAGGATGGCGTGGGCGACGGCGTCGCTGAAGAAGGCCCACGTCGGCTCGGGGCCGTCGGGGAAGTCGAACACGTCGTAGCCGCCGAAGATGGGGAACCAGCCGAGGCCGACCGCGAACACCGCCACCAGGATCAGCGCCATCCAGAAGTACGGGATCGACTGCAGCACGGTCGTTGCCGGGATCAGGTGGTCGACCCAGGTGCCGCGCTTCCAGCCGGCCCAGGCCCCGAGCACGACGCCGAGGACGAAGGAGATGACCGTCGCGGTGCCGACGAGGATGAGCGTCCAGGGAAGAGCACCGGCGATGAGCTCCGTCACCGGGGTGGGGAACTTCGTCACCGAGACACCGAGGTCGCCCTGGAACATCCGCCCCCAGTACGCGAGGTACTGATCCCACAGCGACGAGTCGTCGCCGCCGAGCAGGAGCCTGATATTGCGGATGGTCGTCTCTGAGACGTCGCCGCCCGCCCGCTGCATCTTGGCGATCATGATGTCGGCGGGGTTTCCCGGCATGAGCCGGGGAAGAAAGAAGTTGATGGATATCGCGGCCCAGAGCGTGAACGCGTAGAACCCGATTCTTCGTGCATAGAACTTCATGTCACTGTTTCCTGACTTCCTTCTTCCCCGACTCCTCTCGTGTTACTTGACCGGCTGCAGCTGCGTCAGGACGTAGCCTGCCGCGATCGCACCCCAGGACGGCGGGAAGGCGTAGAGGTCTTCCTCCGTCGGCCAGCCCGTGTAGTCCTTCGTGTTGTAGAAGGTCTGCGTCGCGTTGATGACGAGCGGGATGTAGGGCAGGTCACGCACGATCTCGGTCTGGATCGTGGCGTACAGCTCCTTCTTCGTCGCCTCGTCGTTCGTGCTGATCGCCGACTGGATCGCCGTGTCGACGACCGGGTTGCTGTAGCGGCTGAAGTTCCAGCGTCCTGCGGGGATCTCGGTGCCGACCGGGGTCGTCGACTCGACGGCCGTGCCGCCGAACCAGTCGCGGTAGATCTGGAACGGGTCGGCGACGGACGTGCCGATCACACCACCCATGATGAGCTGGAACTCGCCACCCTGACGGGAATCGGAGAACTCCTGCCACTGCACCGTCGATGCCGTGATCTTGATGCCTGCGGCCTCGGCCTGCTCGGCGATCAGCTTCGCGGCGTCGTTGTAGTCGGTCCAGCCGTCGACCGAGGTGAGCGTGAGCTCGAGCGGAACCCCGCCCTTCTCGTAGATGCCGCTCGAACCCTTGGTGTAACCGGCGGCCTCGAGGATCGAACCGGCCTCGGCGGCGTTGGCCTCCTGCGGGCTGACCTCGTTGGCCGGGTCGGCGAGCCACTTCTCGTCACGCGGCAGCAGCGTGAAAGCCGGCGAGATGTCGCCCGTGAGGCCGACGAATGCCTTGTCCTTGATGATGCCGCGGTCGATCGCCACGTTGAGCGCCTGACGCACCGCGACGTCCGTCTGCGGGCCGGTGCAGCCGAGCTCGGCGTTCGAGCAGGTGTAGAGCACCGTCGGGTCCTGCGGGGTGTTGATCCAGTCGATCTTGCCGTTGCCGGTCACGTCATCCGGGTTGGGGATGAACATGCCGGTCCAGTCGAGCTTGCCGGCGGCGAGCAGGTCCTGTGCCGTCTGGTTGTTGTCGACCGCGATGTACTGGACCTTCTTGACGCCGAGCTTGTCGGCATCGCGGTAGTTCTTGTTCGCGACGAGGGTGTAGGACTCGCTCGTGGTCTTGTCGACCACGTAGGGGCCGGATCCGACGGGCTCTTCGTTCGTGAAGTTGGCGAAGTCCTTGACGTCCTTCCAGACGTGCTCGGGGAGGATGTAGCTCGACCCCATCCGCTGGAACTCGGTCGTGTACTGGGCAGACGAGTACGTCAGCACGGCGGTGGTGTCGTCCGTGGCCTCGGCGGAGATCAGACCGTTGCCCTCGGGGTTGTTGGCCTCGTAGTTGAACGAGAACGCGACGTCCTTGGCGGTCAGGGGCTCACCGTCGCTCCACTTGAGGTCGGGCTTGATGGTGACCGTGATCACCGTGCCGTCCTCGTTGTACTCGAACGAGTCGCCGATCAGGCCGACCGGCTCGGAGTCCGCGGTCTTGTTGTAGAAGAACAGCGGCTCGTAGATCGGCCCGAGCGCGCCGTGGAGCACGGTCGGAGCGAACGGGTTGTAGTTCGCGGCGATGGGGGTCTGGCTGCCGGCCCAGACACGCAGGGCCTTGTCGCCATCGGCGTTGCCACTGTCGCTGCCGCCGCCACAGGCGGTGAGGCCCAGGGCGAGGACGGATGCACCGGCAATCGCGGTGAGCGCGATCTTGCGCCTTCCGTTACGGATCATTTCTCTTGTTTCCTCTCGGTGCTGCACTGCAGGAGGGATCGCTCCGGATGGAGCAGAACCCCGGAGGTGGGGTTCTCGGGCCCGGGGAGACGACCGGCGGCCACTCCCGAAGGGGTTTGTTAGGACAGTAACCTAACAAACCCCGTCCTCGTGGACAAGCCTCCTCGCGCTCCCCAGATAACGTTTCGGACTCAGCCCGAATCCTCGTCACAGAGGACCACTAAGAGTCTCGATGACACTAAGATCGACATCGGAGGTTAAGGTGCGAATGACTCAAAGCGGTGACATCCGAGTCGCCGTCTCGACGGTGATCCTGACGCTGCGGAGGACCGACGACGGACGGGCGGTGCTCTCCCTGCCCCTCGTACTGCGCACGCGCGAGCCCTTCGCCGGCCAGTGGGCACTCCCCGGAGGTTGGCTCACCTCGACGGAGTCTCCCGTCGACGCCGCGGCCCGCACCCTCGCCGAGACAACGGGACTCGCCCCCAGCTACCTCGAGCAGCTGTATGCCTTCGGAGCGGTCGACCGCTCCCCCACGCGGGTCGTCTCCATCGTGTACTGGGCCCTGTTGCGGCAGGACGACGTGACCGCGCAGAGCGCCGCACATCGCGCAGCCGGGCACTATCCCGAGAACGTCCGCTGGTTCGACGTCGAGGAGCTGCCGGACCTCGCGTTCGACCATGACCGGATCGTCGAGTACGCGCTGTGGCGACTGCGCAACAAGGTGGGGTACAGCCGAGTCGCACAGGGGTTCCTCCCCGCCGAGTTCACGCTCGCCGAGTTGCGCGAAGCCTACGAATCGATCCTCGGACGCGCCCTCGACCCCGCCAACTTCCGTCGCCAGGTGGAGGCGGCGGGCAATCTGCTCCCGACCGACCGGTTCCGCACCGGAAGCCACCGGCCCGCACGTCTGTATCGCGACAACACCGACATCGAGCTCGCCGATCGCGGCCCGCTCCGACCCGAGGAAACGAGCATCCGATGAGCATCACCTTCGTCCCCGCTCCCGCCGTACCACCGCTGGACCCCTCCGTCGACCATGCGATCCAGGCGATCGTCACCGGCGCGTCCACGGACGCCACGTGCGCGACGGATCTCGCCGCAGGACCGTGGGACTTCGACGCGCGGCCCGGATACGGACCGGGCTCATCGATGGGAGACGTGATCCCGACCGGTGCCCCGCGACAGGGCGAGCTGCCTTCCGAGTACCGCGAGGCTTCGGAAGAGGAACTCGACGGGAGGATCCGGGCGGCGAAGGCCACGCTCGGCGACCGGGTGCTGATCCTCGGGCACTTTTATCAGCGCGAAGAGGTCGTGCAGCACGCGGACTACGTCGGGGACTCGTTCCAGCTGGCGACGGCGGCGAAGGGCAGAGCCGATGCCGAGGCGATCGTGTTCTGCGGCGTGCACTTCATGGCCGAGACCGCCGATCTGCTCTCGCAACCCGATCAGGCGGTGATCCTCCCCAATCTCGCCGCGGGGTGCTCGATGGCCGACATGGCCGACATCGACCAGGTCGAGGAGTGCTGGGAGCAGCTCGAGGACGTCTTCGGAGACCTCGCGGCCGCAGACGCCGACGGCCGCGTGCCCGTGATCCCCGTGACGTACATGAACTCCTCGGCGGCGATCAAGGGCTTCGTCGGGCGACACGGCGGGATCGTGTGCACGTCGTCGAATGCGCGGACCGTGCTGGAGTGGGCATTCGAGCGGGGGCGGCGGGTCCTGTTCTTCCCCGACCAGCATCTGGGCCGCAACACCGCCAAGGCCATGGGAGTGCCGCTCGATCAGATGCCCATGTGGAACCCGCGGCGAGCGCTGGGCGGCTCGTCCGCCGAGCAGTTGCTCGACTCGCGTGTCATCCTGTGGCACGGGTTCTGCTCCGTGCACCGACGCTTCACGGTCGACCAGATCGACCAAGCGCGCACCGATCACCCCGGTGTACGCGTGATCGTGCACCCCGAATGTCCGATGGAGGTCGTCGACGCCGCCGACGAAGCAGGGTCGACCGAGTACATCCGCCGGGCGATCGACACGGCGACCGAACCGACCACCTTCGCGATCGGCACCGAGATCAACCTCGTCCGTCGACTCGCTGCGCAGTATCCGCAGCACGAGATCTTCTGCCTCGACCCCGTGGTGTGCCCGTGCTCGACGATGTACCGCATCCACCCCGGCTACCTCGCGTGGGTGCTGGAGGAGCTGGTGGCCGGTCGCACGCCGAACCGCATCACCGTGTCCGACGACGTCGCCGCCCCCGCTCGGGTGGCGCTGGAACGGATGCTCGCGGCGAAGCCCCCGGCGGCCGCGGGCACACGATGAAGGTCATCATCGTCGGGTCGGGCATCGCGGGGCTCACCGCGGCGCTGCACGCGCACGAGTCGGGTCACGACGTGACGATCGTCACCAAGGGTGACCTCGGCGACGGCTGCACCGGGTTCGCTCAGGGGGGTGTCGCCGGAGCGTACGGCCCGGGCGACTCCCCGTCGTCGCATGCCGCCGACACGCAGATCGCCGGCGCCGGGCTGTCCGATCCGGACGCGGTGAGTGTGCTGGTCGCCGACGGCGCGGAGCGGATCGCCGAGCTGATCGCACGGGGTGTCGGCTTCGACCGCGACGACGACGGTTCACTGCGACTCGGACGCGAGGCGGCGCACAGCCATGCCCGCATCGCGCATGCGGGCGGCGATGCCACCGGGGCGGCGATCTCCGCGGCCCTCGTCGAATGCGCACGTCGCGCGCGCATCCCCGTTCTCACCGGCGCTTTCCTTGTCGACCTCGTGAAGCGCGACGGTGTCGTTCGGGGTATCCGAATCCGTCGCGACGGTGTGCTCTCGACCCTCCAGGCCGACGCCGTGATCCTCGCCACCGGCGGTGCCGGCCAGCTCTACGCGCACACCACCAACCCCGGAGGAACGACGGGTGACGGCATCGCCGCCGCGCTTCGCGCAGGTGCAGCGGTCGCCGATCTGGAGTTCGTCCAGTTCCATCCCACCGTCCTCGCCTCCGGCCCGGCGTTCCTGATCTCCGAGGCGGTGCGCGGTGAGGGCGCGGTTCTGGTGGACGACCGTGGCCGCCGGTTCGTGTTCGACAGCCACCCCGACGGTGAGCTCGCGCCGCGGGACGTGGTGTCGCGAGCGATCGCACGGCGTGCCGCGGCTCAGGCTGCGCCCGTCAGGCTCGACGCCACGATGCTCGGAGCCCGCACGCTCGCGCTCCGCTTCCCGACCATCGACCGCGTCACGAGAGAGCGTGGCTTCGACTGGGCGAAGAGCCCCCTACCCGTGACCCCGGCGGCGCACTACCTGATGGGCGGCGTGGTCACCGACCTCGACGGACGCACCACGGTGCCAGGACTCTTCGCCGTAGGAGAGGTCGCCCGCACGGGCGTGCACGGGGCCAACCGGCTGGCATCGAACTCCCTGCTCGAGGGCGCGGTCTTCGGGGCTCGCGCGGCGGCAGCGCTCACGATGCCCTGGCCTCTTCCGGGACACGAGCACACCCCTTCCGAGGTGAGCCTCGACGCGAACCTCGTCGACGCCGAACCGGGGTTCACCCGCTCTGGACTACAGCGGCTGATGTGGGACGAAGTGGGCCTGCTGCGCACGGGCGAGGGCCTCACCCGGGCGCTCGGAGTGCTGCAGGGGTGGGCCGGCGTCCCCACCACGCCCACGACCGTGACGGAGCACGAGGATGCAAACCTGCTGCTCCTCGCGCAGGCGACGGCGGCGGCGGCTCTGAAGCGCACCGTTTCCGTCGGAGCACATCATCGTGTCGACACGGATGCGACAGGTGCCCCTTCTTCATCCCCCACACCCTCATCGATCCTGGAGACCGTCTGATGCTGACCCCCGCCACTCTGCACCGCGTCGTCGGCGCCGCACTGGAGGAAGACGCTCCGTGGGGCGACCTCACGAGCACCACGCTGCTGCCCGCCGAAGCCACGGCCACGGCCGATCTCGTCGCACGAGAAGCCGGGGTCTTCAGCGGAGGCGATGTCTTCGCCGCCGCCTTCCGTCTCACCGATCCGTCCGTCCAGGTGGATCTGCACGTCGGCGACGGTGACGAGTTCGTTGCAGGAGACGTCCTCGCCTCGGTATCCGGTGCGGCGCGCAGCGTACTGACCGCGGAGCGCGTCGCCTTGAACTTCACGCAGCGGATGAGCGGCATCGCCACGCTCACCGCCGCCTACGTGGCGGCCGTCGACGGCACCGAGACGCGGATCGCCGACACCCGCAAGACCACTCCCGGTCTGCGCGCCTTCGAGCGTCACGCCGTCGAGTCGGGCGGCGGCCGCAATCACCGGCACTCCCTGTCCGACGCGGTGATGGCGAAGGACAACCACCTCGCGGTGCTGAAACGCTCGGGCCTCGACCTCGCGGCCGCCCTGCGCGCGGCCCTGTCCCGGCTCCCCCATACGACCCACGTCGTCGTCGAGGTCGACCGTCTCGACCAGATCGACGCCGTCCTGGACGGTGGAGCGGACACCGTGCTGCTCGACAACTTCTCGCTGGACGACCTGGAGCGGGGCGTGGCCCTCATCGGCGGTCGAGCCATCGTCGAAGCCTCAGGCGGTGTCACCCTCGACACGGTCGGCGAGATCGCACGCACCGGCGTCGACGTGATCTCGGTCGGAGCTCTGACGCATTCCGCCCGCGCCCTCGATCTCGGCCTGGATCTGCGGATCGACTGACGGTCATGCTCTACCTCGATCACGCGGCGACCTCACCGGTGCGTCCAGAAGTGCTCGAAGCGATGCGTCCCTTCCTCACCGGGGTGTTCGGCAATCCGTCGAGTCACCATACGGCGGGCGAGGCCGCGGCGAGCGCCCTCGACGGCGCCAGGGCACGGGTGGCCCGCGTGCTGGGGATGCGGACGAACGACGTCGTGTTCACCGCAGGAGGAACAGAGGCGAACAACCTCGCGGTCAAGGGCATCGCGCTCGCCGCTCTGGAGGCGGGACGGCGCCACCTGGTCATCTCCCCCATCGAGCACGAGTCGATCCTCGAGTCCGCCGGGTATCTCCGACGCTTCCACGGCGTCGAGGTGACGATGATCCCGGTGGACTCCCGAGGGCGTATCGCCCCGGATGCGCTGACCGCGGCCATCAGGGAAGACACGTCGCTGGTGTCGTTCGGTCACGCGAACAACGAGATCGGGACGGTGCAGGACGTCACAGCCCTGGCAACCGTCACGAGCGCGGTGAAGGTCCCCCTGCACCTCGATGCCGTGCAGTCGGCCGGGTGGCTTCCCCTGCGGGATCTCGGTGCCGATGCGTTGTCGATCGCTGGTCACAAGCTGGGTGCCCCCAAGGGCATCGGTGCGCTCGCGGTCCGCGGACGCGTTCCCGTGGAGCCCCTGCTGCACGGCGGCGGTCAGGAACGCGGTCGACGATCCGGCACCGAGAACGTCGCGGGAGCGGTGGCGTTGGCGACGGCCCTGGAACTCGCCGAGCGGGAGCGAGAACTCGTGGCGGCGCGGGTCGCCGCCACGAGCCTACGCTTCGCCGCCGTGGTACTCGCCGCCGTGCCTGCAGCAGCACTCACCGGCGACCCGGTGCATCGTCTGCCCGGCACCGTGAGCTTCACGTTCGCCGGCACCAGCGGGGAGGCCGTGCTGCTCGAGCTCGAGCGCCGCGGAGTGATCTCCTCGAGCGGATCGGCGTGCGCGGCGGGTAGCGACGACCCCTCGCACGTGCTGCTCGCCTGCGGAATCGCCCCCGAGGTCGCACAGACGTCGGTGCGCTTCACGTTCGGTCGCGAGGAGCTGGCAACGGACGCTCCCGAGCGCCTGGCGGCGCTCGTCGCGGAATCCGTGCGCGCGGCCCGGGGCTGATGCCCGGCCATAGACTCGGCACGTGACTGCCTCCGCCCCGATCGTGACGCTGATCGTCCCCGGACGCGACATCGCCGCCTTCGCCCCCGCTGCGCTCGACTCGCTCCGCGCACAGACCGAACCCCGCTGGCGGGCGATCCTGATCGACGACGGTTCGACCGACGAGACGGGCGCGATCTTCGATAACGCGACCTCCGCTGACCGACGTTTCACGACGATCCGCCATGACGCCTCCCGTGGCCTCGGCGCCGCCCGCAATGCCGGTCTCGCCCTGGTGGACACCCCCTACCTCGGCTTCCTCGACGGCGACGACGAACTGCGGCCGGACGCCCTCGCCCGGATGACGCACACACTCGAACGGACCGGAAGCGATTTCGTCGCCGGAGCCTACGTGCGCGCACGTCCTCAGGGAGATGCGTACCTCGCCGGTCGCGTGCAGCCCTGGGTATCCGCGGCCACCTCCCCGGAGAGGCTGGGCACCACGCTCACCGCACATCCCCGGGCGGTGTCGAACATCGTCGCCTGGTCGAAGCTGAGTCGCACTCCTTTCTGGCAGGATCTCCGCTTCCCGGAAGGCGTCGCCTACGAGGACCAGATCGTCGCCCAGCAGATGTACACCCGCGCACGGGCGTTCGACGTCATCCCGGATGTGGTCGTGCACTGGCGTCTCCGCGCCGACGGCACCTCGATCACCCAGGGCAAAGGTCGGCTCCCCGTACTGCGCGACTACCTGGCAGCTCTGCGCGGCGGGGTCCGCGTGCTGCACGACGCCGGCGCACGTGCCTCGGTCGTAGCGCGGATCGAGCTGATCCTCGCCATGGACATCCCCTCACTCCTCGACATCGCGGAGCAGCACACCGACCCGGCATACGCCGCCGAGGTCGATGCCTTCATCGCCGAGCTCCGGGCACTCCCCGAGTTCGCCGATGCCACTCCAGACCCCTCCCTCGCCGCGGCTCTCGCCTGGTGAGCGCGGACCACCGATCGGCGGACACATGAACGACTACCTCTCCTCGCTGTTCTCCCTCGAGGGACGCACCGCTGTCGTGACGGGCGGCAGCTCCGGCATCGGGCGAGGGATCGCCACCGCGCTCGCTCGTGCCGGCGCGGCCACGGTCGTGGTCGCCCGCGGTGAGGAACGCATCAGCGAGACCGTCGATGAGCTGCGTGCGCTCGGCTGCCGGGCGACCGGTGTCGTCGGCGATCTCAGCACGAGGCAGGGAATCCACGCCGTCGCCGCAGCGGCTGTCGAGCCCTTCGGGGAACCGGACATCCTCGTCAACTCGGCAGGCATCAACATCCGGCCGCCCTTCCCCGACATCACCGAAGAAGACTGGGACGCCACGATGACGGTCAACGCGCTCGCACCGTTCCTGCTCGGCCAGCAGTTCGCGAAGGGCATGGCCGCACGCGGATACGGCCGCCTCATCCACATCAGCTCCCAGCAGGCGCACCGGGCCTTCGTGGGCAGCGGTGTGTACGGTGCGTCGAAGGGTGCCGTGGAGTCGCTCATGCGCTCGGAGGCCGAGGCCTGGGGCGGGACGGGCGTCACGAGCAACACGCTGGTGCCGGGGTTCGTGCTCACGCCGTTGAACGCCCGCCTGCAACAGGACCCGGAGAAGGTCGCCGAGCTCGCGGCCCGCACGATGATCGGACGCAACGGTCTGCCGAGCGACTTCGCGGGTGCGGCGGTGTTCCTGGCCGGGGCAGGATCGGGCTACGTCACCGGTCACTCGCTGTTCGTCGACGGCGGACTGTCGGTGCACTGACCTGAGACTGCACTGGCCTGAGACTGCTCAGGGCCCCGGCGGGTAGACCCGCTCGTCGAGTCTCGGCTCGGCCAGCAGAGGCACAGCGGCGGTGATGGTCGCGACGGCGTCTTCGCCGGCGGAATCGGCAGGCGCTCTGTCGGCGCGGCGCTCAGCGAGAGGAGCCGCAGCGCCGCCTGTCACCGCCTCGTCGACCGCTGCCTCGGTGTCGAGCACCCGCGATGCCGCCACCTGCTCAGCCGCGAGCTCGGCATAGAGTCCACCGAGCGCCAGCAGCTCGGAGTGAGTGCCGGACTCGATGATGCGCCCCGCTTCGAGCACGTGGATCACGTCCGCTCCCATCACGGTCGAGAGCCGGTGGGCGATGGAGAGCGTCGTGCGCCCCTTCGCGGCCTCGTCGAGCGCTTCCTGCACCACGCGCTCCGACACCGTGTCGAGCGCCGATGTCGCCTCGTCGAGGAGTAGCACCGGCGGGTCCTTCAACAGCACGCGGGCGATCGCGATGCGCTGCTTCTCCCCGCCGGAGAGCCGATACCCGCGCTCGCCCACCACGGTGTCGTACCCCTGCTCGAAGCCGGCGATGATGTGGTGGATGTTGGCGGCCGTGCACGCCGCGATCAGCTCTTCCTCGGTGGCATCGGGCTTCGCATAGCGGAGGTTGTCACGGATGGTCGCGTGGAACAGGTAGGTCTCCTGGGACACGATGCCCACGTTGTCGATGATCGACTCCTGCGTGAGGGTGCGCACGTCGGCGCCCGCGAACATCACGGCCCCTCCCTTCGCCTCGTACAACCGCGGCGCCAGGTACAGGATCGTGGTCTTGCCCGCGCCCGACGGGCCGACGAACGCGACGTGCTGACCCGGTTCCGCCGTGAACGACACACCGTCGAGAGTCGGCCTGGCGTCAGCCGAGGCATCGGGGTAGCGGAACACGACCTCGTCGAACTCGATGCGCCCGCGGGGTCCAGGAGCCTGATCGACGGTGATCGCGTCGGGGGCGTCCTGGATCTCCGGCACGAGGTCGAGGTACTCGAAGATGCGCGCGAACAGCGCGGACGAGGTCTGCAGATCGAGCGAGACCCTCATGAGGCCCATCAACGGCATGAGCAGCCGCGCCTGCACGGTGGTGAAGGCGACGACGGTTCCCGCGGTGATGGCTCCGGTCCCGCCGGCGATCAGATAGCCGGAGACGAGATAGATCACGGCGGGCACACTCGCCATGATCACCTGCACGACGGCGAAGAACCCCTGGCCGCTCATCGCACGCCGCACCTGGAGCACGACCTGGTTGCGGTTCTCCGCCTGGTACCGCTCCGACTCGGTGCGCTGCCGGTTGAACGCCTTCGACAGCAGCATGCCCGACACGCTCAGGGTCTCCTGGGTGATCGAGGTGAGCTCGGACAGCGACTCCTGCGTCTCCCCCGCGATCCTGGCGCGCACCTGCCCCACCTTGCGCTGCACGACGATCAGGAACGGCATCATGACAACGGCGATGAGCGTCAGCCGCCAGTCGATCAGGATCATCGCGACGAGCGAGGCGATCACGGTCACGACGTTGCCGAGGATGCTGGTGACGGTGTTCGTCAGCACGCCGGACACGCCGCCCACGTCGTTCTGCAGCCTCGACTGGATGACGCCCGTCTTGGTGCGCGTGAAGAATCCGAGCTCCATCGCCTGCAGATGCTCGAAGAGCTTCACGCGCAGATCCCCGGTGACGCTGTTGCCGACGGTCGAGGTGAGCCAGGTCTGCGCCACCCCCAGCCCCGCGGAGACCAGGAACAGCGCGACCATAGCGGTGACGAGCCAGGCCAGCAGTTCGAGGTGCGGGCTTCCGCCGTCCACCGGGAACAGCGCGTCGTCGAAGATGCGCTGCACGATCAGCGGCGGGATGACCGCGATCGCGGCGCCCAGCACGACCAAGATGCCCGTGAAGAGGATGCGCCAGCGATAGGGGCGGAACAGGGAGACCACCCGCGCCCCGAGACCGTTGATCCGCGGCGCCTCGGCGTTCAACTTCCGCTGCGCGTCTTCATCGACTCCGCGGAAACCACCTCCCCGCGGGCCACCGCCCATGCCGCCGCCCATGCTCATTGCGCCAGCGTACCCACGCGCGCGGACATCGGGCCGCGTGTATCCGCCTTCAGCGGATATCTGTGAATACGGAATGAAATGTCCGCGGCTGCCGTTACGCTGAATGACTCTTGCGAACTCTCGCGATATCCATTTCTTCTTCGCCCTGGAGGCCGCCCATGTCTGCCGTCGATACCGGCTCCATCTCGACGACTCCCGCCGCGGCAGGGGGCGAGATCCCCCGCAAGGACATGCGGGTGATCTGGCTGCTGCTCGTCGCCGCCTTCGTCGCCATCCTCAACGAGACCACGATGGGGATCGCGATCCCCCATCTGAACACCGACCTCGGCATCCCGCCCGAGCTCGGCCAGTGGCTCACGAGCGCCTTCATGCTCACCATGGCCGTGGTCATCCCCACGACCGGGTTCATCCTGCAGCGGTTCACGACGCGCCAGGTCTTCATCGCCGCGATGATCGCGTTCTCCCTCGGCACGCTCGTCGCTCTCGTCGCCCCCGGCTTCGCCGTGCTGCTCGTCGGCCGTGTCATCCAGGCCGCAGGTACCGGCATCATGATGCCGCTGCTGATGACCACGATCATGAACGTCGTGCCGCCGCAGTCCCGCGGTCGCATGATGGGTCGCGTCGGTCTCGTCATCTCGCTCGCTCCCGCGATCGGCCCGACCCTCGCCGGAGCCGTGCTCGAGCTCGCCAGCTGGCGCGCGCTCTTCGGCATCATCCTCCCCATCTCGCTCATCGCCCTCTTCATGGGTGTGAAGTGGATGACGAACCTGGGTGAGACGCGGTCCGTGCCGCTCGACGTGCTCTCGATCCCGCTCGCGGCTCTCGGGTTCGGCGGGATCGTGTTCGGTCTCAGCCAGTTCGGCGGCGAGGGCGGATCCGGCGAGACCGCAGGGATCATCTCCCTCGTGGTCGGTGCCGTCTCACTGGGGCTCTTCGTGTGGCGTCAGCTCGTGCTGCAGCGCATCGACGACGCACTGCTCGACCTGCGCGTGTTCCGCTCGAGCAACTTCACGCTGTCCGTGATCATCATGTCCATCCTGGCGCTGTCGATGTTCGGCACGCTGACCCTGCTCCCGCAGTACCTGCAGAACGTGGCGGGGCTCAACCCGCTCCAGTCCGGCCTGATCCTGCTCCCCGGTTCGCTGCTGATGGGCCTGCTCGGACCGATCATGGGTCGTGTCTACGATGCGCGCGGCACCCGCCCGCTGCTCATCCCCGGCACGATCATGGTGTCGGCGTCGCTGTTCTTCTACTCGACCGTCGGTGAGCACACCGTGTGGTGGGTGCTCATCATCGTGCAGGCTGTCATGTCCGTCGGTCTCGCGATGTCGTTCACACCGCTGTTCTCGGCATCGCTGGGTTCGCTCCCGCGGTCGCTGTACTCGCACGGTTCGGCCGTGCTGAACACACTGCAGCAGGTCGGTGGCGCGGCAGGTGTCGCACTGCTCCTCGTGACCTACTCGTCGATCCTGCACGCGGGCGAGCAGGAGGGCCTGACGACTGCGGTCGCCGGCGCTCCCGGCGCACGCATGGCATTCCTGATCGCGGCGATCATCTCGCTGGCGACTGTGGCGCTCAGCCCGTTCGTCCGCAAGCCTGCAGACGATGCGGGCGAAGGGTTCCACGGCGGGCACTGACCGCGCCGGGATGGCCTGAGATGGCGTCTGCTGCTTACTCGCTCTTCGGGGCGGGGAAGTGGCAGACGCCATTGGTGCAATAGCCGGCCGCTTCCCCCTCGAGCAGGTTCAGCGAATCCAGGAGCGGCTGCAGCCCGACGGGCGCGTCCTGCTGCACGGAGTCCTGCTGCGTTTTCTTCATCCCTCGATCGTACGCCTGCCTGGAGGGAGTGGCACCGAAGGCGCCCGTAGCACGTCGACAGCAGATCGACAGCCGTTCTCCCCTACGGTTGAGCCATGCTCAAACGACTCCTCGCCCGCGTGTTCTGGGCGTTCAGCAGATGGAAGCTCGTGAGCGAGTCGGCGCCGACGCGTCCGACGGTGCTCGTGGGAGCACCCCACACCTCGAACTGGGACTTCGTGCTGATGCTCGCCATCGCGTGGAAGCTCGACATCAGCGTGCACTGGCTCGGGAAGAAGAGCCTCTTCCGCGGTTGGCGGGGTCCGATCATGCGGCGTCTCGGCGGTATCCCCGTCGACCGCACCGACCCGGCGCGCGTGGTGAAGGATGTCGTGGGCCAGGTGCACGACGGCACCGTCTTCGGACTGGTGGTCACCCCCGACGGAACACGCGGGGGCAACGAGTACTGGAAGTCGGGTTTCTACCGGATCGCACGAGAGACGGGCATGCCGGTCACTCTCGGTTTCGTGGATCGCACGACCATGACCACCGGCCTCGGACCGACGATCGATCTCACCGGAGACGTCGCAGCCGACATGGACCGGATCCGCGCGTTCTACGCCGACAAGGCGGGCGTGCGGCCCGACCGACGTACCGAGCCGCGGCTGCGCGAAGAACTCCCCACGACCACCGAACCCGAGTCTCCTCAGGACGCGCCGGCGCCGTGACCTCAGTCCTCGGCCTCGCTGTGCTTTCGCGCGTAGGCGAGGTCTGAGTCGCTGAGGGACTCCACCATCCCGACCACGGCGCCGGTGATCACCCGGATCTCCTCGCGCACGGCATCGTCCAGATGAGAGGTGTCGCTGTTCAGCACGGCGCGGCGCCCGTCCTGCGAGAGCTCAGGCCACCAGTCGCGGATCGGTGGGAGCGTCATCTTGCACTCCTTCGTTCGGGGGACGCAAGCGGCTGGACAGCGCCAGGTCGGGAAATCCACACTGAGACCATGACATCAGACCCATCGCGTGGAGAACACGAGCGCGACGACCGTGTCGACGGACGCGACGAGACCGCCAACGAGCGGGCGGATCGCAACTGGGACGAGTTGCTGCAGGAGTTGCGGGTCATGCAGACCGGCACCCAGATCCTCACCGGCTTTCTTTTGGCTGTCGCCTTCCAGCCGCGGTTCACCGACATGGACGAGCTCCAGCGTGACCTGTATGTCGTCCTCGTCGCTCTCGCAGCTGTGGCGACCATCTTGGCCCTCGCGCCGGTCGGAATGCACAGGGCGCTGTTCGGACGTCGTCGCAAGCCCGATCTCGTCCGCATCGCCGCCCGGATCGTGCGTATCGATCTGGTCGTGATCGGTGCGTTGACCGTCGGGGTGACCACGCTGATCGTCGACTTCACGGTGAATCGGACGGCGGGTGTCATCGCTCTCTTCGCGGCGCTCGTCCTGATCGGAGCCCTATGGCTCGCTCTGCCCCGAGTCATGCGCGGAAGGCCTCTCACCCGCGGAGCAGGACCCGAATGAAGAGGGCGTGGTCCGCGGGTGAGAGGACGCTCAGCGTCCCGCGGGGCTGCGGTTCTCCGCGCTGACCATCCAGGCGAACTGTTCGAGCCGCTCGATGATCGCGTGCAGCAGGTCCGCCGAGGTCGGATCCTCCTCGTCGACGGCATCGTGCACGTCGCGAGCGGTGGCCACGGCCGCCTCCAGGCGCTCGGTGACCAGGTCGATCGTCTCGGTGGTGGACACCTCTCCCGCCGGGAACTCGGGAAGCGAAGAGGTCTTCGCGATGGTGGCACTGCGCCCGTCCGGCACAGCGTGCAGGGCACGCATGCGCTCGGCGATCGTGTCGCTGAAGGTGCGAGCGTCGTCGATGATCTCGTCGAGCTGCCGGTGCGTATCGCGGAAGTTGCGTCCCACGACGTTCCAGTGGGCCTGCTTGCCCTGGATCGCGAGATCGAGCAGGTCGACCAGCACCGCCTGCAGGTTCTTCGCGAGCGTGGTCGAGGCGGTGAAGCCTTTCTCCGCGTTCTGCTGCCTGGTCGTCTTGACCGCGCCCTTCGTCGAGCCGCCGGTCTTCTTGGTGGTTGTGGTTTCAGCCATGGTGTGACCTCCTGATCGCGACGCTAGCCTTGGCGATCCTCCACGGCGAGGGGGTTGACACCGCGGGCGCCCACCCCGGAATGTGACTCGGGTGAGTGACGCAGACATCGTGAACGAAGAGCACCGCCCCGACCAGCACGCCGCACCGGGTGAGGTGGTCATATCTCCCATCAGCGACCGCGACGCCGGCGAGGTGCTGACCGTGCAGAGGGCGGCCTTCGTGTCGGAAGCGGCGATCTACGGGAGCGTCGACATGCCACCGCTGACGCAGACGCTCACCGAGCTGGAAGCGGAACTCCGCTCCGAGTCCGGGTTGACAGCGCGCGTCGACGGGCGGCTCGTCGGCGCGATCCGGTACGTGGAGCAGGACGGGCTGTTGCTGATCGGCAGGATCGCGATCGCACCGGACATGCAGGGCGAGGGAATCGGCCGCCTCCTGCTCGAGAGCGCCGAGAAGGCGTCGAACGCGGATGTGGCCGAGCTGTTCACGGGCAGTCTGAGCGAAGCGAACATCCGCCTCTACGAGTCGTGCGGGTATGAGGAGCACGAGCGTGTACCTGACGGCGACGGCACCGCGCAGGTGTTTCTGCGCAAGAACCTGCGAGCAGGGTAAGAGCCTCCTCCGAATTCCCGCAAGGGGGTTGAGACACTCGCCGAGGTTCGGCATCGTAGCCCGGACATGTCGCGACCGTGACATGCCCCAACCGGAAGGAGAGTCTCGTGCTCACCCTCACCGACAACGCCTCCGCCATCGTGACGACTCTGGTGAGCCGTCAGACCGACGCCCCGGATGCCGGGCTCCGCATCCACTCGACAGAGCCTCAGAACGCCGAGGGCGGGGCGCGCCTCGCCGTGCTCGTCGCCGCCGACCCGGAGCCGCAGGACCGGGTCGTGGAAGTGGCCGGCACCCGGCTCTTCCTCGATGAGTCGGCAGTCGCCGCTCTCGACGACAAGATCCTCGATGCCGGCGTGGACGACGAAGGCTCCGTGTCCTTCGCCGTCACCCCACAGGTCGCCTGACCGAAGGATTCCGGATGCCGCGGCCGAATCGGTCGCGGCATCCGTCTGTCCGGAATATCACGATTCGACCCCGTCGGCCTGCCCGCTGCTGCGTCGTCGCCCCCTATCGATACCGTGAGACCATGCGACGTTCACTTCTGCCTGCGCTGGCTCTCGCCGGCGCGGCTCTCCTTCTCGCCGGCTGCACCTCAGCTCGCCCCGCAGCCGAGCCCACCACCGTGCCCAGTTCTGCACCCTCGTCGCCGACCCCGACTCCGACTCCGACTCCGCCCCCCACGGTCGAGCCACGGATCGTCGTGTCCCTCGACGGCATCGCCGTCACCGGCGAGACCGGCACCCGCGACGCCGCGTTCGACGGTCCCGACGCGGTGCTCGACCTGTTGGAAGAGACGACGGGAGAGCTCCCGGAGCCGGAGAAGGTGGAGACCCTCCCCGGGTACGACTTCTCGTTCGTGAACTACACATGGGACGGGTTGCGGGTGCTCACCGACACCGAGCACGAACGCGCCGCATCCGCGGCGATCACCGGAGCATCGGTCGGCGGTGTTCCGATCACCACCGAAGAGGGTCTCTCCGTGGGATCCACGCGTGCCGAGCTGCTCGATGCGGGCGCCTGGGCGCTCGACGACGCCGAGGATCCCGCCACCGCCGAGTTCCTCGGCCTGGGAGGACGCGAAGCGCCAGGGACCGAGTCGCTCAGCCACCCTGGCTCCACCGGCATCATCTACACGCTCTTCTGGTTCGACGGCGACACGGTGAAGCAGATCCAGGTCCCCGCGAACGACTACAGCGACCTCTGAACGACACCACGTACCCTGGAAGCAGTCCGCAAGCCCGTGCGGATCATCGAAAGGCTCCCGTGAAGATCTCCCTGCTCCGCCGCTTCGTCGTCCTGGCGGATGAACTCCATTTTCCGCGCGCGGCGGACAAACTCGGGATTCCGCTGGCTTCGCTCTACACCTCGATCGACAAGCTCGAAGCCGAGGTGGGCCACCCCATCGTGCACCGCGAAGGTCCGACGCGGCTCACTTCCGTGGGCGAGCTGCTGCTCGTGGAGGCGCGTGCCGAGGTCGCGGCTGCGCCGGAGCCGGTTCGCAGCGCCCCTGCCCCCGCCGGAGGCAAAGCCAAGGCGTCGAAGGGCAAGGGGCGTGCGCCCGCGGTGAAGGGCCAGCCGAAGCCCTACAAGAAGCGACAGGGCCGGTAGACGAACGGGTCGCTCAGTCCCAGTCGAGGTACTCCTCGATCACGACGGCCGTCTCGATGGGGAAGGTCATCGGGAACATGTGGTCGCCACCTTCGATGGTCTTCACGCTCGCGCGCTCGGGCGCCGTGGACTGCAGCTGCTCGCCGTTCGCCGGAGGCGTCTCGATGTCCTTGCTGCCCTGGATGATGAGAACGGGCATCACCGGCGCGAGCGGCGTCGCGTCGTCTTCGACGGCCAACAGGGCCAGGCCGTTCACGCGGTCGGCGTGGGCGACGGCGAAAGCACGCGCCACCGTACCGCCGAAGCCGTGTCCGCCGATCCAGGTGTCTCCGAGGCCCACGTGGTCGATCACGGCGAGCGCGTCGTCAACCCGCGCAGCCAGCGTCGCCTCGTCGTGCTTACCCTCGGCACGGTGGCCGATCCGCAGCACATGGAAGCCCGCTTCCTCCGCAAGGTAGTGCGCCACGACGCCGAGCACATCCGCCGCCACGTCGCGCTCCTGGATCAGGACCAGCTTGACGGGTCCGTCTCCCTCGTCGACGAAGGGGATGGCGCGGCCGTCGGGCTCGAAGATCTGGGTCTCGGTCATCGGCGTCAATCTCCTCGTGCCGTCAGGGTCAGGAACTCAGGCGGAACGCCCACGGCGGACACCAGCGACCGGACCGCGACCGGAGCCGCCGTGCTCCAGCGTATCCCGACCCGGCCGTCGACGGGCTAACTGGGATTGGGAGCTTCCTCGATGGGACGAGGTCCTGAGTCCGGGTTGTACCGATTCCTGGACAAGACGACTTCCATACCGAGAGCAGGCGTAAACCTCTCGAGCACGGCAGAGTCTGAGCCGTCAGCAAAAACGCCGATGTTATCCAGCGCTCTGAATGCCGTGGCGGCCGTAAGCGGCCTATCTATGGCGGCCACGGCGGCTTTTAATGCGATCTTGAGGAGTCGAGCAAGCCTCTGGTTCTCTACGGCTGGTGCGAGCAACCAAGCCATTTCCAGGTCGTTGCCATGCTCGCGGCCAAGGCGCTGAATCAAGAACTCGGCAACCGCCTCAGTCTCAGCCTCAACTGCAGCACGCGCTCTAAGGTACGCAGACACATCGCGCACAAGCGTCGGATGCCAGTCGATAACGGCATGGGTGTCATGCAAATCAATCCGCCCGACATCAGTGCTCATGAAGAGAAAACACTCTTTCAGATCGCCGGCAGAGAGAGCCTCGGGGGCGTCCGGGTAGCCCCCTCCAGCGAGTCGTCGTGCTTCGGCCGAGTAAACGCGTTCATACGCTCTAATCCATGGCGGAAGCGTGCGGTCGCTAATCTCGGCAAGCACTTCTTCCCAAGAGACCGACTGATGGTAAAGGACATCCCATTGCAACTGCTCCGGGAGTTCCATAGCGTCGACGATGCCTTCGTATCGAGGGTCGGGATGCTCGTCAAACCACCTAGCGACCTCCTTGTGAACCTTCTCGCGTAAACGACGTGACTCTTCCGAGTCGAGAGCCCCGCGATAGGTCGAAGTTCGCAGAATCCGGGTCTTCTCGTTGGCAAGGCTGAGCCCGCGCTCGCGGAGAAGGCCTTCGAGATCGCGGAGGCGAGCCCGAGCCTGCTCGATCGAACTCGCACCGATGAGGATGTCGTCGGCGTACCTCGCGATGGGCCAATTTCGACGGACCAATTCCTGGTCGATGTCCACGAGGTACGCACTAGCCAGAACATCGCTTCCCAACGGCCCCTGAGGCAGACCGACCTCAGACCGCATGACAGAATTGAGAAAGGCTTCTAGCGCGATGGGAAAGGCACCACGCAGACCAAGGTGATTGCCGATCACCACGCTCAAATAGGCATGGTCGACAGACTCATAGAAGTTTGAGATATCAGTCCGGATCACGAATTCTGAATCCCAGGCTTGCGGTGCATTCACGAAATCAGAATGAGTGCCCGATGTGTCTCTTCCCCGCGGCCAGACTACGTGAGGGGGTAAAACCGTCGACGAAGCAATTGCAACAGCCTCCGCGAGCCCCTCGTAGACGAGGCGATCCCCCGGCGAAAGCAAGGCCGCGGGCCGTGTCGTCAGCCCTGCTTTCGGCGCCCGAAAGAAGTCAGCGGTAGTTGGCTTGTATTCGCGTTTAACCAGCAACTCCCACTGCCGATTAACAAGCCCCTGGTGCACGACACCTGCTCGCATGACGGGTCTCGAGGGGAGGAGGTCGCTCGCGGACAGCGCATGGACCGCCCCGGCCTGTAGTTGAGAAAATTTGACGGCAAGCGGAACCCAGGCGACCGCCGTTTGAACGGCATCCCATGACAAACCTAGATGAGACGCGCCCTCTACCAACTCAAGCGCTAAGATCGCATTCTCTTCCGTCTGTTCATCTTCATTCTGCGCATCGTTCCGGGCACGGATGCGCTCAAGCTGGACTACCAAATCCAGCTTAGAGAGCCCGCGTCGCTGAAGGGTTCTCAGCTGGAGCGACATCTGCGCGGGTTCCGCCGATGCATCGGTGAGCACCAATCTGCGCAGCTCGGTGAGAGCGCTGGCAACCATCAGATCACTCATGCGTCAGTTCCCAATCAGCAGCAGTGCCATGCACTCGTGACGTAAAGTCGCCGAGCGTCGTGCGCTGCACCGGCAGAATCGTCTCGTGGGCCGCAGTGTCTGATCGGCTTCTCAAACGATGAGGCAGCAACTCATCCCGTTCGATTGACCACATTGGGTGCTTGCTTGTGCCGCCGAGCGATTCGGGACGACGGTGCGGCAGGAGGAGCATTGGGTCGTCCGCAGCCGCACTCATCCCACCCCCGTCGGGAGCGACTTCCTCATCATCTTCACGGGCAAGGACATCCACGCCTGGCCGGATGTGAAGCCCGCCCGGTCCAACCGCGGGTCGATCGCCATCTCGTTTCATGCTCCTAAAAAGTGCCATCCGGATGACAGTACCGAAACTTGTCCCGTTCGAGGCTAAATCCCTGCGGGGGGGTTCTGAGGCAGCGCATCGGCACCCGGGCGCGCGTGCCGATGTTAGAAACGTAGCGGAGCACGGCTGCCGCCGCTGCCCGTGTCCGGATCACGAAGCAGTGACTTCGAACAGTTCCCGCAGCCGCGCCACGTCATCCTCGGTCAGACGCTCATGGGGGACGGTCTCGATGACGAAGGTCGTCACGCCTCGACCACCTGCCCCGCCTCCACTCTCCAGTGGCGGTCGGTCTTCACGGTCGCGAGCATCCGCCGGTCGTGGGTCACGAGCAGCAGGGTTCCTTCATACGACTCGAGGGCCTGTTCGAGCTGATCGATCGCGGGCAGGTCGAGGTGGTTCGTCGGCTCATCCAGGACGAGGAGGTTGATGCCACGGGCCTGGAGCAGCGCGAGTCCTGCGCGGGTGCGCTCTCCGGGCGAGAGTTCGTCGACCGCACGGGTGACGTGGTCGGCCTTGAGCCCGAACTTCGCAAGGAGGGTGCGGATCTCGCCCGAAGCCATCTCGGGGACCAGAGCCTCGAACGCCGTCGCGAGCGGTTGCGAGCCGGTCAGTTGCGCACGGGCTTGGTCGATCTCACCGATCTGCACGCTCGCGCCGAGGCTCGCCGTCCCCTCGTCGGGAAGCTGACGTCCGAGCAGCCCGCGAAGGAGCGTCGACTTGCCCGCACCGTTGGGGCCGGTGATGCCGATCCGCTCCCCCGCGTTGACCTGCAGCGACACCGGGCCGAGTTGGAACGTCCCCTGTCGGAACACTGCGGAACTCAGCGTCGAGACGACGGAGCTGGAGCGCGGCGCCGAGCCGATCGTGAACTCGAGCTGCCACTCCTTGCGCGGCTCGTCGACTTCTTCGAGCCTAGCGATCCTGCTCTCCATCTGGCGCACCTTCTGCGCCTGCTTCTCGCTCGACTCGGCCGAGGCTTTGCGCTTGATCTTGTCGTTGTCTGGCGCCTTCTTCATCGCATTGCGCACACCTTGGCTCGACCACTCGCGCTGAGTTCGCGCACGGGAGACGAGGTCGGCCTTCTTGTCGGCGAACTCGTCGTACTTCTCGCGCGCGTGTCGACGGAGCGTGGCCCGCTCCTCCAGGTACGAGTCGTACCCGCCCCCGAACACCCTGTTGCTGCCCTGCGCCAGGTCGAGTTCCAGCACGCGGGTCACACACCGCGCCAGGAACTCGCGGTCATGGCTGACCACCACGGCACCGCCACGGAGCCCCTGCACGAACGCTTCGAGTCGCTCGATGCCGTCGAGGTCGAGGTCGTTCGTCGGCTCGTCCAACAGCGCGATGTCGAAGCGCGAGAGCAGCAGGGCGGCGAGTCCGACCCGCGCAGCCTGCCCACCCGACAGCGACGTCATCATCGTGTCGGCGCGATCATCGCCGAGGTCGAGTCCGAGCTCGGCAAGCACCGCCGGAAGCCGCTCGTCGAGGTCGGCGGCACCGCTCGCCAGCCAGCGATCCAGCGCGACCGAGTAGGTGTCAGCGGGGTCCGTGCCCGGAGGCGCGAGGTTCGGGTCGCCGAGAGCAGCGGCAGCGGCATCCATGTCCCTGGTCGCCGCTGCGCATCCCGTACGGCGACCGATGTACTCGGCGACACTCTCGCCGGGGACGCGCTCGTGCTCCTGCGGAAGCCAGCCGACGAAGGCATCTGAAGGTGAGAGACGGATCGTCCCGGCCTGCGGTTCATCGACGCCGGCCAGCAGCTTCAGGAGGGTCGATTTCCCTGCCCCGTTGACCCCGACGAGGCCGACCACGTCGCCTGCCGCGACGGTCAGATCGAGCGAGTCGAAGAGGGTGCGGTGGCCGTAGCCGCCGGCCAGCCCTTGTGCCACGAGAGTTGCGGTCATCCGTCAATCCTGTCACCCGTGCGGGTGGTGCACGGACGCGTCAGCCGTCGAGACGCTCGGCGAGCCATCCCTGCAACTGATCGGCATACGCGCGCGCTCGGTAGCGGCGAATGCGCGCCATATCCTCGACGTCGGTCGTCTCGTTCAACGCCCGATCGTTGCCTGCTTCGACGATCTCGACGACCTTCGCAAGCATGCCGTCCTGCAGGACACGCTTGAGATAGGCGTGATCGCCGGTGATGCCACCGCCACGTTTCATGGACATCGCCCCCGCCGGCTGGAGGATCTGCAGGAACCTTCCCAGGTGCCGGTCATCAGTGACGAAGACGCATGGAACCTCGAACGCGCCGCGGAACTCGGGGAGAGAGGGCATCGTCGCGACTCGCGAATGCGTCAGGTCAAAGCTCGTGTTCCACAGTGCGTCGAGCGTTGAGGCGAGGTCCTTCTGCTCGCGCAGCTTCATGATGTTCAACGCCATCTCACGCCCCGTGTGATTGCCTGCCAGCAGCAGCGCGCCCAGCAACATCTCGCGTGAGCCACGGGCGAACAGCTCCTCGGCGAACCCGGCGAGGACACGGAACCCGGACTCGGGACTCCTCCCCTGCAAGTACAACTGATATGCCTTCAGCATCACGGCGTAGGACGGAATGAGGAGGTTCTCTCGAACGATCTCGAACTCCTCTGTGCCTATCTCGCTCGGATGTTCAGCGTCCCCGGGAACACGAGGGTCGGGTAGAGCCTCACCTTCGAGCCACGCTGTGATCCGCGAGCGGTCACCGGCGAGCAGCTCCTGCGCGTTCTCGCTCCGGCGCCGGTAGTTCGACACGTCTTGCAGTCCCGCCCGCCGCATGACCCCCTCGCCTGCACCGAGGCCGGGCAGGACCCGTGCGTCAGCATCGAGACGGCGGACAAGATCCGCCATGCGTCGATTCACCACTCCGTCGGCGTACTCCGTGCCCTTACGCGCGATGGTATCCAGGTGCGCCGTCACGTTCGCATCCAGGAGGAGAGTCCTGATGGGGCCCTCGTATCGGGCGGGAAAGTACTGGTACGTGGGCATCTGTCGTCCTCTCGTCCTCGTCCACGACGCTATCGTGACGGTGCGGACGAGCACGGATTCGCGTGCGCAGTGACAGGTGTCCGGAGCTTCCCCGCCGAACTCAGTTGTTGAAGCGGAACTCCACGACGTCGCCGTCCTGCATGACGTAGTCCTTGCCCTCGAGGCGGGCCTTGCCCTTGGCGCGGGCCTCGACGACGGAGCCCGTCTCGACCAGATCGTCGAACGAGACGATCTCGGCCTTGATGAAGCCTTTCTCGAAGTCGGTGTGGATGACGCCCGCAGCCTGTGGCGCCTTCGATCCCTTGGGGATGGTCCAGGCGCGGGCTTCCTTCGGACCGGCGGTCAGGTACGTCTGCAGGCCGAGCGTGTCGAAGCCGATGCGGGCGAGCTGGTCGAGACCGGACTCGTCCTGGCCGGTCGAGGCGAGGAGCTCGGCTGCGTCTTCCGGGTCGAGGTCGATGAGCTCGGACTCGATCTTCGCGTCGAGGAAGATGGCCTTCGCCGGGGCGACGAGGGCGGCGAGCTCCGCCTTGCGCGCGTCGTCGGTCAGCACGGACTCGTCGACGTTGAAGACGAAGATGACGGGCTTCGCGGTGAGCAGACCCAGCTCGCGGATCGGCGTCAGGTCGATGCCGGCGACCGACAGCAGCACACCGCGCTCGAGAGCATCCTTCGCCGCCTTCGCGGTCTCGAGCACGATGGGCTCGATCTTCTTGCCGCGCACTTCCTTCTCGTACCGTGCGATCGCCTTGTCGACGGTCTCGAGGTCGGCGAGCATGAGTTCCGCGTTGATGGTCTCCATGTCGGATGCAGGGTTAACCGTGCCGTCGACGTGGACGACATCGTCGTCGGCGAAACCGCGCACGACCTGAGCGATGGCGTCGGCCTCACGGATGTTCGCGAGGAACTTGTTGCCCAGACCCTCACCCTCGCTCGCCCCACGCACGATGCCGGCGATGTCGACGAACGACACCGCTGCGGGCAGGATGCGCTCGCTGCCGAAGATCTCCGCGAGCTTGTCGAGGCGAGGATCGGGCAGGTTCACCACGCCGACGTTGGGCTCGATCGTCGCGAACGGGTAGTTCGCCGCGAGCACGTCGTTCTTGGTGAGTGCGTTGAAGAGGGTGGACTTGCCGACGTTGGGCAGGCCGACGATTCCTATGGATAAGTTTGGCATGGCAGGGACAGCTTATCGGGTGCCCTTTCCAGCGTGGCCACTCATGCCATTCACCTCAAGCTCAGTAGCATTCGAACATGCGCACACGAATCGGCCTCGCGGCGATTTTCGCCCTCGTCGCCCTGACCGGCTGTACTGCGACCGGACCCAACGATTCTCCGGCACCGGTCGAGTCGGCCACCAACGACTCCGCCGCGACCGCGGCCCCCACCTCTTCCCCGACGTCAGCTCCGGCTGCTGAGGCGGAGTTCACGGACTCACTACTCGTCGATCTCTGCGTCGAAAAGACCACGCAAGACCACGGCGGCTCGCCGGAGTTCAAGAAGGACCAAGCGACGGTGGAAGCAATCGAAGCCGACCCACCGTGGCTGGTCATCGTACCCGCCACATCTGCAGTTGGCGACGCCATCTCGTACTGCACCATTGGCGGCACGCCCGCGGCCCCCGTATACGAACTCCACGGCGCTGCTGACCCATCGATGGAGGCCGAGATACGAAGTTGGGCGACGTCCTAAACCACTGGTGGGGCGGCATGTCATGTGCTGCCCCGCGATAGAAGTGGACTCACTCAGACGTTGCAGTCACCGACGATACCGATAGTGAGAGCCACGGGGCACGAGGCTACCTGGCTGAAAACGCACGATCCTGCGGGATGCTGTGCGAGCGAGGCGCGAGATCAGGCGAACGCGCGAGATCAGGCAGACGCCGGGCCGTTCGGCCTGATCCGGCGCGAACGCCTGACGCGGCGCAGCGGCCCGAGCCGCAGAGCCGCGCAACGGACCTCAGTCGCGAACGGCTCGATACGCCCGCGTGACGTACGGAAGGTCGATCGTGGCGTCCCCGTGCAGGTCGAGCTCGTCGAAGAGCGCGTCGAGCTCGCGCGCGATGCGTGCCTTCTCCTCGTCCGAAGCGGTGATGATGTAGCTGCGTGACGCCGCCATCCGGTGCAGCACGTCGCGCGTCACGGGGCGGGCCCATTCCCAGCGCTCCTGCTCGAGTCCGCTGAACGGCGCGGAGACAGTCGGGTCCCCCTCGGCGAGCATGTTCTCGGCGTGGCTGCCGTGCATGATCTCGGTGAGCCTGCGCACCCAGTCGACACGGTCGTCGCGGATGTTCCAGATGAGGCCGAGCACTCCCCCGCCGCGCACGGCGCGCCCGATCTCGGCTGAGCCGGCCACCGGATCGACCCAGTGCCATGCCTGCCCCAGCACGACGGCATCGACACTCGCGTCCGGAAGCGGCAGTTGCTCGGCCGATCCCTGGAACGTCGGCACGCCGGGCACCGCACCGCGGAGCGTCGCGAGCATCACGGGGTCGGGATCGACGGCGACGACCTCGGCGTCCGGCGCCTCCGCGAGAACCCTGGTGAGCTTTCCTGTGCCGGCACCGACATCGGCGATCCGACGTGAGCCGTGCGGCATGCGCTCCAGCATCCATGCTACGGCCTCGAAAGGATAATCAGGTCGACCGACCTCGTAGTTTCCCGCCTGCGCTCCGAACGACGTCGCCATGTCCTCAGCCATGTCGCCAGCATACGGCGAGTCTCCGAGACGTCTTCGAGGGACCGGGGGAAGGTGGGGATGTGCCACTGGACTTCACTGCGATCGACTTCGAGACCGCGAACTCCAGCCCGGCCTCTGCGTGCTCGGTCGGACTGGTCCGCGTCCGCGACGGCCAGGTCGTCGCCACCACCGGTTGGCTGATCCAGCCGCCGCCTGGCCATGACGAGTTCCAGGAGTGGAACGTGCGCATCCATGGCATCCAGCCGGAGGACGTGCTGTCGGCCGCGACCTGGGTCGACCAGTTCGACCGCCTGTGCGCCTTCGCGGGTGCCGATGTGCTGGTCGCGCACAACGCCGGCTTCGACCTCAATGTGCTGCGCCGCGCGTCTGAGGCCACGGGCCAGCTGTGCCCGCCCTACCGGTCGCTGTGCAGCCTGCAGGTCGCCCGCAAGACCTACACGCTCGACTCGTACCGGCTGCCGGTCGCCGCTGCTGCCGCGGGGTTCGAGGAGTTCTCGCACCACGATGCCCTGGCCGATGCCCGTGCGTGTGCCCAGATCGTGATCGACGCCGCCTACAGAGCCGGTGCAGGCGACGTCTTCGCTCTCGCCGACGCGCTGAGTCTGCGGGTCACCGCTCCGGTTGCTCCTGTCGCACCCGCACTGGAGCGTGCGGTCGCCTGACCCGCACCTCGACCGCTCCGTGCGCGGCGACCTCCGAATGTCGGAGGCCGGCCCCATCATGAACACATGGATGCTCTGGCTGTCGTTCTCCTGCTCGTCGCACTCGCTGCGGGCATCGCCGTCGGCTGGTTCCTGCGCGCCGGCCGAGGCGCCGCCGATCTCGCGCGCGCTCAGGCCGAGCTGGCCGCTGCGCGCGACGACCGAGACCGTCAATACGACCTGTACCGCGATGCCGTCGAGCACGCGCGAAACGAGCAGCGCGCCGAGGCGCAGCGGGTGCAGCAGCAGAATGCGGTGCTCACCGCGCTCGCCCCCGTGCGTGAGAGTCTGCAGCAGATGCAGACCAAGGTCACCGCGATCGAGCGGGAGAGGCACGCTCAATTCGGCACGCTCGAGGAGCAGCTGCGCCGAGCGCAGGAGTCCGATGAAGCGCTCCGGGCGACCACCGAGTCCCTCGCGGGAGCTCTGCGCTCCAGCGCCACGAGAGGCGTGTGGGGCGAGACGCAGCTCCGCCGTGTCGTCGAAGCCGCGGGCCTCACCCGACACATCGACTTCGACCTGCAGGCGACGATCTCCAGCGACCGGGGCCAGGGCCGTCCCGACATGGTGATCCGGCTCGCGGGTGGCAGCTCGATCGCGGTCGACGCCAAAGTGCCGCTCGACGCGTACCTCGAGGCATCTGCGCTTCCGGGCGGCGACGCCCAGGAGCCTCAGCGTCGAGCATTGATGCAGAAGCACGTGAAAGCAGTCCGAGCGCACATCGACGCCCTGGCGAAGAAGGCCTATTGGGCGGGGCTCGATGCGAGCCCCGAGTTCGTGATCTGCTTCCTGCCGAGCGAATCGCTGCTGGCCGCCGCGATCGACGAAGACCCGACGCTGCTCGACTACGCATTCGGCCGACGAGTCGCGCTCGCCTCCCCCGTCAACCTCTGGGCCGTGCTCAAGACCGTGGCGTTCACCTGGACACAGCAGGAGGTCTCGACCGAGGCTCGCACATTGCTCGCGCTCGGCACACAGTTGTTCGACCGGCTGGGAACCCTGGCCGGACACGCCGACGATCTGCGCCGCGCCCTGGAGCGCACCGTCGACAGCTACAACCGGTTCGCCGGTTCGCTCGAGACACGCGTGCTCGTGACCGCTCGCCAATTCCCCGGGGTCGACGCGTCGGCGCTCTCGACAGCCCCCGCGGTGACGACAGGGGCGGCCAGACGATTCACGGCACCGGAGCTGATCGCCTCTGAGGAGAGCACCCACGAACCGGAGTCAGGCGACGCGGTGGCTGACGCGGCGCGCGACGAGTCGGTGCTCCGCGCAGACGTGGGCGACGTGCGGATCAGACTCGAAGAAGAACGCTGATCCAGCGCTCACCGAGCAAGAGGGCGCCGTGATCAGGCGATACCGGGAACGCCGCTGAGCAGCAGGATCACCAGACCGCTGGTTGCCAGGAACGCGCCGATCATCCACCATGCGCTGAGCTCGTGCCCCTCATCGCGCCGGACGCGGAAGAGAACATCCGCACGTCGGGCCGGGTCTACTGCCGGTGCGACGGGGGCCACGGTCGGGGGCTTCGGAGCGGATTCCGCGTCCGCGCTCACCCGGAGGATGCGCCCTGTGTTCGTCGTGACGATCCTGGTCGCGGCGGCTTTCGAACCGCTCGTGTGCTGCGTTGTCATCTGTTCGCCCTCCTGTGCCTGCGGTGCCTGGCGGCTCCGTCGACGGCGACAAACCCAGTGACAATTGTGACACGGGGGCCCGGCGAACCGTGGATCGTCGGGGTGTGAGGCGATACCGGCTCGATAACGATGCCGACAGCCTCAGCGCCGACGATCACACGACGGCGAACACGAGAAGCGTCAGAGCCACTTCGAGACGAGGTGCTCGGACGCGATGCGACGGAGCGTCCCCGAGGCGCCTCTGAGCACGACGCTCTCGGTGTACACATAGCCGCGCTCGCGCCGGACACCCGCGACGAGCTGGCCATCGGTGACACCGGTCGCGACGAAGATCGTGTTGTTGCCCTGCACCAGATCGTCGGCCTCGTACACCTTGTCCATGTCGAGCCCCGCGTCGATGCCGCGCTGGCGCTCGTCGTCGTCACGCGGCCAGAGCCGACCCTGGATGTGGCCGCCGAGCGCCTTGATCGCACAAGCCGTGACGATGCCCTCGGGGCTGCCTCCGATGCCGACGCACATGTCGGTGCGGGCGTCGTGGCGTGCCGCATTGATGCCGCCGGCGACGTCTCCGTCACTCATCAGACGGGTGCCGGCGCCGGCATCGCGGATCTCCTGGATGAGCTGCTCATGACGCGGACGGTTCAGCACCGAGACGACGATCTCGTCGACGGGCTTGTCGAGAGCGCCGGCCAGCTTGCGGATGTTCTCCCCGATGGGCAAGCGGATATCGACGACACCGACGCCGGCGGGCCCCGTCACGAGCTTGTCCATATAGAAGACGCTCGAGGCGTCGAGCATGGTGCCGCGGTCCGAGACGGCGATCACCGACAGGGCGTTCTGTCGACCGGCAGCGGTCAGCGAGGTCCCGTCGATGGGGTCGACGGCGATGTCGCACAGCGGCCCTCGGCCGGTTCCGACGATCTCGCCGTTGAAGAGCATCGGGGCGTTGTCCTTCTCGCCCTCACCGATGACGACCCGTCCCTGGAAGTCGACCGTGCCGAGGAAGGCCCGCATGGCGTCGACAGCCGCGCCGTCCGCAGCTTCCTTCGCGCCGCGACCGATGAACGGCACAGCGCGGATGGCCGCAGCCTCCGTCGATCGCACCAACTCCATCGCCAGGTTGCGGTCGGGACGAAGCGGGCTCAGATCAGCAGTAAGACTCACCATGCGGTCAGCCTAGCCATCGTGCGCTCCGAATCCGCCGCTTTTCCGGCACGATCCGCCGAAGGAATCGCTGTTCTTAACAGCTACGCAGAAGCGAACGTGCTCGCCCCCGGCGGCGACTGCGGTATCGGCGCGTGCGCCCCGATAGAGTGGCAGCTGTCCCGGCTTCCCCTATCGCAGGAGTTCTCATGCCCGTCGCCACCCCGGATCAGTACGCCGAAATGCTCGACCGCGCGAAGGCCGGCGGCTTCGCGTACCCCGCATTCAACGTCTCCAGCTCGCAGACGATCAACTCCGTCCTCCAGGGCCTGACCGAGGCCGGCTCCGACGGCATCATCCAGGTCACCACCGGTGGCGCCGACTACTTCGCCGGCCACACGGTGAAGGCTCGCGCCACGGGCGCTCTCGCATTCGCGCGCTTCGCCACCGAGGTCGCCAAGAACTACCCGATCACCGTCGCCCTCCACACCGACCACTGCCCGAAGGACGCACTCGCGGGCTTCGTCGAGCCGCTGATCGCCGCTTCGGAGGAAGAGGTCAAGGCCGGTCGCAACCCGATCTTCCAGTCCCACATGTGGGACGGCTCCGCTGTTCCCCTCGCGGAGAACATCGAGATCGCGAAGGATCTGCTCCCCCGCATGAAGGCCATCAACGCCATCCTCGAGGTCGAGATCGGCGTCGTCGGCGGCGAGGAGGACGGCGTACAGCATGAGGGGTCGAACGAAGCTCTCTACACGACCTTCGCCGACGTCGACCAGGCTGTGCAGGCGCTGGGTCTCGGTGAGCAGGGGCGTTACATCGCGGCCCTCACCTTCGGCAACGTCCACGGTGTCTACAAGCCCGGTGGAGTGAAGCTGCGTCCCGAGCTGCTCGGCGAGATCCAGGCGGAGGTCGCCGCGAAGTACAACACCGGCCCCAAGCCGCTCGACCTCGTGTTCCACGGTGGCTCGGGCTCGACCGATGAGGAGATCGCCCTCGCGGTCGCCAACGGCGTCATCAAGATGAACATCGACACCGACACCCAGTACGCCTACACGCGTGCCATCGCCGACTACATGTTCAAGAACTACGACGGCGTGCTGAAGGTCGACGGCGAGGTCGGCAACAAGAAGCAGTACGACCCGCGTGCCTGGGGCAAGATCGCCGAGTCGGCCATGGCCGCCCGCGTGGTCGAGTCGACCCGCCAGCTCGGCTCGTACGGCCAGTCCAAGAGCTGATCGGTCGCGAGACACAGAAGGGGCCCGGCATCCTGCCGGGCCCCTTCTCGTTCTCCGTGGGAGCTGCGCCCGCGCAGACCTCACGGAACGTCCTCAGGGACGCGTCATCTGCTCGAGGTGCGCGATGAACGCCGGATCGCCCATCATCGGCACGGCGATGCAGACCGACACCACACCCATGGTCACGATGGCCCCGACGATCGGAACCCACCACGTCACACGTCCACGGCGGAGGCGACGGATCGAGAGCGCGGCGGTGACCGACCACCCGACGGCGAGCAGGATCGCGGCGATCGTGCCCCAGGTCCTCGCGGACGCGAAGTTCGTGAACTCGCCTTCGATGCCGATGATCTTCATCGTCTGGTTCATGACGCTCGGCAGGTCCAGGTACGACAGCCCGGTGACGACGACGTTGATCAGTCCGTACGCCAGCATGGCGATCGTGGCGAAACGATCGAGCGGATACGCCCGCTTCGCGGGGGAACCGTTCGAGGGGCTCGACGCCGCGACCGCTCCCGGCACGGCCGGCGGTGGTGACGCTGCAGCGGCTGAAGCGATCACAGGCTCATCGATCGGAGGCAGACCCGCGGCCCGTCGCTGCTCCTCCGGGGTCGCGAGTTCTCCGTACTGGGGCCGCTGATCGCTCATCTCGCCATGCTAACGGCATACCCTCATGCCGCCTCCCAGCAACTGCGTGCCGAAAACGATAGCGGCCCCGGAGAAGTGGGGACTTCTCGGGGCCGCGGACGTGAAGCGCTGGGGACGCTTCTCATCCAGGTCGACCGCCAGCGCTGGGGACGCTCGAGGCGGTCGGTAGCGCTCTTGTATGCCGCTACTCCCCCCATAGTAGGAAAACGCATGCCGCCGCGCCAGGGGTCTGACTTCAGATAGTGAAATCCTCGTCGGATGACCCGCTGTCCAGAGCATCCGCGCCGAGTTGCAGCGAGAGGCGCCTCGCGGCGACCTGCAGCTTCGACACCAGCTCCCTGTCGACCACATCGCGCTCGGCGTTCAGCGAGATCGCGAGCGACGCGGTGACGCCAGGGGCGATGACGGGCACAGCGAGGCAGGTCGCACCGATGGCGTACTCCTCGTGGTCGACAGCCCACCCCGGCGAGCGCTCCAGCTGTGTGAGCAACGTCCTGCGATCGGTGATCGTGCGCGGGGTGAGCTCGGGCAGCCGATGGCGGGACAGGTAGTCGAGGCGATCCTCCTCCGAGAGGTCGGCGAGGATCTGCTTGCCCAGCGCAGTCGCGTGGGCGCTGGACTGCAGCCCCACCCAGAGCTCGATCCGAGGGTTCCGGACCGCGTCGACGATGTCGACCAGATGCATCTCCCCGTCGTCGAAGCGCGAGAGGTAGGCCGTGGCTCCCACCTCCTCGGTCACCTCGCGCAGCGCCGCGCGCACTCGAGCGAGGAAGACGCCCCTGGAGCCGATCTGCTGCTGGAACGACGGAAACCGACTGCCGAGCACCACGCCGTCCGGCTCCGACGACAGATACCCCTCATGCACGAGCGTGCGCACCAGGTTGTAGGTCGTCCCCGGCGTCAGTCCGGTGATCGCCGCGAGCATCTTCGGCGGAAGCGGGCGGGGGGGAGTTCGCGACGATGTCGACCAGTCGCAGCGCGCGTTGCACCGACCCGATGAGGGTGGGCTCCGCCTCCGCGGCGCTCAACGCTACGCGCCTCCTCCGGATGCACGACCGCCGAGAGCCCGGGCGTCCCGCTGACCTGCAGCGTCCTGACGCAGTTCCTTGGGCAGGGAGAACATCAGATCCTCCTCAGCGGTCTTCACCTCTTCGACATCGCGGTAGCCGGCGTCGCCGATCGCATCGAGCACCTCGCGGACCAGAACCTCGGGCACGGATGCGCCGCTGGTCACACCGACCGTCTCGACGCCGTCGAGCCACTCCTGCTGGATCTCCTCGGCATAGTCGACGCGGTAAGCGGCCTTCGCTCCGTACTCGAGGGCGACCTCGACCAGACGCACGCTGTTGGACGAGTTCGACGAACCGACCACGATCACGAGGTCTGCCCCGGCGGCGACCTTCTTGATCGCGACCTGACGGTTCTGCGTGGCGTAGCAGATGTCGTCCGACGGCGGATTCTGCAGTTCGGGGAATCGCGTGCGCAACCGGTTGACCGTCTCCATCGTCTCGTCCACCGACAGCGTGGTCTGCGACAGCCAGACGACCTTGTTCGGATCCTTCACCACGACGGTGTCGGCTTCTTCGGGAGAGTTCACGACGGTCACGTGGTCCGGCGCCTCTCCGGCCGTGCCCTCCACCTCTTCGTGCCCGTCGTGACCGATGAGCAGGATCTCGAAGTCGTCGCGCGCGAAGCGCACGGCCTCGCGGTGCACCTTGGTGACCAGAGGACAGGTGGCATCGATCGCGTGGAGTCCCCGATCGGAGGCCGCGTTCACGACCGCGGGTGAGACACCATGGGCGCTGAAGACGATGTGCGCACCCTCGGGGACCTCGTCGACCTCTTCGACGAAGATCGCACCCTTCTCCTCGAGCTCGGTGACGACGTGGATGTTGTGCACGATCTGCTTGCGCACGTAGACGGGGGCGCCGTAGCGTTCGAGAGCCTTCTCCACCGCGACGACCGCGCGGTCGACACCCGCACAGTAACCGCGCGGGGCGGCGAGCAGAACACGCTTGTGTCCGGCCACCGGGTTATCCTGAAGCCGCCCGGCCGCCGCACGCACTCGTGGGAGGCGGGGCACGGGGAGATGAACGGCAGTCGAAGTCACCCTTGAATTCTACCGTCGCGCAGCTGTGCGCGGCCGGGGAGGTTCGAGGGCAGGGAACGGGAGCGGATGACAGTCTTCGAAGCGACGACGGGCCAGGGCGAGACGCCGCCGGCCGACTCGGTCGCACCCCGCGATTCCACCGCAGACGCCCCCACCTCCGTCACCCGCCTCAACGCGACGATCCGCGACTTCATCGCGCGGTGGAACACGGTCTGGGTCGAAGGCGAGATCACCTCGTGGAACGTGCGAGCCGGCAACGTGTTCGCGCGCCTGAAGGACACCAGGTCCGACGCGCAGATCTCCATCCGCGTGTGGTCGAGCGTGCGTGCGCGCATCCCGTCCGACATCGGCGTCGGCGACCATGTGGTCGCCGCGGTCAAGGCCGACTACTTCGTCAAGGCGGGCGACTTCAGCTTCGCCGTCTCCGCGATGAAGCACGTCGGGCTCGGCGATCAGCTGGAACGCCTCGAGAAGCTCCGCGTGCAGCTGCGGCAGGAGGGGCTCTTCGATCCTTCGCGCAAGAAGCGCCTCCCCTTCCTCCCGCACGTGATCGGCCTCATCACGGGCGAGCGCTCGGACGCCGAGAAGGATGTGCATCGCAACGCCGAGCTGCGCTGGCCGCGGGTGCGCTTCCGCACCGAGTACGCCGCCGTGCAGGGGGACCGCTGTGTCCCGGACACCCTCGCCGCGCTCGCTCGGCTCGACGCTGATCCCGAGGTAGACGTGATCATCATCGCCCGCGGCGGCGGCGACCCGCAGACGCTGTTGGGCTTCAGCGACGAGAGACTCGTGCGTGCGGTCGCCGCGGCATCGACGCCCGTGGTGAGCGCGATCGGGCACGAGAACGACCACCCGCTTCTCGATGACGTCGCCGATCTCCGCGCCTCGACGCCGACCGATGCCGCGAAGCGCGTCGTGCCCGACGTGGGAGAGCAGCGAGCCCTCATCGCGCAGCTGCGGTCGCGAGCGACCTCACGGCTCACCCAGCGCCTCACGCACGACATCGCCCAGCTGGAGCAGCTGCGCTCGCGACCGGTGCTGCGCTCGCCCGCACCGATCATCGATGCCCGCGCCCAGGAGACGTGGCTGCTGCTCGGGCGTGGACGGGACGCCGTGAACCGACAGCTCGACGACGCCGGGCGCCGCACGGGAGAACTCCGCGCATCCCTGCGAGCCCTCTCCCCCGCGGCGACCCTGGCTCGCGGCTACGCGATCGCCCACCTCGACGGTGGTGTGATCCTCCGCGATGCCACCGACGCTCCCGCCGGGAGCGGCCTCACGATCACGCTGGATCGTGGATCGCTGGCAGCCCGCTCCGAGGGCGAGATCCCCGAAGGGGACTGAGCAGAGCGTCGGCATCGATCGACGTAAGATGGAGGAGTGAGCGCCCTGAACGACACCCCCGTGGACACGCTGTCGTTCGAGGCGGCCCGTGACGAACTCGTCAAGGTGGTCGCAGAGCTCGAGCAAGGCTCCCCCACACTCGAGCATTCGCTCGCGCTGTGGGAGCGCGGAGAGGCGCTGGCCGCACGCTGCGAGGAGTGGCTGTTGGGAGCGAAGCGGCGTCTTGACGCTGCTCGTGCCGCGGCTTCCGATGCCGACGACGCCGGAGAGTCATGAGCAAGCAGCCCCCCATCATCGCCGAGCTCGGCCGTCCGGAGACACCCGACGAGACCGCCGCCAGGAAGGCGGCGTCGAGCAAGGCGTACCGATCGAGCCAGACGGTGCGGAACCTGGTCGCAGCGCTTCTCGTGACACTCGCCGTGGTCGCCGTCATCATCTTCGCGGTTCCCCGCGGCGCACCCGTCGAGCAGAAGCCCCTCGACGTCGCCGCGGTGGCCGAGGGGGTGGAGTCCTCGATGGACCGCCCCGTCCTCATCCCGGAACTCGGCGACTTCTGGCGCGCGAACGGGGCCGAGATGCAGGGTGGCGCGACCGTCGTCTGGGAGGTCACGCTCGCCCCCAAGTCGGACAAGGAGCGCGGGTTCATCAAGGTGGACCAGGCCTTCGACGCGGATTCGTCCTGGGCTCCGCAGCGCTTGAACGGCATCGCGCCGACCGACACGGTGCGCATCGGCGGGCTCGACTGGGACGTCTACAAGCCGGGTAGCGCGGAGTCGAACGCCAACGTCACCTACGCCATCGGCACGCAGGCCGGCGCCGACTACATCCTGCTCTACGGCTCACGGTCGGCCGATTCCACGGCCGAACTCGCCGAGAGCCTCATCCCGCAGATCCGCACCATCTCGGAGACCCCATGACCCACCCCC